>NZ_JBITHD010000017.1:0-237935 GCF_044457685.1 Nonomuraea sp. NPDC050536
TGCATGAAAATTCATGCACTGGCTTTTAACACACTGTTGAGTTCTCAAGAAACGGACGCGTACTCCCCTGAACTTCAGGAGGCGTTCATTTCGTTTTCGTGTCTCAAACCTTACCGCCGTCCCAGCTGGTGTCAAATTGACTCCGGCCAGTCCTAGCTGCAGGAATGGGATCCCGCTCCGTCTCCGGAGCAACCCTTCTAACTTACTCCGAACTTCGGAGCTTGTCCAGTCGGGCCGCCGGGCGATCTTCATCTCCCGGTCGGGACTGGTGAACTCTATGTAGACACCCGGCAACCGTCAAATCGACGGATATGGGGGTATGTACCGGACCGTGAGCGATCGTCCGGTGCCCAGAGCGCTCATCATCCTGCTGGGGATCGCCGGAGCGGTGGTCGCCCTCTTCGGAATGCGCGAGGTCAACTCCATCCTCGGCCCCGTCGTCCTCGCCCTGGTCCTGGTCATCGCCGTTTCCCCGGTGCGCAGGTGGCTGGAGGGCAGGCATGCCCCCACCTGGGTGCAGATCGCCGTGCCGTTCACGATCGTCCTGCTCGTCCTGCTCGGAATGGTGGCCGTGCTGACCCTCGCGGTCACCCAGCTGGCGTCGATCCTGCCCACCTACACCACGCAGTTCCAGGGCCTGATCACGCAGTCCCAGCGGTTCGCCGTCGAGCACGGCATCAGCAACGACCAGCTCAACAAGGCCATCCAGTCCTTCGACCCCGGCAAGATGATCGGCCTGGCGCAGAGCCTGCTGACCAGCCTGCTCAGCGTGCTGTCGAGCCTGTTCCTGATCGTAGTGCTGTTGCTGGCCATGTGCCTGGACGCGCCGGCCACCGCCAGGACCATCGCCTCGGAGCACGGCGATCGCCCGCAACTGGTGAGGGCGCTGGCCGAGTTCGCGCACAAGACGCGGCGATACCTCATCGTCTCCACGGTCTTCGGCCTCATCTGCTCCGCGCTGGACGTCGGCGCGCTCTACATCCTCGGAGTCCCGCTCCCCCTGCTCTGGGGTGTCCTGGCGCTCATCACGAACTACATCCCGAACATCGGCTTCATCCTCGGCCTGATCCCGCCCGCGATGCTGGCGCTGCTCGACGGCGGGCCGAAGCAGATGCTCCTCGTCATCGCCGCCTATGTCGCGATCAACGTGGTCATCCAGTCGTTCATCCAGCCGAAGTTCCTCGGCGACGCCGTCGGGCTGTCGACCACGATGACGTTCCTGTCGCTGATCGTGTGGGCGTTCGTGCTCGGCCCGCTGGGTGCGCTGCTGGCGATCCCGCTGAGCCTGCTCACCCGGGCACTGCTGATCGACAGCGACCCGAGCGCGACCTGGGCGGCCGCCCTCATCTCGGGCGAACCCCCGCGAGCGGTACGGCAGGCCGTACCGGCTCCGAAGGGAAAGTGACCGTGATCGAGAGGCCGCCCTCGGGGCCGGGGAGGGCGGAGACGGTGGCGGCGTGGGCGTCGGCGATGGCCGCGACGATCGAGAGCCCCAGGCCGAGCCCGTCGGCGCCCGCGCGACGGTCGGCGTCCAGGCGGCGGAACGGCTGGAAGAGCCCGTCGATCTGGTCGGCCGGGACGACCGGGCCGCTGTTGACGACGGTGAGTGAGCGCTTGCCGGTGGAGACCCGCACCCAGCCGCCGGGAACGTTGTAGCGGCGGGCGTTGTCGACGAGGTTGGTGACGAGGCGTTCGATCAGTGCGGGATCGCCGGAGACCCGGGTGGGGACGAGATCCGGGGAGTCGCCGGCGACCCTGGTGGCGATCGCGGCGAGGTCGACGTCCTGCCTGGTGGACAGGCCCTGCTGGCCGCGCGCCAGGGTGAGGAGCGCGTCGATGAGGCGTTCCTGGTGCCCGCAGGAGGCCAGCAGCCGCTCGAACGTGGCGCGCATCGCCGCGACGTCGGGATCCGGGTCGGCGAGCGCCACCTCGACCATGGCCTGCTGCAGCGTGAGCGGGGTGCGCAGCTCGTGCGAGGCGTTGGCGACGAATCGGCGCTGCGCGACGAAGGCCGCCTCCAGCCGTCCGAGCAGGTCGTCGAAGGTGTCGGCCAGTTCTTTCAGCTCGTCGTCAGGGCCGGTCGCGGCCAGGCGCCGGTCGAGGCGGTCGGCCGAGATCCTGCGTACGGTCGCCGTCATGCCGGCCAGCGGCCGCAGCACTCGCCCGGCCATCACCCAGCCGAGCGCGACCGAGGCGCAGGCCATGACGCCCAGCGCGATGGCGGACCCGGCGAGCAGCCGGTTCAGGTCGGCCTCGCGCTGGCGGTCCATCCAGGTCTCGGGCACGGTGATCGGCGGGCCGGACAGGTCGGGCGCGGGCGGGGCGCCGGCGGGCAGGTGCGCGGCCAGCAGGTAGATGAGCGCGACGAGCAGGATCCCGGTCGCCAGGAAGAGGGTGCTGTAGACCAGGGTGAGCCGGAATCGGATGGTCCGCATCAGATCCGGTATCCCGCTTGGGGCACGTTCTCGATCAGCGGCGGGTCGCCGAGCTTGCGCCGCAACCGGCTGATCGTGACCTTGACCGTCTGGGTGAACGGGTCGGCGGCCTCGTCCCAGGCCCGTTCGAGCAGGTGCTCGGCGGAGACGACCGCTCCCCTGGCGGCCATCAGCAGCTCGAGCACGGCGAACTCCTTCGGGCTCAGCGCCAGCGGCAGCCCGTCGCGGCTCGCCTCGCGCCTGGCCGGGTCCAGCCGGAGCCCGCCGCGTTCCAGCACCGGCGGCAGCGCGGGCTGCGACCTCCTGGCCAGCGCCCGCACGCGGGCCACCAGCTCGGCGAAGGCGAAGGGCTTGGGCAGGTAGTCGTCGGCGCCCACGCCAAGCCCCTCGACGCGGTCCTCGATCGTGCCCGCCGCGGTGAGCATCAGGACCCTGGCAGGGTTGCCCGCGGCGGCCAGCGCGCGGCAGACGTCGTCACCGTGCACGCCGGGGAGGTCGCGGTCGAGGACGACGACGTCGTAGCGGTTGACGCAGGCGCGGTAGAGCGCGGCGTCGCCGTCCAGGGAGACGTCCACGGCCATGCCTTCGCGGCGCAACCCGGTGGCCACGGTTTCGGCCAGCTCCGCGTGGTCCTCCACGATCAGCACCCTCATGCGGCCATGGTGACCTTCGCCCGGTTACGGCGGCGTAACTGTTCCCGGGCTGTAACCGACCGCCCGCTTCCCTGGGGTCAACCGATCCGAGGAGGAACATCATGCTCAAGCTCGTCACCGCCCTGCTGGGCGTCGCGGCCGTCACCGGGGGCGGCCTGGTGACAGCGGCGTCCGCGGACACTCCGGCGTCAGGGGATGCGTCGGCGTTCGTCCGGTGCATGCGGTCGCACGGTCTGCCGGACTTTCCCGGCGTGACCGTCACGGGGGACGGCCAGGTGCACATCGAGCTGTCGGGGACGCGGGTGGATCCGGTGTCCCAGCAGTACGACGCCGCCGTCCGCGCGTGCGAGCCGCTACTGCCCGCCGGGGCGCGCCTGCCCCGCCCGCCCGCCGCCCCTTCCGGCGTCGACTTCCCTGGCGTTCCGGGTGTCCCGGGATTGCCCGCTTGCGATGCCTGGTGCCCCGTCGCGCCGACCGCGCCCCGCGCGCCGCATTCGTCATGAGGGTGGTACGGCGGGCCGGCGTGGCTCGCCGTACAGCCGGAGAAGTCAGGCGGCGAGGTGGGTCATGGAGACGCCGCTGAGGCGCTTGACGTCGTGGGAGAGGTGGGCCTGGTCGGTGTAGCCGCTGGAGGCGGCGACCTCGGCCAGGGGGACGCCGGAGCGGGCCAGGCGGAGGGCACGCTGGAACCTGACGACGCGCTGCAGGGTCTTGGGCGCGTAGCCGAAGCCGGCCAGGGTGCGGCGGTGCAGCTGCCGCTCGCTGTAGCCCAGGTCCCAGGCGACCTCGGCGACCGTGCGCCCGGCCCGCAGCGCCGCCGCGATCGCCGGGGCGGCCGGGTCGGGTGCGGGGGTGTCGCGCAGCCGGGCGAGGACGACGGCCTTCAAGGCCAGCATCCGCGCGGCCCCCACCGCATCCAGCCCCGCCAACCTCGGCACCCCGAGAAGCGACGCGGTGGGGTCTGTGAGGAGGGGGGCGGTGAGGGCGTCGAGCGCGGCGGCGGGGACGCGCTGGTCGCGCAGCTCCGAGAGGGGGACGCCGAACACCAGGCCGGTCGCGCCGGGTTTGAAGCGGATCCCGACGTAGGCGTCGCCGGCGCGCATGGGCGCCGGCATCGGCCCGGTGTCGGGGCCCGCGACGTGCGGCCCGCCGGGACCCCAGATCAGGTCGACGCAGCCGTCGGGCACCACGAGGTGGGTGCCGTCGGCCTCGCACACCTGGTGCCACAGGCAGGCGATCCGATCGGCCAGCGCGGGCTCCGGCGGCCTCTCGGTGTACACATGGCCAGGCTATGCCCCGCCACCGACAGAACGCCCGTACGCCCGGAGGGTCTTGAGCCGGAGCACCGTGACGTACCCGCCCCACTCGTGGGCCACGATCGGCGTCCACATCAGCCAGTTCCCGCTCCACCCGCCGTCGGCGGACTGGGCGGCCTCCAGGACGTCGAGGTGCTGGGAGAGCACGTCGTCGGTGAAGAGCGGCAGCCGCAGCGGCGCGGGCGCGTAGTCGAGCGGGAAGTGGGCATGGCCGGAGGCGCCGGGGTCGAAGCTGACTGTGGCCAGGATCGACTCCTTCAGCCGGGTGAACTCGGCCAGCGCCCGATCCCGGTCGGGCACCAGGTCGAGGAAGGTCACCACGGCGCGCGCCTCGTAGGGCGTGGTCTCGGCGATGCGGGCGATGGCCGACCAGCAGAACTCGGTGGCCGGGCCGAGCCAGGGATGCTCGACGCCGTGCTTGTGCAGCAGGCCGACCAGCGAGGCCGTCGGCACCAGGTTGCCCGGCGGGTCGTCCTCGGTCTCCCACCAGGGCGCCCGTGGCATGTCGCGCACCGAGGGCAGGACGAACGGCACGCCGCCGTCCTTGGCCGTGACGGAGGCCAGGTAGTCGCAGGCCGCGGGGACCATCGGGTCGGAGAAGGCGTCGAGCTCGTCCAGGATCCAGAACGCCACCTCGACCGGCTCCGGCTGGCTGGCGGCGCCGCGCAGGTCGGGTTCGAGCGCGTTGCCGAACCCGCCGTCGGCGTTCTGGTAGCCGCGCAGCACGCTGAGCACGCGCTCGCGCGATCCGCCCGAGAACAGCGCCTCGAAGCGGAGCCGGTCGATCAACCTGGCATTGAGCTGCAAATATGTCGCCGCACGCGGCAAAACGTTCATACGGCGACGCTATCCGGGACCCGCCCGCCGCCTCTTGTAGAAATCGGTCATGGCGTGGCCAGGGCCTCCGTGGGCGACATCCTGGCCGCCCGGACGGCCGGGTAGAAGCCGGCCAGCCCGCCGATGACCAGCGTGGCCAGCACGCCGCCGACCATCGCCCAGATCGGCACGAGGGACGGCCAGCCCTGGAACGTGGCGTAGCTCCAGGTCACGCCGATCCCCAGCACGACGCCCCCGATCCCGCCGATCGCCGACAGCAGCAGGGACTCGGCCAGGAACTGCAGCCGGATCTGCCCGCGCGTGGCGCCGAGCGAGCGCCGCAACCCGATCTCGGCCCGCCGTTCCAGCACCGAGATGACCATGGTGTTGGCCACGCCCACGCCGCCCACCAGCAGCGCGACCCCGCCGAGCCCGAGCAGGAGCGCGTTGAGCGTGGCGTCGGTGGCCTGCTTGGCGGCCAGCACGTCCGAGGGCCTGGAGACCTGGACCTCGTTGGGTTTCTCCGGGTTGGCCGTGGCCGCGAGCACGTCGCGTACCGCGGGGACCTGCTCCTCGGCGGCCCTGGTGTAGATCGTGGTCGGATACCCGTCGAAGGCCAGCCGCGATTCGGCCACCGGCCAGCCGACCAGGGCCGCGCTGTCCAGCTCCGGCGCCAGCGCCGCGGGGGCCAGCACGCCCACCACGGTGAACCACTGCCCGCCGAGCCAGACCCGTTGATCGGGACCGGCGTGGACGACCCCGAGCCGGTCGGCCGCCTTGGCGCCGAGCACGACGGCCGGGTAGCGGTCGGTGGCCGCGTTCAGCCAGGCGCCGCCTGCCATCGTGGCGCCGACGTCGCGAAGCAGGTCGAGCCGGGCGGCCATGACCGAGATGCTGCCTGACTCCTCGGCCGGGATGTGGTCGTTGCGGTACACCTTGGCCGTGGTCAGGCCTGTGGCGGTGACCGCGGTGACGGGCCCGATCCGGCCCACCATGCCCTCGGCTTCGGCGGGCAGGTGGGAGCTGTCGCCGAAGAGCGTCTGGCCGGGCGAGACCTTGAGCAGGTTGGTGCCCAGGGCCTGCAGCTGCCGGTTCAGGTCCTCCTGGCTGGAGGCGGAGATGCCGACGACGCCGAGCATGGCGGCGATACCGATGGCGATGCCGAGCGCCGACAGGAACACCCGCAGCGGCCTGGCGCGCAGGCCGGCGCCGCCGACGCGGACGACGTCGCGGGGCCGCAGGCGGGCGGCGGCGAGCGCGGTGGTCAGCACGGTCATGAGCCCTCCTTCGTCGGTCTCATGACCAAGGTGCTGTGTCTATTGATGACCTCGACAAGCTCGGTCATGACAGCACCTGCCCGTCGAGCATCTCGACCTGCCGGGGCAGGGCGCCCGCGATGTCGCGGTCGTGGGTGATGATGAGCACGGTGGTGCCGGCGGCGTGCAGCCCGCGCAGCAGCTCCATCACGCCGGCGCCGGAGCGGGAGTCCAGGTTGCCGGTGGGCTCGTCGGCCAGCAGCAACTCCGGCTCGCCCGCCACGGCCCTGGCGATCGCGACGCGCTGCCGCTCGCCGCCTGACAGCTCGTGCGGGCGATGGCCGAGGCGGTGCCCGAGCCCGACGCGTTCCAGCGCGTCCAGCGCGCGCAGCCGCCGGTCGCGCAGCGAGTAGCCGGCGTAGAGCAGGCCGTCGGCCACGTTGTCCAGCGCCGAGACGCCGGCCGCGAGGTGGAACTGCTGGAAGACGAAGCCGATCGAGCCCGCGCGCAGCGCCGACAGCTGCCGGTCGGTCAGCCCGGCGACCTCGTGCCCGGCGATCCGGACGGTCCCGGCGGTCGGCCGGTCCAGCGTGCCGATCATGTGGAGCATGGTCGACTTGCCGGATCCCGACGGGCCCACGATGCCGACCAGCTCGCCGTACTCGATGCCGATGGAGACGCCGCGCAGGGCCGCGACCTCGCCGTAGTCCTTGCGGACGTCGTGGAGTTCGACGATCACTTGGGCACCGCCACGGTGGCGCCCTCGTCGACGCCGGTCACCTCGACCTGGCCGTCGGCGAACATCCCGGTCTTGACCGCCACGTAGCGGGTGGTGGCGCCGTCCACGACCTGCACCCCGTAGCCGCCCTCGGACAGCGCCAGCAGGGCGCCGACCGGCACCGACAGGACGTTCGCACGCTGCTCGGCGACGAGCGTGACGTCCACGGGCGCGGCGTCGAAGCCCTTCTTCAGCCGCGTGACAGAGACCTTCACCGCGATCGTGGTGGTGGCGTCGTCGCCTTGGCCGCTCTGCGTCGCGACCTTGCCGACGCTGGTGACCTTGCCCTTCACCGTGGTGCCGTCGGGCAGCTCGACCGTGGCCTTGGTGCCGCGCTTGACCAGGTGCTCGTCGGCCACGTCGAGGTTGACCTGAACCTGGCGGGTGGTGCCGGTAGCGGTGAGCACAGGGCCCGAGGCGGCGGATCCCTTGGCGGTCTTCAGGTCGGCGACCCGGATGGGTCCCGAGGCGATGACCACGTCTCCCGGCTTGACCTGGCCGGTCTGCTCCACTCCGAGGTCGTCCTGCCACCGCTTCACAGCCTCGGCGGTGGCCGAGCTGTAGGTGTCGTCCACGGTGAACCCGGTGTAGCCGAGCTTGGCCAGGTTCCGCTCGAGCTCCTCGACGTCCTTGCCCGAGACGCCGTCCTGAAGCGTGCGGTAGAGCGGCATGGTCCCGTACAGCAGCGGGCGGCGGTCGGCGTCGACGCTGTAGACGGCGTGGCCGCGGGTGATGACCGCGCCCTCGGCGGGCAGCCAGGTGATCACGCCTTGGGCCGCGGCGGAGATCGTCTGGGTGTTGCCGTAGCCGAGCGTCCCGTCGACGGTCTTGGTCTCGGTGAGCGTTGTCTTGGTCACCTTGGCGGTCGCGGGCGGGGTTCTGGCGGCGGCAGCCGTACCCGTGCCCTTGCCGCCGAAGCCGATGGCGGCGGCCGCGACGGCGGCGGCCAGCAGCGCGGCCCCGCCCGTCCACGCCGCCAAGCGCAGCGGGTGGCGGCGGCGCGGCGGCAGGGCACGGGTGCGCAGTCTGTCCTCTTCGTGGACCTTGGTCACTGCTTCACCTTCATCTGCGGCATCTGCGAGCGGCATGTCTCGAGCGCCTGCTTGAAGGCGGGGTTGTCCGGGTCGAACCTGGTGTCCTTCTTCTTGGTCATGACCATGTTGCCGCTGGGGTCCGGGTCGGGCATGTCCACGCCGTGCTCGCGCATGCACTTGGCGAAGTTGCGCATCTTGTCCAGGTCCTCTGGCGTCATCTGCGCGCGGTCCTTGAACGGCGCGAAGGACCGGCAAGCGTCCATGGCCTGCTTGAACTTGTCCTTGTCGCCGTCGGCCTTGACGGCGAATTGCACGCCCTTGCCCGGTTCGGGGTCGGGCACGTCGACGCCGTGCTCACGCATGCACTTGGCGAACTTCCTGCCCTGCTCCTCCGGGTCCACGCCGGCGGTGGCCGATGGGGTCGCCGACGGCTTGTCCGAGGCGTTGGCGACGGAGGCGACGCCCGTCGAGCTCGGCTGGTTTGCGCAGGCGGCCGCCCCGATGAGCAGGGCGGCCGCGATGAGTGTCCGTCTCATGCTCCGAATGTGCCGACCGCCGCTCGGAGCTAGCTGGGAACCGCCTCGGAGCCGGGTAGGAGCACGCGGAAGGTGGCACCGCGGCCCGGTGCCGTGTCCACCTCGAGCCGGCCGCCGTGCGCGCGCACGATCGCCGCCACGATCGCCAGCCCCAGCCCCGCGCCGCCGTCGGCCCTCGATCTGCCCTGGCTGACGCGGTAGAGCCGGTCGAACAGGTGCGGCACGTGCTCGGCGGCCACCCCCGGTCCGTCGTCTGTCACTTCGAGTACGGCCCAGCCATCGAGGCGCCCCACGCGCACGGTGACCGCGGCGTCGGGCAGGGTGTGCTTGAGCGCGTTGCCGACCAGGTTGGCCGCCACTTGGCGAAGCCGGGGTTCATCGGCTGCGAGGGCGACCGGCTCGAGCTTGTCGCCGAGGCCGGCGAGCTTGACCTGCCGGTCGGGCACCCTGACGCGGGCGTCGCGGATCGTGCCGGCCGCCACCTCGAGCAGGTCGACGGGGTGCAGGTCGAGCGGGCGTTCCTCGTCCAATTGGGCGAGCGTGAGCAGGTCGTTGACCAGCACGCCCATCCGGGCGGCCTCCTCTTCGATGCGGCGCATCGTCTCGTCCACGTCCTCGTCTCCGCCGCGCCTGTGCAGCTCGGCGAAGCCGCGTACCGAGGTGAGCGGGGTGCGCAGCTCGTGCGAGGCGTCGGCCAGGAAGCGCCGCATGCGCGACTCGGAGGCGGTCCTGGCGGCGATCTCCGACTCGAGCCGGTCCAGCATGACGTTGAGCGCCAGGCCCAGCCTGCCGGGCTCGGTGTGCGGGTCGGGGGCGGGGACGCGGCTCGCGAAGTCGCCTTGGGCGATCGTGCCGGCCGTACGCTCCATCCTGGTCAGGGGGCGCAGGCCGAGCCGTACCACCGCGTCGGCGGCCAGGCCGACCATGAGCAGCACGACGGCGCTGACCGCGAAGGAGATCGCGCTCAGCGCGGTCCTGGTGCTCTCGACCTCCTTCAGCGAGGAGGCCAGCAGGACCGTGCCGCCGTCAGGAGTCTGGGTCCTGAACACCCGCCAGGACGGTCCCGAGGTGCCGGGAACGGTGTAGGGGCCGTCCTCGTCCGTGCGCACCTCGGCCAGGTCGGGACCCGGCTGGCCGTCGTCGGGCAGCTTGGAGACGGGCCGGCCGGGCGAGTCGTAGGAGTAGATGCGCAGCGCCGACGCGACCCGTTTGGTGATCAGCGTTTCGATGGGCATCGGGGTCCCCGCGAGGCGGGGTGTGAACCCGTAGGCCATGACCGGCTTGGCGCTGACGACCTTGGTCATGGCCGTGAGCTGGTCGTCGGTCCGGCCGATCAGGTTGCCGGTGAGCAGGGTGATGCCGAACACGTTGGCCAGGACCAGGCCGATCGTGGTCAGGCCGAGCACCGCGATGACCAGGCGGGCGCGCAGGGTCCAGCGGGCGGGCCTCATCGGGGCGTCCTGAGCGTGTAGCCGACGCCGCGGACGGTGTGGATGAGCTGCGGCTCCCATTTGTCGATCTTTTTGCGCAGGTAGTAGACGTAGGACTCGACGATGCTGGAGTCGCCGTCGAAGTCGTAGCGCCAGACGCTGTCCAGGATCTGCGCCTTGCTCACCACCCGGCCGGCGTTGGTGAGCAGGTACTGCAGCAGGTTGAACTCGGTCGGCGACAGGTCCACCAGCGTGCCGTCGCGCCTGACCTCGTGCGCGGCCGCGTCCAGCTCCAGGTCGGCGTAGCGCAGCACGTCCGTCCCGGGGTCCTGGGTACGGCTGCGCCGCAGGATCGCGCGGATGCGCAGTACGACCTCCTCCAGGCTGAACGGCTTGGCCACGTAGTCGTCGGCGCCGAGGGTGAGGCCGCGCACGCGGTCCTCGATGGCGTCGCGGGCGGTCAGGAAGAGCACCGGGACGCGCTCGCCCAGGCGCCTGGCCACCTCGAAGCCGTCGAAGTCCTCGAGCATCACGTCGAGCACGACGAGGTCGGGGGCGAAGTCGCGGGCGGCGGCGATGGCCTCTGCGCCGGTCTCCGCCGTCTTGACCTCGAAGGAGACCAGGCGGAGCGTCTGGGAGAGCAGGGCGCGGATGTTCGGCTCGTCGTCGACGACGAGGACCCTGGCCGGTCGGTCCATGCCCCAAGGTTTACCCCAGGCAGCTCAATGCCAGCTCAAAGCGGGACGTACCGCAGCTCCTTGCCCGGGCGGTGCCAGAGCGGGTCCGTCGTGGCGGTGGCTTCCTTCCGGAGGCCGCGTTTGTCGACCTTGTTGGTGGCGGTGAGCGGCATCTCCTTGACGAGCCTGACGTAGCGTGGCGCCCACTTCGTCCCGAGATCATCCTGCCGTTTCAGGAAATTTCCTAATTCGTCCGGGGTGAGGTCGCCCTCGATGGCGGCCATCACCTGGTCGCCCGTGACCGGGTCGGGGATCGCGTAGACGGCCACCATGACGACCTTGGGATGGCGGGCGATGATCCGCTCGACGGGCGCGGCGGCGAAGTTCTCGCTGTCCACGCGCAGCCAGTCCAGGTCACGTCCCGCGAAGTAGAAATAGCCGGCCTGGTCGCGATATCCCAGGTCACCGCTCCAGTACCAGCCGTCGCGCAGCCTGCGCGCGTCGGCCTCGGGGTTGTTGTAGTAGCCCTCGAAGCGGACGTTCCTGCCGACGATCTCGCCGATGGCGGCGTCGCCGTTGACCAGGGCGCCCGTCTCGTCGAACTCGGCGCGCGGGCACTCCCGGCCCGTCTCCTGGTCGTGGACGGCCACCTCCATGCCCTCGGGCGGCAGCCCCAGCGCGTCGGGCGGGGTCTCGGGCGTTCTGTTCAGCGAGATCGCGCCCTCGCTCGAGCCGTAGCCCTCGATGACCTGGCAGCCGAACCTGCGGGCGAACTCGGCCATGTCCCGCGCCGACGCCTCGGTGCCGAAGGCGACCCGCAGCGCGTTGTCACCGTCGTCCGGAGCCTCGGGGGTGGCCAGGATATAGGCCAGCGCCCGCCCCACATAGTTGACGTACGTAACCCGATATTTCCGGATATCGGAGATGAAGCCGCCGGCCGAGAAGCGCCTCCGCAGGGTGATCGTGGCTCCCGCACACGTCGCCATCGCCACGTTCGCCATGATCGAGTTCCCGTGGAACAGCGGCATCGCCACGTACGTCACGGACTCCGGCCCGATCCCGAACCGCTCGCCGTACGCCCCGATGTCGGCCAGCCTCCCCTGACTGCACACCACCGCTTTCGGCGCCCCCGTCGATCCGGACGTGAACAGCAAGAGCAACGGGTCCGTACGGCAGGCCACCCCATCCGCGCCGCGTGGGCGATCAGGGACGTCGGCGATACCTTCGTCCACGAGCCGCACGGGCACCCCCAGATCCAGCCGATCGAGCAACCGCGCCTGGGATGCGTCCGTGACGATGAAGGCGCAGTCCGTATGCCGGATGTCGGCCGCCAGCTCGGAACCCCGGCGCGTGGGGTTGATCCCCACCACCACTCCCCCGGCCAGCGCCGCCCCGAAGATCCAGAAGAGGTACTCGGGCACGTTGTCGAGCAGCACCCCCACGTGCGCCCCGCGCGGGATCTCCGCGGCACGCAGCCGGGCCTCGGCGACCACCTCCCGCCAGCTCCACGCCATGTCCTCGAACCGCAACCCGACCCGGTCGTCCTCGGCCCGCGCCAGCACGAGCTCCGCGAAGGTCACCACATCCGCGATCTTTGAACAAGCGCTTGACCGCGTCAAGCCGTCACTTCAAGTGGAACACCGGCCCCCGCGCGCGGAACGGCAGCGAGGCCCCCTGCGGCACCAGGAAGGCGTGCCGGACGACCACGACGTGCAGCAGCAGCTCGGGGAGCTGCGCCGAGGTGACCGTGACCGTTGCCTGCATGCCCTCCAGAGTGCGGAAAACGCGTGGCGGGCGCATCAGGTTTTCCGGCAGGCTGACGGCATGACATGTTACGGCGCCTACTTCATCAGGCTGCGTCACAGCGGGGCCCTGGCTCGCTAGACGCTGGTCGGCGCGCCCAGGGCCCTTCGAGAGATCCCATTCATCTCGAGGACCCGAGAGGGCTGCTTTGTGGCGCGCAATCGACGCGTTTTTTCACAGAATTTCCTGACAGACCGGCATGCGCTCGACCTGATCGTCAAGGCCGCGGAACCCGAAGGCCTGATCCTGGAGCCCGGCCCCGGAGAAGGCGTCCTGACCAGGGCCCTGTCCCATGCGGGAGCCAGCGTGATCGCCTACGAGATCGACCCGAGGCTGGCGGCGAGGCTGGCCGCCAGCACCAGGGACGACCCGCGGATCCAGGTCAGGCGCGGCGACTTCGCCCGGGCCTTCCCACCGCGGGAGCCGTTCGCGGTGGTGGGCAACATCCCGTACTCGGCCACGTCACGGATCGTCGGCTGGTGCCTGCGGGCGCCCGGCATGACCGCGGCGACTCTGCTGACGCAGCTGGAGTACGCCCGCAAGCGCACCGGCGACTACGGCCGCTGGAGCCTGCTCACCGTCGCCTCCTGGCCCTGGTACGGCTGGCGGCTCGGCGACCGGGTGAGCAGGCGCAGCTTCCACCCGGTGCCGTCGGTGGACTCGGCCATCCTGCGGATCGAGCGGCGGCGCCGGCCGCTGGTCCGCGACGGCCGCGCCTACCGGGAGCTGGTCGAGCTGGGCTTCCGCGGGGTGGGCGGCTCGGTGCGTGCCTCGCTGCGTCCGCATTACAGGGGCGTGGACGCGGCGCTGGCCGCGGCGGGCATCGGCCGCGACACCGTGGTCGGGTACGTCCATCCCGACCAGTGGGTCACGCTGTTCCTGCGGCTACACCAGTGAGACGGACTCCTTGTCCGGGGTGGGCCTGGGCGTGATGATCGCCGGGGCCGTCGCCTTGCGGCGGCCCCACGGCATCGCCATCACCAGGATCGGCAGCAGCACGATCGAGGCGCGCGACCACTCGGAGTGCAGCGCCCACCAGGTGTTGACGTCGAACTGGGTCATGTAGAGATAGCCGTATCCCGCCCACAACGACACCCCGATGATCGCCGGCCAGGCGAACCGGGTCGGGCGGGCCACCAGGAACGGCATGAACCACATCAGGTACTGCGCGCCCAGCCGCGGCGTGACGACCATGAACGCCAGCAGCATCGCGATGGTCAGGTCGATCGGGTCGGCCCGCCGCCACAGCAGGGCCACCACGACCAGCGTCAGGTAGATCAGGTTGGTGCCGATCTTGGCCATCCCGGGCTCGAGCGACCAGTCGCCGCCGGTGAACTGCGGGGTCCACCCCCACTCGCCCACGATCGGCCGGATGTCCTGGATGACCTTGATGACGTCGGGCAGCTGGCTCCACTTCGTCCCGGCGAACACCGGCAGCGTGACGAAGAAGAACAGCGGCACGGCGCCCGTGGTGACCAGCGCCACGATCCTGGCCCGCAGGTGCGGCAGGAGCAGCAGCATGCCGGGGATGAGCCAGATCGGCCAGCTCTTGGCCGACAGCGCCAGCCCCATCAGCACGCCCGCCCACAGTGCGCGCTTGAGTTCCGCCCGGTCGCCCGTGCCCGGGAGCAGCGCCCGGTGCAGCATGCCGCCGCGGCCGACGATCCGCGGGATCGAGCCGCGCACGCCGTACGCGCGCACGCCGTTGCGGACTCTGGCGACCACGTCGGTGGTGATGCCGTTGCGGTAGGGCGAGCCGGGACCGCGGGCGACGACGAAGGCGGCCACGCCGAACACCAGCGCGACGGGCTCCACCTGGCCATGGATGGCGGCCACCAGCAGCGCGAGCGGGTTGAGCGCGTACTGCAGCGCCCGCAGCGACGCGCGGGGCCCGCCCGCCAGCTTGGCGACCAGCGGGATCAGCACGATGTCGGCCACGACGGTGACCAGGCGCCCGGCGTAGCTCCACGGAATGCCCAGCCACAGCAGCGCGCCGTACGCGTAGGGGATGGTCGGCAGGAAGTGCCAGCCGCCGTCGCTGGCCAGCACCGGATCCTGGCCGTGCAGCACGGCCTGCCCGGCGGGCTGGAAGCTCTCGACGTAGTCGACCGGCTGCCAGGCGTCGTTGGCGGCTGTGAACAGCAGCAGCACCCGTACGCCGACGCCCACGAGGACAGCGGCCCAAAGGGGCGGACGCCACTCTCGCCACTGGGCGATGAGGGCGAGAGCAACACCGGCGACGAGGACTATCCCCGTGAGAACTGCGTATTCCATGGCGTTGACTAGCCTGCCGTACCCGTAGAAGTGCTGCCACCAGGGCATCCAAATGCGATGGAGCCTGAGGCGGGTCGTACCACGATAGATCACCACCGGTTGTGCTGAACTTCTTCCATGGGGGGATCGCAGGTCAACAAGGCGCTGTTCGCGCTGTACAGCGAGGCGCGAAAGGGTCTCGAACCGGTCTTGGCCTGGGCGAAACTCACAGGAAACTCTGAGCTCTACCAGGCGCTCCGCGGCCGGCCCCGGATCGCGATCCCCGATCGGGTGGCGGCCGAGCTGGCGGCGGCCGCGATCGCGCACGCGCGGGCCGCGCACGGGCCCGGCTCCGTCGCGGCGATCGCGGGTTCTCCGCTGGCCGAGCTGATCGGCACGGTGCTGCCGGAGCCGCCCATCCCGGGTCCGCGTTCGGCGGAGTGGGCGCGGGCGGCGTACGTGGTGCTGTGGGGCGCGCAGGGACGGCCCTCGCCCGGGGCCCCGTGGGTGATCGCCGGCCGTTATAGGGGGCAGAAGGTGGTGGCCATCGGCCCGCATCCGGCGCGGCTGTCGGACGAGACGCTGGTCGTGCGGCCCGGCACCGACGAGGCGCTGGCGCGGGCGGTGGGCCACGTGCTGCTCAAGGAGTTCTTCGTGGACCGGCCGGTCTTCACCGACCGTCCCGAGCTGTCGTTCCTGGTACGGCCGGGCGGCGGCGAACTCCTGGGTCCCGCGGGGCGGCTGTCGCTGCTCGGCGAGGGCGAGCCCGCCGAGGTGCTGCTGCACCATCCGGGCGGGGTGCTGCGGCGCGGCGTGCCGGTGATCCGGGTGGACGGTGAGCCGGCGACCACGGTGTTCGACCTGATGCTCGCCGAGTACGGGGTGGCGCGCGACGGGCTGCCCGGCTCGTGGCCCGGCGGGTACGGCGATCCGCGCGAGCCGTACACCCCGGCCTGGCAGGAGGCGGTGACGGGGGTGGCGGCCTCGCGCGCGGTCAAGCTGGCGCGGGAGCTGGGCGTGACGGCGGAGAAGACCGGCGGGCAGGTCGCGATCCTGCCGGGACAGCTCGAGCCGGACGCGCTGCGGGTGGTGCTGGCGCTGCTGCGGCTGACGGGCGGCGGGTGGGCGCTCCCGCCTGCGCCCAGGGTGCTGGCGGTGCCGGGCGCGCCGGGACAGCTGGCGATCCCGGGACTCGCCCGTCCTGGTCCCGCGGGGTTCCAGCCGGAGGTGGAGCTGCTGATCGGGCCCGGCGACGACTGCGATCTGACGCCGCCTCCCGTCCCGCTGGTGTCGCAGGCGCTGGCGGCGCTGAACCATCAGGCGGTGGAGTCCGTGTAAACCGGCATGATCAGAAACGTCGCTGTCGCCGCCACGTTGCTGTTGGTCGCCGGATGCGGCGCGGAGTCCGTGCACTCCGCCCCTGCTCCCGCGAAGGGATTCGCGGGGGAGGCAGACAGCGGAAAGGCCGCGCCCACGAACGCGCCGACCCCGCCGGAGCAGCAGCGCAGCTCCGGGCTGCGAGCGGGAAGCGTGGACGACAATGTGGCCTTCGCCGACTACATGAAGTACCGCGAGAAGTTCGCCGGGTGGAACATCCCGGTCCGCGACATCGACGTCCGGCAGAGCCGCATCGTCACCGTGGTCGACCAGGACGGCCGCCCGCTGCCGGGCGCGCTCGTGCGGGCCGGGCAGCGGGAGGTGCGCACGTTCGCCGACGGGCGGGCCGTGCTGCCGGGCTCCGGCGAGGGCACCGTGACCTACGGCAACGCCAGTGTGCCGCTGGCCGAGCAGGGAAGCACGAAGGTGCCCGTGTCGCGGCCGAACGGCAGGCCGCGCCTGCAGGTGCTGTTCCTGATCGACACCACTGGCTCGATGCAGGACGAGATCGACCGGCTCAAGGCCACCGTCGCGACCGTCGCCCAGCGCATCGACGACCTGGCGGACCTGGAGTTCGGCATGACGCTCTACCGCGACAGGGGCGACGCCTACGTCACCAGGACCACCGACTTCACGCCCTCGGTCGACGCCTTCAGGAGCGCGCTGGCCGAGGTGCAGGCCGACGGCGGGGGCGACACTCCTGAGGACCTGAACGCCGCCCTGGCCGAGGCGCTGGACAAGCCGTCCTGGCGCGACGAGACGCTCAAGCTGGTCTTCCTGATCGCCGACGCGCCACCGCACCTGGACTACCAGGACGAGCCCGACTACGCCACGAGCGTCGCCGCCGCCGCCCGGCGCGGGATCAAGATCGAGCCGATCGCCTCGTCCGGGCTCGACGACCAGGGCGAGTACGTCTTCCGGCAGCTGGCCCAGCTCACCATGGGCCGCTTCACCTTCCTCACCTACGGCGCCGACGGCGGCTCGCCCGGGGACAACACCCGCCACCACGTGTCGGAGTACGCGGTGCTGTCCCTGGACGACCTGGTGGTGCGCCTGGTTCAGGACGAGCTCAAGCCGTTGAGGTAGGCGCGATGACTGCGTGAGAACTCCAATCCGTTGAACCTGTCCCAGTTGATCGACCAGGCCATCAGCCCCTTCAGCCCGCCGAAGACGCCGTGCGGCCGGTAGCCGCCGCAGTTGGTCCCCTTGGCCAGGCAGTCGAAGGCCTTCTGCACCTCGGCGACCGTGGTGAAGCCGTTGCCCGCGTTGGGCGAGGCGGGCAGGCCGATGGCCACCTGGTCCGGGTTGAGCGCGGGGAACAGGTTGGCGGTGTTGCCCGCGATCGGGAATCCGGTGAGCAGCATGTCGGTCATCGCGACGTGGAAGTCGGCCCCGCCCATCGTGTGGTATTGGTTGTCCAGCCCGGTGATCGGGCCGGAGTTGTAGTCCTGCACGTGGAGCAGGGTCAGGTCGTTCCTGAGCGCCTGGATGACCGGCAGGTAGGAGCCGGAGCGCGGGTCGGCTGCGCCGTTCGGCCCCGGGCCGTAGAACTGGTAGCCGAGCTGGACGAAGAACGTCTCGGGCGCCATGGTCAGCACGAACTTCGCGCCATATCTGGCCTTGAGCGTCTTCAGCGCGGAGATGAGGTTGACCACGACCGGGGTTGTGGGGTTGTTGACGTTGGTGTCGCCCTGGTTGAGGTAGAGCGAGTGGCCCTCGAAGTCCACGTCCAGGCCGTCGAGCCCCCATCGGTCGATGACGGCGCCGACGGACTCGACGAACTTGTCCCTGGCCGCCGTGGTGGTCAGCTGGACCTGCCCGTCCTGCCCGCCGATCGAGATCAGCACCTTCTTGCCCTGCGCCTGCTTGGCCTTGATCGCCGCGAGGAAGTCGGCGTCGGACTCGACGCCGGGGCACTCGCTCGCCGGGCAGCGGTTGAACCGGATGTCGCCCGAGGTGACCGAGGTGGGCTCGCCGAAGGCCAGGTCGATGTAGTCCCACTCGGCGGGCACGTCGGCCATCCTGATGTATCCGGACCCGTTGGCGAACGAGGCGTGCAGGTAGCCGACCAGCACCTTCTTCGGCGTCCCTCCGCCGCCTCCCGCCGTCGTGGTGCCGCCGACCTCTCCCGTGTACGGCGAGCAGTTCCCGGACCCGTCGCAGGCGCGCACCTTGAACCGGTAGGTGGTGCTGGGGGTGAGCCCGGTGGCGGTGAAGCCGGTGCCAGTGACCGCGACGGGAGTGCCGCCGTCACGGGAGACCTCGTAGCGGGCGACGCTTCCCGAGTTGTCGGTCGAGGCGGACCAGGAGGCGGTCAGGCTCGTGCTCGTGGCCCCGCCCACGGTCAGATTGCCCGGCACCGTCGGGGGCTCGGTGTCGGGTGTGCCGCCAGGTCCGTCGAGGTTGACGTCGTCGGCGTAGTAGGCGCCCTGGCCGTACCAGCCGTTGACGTAGACGGTGACGCTGGTCGTGCTCGCATCGGTGGTGAACGAGGTTTTCAGCTGGGACCACTGCGATCCGGGTGCACCCCAGGTGGAGACGTTGACCCCGCCTCCGGTGGCGCCTAGGAAGACGTAGTTGCCCTGCACCCACGCGGACAGCTGGTACGCCGTGGACGGCTTGACGGTCAGGGTCTGCTGGCACCGGGCGAAGTCGCTGCCAGCGGGCGTGGCCTGCAGGGCCTTGGTGCCGCCGTGCACCGGGCTCGACACGGCCTGCGCGCTCGCGGTCGTCGAGCAGGTCCAGCCGCTCAGCCCGCTCTCGAAGCCCGGGTTGGTGAGGATGTTGGCGGCCGCGGCAGGCCGGGCGATCAATGCGGCACCGGCGAGCGCGGCGGCCGCCACGATGGCGACGGAGCGGTTCATCCTGTGTACCCCACGAAGATCTTGGCGAAGTCGTACGGCGACTGCGGGATGTTCGTGCACTTGTACAGGGCGCCGTTGCAGGCGTTGCGGTCGCGGGTGAGCTCCCAGAACGCCAGCGTCCCCAGGTGCTTGGAGGTGGCGAAGGTGACGAGCTGGCGGGCGTCGTCCTGGTTGTAGATCCGGCCGTCGTCGTTCTGGCCGACCATCGGCGTGACGCCGACCATCCGCCACAGCTGGGCGTCCGACTTCCCGGAGTACAGCGACTTGAGCTGGTTGAACGTGCTGGTGGCCGCCTGGACCGCGGCGTCGCCGTAGTCCACGCCGCGGTAGTAGTCCATGGCCATCACGTTGACCAGGTCCAGGTTGACGCCGGCGTCCCTGGCCGAGCGGACCACGGCCAGGCCGTCGGCCGTCAGACCCTCGGGCAGCACCGGCAGCGTCAGCGAGATCTTCAGCGCCGGGTAGGTCTGCTGCAGCCTGGCCAGGGCCTGCGAGCGGCGGGCGACCGAGGCGGCGTCGGCCTGCGCCGCGCCCTCGATGTCCAGGTCGATGTAGGTCAGCCGGTAGGCGTCCACGACCGCCTTGTACTCGTTGTACAGCGCCGTCACGTCCGAGCAGCCCTGGGCCAGCTCGACGCCGGAGGCGCCGCCGAAGGACACCTTGACCTGGCCGCCCGCGGCCCTGACGGCGTCGATCTGGTCCTTGGCCCAGGCCTGGCGCGGGTCGTAGGCGCCGAACCAGCTCGCCTTGCAGGCGGCGCCGGTGACGAAGGCCAGCGTGAAGCTCTTCAGCCCGGACGCCGCGGACATCTCGGTCAGGCTCGGGGTCGGCCAGGCCCCCATGTCCACGTACGGCGCCACCGGCATCGCGACCGCCGGCGGGGTGCCGGTGACGGTCGGCGTGGGCGTCGGTGAGGTGGTCGGCGTCGAGGTGCCCACGGGCTTCCAGAGCGCGGGGACGTTCGGGGGCTCCCAGCCGGTCAGCGAGGTGTGGGCCTGGATGCACTCGTAGTCGGTGCCGTTGTAGGTCACCCGGTCGCCTGCCTTGTAGGAGACGTTGGGCGCCCAGGCGGCGTAGGCCTGCGCGGCCGCCACGGCGGCGGGACGGGGCGCGCCCGCCAGGCTCGGGGTGGCCGCCAGTGCGGCGGCGGCCAGCGCGGTGACGACCGCGACGCCGGCGGCGACGGCCGCCATGGCGGCGCGGGAGGCGAGGGAAGGAGGTTTCATCGTCCGTCCAGAAGCTGGGGGGTGGGGGCGGAGCGTCGTGGGACAAGGGGTACGGCTTGCGCCCGTGGGGTCGGGGGCGCAAGCCGTACACGAAAGCGGCCGCTAGAAGCCGGCGGTGATCTTGGTGAACTCCCAGTCGGCCTGGGCGATGCCGCTGCAGGCCTCCTGGACGCCGCCGCCGGGGCAAGGACGGTCACGGTTGGTCGACCAGAACGCCAGGCGCGTCAGGCCCCTGGAGTTGGCCCAGTCGCGGATCTGGGTCCAGGTCGACTGGTTGGTGAGCTCCTGCTGGTCCGACAGGCCGTTCATGCCGGAGATGCCCATGTGCGCGTACGCCTGGGCGTCGGTCCAGCCGAAGGCGTTCTTCAGCGCGGTCTTCAGCCCCTCCGAGGCGTTGACGGTGTTCTGGTACATGTTGGCGCCGCCGCCGAAGTCGAACGGCATGATCGTGTAGTTGTCGATCGGCACGCCGAGCGCCTTGGACTGGTTGATCAGGCGGGTGCCGTAGTAGTTCGGGCCCGAGGTGGTGGTGCCGATGGTGACGACCGCCTTGACGTTCGGGTTGTTCTGCTTGACGATCTTGATGCCGCCGAGGATGCGGTCCTGGACTGTCTCGTTCTCCATCTCGTCGGTGTTCTCGATGTCGAAGTCCACGACCGCGGGGCCGAGCGCGGTGATCACCTGCTGCACGGCGCCGGCGAAGGCCGAGGCGGAGGAGCAGTTCGGGCCGAGCTTGTTGCCCTGCCAGCCGCCGAAGGAGATCTGGACGCTGCCGCCCTTGGCCTTGATCGCGTTGATGGCCTGCTGGTCGGCGCCGCCGGTCAGCGGGCGCTGGCCGTCCCATGCCGGGTTGCAGCCGCCGCTGGACAGCATGAACGCCATCGTGAACGACTTGACGCCGGTCGCGTCCATCACCGTGCCGGGCGCGGGCGGGTTGCCCCAGCCCATGTAGAGGTACGGCGCGCCGGGCAGCTTGGTGCCGCCGCCGGTGCAGCCGGTGGTGGTGGCCGACACGTCACGCCCGGCCGATTCACCGGCCGAGTTGTAGGCCTTGATCGTGTAGGTGTGGTTCTCGCAGGTGCCGAGCCCGGAGATCGTGGCGCTGGTCCCGGTGACCGTGGCCTTGACCGTGCTGCCCTCGTAGACGCGGTAGCCGGTTACGGTCCCGCTCGAGGCGCCCCACGACAGGGAGATCGAGGTGTTCGTCGAGGTGGCGGTGGCCGCGCCCGGCTGGCCGGGGGCGCCGCTGTTGCCCGAGGTGGAGACCGTGAGCGCGGCGCTCGGGTCGGAGACGTTGCCCGCCGCGTCGCGGGCTCGGACCGTGTAGGTGTAGCTGGTCGCGGCGGTCAGGCCCGTGTCGGTGTACGACGTGCCCGTCGCCGTCGTCACCTTGGTGCTGCCCCGGTAGACGTCGTAGCCGGTGACGCCGACGTTGTCGGTGGAGGCGTTCCACGCCAGGGAGATGCTGGTGGAGGTGGTCGCGGTGGAGTGCAGGTTGCCGGGCACGCTCGGAGCCTGGTTGTCGCCGCCGCCGGTGACCGGTTTCCACAGGGCGGGCACGGCCGACGGGGTCCAGTCGGGCTGTGAGGTGTGGGCCTGGATGCACTCGTAGTCGGAGCCGTTGTAGGTGACCCGGTCGCCGACCTTGTAGGCGGTCCACGGCGCCCACGCGGCGTAGGCGGCGACCTGGGCGGCCGAGGCCGTCCTCGCCACGGACGCCTGCGCGGGCGCGGAGGCCATGCCCGCGGCGCCCAGCGCGGCGGCGGTCAGTAAGTACAGGACCTTGCTACGAAATTTCATGGCATTCCCTGGAGGTGGGGTTTGACGGTTCTCGAGAAGTTCCAGCCGTTACTTGCGTCCCAGTTGATGGACCAGGTCATGGCGCCCCTGATGTCCGGGTAGGTGTGCGGGGGCACGAAGGAACCGCAGCTCGCGTGCTTGGCCAGGCAGTCGAGCGCCTGGTTGACCAGGGTGGGCGAGACGACCCCGCCGCCGGCCGCGCCCGGCCCCGCGGGCAGGCCGAGCGCCACCTGGTCGGGCCGCA
Source organism: Nonomuraea sp. NPDC050536 (assembly GCF_044457685.1). Taxonomy (NCBI): domain Bacteria; kingdom Bacillati; phylum Actinomycetota; class Actinomycetes; order Streptosporangiales; family Streptosporangiaceae; genus Nonomuraea; species Nonomuraea sp. NPDC050536. The sequence continues at coordinate 22,499 of NZ_JBITHD010000017.1, forward strand.
GGCCGTTCTCCAGCTGGATGCAGGCCAGCGCGGTCATGAAGTTGACCGTGCCCTGCGAGTAGGCCGCGTTCTGGTCGCAGCCGAGCATCGCGCCGGAGTTGTAGTACTGCATGTGGACGACCGTGAGGATGTCCTTGATGGTCAGCGCGAGCTGGAAGTACTGCGTGCCGGTGGACTGCATGTCGATCGTCTGCGGGGCCATGGTGATGATCAGCCCGGAGCCCGCCCTGGTCCGCAGCGCGCGCAGGGCCTGGCCCATGGAGGCAGCGTTGAGGCCGTTCTCCAGGTCGATGTCCACGCCGTCGAAGCCGTAGCCCTGCATGATCGAGTAGACGGAGTCGGCGAACGCGGTGGCCGCGGCCGAGCTGGAGACCTGGATGTCGCCCTTCTCGCCACCGACCGACAGGATCACCTTCTTGCCGCGCTGGTGCAGGGCGGCCACGTCGGCCTTGAACTGGGCGTCCGTGTAGCCGCCGAGCGCGCTCGACAGACCGGGGTCGAGGCCGAATTTCACCTGGCCTGGCGTGCTCGTGGACTCGCCGAAGGCGACGGCGACCAGGTCGTACTCGTCGGGGACCGCCGACAGTCTCAGCGGGGTGGCGGGGTTGGTGAAGTTCTGCCAGTAGCCGGTCAGGAAGTGGCGGGGCAGCGGGCCGCTGGTGCATCCCGCCGTGGCCGCGGTGGTGGAGGTGCCGGCCGACTCGCCCACGTCGTTGTAGGCCTTGACGTTGTACGTGTGCGTCTCGCAGGTGCCGAGCCCGGAGATCGTGGCGCTCGTCCCCGTCACGGTGGCCTTGACGGCGGTGCCCTCGTAGACCCGGTAACCGGTCACGGTGCCGCTTGCCGTACCCCAGGACAGGGAGATCGACGAGGTGGTGGACGTGGCGCTGACGGGGCCCGGGGCGCCGGGGACGCCGGGCTGCGAGGGGCCGCCGCCGCAGGGAGCGCCGTTGAGCGTGCAGTTGGAGATGCCGGGGAAGTTGCCCGGGCTGCCGTTGAAGCCGAACGACGCCGAGGCGCCGGGCACCAGCGGGCCCGCCCAGGACGGCGGGATGAAGGTGTAGTGCTGGCCGCTGCGGGACAGCTGAGCGTCCCAGGCGGACGGGATCGAGAACCCGGCGGGGACGTCGAACTGGACGTTCCAGCTCAGCGGGGTCGAGCCGCCGTTGGCGATGGTGACCTTGCCCTCGAAGCCGGAGCCCCAGTCGGAGGTCTTGGTGAAGGTGGCGGTGGGCGATCCGGCCGCCACGGCGGGAGAGGCGAACAGCGCGATGAGGGTGAGCGCGACGGCCCACGACAATGCGCGTGATTTCACGGTGGTTCCTTCACGGAGTGGCGTGCCGTACGGCTTGCGCCGGGGGGTGAGAACGCAAGCCGTACGGCACGGCCCGCGGAGGCGGCGCGGGCCGGTCGGGAGGTGTCAGCGCAGGCCCGAGTCCAGCGCCGTGGTGAGGACGCCGGGGTCGCCGGACATCTCCCAGATCATGGCGCCGAGCAGGCCCTTGGCCTTGATGTATGCGGTCTTCTTGCCGATGGACCAGGGGTCGTCGAACGTCCACCACTGGCCGCCGTTGCCGGTGAAGCAGTACGTGGCGATCGACTGCTCGTCGTGGCGGATGGTGCAGTTCGGGACGCTGGCCAGCAGGTTGCTGTAGCCGCGGGTGCCCGCCTCCTCCTGGAACTGGCCCGGGGCCGCGCCGTGCGCGTCCTGCCACTCGCCGAACTTGCCGCCGTCGGTGACCTGCTGCCAGCCGCGGCCGTAGTAGGCCAGGCCGATGGTCAGCTTGCGCGGGTTCACCCCGGCGTCCAGGTACTTCTGGACGGCCTTGTCGACGGAGAAGTCCGGGCTGTACGGGCTGTCGGTGTCCAGGTAGAGGTTGCCCTGGTGGCCGGTGCGGTTGGGCTCCCAGGAGTTGTCGCTGCCTGCGCCGTGGAAGTCGTAGCCCTGGGCGTTGGCGAAGTCCAGGGAGCTGAAGATCTTCGACAGGTCCCAGCCGGCGTCGATCTTGACGGGGTCGGCGGGGGTGAACGCGGTCAGCAGGTAGTGCTTGCCCGTCGTCGCGCCGAGCGCGTCGAGCTGGGTGCGGAACTCCTGCAGCAGCAGCGTCAGGTTGGCCTTGTCGTTCGGGCTCACGTGGTTGCCCGGGTGCCCCTCGGCGCCCGGCCACTCCCAGTCGACGTCGATGCCGTCGAAGACGCCGGCCGCCGCGCCGTCGCCACCTCTGCCTGAATAGGCCGGCAGGTTGCCCTTGATGTACATGTCGATGCACGACTTGACGAAGGCCTTGCGCCTGGCGTCGGTGGAGGCCAGGTCGGAGAAGTACTTGGAGTACGTCCAGCCGCCGACCGAGATCAGCGTCCTCAGGTTCGGGTACTTCGCCTTGAGCTTCTTGAGCTGGCCGAAGTTTCCCGCCAGCTTGGCGTCCCAGGCGTCGGCCTGGCCGTCGACGGACTCGCCCGCCGAGAAGCCCTTGCCGTAGTCGGCCCACGCGTCACCGGCGCCGTCGCCCTGGTTGGGGTCCTGCGGGTTCGGGCTGGTGGCCTTGTCCACGCCGTTCATGCAGGTGAGCGAGCTCGAGTTGACGTTGCTGAAGGCGTAGTTGATGTGGGTGAGCTTGGCGGCGGCTCCGGTCGTGTCCAGGTTCTTCACCAGGTAGCCGCGGCCGTAGATGCCCCACTGGACGAAATATCCGACCTTGTTGTACGTGCCGCCGCCGGTGTCCGGTTTGGTGGAGGCGGTGACGGGCGCGCTCTTGTCGGACTCGTTGTTGGAGGGGTCCACGGCGGTGACCGTGTAGGTGTGGCCGGTGTTCGGGTTCAGCCCGGTGACCTGGGTGGACGTGGTCGTACTGGTCTTGACCAGCGTGGCGCCCTCGTAGACTCGGTACTCCTTGATCGAGCCGCTGTTGTCCGTCGAGGCGTCCCAGGCCAGGTCGATCGTGATCGAGGTCTGCGCGGGCGAGCGCAGGTTGCCGGGCACGGTGGGCTTGGTGGTGTCACCGCCGGTGTTGGTGGTCTTCGCGGTGACAGGGGCGCTCTTGTCCGACTCGTTGTTCGACGGGTCGACCGCGGTGACCGTGTAGGTGTGGCCGGTGTTCGGGCTCAGGCCGGTGACCTGGGTGGACGTGGTCGTACTGGTCTTGACCAGCGTGGCGCCCTCGTAGACCCGGTACTCCTTGATGCTGCCCGAGTTGTCGGTGGAGGCGTCCCAGGCCAGGTCGATCGTGGTGTTGCCCTGGGCGGGCGACCTGAGGTTGGCGGGGACGCTCGGCTTGGTCGTGTCTCCGGGGGTTCCGGTGGCCGGCTTCCACAGCGCCGGTACGGCGGGCGGAGTCCAGTCCGGCTGGGAGGTGTGCCCCTGGATGCATTCGTATTCGGTGCCGTTGTACGTGACGTGCGCGCCTGTGGCGTAGGCGGTCCACGGCTGCCAGGCGGGGGCTGCCGCGAGCGCTTGGGTGACCTCGGTTCCTCTGGGAGTGGCCGCGTGCGCCGAGCCGGGGACGAGGAGGGCGAGGAGGAGGCTTGCCAGAGCAGTCAGGGTGAGTAAGGGACGGCTGCGCCGCATGATCGCTCCCATGGCTGGGGAACTCAGGGGGTGTCCACGACCCGTAACTTCCGTCGTGGTGAGAGAGTCATCCATTTCCGCAGCTAGCGACCGGAATATCCGGAGGTGATCGAGCCATCACTGTCCCGATTCATGATTTCTTTTAAGAAAGTTTCCTAACAGTTGTCGCGATCGTAGCCTTGACAGGGATTGCTTACAAGACCCAATTCGACCCCGCGTCGAAACCCAGCGTGCCGGGGTGCGGTCGCTCCGTAACGGCGGGCGGGCCGTCAGACTGCCTGGCGTGGAACCTGCGGAGGCGCGCCCGCGGCGGCGGGTGGTGGGTGGGGCGGCTTGCCGTAACGCGAGAAGACCACGCCCCGCCGCACAGGGGGGCGCGCGGCGGGGCGTGGCGGAGCGGGACGCTTACTGCTGCTGAGTGATCTTGACGTCGTCGACCCCGGCTTCGACCAGGGAGGCCGAGGACGCGTCGGCGGCGTCGATGAGGATGCGGACCGTCTGGCCCGCGTAGGACGTCAGGTTGGCGGTGGCCGCGGCCCAGGCGCCGTTGCGGTTGGAGGCCGCGCCGGCCTGCTGGAACACCGTGGTCGTGGTGTTGCCGACGACCCTGACCCTGAAGTAGTCCGCGCTGGAGGCGTTGGAGCCGTGGGCCAGATACCACGACAGTGACAGCGTCAGCGTGCCGGTGCTGGGCAGCGTGATCGGCGGCGACTGGATCGAGGTCACGCCGCCGTCGATGTCGTAGTCACCGGCCGACGCGCCGGCCAGGCGTCCCGTCACCAGGTCGTTGGTGCCGCTGACCGTGGTGCCGAGCTGCTTGGCGCCGGAGGAGTTGGTCGCCTGGGGGACGCCGCGCTCCCACTGGCCCGTGGTGGCCGTGTCGGTGCCCGATGGGTTCGTGGTCCAGCCGGTGTTCGTCTCGAAGGTGTCGGAGTAGACGGTCGTGGGCGGGTTGCCGGTGCCGCAGTACTGGGGCTCCTTGCCGATGATGCGGTAGACGCAGTCGGAGTACTCCAGGAAGCGGAGCACGGCCTCCTTGTTCCGCGTCGTCTGCGGGACGATCTGCTCGTCGGGCGGGTAGAAGCCCGGGTTGGCGCCGGTCGGGTACATCTCGAAGGTGAAGCTGAAGATCTTGTAGACGCCCCACAGCCAGTCGTCGATGCTGCCGTCGGTGATGTACAGGTCGCTGGCCTGCTCGGGCGTGTAGCCGTTGGTCGAGGCCATGTTCTGGCCCAGCGTGGCGAACGCGTCGTGGTCGTCCTGGGTCATGCCGGGGGCCGTGTCGTTGTAGGTGTAGCCGTACGGCCACAGGATGAGCTCGCTGTAGGTATGCCAGTCGATGTTCGTCTTGATCTGCTGGACGCCGTTCACGACCCGGCTGCGCACGAAGTCCGCGGTGGCCTTGACCTCGGGCGCCGACTCGGCGGAGGGGCCGCGGTAGGTCTCGCTGGTGGTCGAACCGGACGAGCCGCCGCAGCAGCCCCAGTTGTAGGCCCAGTTGCGGTTCAGGTCGGTGCCGTTCGGGGGCTGGCGGTTCTTGCGCCACGAGCGGTAGCTGCCGGTCGCGATGTCGTACTCGCCGCCGTCCGGATTAAGGTCCGGCAGAATCCAGATTTCCCGGCTGTTGACCAGGTTCGTGATGCGAGCGTCGGAGCCGTAGTTGTCGGCGAGCAGGTGCATGATGTACAGCGCCATCTCGACCGTGAGGTGCTCGCGCGCGTGCTGGTGAGCGGTGAAGAGCACCTCGGGCTCGTTCTCGTCGGTACCGACGTTGTCGCTGATCTTGACGCCGATCAGCTGCCTGCCCTCGTAGGACGTGCCGTAGGTGAACTTGCTGGCGATGGCCGGATGCGCGGCGACCAGCGCGTTCACGTCCGCGGTCATCTCCGCGTAGTTGTGGTAGCCCGAGTCCGCCGGCGGGAAGTCAAAGGGTGTCACATCGGCGGACGGGGATAACGGGCGCGGCACCTCCGCGACCCGGAAGCCGAGCCGCTTGATCGCGGCCACCTCGGCTTCCGTGGCGGTGACCAGGACCGAGTCCTTCGTCACCTCTTCGATGGCGGCTCCGGTGGCGGCGACGGCGCTGCGCTGCCGCGCGTCGGCGGGCCCCTGGACCCGGTACTGCTTGTTGGCGGGTGGTTCCGCGGCGGCCGCGGGGTTGATGCCGCTCAGGCAGAACAACCCCAGAACGGCGATCAGGATGGCTAATCGGCGTCTCACTGGGCCCTCCTCGTGGGTGGTTGACACGCGCCTGCACCGAGGGTGAAGAACAAACGCCAACCGAAAAAGGCCCAACTTTACGGCCGGCTCACCAGGGCCCGATCGAGAGGTTTGCGGGCCAGGTCGGGCACCTCCGCGTCGGGCGCCGCGTAGCCGACGGGGAACAGGATGTACGGCCGCTCGCTCGCCGGGCGCTCGCAGATCTCGCTGAGGAAGGCCATCGGGTTGGGCGTGTGGGTGAGCGTGGACAGGCCCATCGTGTGCAACGCCGTGATGAACAGGCCGCAGGCGATGCCCACGCTCTCGTTGACGTAGTAGTGCTTGACGCGGGTGCCGTCGGGGCGGGTGCCGTACTTCTGCGCGAAGCAGACCACCAGCCACGGGACCGTTTCCAGAAAGGACTTGTCGGAGCCGGTCCCCAAGGGGGCCAGCGCCTCGCGCCATTCCGGCGGCAGGCGGCCGCCCTCGTAGTTCTGCCGTTCCTCCACCTCGGCGGCCTCCCTGATGCGGCGTTTGGTGGCCGGGTCGCCGACCAGCACGAACGTCCACGGTTGCTGGTGGGCGCCCGACGGCGCGGTGTTGGCGGCCAGCACGGCCAGTTCCACACACTCGCGCGGGACCGGCTCGCCGGAGAAGAACCGGACGCTGCGGCGGCGGTCGACGAGCTCGTAGAACTCACGGCCGCGCTTGACCATCTCGTCCTCGGGGTAGCGCTCGGGCCTGTAGGGGACGAACGGGTACTCATGCATGCCAGCCAGTCTTATGCCCTGCTATCCAGCGTGACAACACTCGTTCGCCTATACTGCCATTTTTACAGCTATAGCCGAGTTTAGGTGTCTGATATGCCAGCACGACGTCACGGGCTCGACGATCTCGACCTGAGCATCCTCCGCCTGGTCCGCGAGCGGCCCCGCGCCGGGCTGCTGGAGCTGGCGCGCCTGCTGGACGTCGCCCGCGGCACCGTCCAGGCCCGCCTCGACCGCCTGGTGGCCGACGGCGTGATCACCGACTTCGGTCCCTCCCTCTCCCCCGCCGCGCTCGGCCACCCGGTGCAGGCCTTCACCACGCTGGAGGTCGAGCAGGCCGGCCGTACGGAGATCTCCCGCGCGCTCGCGGCGATTCCCGAGCTCCTGGAGGCCTACATCGTGACGGGCCCGGGCGACGTGTGGTGCAGGATCGCCGGGCGCGACCACGAGCACATCCAGCAGGTCATCGACCGCATGCTGGCCATCCCGGGAGTACGGCGCAGCACCACGGTCATCACCCTGTCGCCGGTGGTCCCCTACCGGGTCGAGCCGCTTGCCGCGCTTGTCCAGGTACGGGACCGGAGCCAGGGAGCGCAGGCGTCAGGACAGGGAACTGGTGGCCAGCTTGGCGCCGAAGCCCAGGAAGAGGGCGCCGACTCCTGACGTGAGACCGGCCGAGAGCTTCCTGCGGGCGCGGAACTGCCCGGCCAGGAAGGTGCCGCCGAAGATCAGTGTCGTCAGGTAGAGGACGCTGAAGACCTGGATGATGCCGCCGAGGATGAGGAACGACAGGGCCGGAGCGCTGTAGCCCGGGTCCACGAACTGGACGAAGAAGGAGAGGAAGAACAGGATCGCCTTCGGGTTGAGCAGGCTGATCGTGAGCGCCTTGCGGAAGGGGTGGGCCTTCGGCACCTCGACCGGCTCAGCGGACAGCGTCTCGGGGTGACGCCAGGAGCGCCAGGCCGAGCGGATCATCTGGAAGCCGATGTAGGCGAGGTAGCCCGCACCCGCGTACTTCACGATCGTGAACAGGATCGGGCTGGACTTGAGCAGCGAGGCGGCGCCCGCGGCCGTGAGCAGCATGAGGACCGTGTCGCCGATGAAGACCCCGGCGGCGGCCGTGTAGCCCTGGCGGACTCCTCGCTGCGCGGACAGGCTCAGCACGTACAGCGAGTTCGGTCCCGGCAGCAGAATGATCAGGAACGCGCCGACGACATACTTCCAGATGTCGATGATGCCGAAGAACATGCATCCCACGATATTTCAGGACCGATACCAAATTCCTCCCCCGAGTTGGTCGTACCCGAGTGACCGATATGTCGCATCCACCAGAGCCTGTCCCCGCGGGTTGATGCCCAGCCCCGCACCCTGCTTGTTCATCGTGTATCCGAACGCCAGCCGCAGCGGAGGATCGCAGAACCCGGCCGAGCCGCCCATCCCCGAGTGACCGAAGGCCGTGGTCGACATCATCGCGCCCTCGCTGTCGGCCGGAGGCAGGTACCGGTTGTCCACCGACCGCATGACGCCCAGCCCGAAGCGGGTCGGCACGAGCAGCACCGCGTCCATGCCCGCCGAGGTCGTGGTGGACATGATCGTCCGCTGCTCGACCGGCAGCAGGCGCCCCTCGGCCAGCGGCCGGTACATCCCGGCGAGCCCGCGGGCGTTCGTGATCGCGCCGATCGCGCCGTACTCGGCGGCGTGCGCCTCGCGCGTGTCGGACATCATCGCGGACCCGGCGGCGTCGGACGCGCCCATGTAGCCGCCGGTGTTGGTGAACAGCAGAGCCTGCGGCGAGCCGGGCTCGGAGAAGGCCCGCAGGTAGAACGACGGCGGCTCGGCCGGAGGATCGGCCGGGATCGTGGGCGCGACCCGCCCCTCCTCCGACTCGGGCAGCCCGAGCCAGAAGTCCAGCCCGAGCGGCTCGGCCACCTCCTCACGGAAGAACGTGCCCAGGGAGCGCCCGCTGACCCGCCTGATGACCTCTCCCACGAGGAACCCGAACGTGAGGCCGTGGTAGCCGTGCCTGGTGCCCGGCTCCCAGAACGGCTCCTCGGCGGCCAGCCGCTCGACCATGAGCTTCCAGTCGAAGAAGGCGTTGGGGGGCAGCGGCTCCCGCAGCGCGGGGAGTCCCGCCTGGTGCGCGAGTAAGTGCCTGACCAGCGTCCCGCTCTTGCCCCGCACGCCGTACTCGGGCCAGTAGCGGGTCACCGGCGCGTCGAGGTCGAGGTCACCGCGCGCGGCCAGCAGGTGCGCGCAGAGGGCGGTGGCGCCCTTGGTGCAGGACCAGACGTGCCCGATGGTGTCGCGCCGCCAGGGTTCGCCGGGTACGGCTTCGCCGCCCCACAGGTCGACGACGACCTCGCCGTCGAGGATCACGCACACCGAGGCGCCCACCTCGCCACGGTCGGCGAGGTTCCGCTCGAACTCCTCCGCGACCTGGGAGAATCGGGGGTCGCAGGTCCCTTGTGCCGTCATTTCCCGAATTCATCATAAAGGTCGAAGACTGTAAACCTCTTTACAAACCTATTGACCCTGTAGGTAATCGATGAATGTGTAGAAGTCATGACGCTCTGGACTCCGGATCCCACGTTCTATCCCTCTCCGAGAGACGCGGCCGAAGCGCCCGCGGAGAAGCGCGCCTACGTCGTCGCCTTCGACAGGCAGGCGCAGAAGCCCGACGCGATAGCCGTGATCGACACCGACACCGGAGAGGTCGTGGGCTGGACCGACCTGCCCAACACCGGCGACGAGCTGCATCACTTCGGGTGGAACGCGTGCAGCAGCGCGCTGTGCCCCTATGCCCCGCACCCGCACGTCGAGCGCCGCTATCTCGTCGTGCCGGGGATCAGGTCGTCCCGCATCCACATCTACGACACCAAGGACCGGGTGAGCCCGGAGCTGGTCAAGGTGATCGAGCCGGAGGAGCTGGCCAAGCGGGCCGGGTACTCCCGCCCGCACACCGTGCACTGCGGCCCCGAGGGGCTGTACGTCTCGGCGCTGGGCGGGGCCAACGGCGAGGAGGGCCCCGGCGGGATCGCGATCATGGACCACACCTCCTTCGACGTGCTCGGCCGGTGGGAGGTCGACCGCGGGCCGCAGTACCTGGCCTACGACTTCTGGTGGCACATCAACTACGACGTGCTGGTCTCCTCGGAGTGGGGGACGCCGTCGATGCTCGAGGACGGGCTGGTCGGCGAACTCCTGCTCGGCCGCAAGTACGGCCACAAGCTGCACTTCTGGGACCTGCGCAAGCGCCGCCACGTCCAGGAGGTGGACCTGGGCGACCAGTACCAGATGACGCTCGAACTGCGGCCCGCGCACGACCCGACCAAGCTGTACGGCTTCGTGGGCGTGGTCACCAGCGTGGAGGACCTGTCGGCGTCGGTGTGGCTGTGGTTCCGCGAGAACGACCGCTGGCAGGTCCGCAAGGTCATCACGATCCCGGCGGAGCCGGCCGATGCCGCGGACCTGCCGCCGATCCTGCAGCCCTTCGGCGCCGTGCCGCCGCTGGTGACCGACATCGACCTGTCCGTGGACGACCAGCGACTGTACGTCTCCTGCTGGGGCACAGGCGAGCTCAAACAGTACGACGTCTCGGACCCGCACAAGCCGGTGGAGCTCGGCAGTGTCCGCATAGGCGGAATTGTCGGCAAAAAGCCGCATCCGTCGTTGGATCAGCCTCTCAGCGGCGGCCCGCAGATGGTCGAGGTGAGCCGCGACGGCAAGCGGGTCTACTTCACCAACTCGCTGTACGGCGCGTGGGACGACCAGTTCTACCCCGAGGGGGTGGGCGCCTGGCTGGCCAGGGTCGACGCCGACGGCTTCACCTTCGACAAGAACTTCTTCCCGCACGGCGACGACTTCCGCGGCCTGCGCCCGCACCAGGTGCGCCTGCAGGGCGGGGACGCCTCGTCCGACTCCTACTGTTACCCGTGACGATCGCGGCCGTCCTGCTCCTCGGCGCCTTCCACGGCCTGAACCCGGCCATGGGCTGGCTCTTCGCCGTGGCCCGCGGCCTGCAGGAACGCAGCCGCGACCTGCTCCTGCAGTCGATCCCGGTGATCGCGCTCGGCCACCTCGCCTCGGTGGCCGCGGTGGCGCTCGTGGTGAGCGCCACGGGCTCGCTGGTCACCGGGAGCGTGCTGTCGATCGGCGGCGGCGTGGTGCTGGTGGGGTTCGGCCTGTGGCGGCTGCTGTCCACCCGGCACTTCCGCTGGGTGGGCATGCGGCTGACGCTGCCGCAGCTGGCCGCGTGGTCGTTCCTGATGTCCTCGGCGCACGGCGCGGGCCTGATGCTGCTGCCCGTCTTCACCGGGCTGCAGAGCGCGGGACACCACCACGGCGCGCTCGCAGGGGGCCTGGCCGTCGCGGCGCTGCACACGCTGGCGATGTTCGTGGTCGCGGGCACGATCGCGCTGGTCGTCTACGAGGTGGTCGGGCTGAAGATCCTGCGCAGGGCCTGGTTCAACCTGGACAGGATGTGGGCGGTGGCGCTGGTGTGCGCGGGCGCGATCACCCTCACGATGGGGCTTTACCCGAATTCCCCCTAGGTTTAGTATGAAATCAGGCGCGCTTCCTCGATGAGGGAGGCGGGCCGACGTCCGGTAGGCGTCTTCGCCACCGCGACGGCGGTGAGCCTGCTGCTCGCGCCGGGGCTGGCGGCGCTGCTGTTCAGCGGGTCCACCGTTTGATGGTGGAGTACGGCTCGTGCGGCTAGGGGTGGCCGCGCGAGCCGTACTACCCCCATCGGCACGGCAGGATGAGACCTGTGCGGATATCCATGCTGGGGGCACTGGAGGTCGAGGGCGAGACGGGCCCGGTGGCCGTCGGCGGGTTCCGCGTACGTACGCTGCTCGCCCTGCTGGCGCTGGAGGCAGGCCGTACCGTCACCGCCGAGCGCCTGATCGACGCGCTGTGGCCGGGCGAGCCGCCCGCCAACGCGGCCAACGCCCTGCAGACCCTGGTCAGGCGGCTGCGCGCGGCGCTGCGACCGGCCGAGGTCGTGCGGAGCCGCCCCGGGGGCTACGTGCTGGCGGTCCCGGCCGACGACGTCGACGCGCTCCGGTTCGGCCGCCTGGCCAGGCAGGATCCCGAAGCGGCGCTGGCGCTGTGGCGCGGGCCCGCGCTGGCCGGGCTCACTTCGGTCCCGCACCTGGCCAACGTGGCCGCTTCCCTGGAGGACGAGCGCCTGTCCGCCGTCGAGTCGCTGCTCCAGCAGGGCAGGACGGCCGGTCTCGACCTGCTGGCGGAGGTGGCCGCGCATCCGCTGCGCGAGCGGCTCGCGGCCCTGGCCATGCGCGCGCTGGCCGCCGACGGCCGCCAGGCCGACGCGCTGGCCCTCTTCGAGCGGACCCGCGCCAGGCTCGCCGACGAGCTGGGCGTCGACCCCGGTCCCGACTTGCGCGACGCCCACCTCTCCGTTCTCACGGGCGAGCTCCCCCGCCACGTTCCGGTACGGCAGGCCGTACCGGAACCCGCCCCACCGGAAAACGGCGCGCTGCCCAGGAGCAACCTGCGCAGGCCGCTGACCAGCTTCATCGGCAGAGAGGACGAGCTGGCCCAGCTCACGGGCCTGCTCGGCGAGGCCAGGCTGGTGACGATCGTCGGACCCGGCGGCGCGGGCAAGACCAGGCTGGCCACCGAGGCGGCGCTGCGCATGACGCCCGGCTGGATCGTCGAGCTGGCCCCGATCACCGACCCCGGCGGCCTGCCCGCCGCGGTGCTGGACGCGCTCGGCCTGCGCGAGGGCCTGCCCAGCCTGCACCCGGACCCCACCCGGCAGGCGGACGGAGCGCCGGCCCGGGTCGTGGACGGACCGCTGGCCCGGGTGGTGGACGCGCTCGGCCACCACCGCGCGGTCATCGTGCTGGACAACTGCGAGCATCTGGTCGACGCGGCCGCCACGCTGACCGAGTCGCTGCTGGCCGACTGCCCCGGCCTGCGCGTGCTGGCCACCAGCCGGGAGCCGCTGAACGTGCCGGGCGAGCGGCTCGCCCCGATCCCGTCGCTCGAGCTGCCGCCGATGGGCGTGCCTGCCGAGCTGGCAGTCGGATACCCGGCGGTGCGGCTGCTGATCGACCGGGCCGCGAACTTCGCGCTGGACGCCGGCAACACCGAGGCCGTGGTGTCGCTGTGCCGCAGGCTCGACGGGATGCCGCTGGCGATCGAGCTGGCCGCCGCCCGGCTGCGCACGATGACGGCCAGGCAGCTGGCCGACCGCCTCGACGACCGCTTCCGGCTGCTCACCGGCGGCAGCCGGACGGCGTTGCCGCGCCAGCAGACGCTGCGCGCGGTGGTCGAGTGGAGCTGGGACCTGCTGGACGGCCAGGAGCGGACGCTGGCGCGGCGCCTGGCGGTGTTCGCGGGCGGCGCCGGGCTTGAGTCGGTGGAGGCGGTGTGCGACGCCACACCCGACGTGCTCGGCGCGCTGGTGGACAAGTCGCTGGTCCAGGTGGCCGGTGTTCATGACGGGGGCGGCCGCTACACGATGCTGGAGACGATCCGCGCCTACGCGCTCGAGCGGCTGTCTGAGTCGGGCGAGGAGGCGGAGTATCGGCGCCGCCACGCCGTACACCTCATGGAGCTGGCCGAGCGCGCGGTGCCCGAGCTGCGGACGGCGACGCAGCTGGAGTGGATGGAGCGGCTGACGGCCGAGCGCGACAACTGGGCGGCGGCGCTGCACTGGGCGCACGAGACGGGCGACGTCGAGATCTCTCTGCGGCTGTGCGCGGCGCTGAACTGGTTCTGGTGGATGGGCGGCTACCACCAGGAGTCGGCGGCGTGGGCCACCAGGGCGATGGAGCTGGCCGGCAACCGGCCGCCCGAGGGGCTGGTGCGGGCGTACGTGGCGTGCCGGTTCGCCTATGGGGTCAGCCTGTTCGGCGAGCTGGTCAGCGACAAGGGAGCCATGGAGCGGCTGGCGGCGGAGATGGAGGAGCTGGTCGACGCTGCCGAGCGCGAGGGGCCCGTGCATCCGCTGCTGCTCATCAGCCGGGTCGTGATGGCGTCCGCCTCCGGACAGGACGAATACGCCACCGAACTGGTCGGGCGTTACCTGGAGTCCGACGACCCGTGGCTGGCGGCTTGCGCGAGGATGATCGGGCCGCCGGGCGGGCGCAGCGAGGAGGGGCTGGAACAGGCGGCGGCCGCCTTCAGGAAGCTGGGCGACCGGTGGGGGCTGAGCGAGGCGCTGCTCGGGCTGGCGTTCATGCGGGCGGCCAGGGGCGCGCCGACCGACGATCTGATCGCGGAGGCCGGGTCGCTGACGTTCGAGTGGGTCAGCCCGATGGAGCGGATCTCGTCGCTGACCCGGCTGGCCTCGCTGCGCGTCCAGGCCGGCGATCTGGAGGGCGCCGGGGCGGACCTGGCCAGGTGCCGGTCGATGGCCGACGCGGACACGCCTGTGTTCGCGCTGATCCAGCTGGGGCTGGCCGAGTGCCAGTTGAGCCGCGTGCGGGGTGACCTGGCCGGCGCCGTGGCCGGGTTCGAGGAGATGATCGGGCTGCTGGTGGACGCGCCGCCGGTGCCGCAGTTCGTGGCCGCGGTGCACACCGGGTACGGGCGGATCCTGGCCGAGCTCGGCGACGGCGGTCAGGCGCTCGAGCAGCACAGGATCGCGCTGGACAAGCTGGGCGACAACCCCGACCTGCCGATGCTGTCGGCCGTGCTGGCCGGGTTCGCGCTGGCCGAGCAGGCCGCCGGCGACGCCGAGCGGGCGGCCGTGCTGTTCGGCGCGTCCGCCGCGGTCGAGCCCGCCGACCAGGCGCCCGACACCCTCGCCGGGGCCGAGTCGGCCAGGCAGACCCTCGGTTCAGAGCGGTTCGAGCGGCTGTACGGCCGGGGCGGCGCGATGACCCGCGAGGAGGTCTACGAGCTGATCGGCAGCACCAGGTAGGACGGCGCGTGGACCGTGGTGGTCCCCTTGTGCGGGTTCCTGGCGAAACGCGGGAAGTTGGAGCCCGCCACATCCACCCGGATCCGGTGGCCCGGCAGGAACCGGTTCGCGATCTCGCCGAGCTCCACCCTGGTCTCGCCGGTGTCGCTGACTCTGGCGATCCCGTCGATCAGCAGCTCCGCCCGGCCGTCGGGGTGCACGTCGATCAGCTTGGCCGTGACGTCCGCTGCCGTGGCCGAGGTGGAGACGCGCGCGACCAGCTCCACCGGCCCCGCGACCTCGACCGCCGCTGTCAGCGGCTCCGTCTGGTAGCGCAGCACGTCGGCGCGCCCGTCGAGCGGCCGCTGGTCGAGCGGCCCGAACCCGTCGAAGACCATCACCGCGCCGCCGAGCGTGGGCACCGGGTCGCCGGGGTCGCTGACGAACTCCCTGCCGCCGCTCTTCGGCGCGGTGCCGAGAGTCCCGTCCTGACCCAGGTGGTACGGCACGCGGCGCACCTCCCGCGGCGGCCAGTGCCGGGCCGTGCGCCACTCGTCGCCGCCCATCACGAAGTACCGGACCCTGTCGTGGTCGTGCATCGGCTCGCCGCGCAGCCATTGGCCGAACCAGTCGAGGTGGATCCCGGTCCAGTCGATCGCGTCCTGGCTCGCCAGGTCGCCGTAGTCGCGGCCGAAGATCTCCCTGTCGCGGGTGAAGTGCGTCCACGGGCCCACGATCAGGCGTGACCGGTCGTCGAGCCGCTGGAAGTGGGCGATCGTGTCCTCGGCGAAGTAGTCGTACCAGCCGGTGCTCATCAGCGCGGGCACCCGGATCCTGTCGTGCTCGACGACCGCCCGCTTCCACAGCTCTGCCCGCGGGTCCGGGTTGTCCATCCACTCGGCGAAGAACGGGGCGAGGTCGGCCAGCATCGGCTGGTCGCTGATCGGGTCCCGCTCGGCGTGCTCGGGCGACAGCATGACCGCGGTGTACCGCTCCAGCGCCGCCGGGTCCGCTTCGCCGCGGGCGATGCGGCGCTGCAGCTCGTTCAGGCCGAAGACGACATACGCCACGGTCAGCGTCACGTTCAGGTGGGGGATGCCGTGCCGGTAGGCGATCTCGTACAGGCCTGCCGGGGTGACGTGCGGGGCGATCGCGCGCAGGCCCTCCGGCTGCTCCTGGGCGGCCAGCAGCTGGGTGATCCCCAGGTAGGAGTCCCCGTACATGCCGACGTTCCCGTCGGACCAGGGGGCGGTGGCCGCCCAGCGGACCGCGTCGTGGCCGTCCTCCGCCTCGTGGGCGAGGAACTCGAAGCGGCCTGCCGAGTCGCCGGTGCCGCGCACGTCCTGGAGTGCCACGGCGTAACCCGCTTCGACCAGGCGGGCCACGTTCAGGTGGAAACCGGCGGACTCCTCGGCCCTGCCGTACGGGGTCCTGGAGAGCAGGACGGGGAAGCGGCCGTGCGCGGCGGGGCGCCACAGCGTGGCGGCGAGCTCGACGCCGTCGCGGGCGGTCATGGTCTCGGCAGAGGTGATCACTTGACTCTCCTGTTGTAGGCCCGCAGGGCGAGCGGGGCGAAGACGACGACCAGGCCGGCGGTCCAGCCGAGCGTGATCCAGACGTCGGCGGCGTGCAGGCCACCCACCATGAGCCCGCGCAGCGCGCCGGCCAGGTGCGAGACGGGGTTGACGTCCATCCACCAGCTCAGCCAGCCGGGCATCTGCGTGGCGGGGATGAAGGCGCTGCTGCCGAAGGTGAGCGGCAGGATCACCGCGGTGGCCATGCCCTGCATCGAGGTGACCGACTTGGCCTTCAGGCCGATCCAGGCCGAGCCCCAGCTGAGCGCCATCGCGAACAACACCAGCAGCCCGATCCCGGCCAGCGCCTGAAGCGGATCGGTCTGGATACGGAACCCGACGACATAGCCGATGATCAGCGACATCGCGATCGTGATCAGCAGGGTCAGCAGGTCGGCCATGATCCGCCCGGCCAGCGGCGCCAGCCGGGCGATCGGCATCGTCCTGAACCGGTCGAAGACGCCGTTGCCGATGTCGGTGGCCAGGTTCATGCCGGTGCCGATCGTGGAGATCAGCGCCACCTGGGTCAGCACGCCGGGAAGCATGTACATGACGGCGCCCGCCCGGTCGCCGCCCGAGCCGCCGAACAGGTACACGAACACCACGATCATGAACACGGGCTGCAGCAGCAGGCTGATCAGTTGCCCCGGGCTGTTCTTCAGCGGGACCAGGCTGCGCCAGGCGAGGGTGAGGCTCTGGGTGATCACTTGCCGGCTCCCATCAGGGTCTTGTCGGTGCCCGTGAGCGTGAGGAAGACGTCGTCGAGCGAGGGCAGCCGCAGCGCGTGCTCGGCGAGCACGATCCCGGCCTCGTCCAGCTTCCTGAGTACGGCGGGCGGCACCGCGAGGTCGTGGATGGGGATGGTCAGCCGGCCGTCCTCGCCGGGTTTCGCGCCGAGGATCCCGGCGGCCTTCTCGACGTCGTCCCGCCTGAGCGGCTTGAGGTCGAGGCGGTGGCCGCCGGCCAGCGCCTTGAGCTCGTCCGGGCTGCCGCTCGCCGCCACCCTGCCGTTGTCGATGACCAGCAGGTCGTCGGCCAGCTGGTCGGCCTCCGCCAGATACTGGGTGGTCAGCAGCACGGTCACGCCGTCGGCCACCAGTTCCCTGACCACGTCCCACAGCTCGTTGCGGGCGTGCGGGTCCAGCCCGGTGGTCGGCTCGTCGAGGAACAGGATCCGCGGCCGGCTCACCAAGCTGACGGCCAGGTCGAGCCTCCTGCGCATGCCGCCCGAGTACGCGCCGGCCTGCTTGGCCGCCGCCTCGGTCAAGGAGAACCTCTCGAGCAGCTCGGCCGCCCGGGCCTTCGCACTGGTGCGGGACAAGCCGAGCAGCCGCCCGATCATCACCAGGTTCTGGGTCCCGGTGAGCTTCTCGTCCACCGAGGCGTACTGGCCGGTCAACCCGATCAGCTGCCGCACCTTGGCGGCCTGCCGCGTCACGTCGAACCCGCCCACCAGCGCCCGCCCCTCGTCCGGAGCGGCGAGCGTCGCCAGGATCCGCACCGCCGTGGTCTTCCCCGCGCCGTTCGGCCCCAGCACTCCGAGCACGGTGCCGGCCCGGACCCGCAGGTCGATCCCGTCCAGCGCGGCCTTGTCGCCGTACCGCTTCACAAGCCCTTCAGCTTCGATCGCGTAGGTCATGCCCCCACGCTCCCGAACCCGGCTGGCAACCCCCTGGCAACGACCTGTCAGCCGGGTCAGGCGGGATCAGGTGCCTTGCGGGGGTCTGGCGCGCAGCTCGTCCAGGGATGAGAAAGGCGAGTCCGCCCTGGCGGCGACGGCGGCCGCGCTGAACAGCCGGCCCAGCACGGCCAGGTCGGCGGCGGGGACGGTGCCGCTCAGCTGGGCGATGAGCTCGCCGTTGCCGTTGCCGCACAGCACCTCGACCTCGAGCACGCCGTCTCCGGCGGCGGCCGCCGTCAGGTCGTAGCGGCCGCGGCTGCTCGACACGTGCAACTCGAGTGCCTGGGTCATGCGTAATCCCCTTTCCACGGCCACCCGCGTGGCGTTGTCGATCAAGCCGGCAGCCGTGAAGGTAGCGCACACCTCCGACAAGATCTTTCCGGGCACGTCGTCAGGCCGTTCCGGCAACAGGCGGATAGTCGGAATGGGGAAGAATGTGCAACTTTCACCGCTTGGAGCACGTCAAAAGGGGCAGTCGCATGGTTCGGGGTCGGGTACGGTAGGCCACCGGTAAGCGTCCCCCGCCTGCCTGGTTAGTTGACTGCGGAGCTGTCTTGAACCATCCCCCGATACAACTGCCAAGGCTCACCGCTCTCGTGCGGCAGGCCGTACCGAAGCTGCTCGAAGGCGTGGTCGCCCCCCTCGCGGTCTTCTACGCGGCGCTCACGGTGCTGGGGCTCAAAGGGGCTCTGGCGGCGGCGGTGGGGTGGGTCTATCTGGGGTTGATCTACCGGCTGGTCAGGCGGGTCAGGATTCCCGCGACGATGATCCTGGCGGCGATCGCGATCACGGCGCGGGCCGCGGTGGGGTTCTGGACCGGCAGCTGGGTGATCTACTTCATCCAGCCGGAGCTGGGCACGATCTGCATCAGCATGGCCTTCCTAGCCAGCGTCCGGCTCAACAAGCCGCTCGTGCAGAAGCTCACGCTCGACTACATCCATCTGCCGTCGGCGGTGCTCCGGCACGAGCGGGTGCGCAGGTTCTTCGCGCGGATCACGCTGCTGTGGGCGTTCGTGCTGCTGGCCAACTCCACGGTGAGCATCTGGCTGGCGCTGCACGAGTCGCTCGGCACGTTCATGCTGCTGCGGACCTCAGCGGTGGCCGTGATGAGCGGGCTGGCGATCGCGTTCTCCATCTTCGCCTTCAAGCGCCTGCTGCACCGCCTGCACATCGCGCACGCCTAGCGCGAACGCGCCGGCCAGGCCCATCACCAGTCCCGTGAGCAGGGCGAACAGCTCGACAAGCCGCTGCGCCGGGCTCGCCGACCCCGAGCCGATCGGCCCGCCGACCGCGCCCACGATCTCGGCGAACAGGCTGTTGCCGAACATGATCCCCGACCCCAGCCAGGCCACGGCGAGCAGCTTCCAGTACGGCCGGCCGCTACGGAAGACGGCGACCAGGCAGACGGCCCCGGCGATGCCCAGCACACCCTGGACGCCGTCCTGCACCGCGGTCACGAACGACTCCCCCGACAGCGCCCAGTAGACGCGGGTCCCGCCGAGCACGCAGGCCACCACGAGCGCTCCCCAGCCCACGACGTGGTGGAACGGCTGGATGCGCAGCGAGATGTGCGGCCACCGGTCGCGGACGTAGAGGGCGAACGCCGCCATGAGCCCGATGCCCTGCCCGACGAATCCCCCGTACACCATCATGTAGATCCACGGCGCGATGGGCCCGCCGGTGGAGAAGACGGCCCAGCCCTCGACGAGCAGCGCCAGCGGCGCGCTGGCCAGGATGTTGAACAGCAGCCCGATCCCCACCCACAGCGGCAGCAACACCAGCCAGCCGGGCAACCGCATGCCCCAGCGCATGGTGAACCCGAGCGCGAGCACCAGGGCCACGGCGTCCATGCCGAACGTCAGGCCGTTCATCCCGAGCATGGTCGACGAGCCCATCAGCGCCGGATCGGAGACGCCGATCGAGCTGCCTGTCATCCAGAGGATCTTGATGGTGAGGTAGGGGAGCATGGCGGCGATCGCCACGATCGCCGCCGTGATCCGGCCGATGCCGGCCTTGGGAGGTGTCGTCATGTACCGAGCGTGCTCCCCAGCGCCCGCGACACCCTCCCGCCGTCAGGGGAACCTGATCCCCCGTACGGGGGAGCTAGGACAGCGGCACCGCCCGGTCCAGGGCGGGCGGGGTCACGGTGCCCTGGCGCAGGTAACCCCGCATCGCCTCGTAGTCGCGGTTGCCGCGCACCGCGTCGGTGTACCCGGCGAAGGCGGAGTATCCGTCGGCGCCGAGCAGCGTGTAGGCCAGCGCGGCGAGCCGGTAGGTCTTACCGGTGTCGAGCGGCTGCCCGTTGATGATCACGTCGGCGGGGTTGATCCTGTCGCCGACAGGCCTGCTCGCGTCGTAGGAGAAGCGGACGTTCTTCGACACGGCCAGCGGCGCGAACTTCACGGTGCCGTTGGCCTGCGTCTGCCACTGCTGCTCCAGTGCCTGCTCGAGCTGCGAGCCCTTGACCGTGACCGTGAGCACCGGGTTGGCGTATCCCCAGGCCGCCCAGGACTCGCCCATGAGCACCGTGCCGTCGCTGTCCGCGGGGTTGGCGCCCTTGGCGAACAGCAGGTCGCCGCGCAGGGAGTTGGAGCCCTTGGGCGGGGCGACGGCCACCATGGCCAGGTCGGCCTGGCCACCCGGTGTCTTCTGCGAGTCGGCGTACTCCACGTCCGCCACGGTGTTGCCGAGCGTGCTCTGCCCCGTCGCGTCCCGCGTCCTGGTCAGGTCTCCGGTGATCGTGCCGTACGGCTTGGCGTAGGTCTCGTTCTTCTTGGCGTTCCAGTAGTCGACCAGCTTGACCATGGCGGGGTCCGGGGTGACGTCCCGGGTCACGGGATGGTTCACCGACGTCGTCGCCGAGCGGATGACGTCGCGGGTGCGCGGGTCCAGCCGGAAGTTGATCTCGTTGATCAGCTTGCCGTGGTAGGCGGCCTCGACGACGGGACGGAGGTTGCCATCCGGGTCGGGGATCATGCAGTTGAACGGCGCGTGCCAGTGTCCTGTGACGATCGCGTCGATCTCGGGCGAGACCTGCCTGGCGAAGTCGATGACCGGCCCGCTCGGGTCGACGCACCGGTCGTACAGGTCGTCCTTGGTCGTGCCGCCCTCGTGCACATTGACCACGATGGCCTTGACGCCCCTGCGCTTGAGGATGTCGACGTACCGGTTGGCGGTCTCCACCAGCGGCAGGTTGTCCAGCGACGGCTGGTAGGAGGTGGAGCCGTCGACCGTGGTCGGGGTGGTCAGGTTGATGAACCCGACCGGGATCCCGCGGAAGTACTTGACCACGTACGGCTTGAGCACCGGGCGCGTTTCGCCCTTCCTGGTGATGTTGGCCGTGGAGATCTCGAAGTCGGCCCCGTGGAAGCGCTGCCCGTCGGAGTCGGTGAAGCAGCTGTCGACGTCGATGTCGCCGAAGCACTGCCCCTTGCCCATGTGGTCGCGCAGGAACTCCAGCGACCGGTCGAGCTCGTGGTTGCCCACGGTGGTGAAGTCGAGCTTGATCTTGTTCAGGAACTCGATCGTGGGCTCGTCGGCGTGGTAGGAGACCTCGGTGGGCCAGCCGCTGAAGTTGTCACCGGCGGAGAAGGTGACGGTGTTCTCGTGGCCTTCCCTCAGCTTGTTCAGGTGTGTCGCGAGGTACGGCGCGCCGCCGACGACGATGTTCGCGCCCGACGGGTCCTTGATCGTGCCGTCGCCCACGTTGTTCTGCGGGGTGATGTAGCCGTGGAAGTCGGTGATGGACAGCAACTGGACGTCCACGGGCTTCGGCTTGGCCTGGGCGGCGGGTGAGGCCACCGTGGCCAGAGTGACTCCTAATGCGACAGTGATCCACTTGCGGGCGGAATGCACACAGACTCCTAAATAGGGGGATATTTCGGGAGGAAAGCCTTGTGGGTCAGCCCTTCTGGCCGGTGAACGCGGCAGCTGCCGCCGCATGACCACGAAGAGAACGATCATGGGCCGCCGTGGGTCAGAAGCCGTCGGCCAGCCAGAACGTGGCCTCGGGCGCGCGGGACAGGGCTTCGATCTCGGCGGCGCCGGCGTGCACGGGTCTGGCCATGCCCTCGTCCCCGCCTGGGCGCAGGACGCCGAAGGCACGGCGGAGGGCGGGCTCGGTGAGCGGGTCCCTGGGGCAGCGGATCGTGACCGGACGGCCGCCGGCCAGGGACGCGGCGTGGCCAGCCAGCGCCCAGGCGGCCTCCTCGTCGAGGACCGCCAGCTCGGCCAGCTCCAGCCGCTCCCCCCGGTCGGCCAGCGCGACGTAGCCGCGGTCGGCGTAGGCGAACAACCGGGCGGGCGGACCCAGGCGACGCCCGACGCCGCGGGTCCAGTCCGCCGGGGCGCGCACCGCGGTCAGCGGCCGGTGGGCGTTGAAGGCCGCGTGGATCGGCGCCAGGGTCCGCCATTCCGCGACGGGAACCGGGCGCACCCCGCCGGCGGGCGGCACCGGGGGCGGGGGCTCCGCCGTACGCTCGCACAGGGGGAACGGGCGCCAGCCCAGCGAGGCGTAGACGTGCTGGCTGCCGGTGAACAGCAGCGACCAGGCGCACCCGTCGCCGGCCATCGCCTCCAGGGCCAGCTCGAGCAGCCGGCGGGCGTGGCCGCGCCGGCGCGCGTCCGCGCGGGTGGCCACCGCGCCCACCCCGCCCACCCGCACCGGCGTCCCGGAGGAGGAGCGCAGCAGGCGGGGCACGTAGAGCACCACGGCCAGCACGCCCGAGGAGTCGGCGGCCACGAACGTGCGCGAGTTCCGCTCAGGCACCGCCTCCCAGTCGGCGCGCACCGCCTCCAGCGCGCCGGGGAAGGACTCGCCCCAGACGGCCAGGATGCCGGGCTCGTCGGTGGGGACCGCGGTTCTGTAGTCGGCCATGCCTCAGCCCTTGATCGCGGAGAAGCTCATGGTGGCCACGAAGTGGCGCTGGGCGAACAGGAACCCGAGCGCCATCGGCAGGGTCGCCACCACGTTGCCCGCCATCAGCAGTGACCAGTCGGTGCGGTGGGTGCCGGAGAACTGGGCGATGCCCAGCTGCAGCGTGTACCAGGCCGGGTTGTTGATCCCGATGAGCGGCCAGATCAGGTCGTTCCACGAGCCGAGCAGCGCGAACACGGCGAGCGTGGCCAGCGCGGGCCTGGCCAGCGGCAGCACGACGCGCACGAACGCCCGTACCCGGCCGCAGCCGTCGATCATCGCGGCCTCCTCCAGCTCGGCGGGGAGCGAGAGGAAGAACTGCCGCATCATGAAGATGCCGAACACCGAGCACAGCCACGGGACGATGGCCGCGCCCAGCGTGTTGGCGATCCCGACGCGGGAGAACATGATGAAGGCCGGGATCATCAGCAGCTGCACCGGGATCATGATCGTGCCGAGCAGCAGCATGAACGACACGCCCCGGCCGGGGAACCTCAGCCGGGCGAAGCCGTACCCGGCCAGCGAGCACAGCACGAGCTGCCCTGCCAGCGCGCAGCCCACCACGACCAGCGAGTTGCGCACCCAGGTCAGCACGGGCTGGTCGGAGAAGAGCCTGGCGTAGCCGTCGAGATGGATCCCGTCGGGCAGGAACGGCGGCGGGTACCGCTGGATCTGCCCCGGCGACATCAGCGAGGTCAGCACCATCCACACCAGCGGCAACACGAAGACCAGCGCGGTCGGCATGAGCAGCAGGTGCCAGGGGCTGAACGGCAGCCGCCACCTCGCCTTCTTGGCCACCGGGACCGCCACGGCGGCGGGCCTGGTCTGCACGGCGGTCATCAGAACGCCTCCTTGCGCCGGCGCGAGTAGACCACGATGGCCAGCGTCACCAGGAACGTCCCGGCGAACAGCCCGTAGGCCAGCGCCGAGCCGTACCCGTAGCGCAGCCGCTCGAAGGCGACGCGGTAGATGTAGTAGACGATCGTGGTCGTGGAGTCGGCGGGCTGCCCCTTGGTCGTGACGAAGACCAGGTCGAACAGCTGCAGCGACTGGATCGTCTGCCAGACGGCGACGAAGACCGTCACGGGCGCCAGGTGCGGCACCACGACGCTGCGGAAGGCCCGCCAGCGCCCGGCGCCGTCGATCATGGCCGCCTCGGTCAGCGACTTCGGCACGTCCTGCAGCGCCGCCAGGTAGATCACCACGTTGAAGGCGGCCGAGCTCCACAGTCCGACCACGCAGAGCACGATCATGGCCTGCGAGGGGCTCTCCATGAACTGCTGCTGCGGCAGCCCGAGCAGCCGCAGCACGTTGTTGGCGCCGCCGAAGGCGGGATCGAAGACGTAGTTGGCCAGGATCCCCTGCGCGGCCGTGGAGGCGACGAACGGGATGAAGATGCACGTCCGGTAGAAGCCGATGAACCTGATCTTCCTGTTCAGCGCCACCGCGAGCAGCAGCCCGACGACGATCGACCCGGGCACGTAGAGCACGGTGTAGAACAGCGTGTGCCGCACGGCCGCCCACACCGACGGGTCGTTGATCATCTTCTCGTAGTTGCGCCAGCCGACGTCGGTGGCCGGGGTGATGTTGTCGGTCTTCTGGCGGGAGATGAGGAACGCCCAGGCCGCGGGGAACAGGTGCATCGCGGCGATCACCAGCAGCCCCGGCAGGACGAACCCCCACCCGATGAGCCCCTTCCTGACCATCACTCGTCCAGCGCGGAGGTGGCCTTCTGCGCGGCCTCGGTCAGCGCCTGCTTCGGGTCCGCGCCCTGCACCAGCACCTTGATCAGACCGTTCGCGGCCTCCTGGGAGACCTCGGTGTAGCTGCCGATGGACGGACGCAGGTTCTTGGCGTTCTTCAGGTTGTCGAAGAACACCTGCAGCGTCGGGTCATCCTTGAGCCGCTGCTTGAACGCCGCGGTCTCGCCCTCGGACACGCGCAGCGGCAGCGATCCGGCGATCGCGCTGAAGCGGGAGTCCTGCTCGGGCTCTGTCACCCACTTGACGAACTCGTAGGCCCAGTGCGCTCGGGCGGGGTCCTGGTGGTCGAGCAGTGCCCAGAAGTCGGGACCCGCGATGGTCTGGTGGTCGCCGTTGACGCCCGGCAGGAACGACACGCCGATGTCGATCCCGGCCTTCTTGCTCGGGTTGCTGGACCAGGGGCCGGTGAGGAACATCGCGATGTTGCCCGAGTTGAACAGGGGCTGGATCTTGGTGGCGGTCTGGTCGAGGTAGACGCTCTTGTCCTGGACGGCCATCCTGCGCAGGAGCGTGGTGGCCTGGACCGCGGCGTCGGAGTCGAAGGTGGCCTTGGTGGCCTGCGCGTCGACGATGTCGCCGCCGTGCTGCCACAGCAGCGGCCAGAACGGGTACACCGTGCCCTCGCCGCCGTCGACCGGCCAGGCCGTGCCGTACTGCTTCTTGGCCGGGTCGGTCAGCTTCTTGGCGGCGTCGGCGAACTGCTCCCAGGTCCAGTCGTTGGTCGGGTAGGCCACCTTGGCCTGGTCGAACAGCTTCTTGTTGTAGAGGATGCCGATGTCGTCGATCAGCGCGGGGAAGCCGATGACCTTGCCCTTGATCGTGACCGTCTTCTGCGCGGCCTGCGGGATGTCGTCCCACTTCACATCCGGCTGGCGAACCTTGTCGGTGATGTCCAGGGCCTTGCCGCTGGCGGCCAGCTTGGTGGCCCACGCCCCGAAGGCGTAGGAGATGTCGGGGTAGTCGCCGGCCGCGAACCCGGCGCTCAGCTTCTCCAGCAGCTTGTCGGTGCTCGGCGCGCCGGAGGAGGTGGTGATCGTCACGTTCGGGTGCTTGGCGTGGAACTCGGCCGCCAGCCCCTCGAGCAGCTTCTCGCCGTCCTCGATCTGGCCGGTCCACCAGGTGAGCGTGACCGGCTTGGCCGGGTCGAAGGACCCGGTCGCCTTCGGCGGGCCGCTCTGGCCGCCGTCGGAGCATCCGGCGACCAGCGCCGCCGCGAGCAGGGCGATTAAGGGTAGCTTCTTCATGGTGCCCTCCTGAGGTTGGCCGTCCAGGCCATGAGCTGGGCGTCGATCGCCGCCCGCGTGCGTGGTTCCCCGGGCGCGTCGGGCCGCCGCTGCCACGGCAGCGGCCCTCCCTCGCGCCTGAACTCCACCCCGAGCGCCTCCAGGCGCTTTTCGTGTACGGCAAGCCGCCGCGTGAACCCGTCGAAGTCCTGCCGCCCGCTCCACACGGCCTCCGCGAACGCCGCGAGCCGTGGGAAGGCCATGTAGTCGAGCAGCCGGGGCGAGTCGATGTGCTCGGTCCACAGCGCGGCCTGCGCGCCCAGCACCCGCTCCCGCTCCGCCCCGGCCAGGCCCGCCGGGAGCGGGTCGAAGGCGTGCACGTCGCGCAGGCTGGTCACGCTGCCGATCGGGACCGGCTCGTCGGCCAGCTCCGACTGCCGGAAGTCCAGGTACGTCCCCGTGAAGGGCGAGACCACCACGTCGTGCCCCGCCCGCACGGCCAGCGCCGCGCACTCCTCGCCGCGCCAGGCCGCGACCGTGGTGCCCGCAGGCACGCCGCCCTCGAGCAACTCGTCCCAGCCCAGCGGGGTGCGCCCGCGGGCGATCAGGTAGTCGGTGAACTGCCGCACGAACCAGGTCTGCAGCTCCTCGACGGAACGCAGGCCCAGGTCGGCCATGCGCTGCTTGGCGTCCAGGCTCTCCCGCCACTGCCCCTTGCGGGCCTCGTCGCCGCCGACGCAGACGTACTCGCCGGGGAACAGCTCGAGCACCTCGTCGAAGACGTCCTTGAAGAAGGTGATGGCGGCGTCGGAGACGTTGAGCACGTCGTCCTGAATGCCCCAGCCGGTGCCGACCTCCGGCTGCGCCTCGGCCAGGTTGCCCAGCTCGGGGTAGGCGGCGATGGCGGCCCGTGTGTGCCCGGGCAGGTCGATCTCCGGGACCACCGTGACGAACCGGTCGGCCGCGTAGGCGACGATCTCCCTGATGTCGTCCTGGCTGTAGTAGCCGCCGTGCGGCCGGCCGTCGAAGCGGCCGTGCACGACGGACCCGACGGGCGACTCGCGCCGCCAGGCGCCCACCTCGGTCAGCCGCGGGTACTTCCTGATCTCCAGCCGCCAGCCCTGGTCGTCGGTCAGGTGCAGGTGCAGCACGTTGAGCTTGTGCATGGCCAGCAGGTCGATGTAGCGCAGCAGCTCGTGCTTGGGCAGGAAGTGCCTGGCCACGTCGATGAGGCAGCCCCGCCAGCGGAACGCGGGCCGGTCGCCGATGGTGACCGGCGCGACCTGCCACCGCCGCTTCCCGGTACGGCCGGCCCGGTAGACCGCGGGGTCGAGGAGCTGGCGCAGGCTCTGGGCCCCGTAGAACGCGCCGGCCGGGTCGCCGGCCCTGATCAGCACGCGCTCGGCGGTGACCGTCAGCTCGTAGCCCTCCGGCGGCAGGCCGGGTGCGGTCCGGATCTCGATCCCGCCCGTTCCCTCGGGCAGGGGACATCCGGTCGCGGGGGTGAGCGCCTCCCTCAGCCAGGCTGCCGCCCTGCTCAGCGCGGGGTCGGCGGTGAGGGGGGTGGCGGGCGTCAGCTCGAACGGATCGGCGCCGCCGGCCGTACGGGATGGCAGGGGGATGATCACAGGGCCTGCACCGTCCCCGTCTCGCGGGCGCGCTCGGCGGCCCAGACGACCAGGTGCCCGGCCAGCGCGTCGGCGGCGTCGCCGCCGAGGACGCGCTGGTCGCGGGCCTCCACCGCGTCGATGAAGGCCGCGGTCAGCCCGCCGTCGCCGCCGCCGTGCCCATCGGCGGCGGACGCGCCCGCGACCGTCCGCGAGTCCAGGACCTCCTCGGACCCGTCGCGGAAGTCGACGACCCTGACCGTCTTGCCGTCGCCCTCGGCGAAGCCGTGGCTGCCGAAGACGCGGGTCTTGCGGTGCTCGAGCGGGGTGAAGGCGGTCATCGTGAAGGACACGGTCGCTCCCCCGGCGAACTCCATCATCACGACCTGCTGGTCGACCACGTCGTTGTCGGTCGCGTAGACGCACTTGCCGTACGGGCCGCTCTCGAGCGCCGCCAGCACGCCCCGCTCGGTCGCGTCGGCGGTGACGGCGGCCAGCGGCCAGAACTCCTTGCGCGGATCGCCCAGGCAGCCGAGGTAGAGGCGCTTGGCCGAGTACGGGCAGCCGGGCTCGACCGCGCAGGACACGCAGCGATCCCCCGCGCCCTGCGGCCTGTTCTCCTCGCGGAAGTGGACGAGGCTGCCGAACGAGGCGACCCGCTGCGGCTTCTGCCCGAGGATGTACAGCAGCCAGTCGATGTCGTGGCACGACTTGGTGAGCAGCATCGGACCCGACTCGTCGGCCCTGCGCCACTGGCCGCGCACGAACGAGTGCGCCTGGTGCCACCAGCCGACCGGCTCCAGGTGCTGCACGCTGGCGATCGAGCCGAGCCTGCCGCCGTCGATGACGGACTTCAGCAGCTTGGTGTAGCGCGTGTAGCGCAGCACGTGGCCGACGGCGAACACGACGCCGTTGCGCTCGACGGCGGCCACGATCTGCCTGGCCTCCGCCTCCGTGGGCGCCAGCGGCTTCTCCAGGAGCAGGTCGTAGCCCAGGTCGGCGAAGGCCATCGCGGGCCCGGCGTGCAGGTGGTCCTGCGTGGCGATGACCACGGCGTCCGCGAGCTTTGGGACGGCGGCTAGCTCCGCCCACCCCTCGAACAACCCCTCGGCCGGCACGTCGAACTCGGCGGCGAAGGCCGCCCTCCTCGCCGGATCCGGCTCCGCGACGGCCACGATCCGCGCCCTGCCGTCCACGACGGCGTTCCTGGCGTAGATCTGGCCGCGCATACCCGCCCCCACGACGGCGATGCTGACTGGCATACGATCAACTCCGACTTACTTTTGTTGGATTCCATAAATAAGCACCCTCCGGGCCTCGGGGTCAATATCTAGATTCAGAACGGGAGGGCCGACATACTGTGGAGCCCGTGATTAGTGGAGGAAGTGTGCAGGGCGGGGACTTGCAGCGGCTGCGCCGGCTGAACTCGCTGGGCGGCATCCGCGCGCTGCGCTCGGCCCCGCAGCCGCTCACGCTGACCGAGCTGGCCGCGCTGACCGGCCTGTCACGCGGCTCCATGGGCGATGTCGTCGGCGACCTGCGCGAACGCGGCTGGGTGGCGGAGGTCGAGCCCGCGCCTGGCGTCATGGGCCGGCCCGCCCGCCGCTACCGCTTCCGTGCCGACGCCGGGCACGTGCTCGGCCTCGACATCGGCGTGCACAAGATCCTGGCGACCGTCGCGGACCTCGACGGGCGCGCCGTGGCCAGCGGCCGTACCTCGGCCGGCACCGGCACCACCAAGGACGCCCGCCTGGCCGCCGTCACCCGGGCCGTGGAGGCCGCCCTGCTCGCCGCCGGGCTCACCTACGCCGACATCTGGGCGGTGGCCGCGGGCACGGTCGGCGTGGTGGACCGCGAGGGCACGATCACGCAGGTGGAGTCGCTGCCGGACTGGGCGGGCGTGGATTTGATCGGCTACCTGTGCGCGGACTTCTCCTGCCCGGTGCTGCTGGAGAACGACAGCAAGCTGGCCGCACTGGCCGAGCAGCGCCTCGGGGTGGCCTCAGGGGTGCGCGACCTGGTGTACCTGCACGCGGGCCGCCGGCCTGGCGCGGCGCTGGTCATCAACGGAAGGCTGCACCACGGTTCCACCGGCGCCACCGGGGAGGTCGGGCTGCTGGATGTGACCGGCTGGCGCACGATGGGCGAGCACCTGGAACAGTGCCCGGTCGCCGGGGACGCGCCCGCGCGGGACGCCGCCGCCCTGGTCTTCGCCGCCGCCCGCCGGGGCGATCCGAGAGCCCTGGCGGCGGTCGAGCGGTACGCCCACGACCTGGCCATCGGCACGGCAGCCATGGTGCTCACGCTGGATCCCGAGCTCGTGGTCCTCGGCGGCGGCTTCTCCCGCTCCGCCGACGTCCTGCTCGGGCCGCTCAGGCGGGCCCTGGAACCGCACTGCCTGCGCGTCCCCGACATCCGCACGTCGGCGCTCGGCGAGGACTGCGTCGTCCTCGGCGCCGCCTGCCTCGCCCTCGACCACCTGGACGAGCGCTTCTTCTCCCCCGACGGCGAGATCGGCGCCCCGATCGCACCCCGCCGCTAGCTAGCGGCGGCCGGCGGTGCCGAGGTAGTCCGGGAGGGGCACGGTGTCGCCGATCTCCTCACCGAGCGCCTCGACCGTGTCGTCGTCGGGCAGCTGGAAGAAGAAGCGCGCCGCGGCCCGCCCGTGGGCCTGGTTGCGCTCGACGTAGGGCCGCATGACCTGCTCGTAGCGAGCGAAGGCGCCGGTGTGGTCGGCGCCCGCGGCCAGCTCGCCGGCCAGCACGTACGCCCCGATCAGCGCCTGGGAGGTGCCGCGGCCCGAGGTGGGCGCCGCGCAGTAGGCGGCGTCGCCGAGCAGCGCGACCCGCCCGGTGGACCAGCGGTCCATGACCACCTGGCTGGAGGAGTCGAAGAAGAACTCCTCGGCCGAGCGCATCGCCTCAAGCAGCCGCGGCACCTCCCAGCCCGCGCCGGCGTAGGCCTGGGCGACCAGGTCGTGCTGCTGCGCCCGGTCGCGCCGGTCGTAGGCCAGGTCGCGGGCGACGAACGACAGCCCCACCCGCAGCTCGCTGTTGCCGCGGGCGGCGAAGGTCAGCGCGCTGCGGCCGGGCGTGTTGTACATGAGCCCGGTGTGGTCCAGGCCGAGGAAGTTGTCGGTGGTGAACAGCGCACCGTAGATGCCCAGGTGGCGCAGGTAGTCCGGCTCGGGGCCGAAGGCCAGGCGGCGCACCGCCGAGTGCAGCCCGTCGGCGCCGATCACCAGGTCGAACTCCCGGTCGGGCCCGCTCTCGAAGCCTGCCCGCACGCCGGAGTCGCTCTGGTCGAGCCTGGTCACGGAGTTGTCGAAGAGGTAGGCCGTCTGCGACCGGGTCGCCTCGTACAGGATGCGGGTCACGTCGCCCTTGAGCACCTCCAGGTCGCCGGAGATGGCCTCGTCGGGGAGCGTGGCGACGATCTGGCCCGCGTCGTCGACCAGCGACATCGATCCCATCCGGGTCTGGTGCTCGCGCATGGTGTCCAGCAGGTCCATCCGCTCGAGCACGTCGAGGGCGGTGCCGCGGAAGTCGATGGCGGCGCCGCCGTCGCGCAGGCCGGGGGCCCGCTCGACGAGCGTGGTCTCGTGCCCGTGGCGGTTCAGCCAGTAGGCCAGGGCGGGGCCGGCGACGCTGCCTCCGGAAATCAGGATGCGCATGACATGTCCTCTCGAAGTCGGTGATGGGCTCACCATAGCCACGATTTGCGCATATGCGCAAGACGCTTGTCTAAGGCATGCGTGCTAAGGTTCCGACGTGGGAAATCGCGAGGATCTGATCGCCGGGGCACGCCGCTGCCTGGAGGAGAAGGGCTGGGCCCGCACGACCGTCAGGGACATCTCGGCCGCGGCGGGCGTGAGCATGGCGGCCATCGGCTACCACTTCGGCTCCCGTGAGGCGCTGCTCAACGTGGCGCTGGTGGAGGGCATGCGGGAGTGGAGTGACGAGGTCAACGCGGCGCTGCAGGCCATGGACGCCCCGGACGCGTCTCCCGCGCAGCGCTACGAGGCCATGTGGACACAGATGATCAAGTCCGTCAACGAGCACAGGACGCTGTGGATGGCCAGCGTGGAGGCCATGGTCCAGGCCGAGCACTCGCCCGAACTGCGGGAGCAGCTCGTCGGGGGCCAGCGCGAGGCGCGCGAGGGCATGGCGATGGGCATGGGCCACCAGGTCGGCTCGGTGCAGCTCGCGCTGCTGTTCGGCGTCATGTCCCAGTGGGTCAACGACCCCGAGCGCGCCCCGTCGGGCGCCGACGTGCTGGACGGACTAAGGAAGATCGTCGGGCAGTTCGACGGTTAGCGCGTAGCCGCCCTCCGCGGGGCCGGCGGCCAGGGTCCCGCCGGCCAGCCGTACCCTCTCGCGCAGGCCCGCGAGCCCGAGACCGCTGCCCGGCCGGCCGGGACGGCGGGCAGGCGGGCCGTTGCGGATCGCGATGCGGCGCGGGGCCACCTCGACGGTCACCGGGGCGCCGGGGGCGTGCTTGGCGGCGTTGGTGAGGGCCTCCTGGACCACGCGGTGGGCCAGCGCGGGGGCGGGTTCGGTCACCTGGAGCGCGATGGTCATGCCCGAGGCGCGGGCCCGCTCGACCAGCGCGTCCACGTCCTCCTCCAGCGGCGTCAGCGGGGCCGGGCCCTCGCTGAGCAGGCCGATGATCTGGCGCAGCCGTTCGGTGGCGTCCGAGGCGGCCTCGCGCAGCTGGCCCGCGGCCCTGACCTGGGATTCGTCAAGCCCGGGCGACAGCTCGAGCCCGGCGGCCCTGACCGCGATCAGGGCCAGGTCGTGGCCGAGCGAGTCGTGCATGTCGCGGGCGATCCTGGCCCGCTCCCGCAGCCTGGCCTGTGCCTCCCCCGACAGCCTGTTCTGCTCCCGCTGCTGGACCAGCCGCCTGCGCAGCACTCCCAGCAGGTACGGCACGGCATAGCTGCCGGCCAGCGCGCTGGTCAGCGTGATCCAGGCGGCGAGCCCGCCACCCCGATACAGCACGACCCCCGCCCCGGCCAGGATGATCACGCAGAACGCCGCGGCAGCCGGCCAGGCGCGGACCATCCGGCGCCCAGTGAGGTAGGCGTACCAGATCACGAACAGCGAGGCGGCGTTCAGCGGAAAGAGCTTGACCTGCGACAGCCGTACCGGCCAGGTGAGGTTGGTCGTGGCGAAGCCCTCCGTGAACGTCCACGGGCCGAGCGGCAGCAGCAGGAGCACCGCGGCCAGCGGCCACGGCCTGCCCACCAGCACGGCCGCCGCGGCCAGCACGATCCGCGGCACGGTGATCGCGGCGAACCCCGCCGGGTTCGTGAACGGGTCGGGGCCCATGGCGGCGGCGGAGATCGACAGCAGGATCCAGAGGATCACGTCGTTCACGATCTGGCGTGGGGTGGTGCGTCTCACCCCATGAAAGGTAGTGCTAGGCCCACCCTGAATGCGGATAGTCGCACTCCTGTGCCGGGGCGCGCCAACCGGTTTGATCGTAGGTGAGCGCGCACCACCCCTGACGAAAGTAGGGGGTAGTGAGTGCCGATAGTCCGATGTGCCGTGACCTGCGGAATTTCTACCTTCATGGGGTGGCAGCCCTGACCCTCCTAGGGGACGGGCCCGCGTTCGACCGGGGGCATCCCCGATGCCCCCCGACACCTCTCGCAGACAGGCTGAGAGTGCCCTAGAAGATCGGAGTGCAGGCAATGTCGCATGCCATGCTCGAGCTGGTTCAGCAGGTGATGTCGTCACCCTGGCTGTACGTCGTGCTCTTCGCGCTGGCGTTGCTCGACGGGTTCTTCCCCATCGTGCCCGCGGAGACCTCGGTGATCACGGCGGCGGTGTTCGCCGCCTCGGGCGAGACGAACCTCGCCCTGGTGATCGTCGTGGCGGCACTCGGCGCGTTCGCCGGCGACCACATCTCCTACCTGATCGGCTACAAGGGCGGGAGCAGGCTGCGCGAGCGCAAGGCGCTGGTGTGGGCCCGCGGCGCGCTGGAGGAGCGCGGCGGGATGGTGCTGGTGGTGGCCCGCTACATTCCGGGCGGCCGCACGGCGACCACGCTGACGATGGGCGCGGTCCGTCATCCCCTGCGCTCGTTCTCGTTCTTCGACGCGATCGCGGCCTCCTCCTGGGCCGTGTACTCGGGCCTGATCGGCTTCTTCGGCGGGATGGCCTTCGAGAACGACCCGATCAAGGGGCTGCTGCTCGGACTCGGCATCGCGCTGTCCATCACGGGAGCCGTCGAGGGCGTGCGCTGGATCCGCAAGCGCCGCTCGGCCACGAAGGATTCGGCAGACCGTCTCCCGGTAGACACGTCCGTTTGACCCTACCTGGCGACCATCCACCTGAAAGGAGTGCGCATGACTGTACTGGCCGCGGTGATAGCCCTGGTCGGTTCGCTGTTCTTCGCGCTCGGTGCGGCTCTGCAGCAGTTCGAGGCGGCTGGTTCGGCGAAGCAGCTGGAGCGAAGGAGCTCGGGGGGAGAGAGCGAGGGGACCGATGCCAACGAGCCCCGAAGCGGTCGCGACCATAAGCACAGCCTTTTGGCCCTGCTCCGGCGTCCCCGCTGGCTGGCGGGCGGCGCCTCCATCCTGGCCGGTGGTGGCCTGCACATCGTCGCCCTCGGCCTCGGCCCGCTCACCATCGTGCAGCCGATGGGGGTGGCCAGCCTGCTGTTCGCCCTGCCCATCGCGGCCGCGCTGCACGGCCGCAAACCCGCACGCCGGGAGCTGTCGGCGGCCGCCGTGGTGGCCGCCGGGCTCGTCGGATTGGTCCTGCTGGTTCCCCCGTCGGCAGGACCGACGTATCTCAGCCCCACGGGCCTGGCCACGCTGCTCGCGGTCGCGGGCGTCGCGGCGGTGCTGCTGTGGGCCGGCTCCAAGGTGGCCTCCCCCGCGGGGCGCGCGGCCCTGCTGGCCACCAGCGCGGGAGTGCTCTACGGCGCGACCGCGACCCTGATGCGGGTGGTCGTGGACGGCTCGTGGAACTGGTGGTACCTGCTGGCACTGCCGATCCCCGCGCTGCTGGCGCTGATGCTGCTGCAGCGGGCCTACGCGGTCGGCCACTTCGGGGTGTCCTTCGCCTCGCTGCAGATCGCCGACCCGCTCACCGCGGTGGCGTTCGGCGCCCTGCTGCTGGGTGAGCCGCTGCCCTCGGGGCTGCTCCCCGTGGCGGCGGCCGCGCTGACCGCTGCCGGAACCGTCGCACTCGCCCGAACCAGTCCCCTTGAGAACCACTGACCTCCTGGAGTTGCCGCCATGGCCATGCCGCTGCCCACCACCGCTACCGCCCAGCTCGAGCCCGTCTCCGTCCGCCCCCGACGGGTGTTGATCGCCACCGACACCTACACGCCCGACGTGAACGGCACGGCCGTGTTCACCCACCGGCTGGCCACCGGGCTGGCCGAGCGGGGCAACGAGGTGCACGTCATCTGCGCGTCCGACGCGGGGCCCGCCACGTCCGAGGTGGTCGACGGCGTGATCGTGCACCGGCTGCGCTCGGCGCCGCTGCTGGTCCACCCGACCATGCGGGTCGCGGTGCCGACGCGGCTGGACCGCCTGATGGCCGCCATCGAGCCCGACGTGCTGCACTCCCAGGGCCACTTCGTGGTCGGCAGGGCCGCCATCGGCGCGGCCCGCCGCCGGGGCACGCCGATCGTGGCGACCAACCACTTCATGCCCGACAACCTCTTCCAGTTCGGCCACATCCCCGACCGGCTGCGCGCGGCGGCGGGCCGGATGGCCTGGCGCGACTTCGGGCGGATCTTCGGCAGGGCCGACCACGTCACCACGCCCACCCCGCTGGCCGCCGGACTGCTGGCCGACCAGGGCTTCGACAGCCAGGTGGAGCCGGTCTCCTGCGGCATCGACCTGAGCCGCTTCCACCCGCACGCCGAGCCGAAGGCCTGGGCGCGCAAGTCGTTCGACCTGCCTGACCTGCCGACCGTGCTGTTCGTGGGCCGGCTCGACGAGGAGAAGCACCTCGAGGAGCTCGTGCGCGCCATGCCGTACGTCCTCAACGAGACCGAGGCGCAGGTGGCCATCGTCGGGCAGGGCAACCAGCGGATGCCGCTCGAGCGGCTCGCGCACAAGATCGGACTCGGGGAGCGGGTGCGCTTCCTCGGCTACGTGCCGGACGAGAAGATGCCGCAGGTGTTCGCCGCGGCCGACGCGTTCGCCATGCCGAGCATCGCCGAGCTGCAGAGCATCGCGACGCTGGAGGCCATGGCCACCGGGGTGCCGGTGGTGGCCGCCGATGCGATGGCGCTGCCGCACCTGGTCAACGGCAACGGCTTCCTGTACACCCCCGGCGACGTGATCCAGCTCGCCAGGCACCTGACGACGATCCTGACGGACGACGAGCTGCGTACCCGGATGGGCAAGGCCAGCCGCGAGCTCGCCCTCACCCACGACCACCAGAGCTCGCTGGCCCGGTTCGAGCAGATCTACGATGAGGTGGCCCGATGAGCGGTACGGGTACGAACTGGGCCGCCGTCGGGGGCGGGCTCGTGGCGGCGACCGCGCTGGGCTACGCCGAGTTCGCCCTCCCCCGCCAGGCGCTGATCAGCGACTACGCGCTCGTCCCCGGCGGGACCCTGCCGGTCCTGGTCGGCATGCTGGCCCTGGCCTTCGGCTGCGTCATCCTGGCGTACGGCATGGCCGCCCGCGAACCCGCCCGCACCGCGGCCACCCGGCTGCTGCTCCTGGCCGCCGGGGCCGGATTGATGCTCAGCGCGGTGTTCCCGACCGACCCGGGCGGCGCGGCCATCAGCACGCTGCCAGGAGAGATCCACCGCTGGTCGTCGGCCGTCGTGTTCACCTCGCTGCCGGTCGCCGGCTGGATGCTGGCCCGCGGCCGCACCCCGGCTCCGCGCTGGAGCTGGGTGCGCTCGCTCAGCATGACCTCGGCGCTGACACTGGCGGTGTACCTGGCGGCCCATCCGGCCTCGTTCACCTCGCCGCTCATCGGCGGGTCGGCCTACTACGGGGTGCTCGAGCGGGCGCTGGTGCTGGCGGAGATCGTGCTGCTGACCACCATGGCGATCGCCACCACCCGCTCCCAGATCACGGCCGGTCAGGCCACCGTGCGGCTGTCCCGTGACCTGCCCCCGAGCGACGAGGCTTCCGGCGGTTCGCGGGACCGGGTCGCCGCCTAGCGGGGATGCTTCGACGGGCGGCGAAACTTCCCTGGCATAGCGTGAGAGCCATGGACATCACACGTCATGCCGAGGCCACGGCGGTGCTCTCCGACACCCGCTACATCCCGCCGCCGGTACCCCAGGGTGCCCCACGCGGAACGCTGGCCTGGCTGCGCGCGCAGGTGTCGCGCTTCGCCACCGGCGAGGTCCACGCGGCCCGGCGCGCCCTGGTGTCCGAGCAACTGGCGATGCTCGACCCGGACGCCCTGCGCAAGGCCGCCAGGACGGCGGCGGCGGACGGGCGTGACTGGAGCGGCATCCCCACCGCGGTGCTGGGCCAGGCACTGGGCGTCACCGACGATCGCCTGCTCCCCGCCGTCGAGGCCGCCTCCACCGGCTACCTGTCGGGTGAGACCAGCCGGGAGACCGACGCGGCGGTGGCCGTACTCCTCGAGCTGCTCGACGCCGGCGACGAGGCGACCACCGTGGCCAGGATCAGCCTGCTCCTGCAGGGCCACGCCGCGACGCAGGGGCTCGTCCGCAACGCGCTTGCCCACGCCGAGCCCGGCGACCCGCCCATGGAGCTGCTGCACGAGACGCTGCGCCACGATCCGCCGCTCAAGGCCACCCGCCGCCTCGACCGCGAGACGGGCCAGGACGTGACGATCGACCTGGTCAGTGTCAATCACGACCCCGCCGTCTTCCCCGAACCCGGCCGGTTCGACCTGCGCCGCGGGCAGACGCCCCACCTGACGTTCGGGTACGGTGTGCGTCCCTGCCCCGGCTCCGATCACGCCCTCGCGCTGGCCGCGGGCATCCTGGAAGGACTCCTGCCATGACGTTCCGAGACCT
Source organism: Nonomuraea sp. NPDC050536 (assembly GCF_044457685.1). Lineage (NCBI taxonomy): Bacteria > Bacillati > Actinomycetota > Actinomycetes > Streptosporangiales > Streptosporangiaceae > Nonomuraea > Nonomuraea sp. NPDC050536. Next base: position 59,647 of record NZ_JBITHD010000017.1, read on the forward strand.
GCACCGCGCGGGCGATCCGCTGCTGCTGCCCAACGCCTGGGACTACGGCTCGGCCGCGATGCTGGCCGCGCAGGGGTTCCCCGCGATCGGCACGACGAGCCTGGGCGTGGCCGCCGTGCACGGCAAGCCCGACGCCGCCGGCGCGACCAGGGCGGAGACGATCGAGCTGGCCGAGTCAATGAAGGACCTCGGCGTGTTCGTCACCATCGACATCGAGGGCGGCTTCAGCGACGACCCTGCCGAGGTCGGCGAGCTGGTGGCGGGCCTGGCGGCACTCGGCGTGGCCGGGGTGAACCTGGAGGACGGCCGCCCCGACGGCACGCTGCGCCCGATCGAGCTGCACCAGCGCATCATCGAGGCCGCGATGGGCCACGGCGTGTTCGTCAACGCGCGCACCGACACCGCCTGGCTGAAGACCGGCGACACGCTGGAGCGGGTGCGCGCCTACGGGCACGCCGACGGCGTCTTCGTGCCCGGCCTGACCGGTCTGGCCGAGATCGCGGAGGTCGTCGAGGCCACGGACCTGCCGCTCAACGTCCTCTACCAGCCCGCGGGCCCGACGCTGGCCGAGCTGGCGGGGGTGGGCGTGGCCAGGGTGAGCACCGGCTCGCTGCTGTACCGCGCCGCGCTGCACGGCGCGCTCGCCACGCTGCTGGCCATCCAGGACAAGGCCGCCCCTGCCGTCCCCAGCTACGGGGAGATCACCGCAATCCTGCCGGCCCCCTCATCAGAGTCGGCCTGACCGGATCGCCCTCCTACCGGCGAACCCGGATAATCGACGCATGCGGGTGGAGATCCTGGGACCCACCAGGGCCCTGGGCGCGGACGGCCGCGAGGCGGCGCTGGGCGGGCCGCGCGTGCGCGCGCTGCTGACGCTGCTCGCCCTGCACGCCGGCCGCATCGTCACCACCGGCCAGCTCATCGACGGCCTGTACGGCGAGCACCCGCCGGAGGGCGCGGCCAACGCCCTGCAGTCCCAGGTGTCCCGGCTACGCAGGGCGCTGGGCAGGGACCTGATCGAGTTCCACCCCGGCGGATACCGGCTGGCGCCAGACGGGAACGAGGTGGACGCGCACCGCTTCGAACGCCTGGCCGCGGCGGGCCGGCGGGCGCTGGACTCCGGCGACCCGCGGGCGGCCGCCGGGCTGCTGCGCGAGGCGCTCGACCTGTGGCGGGGCGCCGCCCTGGCGGACGCGCCGCACGCGACGGCCGCCGCCTCCCGGCTGGAGGATCTGCGCCTGTCCGCCCTGGAGGACCGCGTCGAGGCGGAGCTGGAGCTGGGACTCCACCGTGAGATGGTGACCGAACTGCGCCGCCTGCTGGACGACCACCCGCTGCGCGAGCGTCCCCGCGCCCAGCTCATGCGCGCCCTGCACGGCGGCGGGCGCCAGGCCGAGGCCCTCACTCTCTACGAGGAGGGCCGCCGCCTGCTGGACGACGAGCTCGGCGTCACCCCCGGCCCCGACCTGGTCCAGGCCCACCTGGCCATCCTGCGGTCCACCCCCGCCGAGCCGCCGGCGCCCGGTCACAGGCGGGGCATGCGCGCGCAGCTGACCAGCTTCGTGGGCCGCGCGGCGGAGCTGGACCAGGTGGGCGGGCTGCTGGCGAGCACCCGCCTGGTGACCCTGGTGGGGCCGGGTGGCGCGGGAAAGACGCGGCTGGCCGCAGAGGTGGCCGAGCGGGCCCGCGGCGATGTCTGCTTCGCCGGGCTGGCCCCGGTGATCGAGGCGGCCGAGCTGCCGCACGCCGTGCTCGCCGCGCTGGACGTCAGGGACGGCGTGATCGTCAGTGGCCGCGGCCAGCCGCCGCGCGACCCGGCCGACCGGCTCGTCGGCGCGCTGTCCGGGCGCGAGGTGCTGCTCATCCTGGACAACTGCGAGCACCTGGTCGCGGCCGCCGCCGATCTGGCCGACCTGCTGCTGGCCGCCTGCCCGGGCCTGCGTGTGCTGGCCACCAGCCGCGAGGCTCTCGGCATCGTCGGCGAGACGATCGTGCCGGTCTCGCCGCTCAAGCTGCCGCCGCCCGACGCGGCGAACCCGCTCGACTACCCCGCCGCCCGGCTCTTCGCCGACCGGGCCGCCGCGGTACGGCAGGGCTTCACCATCGACGCGGGCAACGCCGCGCTGGTGGCCGCCGTGTGCCGGGCCCTGGACGGGCTGCCGCTGGCCATCGAGCTGGCCGCCGCCCGGCTCCGCACGCTCTCCCTGGAGGACATCGCCACCCGGCTGGACGACCGGTTCGGGTTGCTGGCCCGCGGCAGCCGTACCGCACAGCCCAGGCATCAGACGCTGCGCGCGGTGGTGGCGTGGAGCTGGGACCTGCTGGACGCCGACGAGCAGCGGATGGCCAGGCGGCTGACCGTGTTCGTGAACGGGGCGAGCCTGGAGGCGGCCGAGCGAGTGTGCGGGCTGCCGGAGGAGGTGCTGGCCTCGCTGGTGGAGAAGTCGCTGGTGGAGCTGGTGGGCGGGCGCTACCGGATGCTGGAGACGATCCGCGCCTTCTGCGCGGAACGCCTGGCCGAGGCGGGCGAGACGGACACGATCAGGCAGGCGCACACCGGCTACTACCTGGACCTGGTGACCGCCGCGGACCCGCACCTGCGCACGCGCGAGCAGCTGGAGTGGCTGGCGCGGCTCGACACCGAGTCCGACGACGTGTACGCGGCGCTGCGCTGGGCGGTCGAGTCGGGACGGGTGGAGCCGGCGCTGCGGCTGGTGGGGCAGGCCGCCTGCTACTGGTGGATGCGCGGTCACCTGATCACCAGCTCGGGCCTGGCCGCCGATCTGCTGCGCCGGCTCGACGGGCCGCCCGGCGGGCTGACCGAGGAGTACGCGATGTGCGTGCTGATCGCCTCCTGGGGCAACCGGCCCGACGAGACGATCCGCGCCCGGCTGGACCGGCTGCCGCAGCTCGTCTCGCCGACGGACAACCTGACGGCCGGGCTGGAGTTCCTGACCATGCTGCTGTCGATGTTCACCGGGCCGCCCGACGACTACGAGCAGGCCATGCGGGACATGGACAGGATCAAGCCGATGCTGCCGCCGTGGACGTCGGGGCTCACCCACTCGGGGATGGCGTTCCTGCTGCTGGATGCGGGCCGCATGGACGAGGCGGAGGCCGAGTTCGAGCACGCGCTGGCCGTCTTCGAGTCGCTCGGCGAGCGGTGGGGCATGACGATGGTCCTGGGCGGGCTGGGCGACCTGGCCTACTCGCGAGGCGACCACCGCAGGGCGCTGTCGCTGACCTCCCGGGCGCTCGAGCTGTCCGAGCAGCTCGGGGCGATGGTGGACATGGCCGAGTACCTGTCGCGCAGGGCCGACAGCATGCGCCACCTGGGCGACAGGGACGCGGCGGAAGCCGGATACCTGCGGGCGCTGGAGCTGGCCCGCCGTACCGGCGACTCCGATGGGATGGCCAGGGCGCACCTGGGGCTGGGCGAGGTGGCGGCGCTGCGCGGCGAGCCAGGGCGGGCGCGGGAGCTGATGGAGCAGGCGCTGGCCGAGTGCCGGCAGGGCTGGTTCGCCTCGGAGGAACTGCGCGAGCGCATCACCCAGGCGCTGGCGAACCTGGTCAGCGCGCGGTAAGCGGGCGGTCAGCCGGCGGGCCGAGGCTGGCCCGCATGACGAGAAAATGGGCCTGCCTGGCCATCGCGTGCCTGGCCACGCTGCTGCTGTCACTGGACATGACCGTGCTGCACCTGGCGCTGCCCCGGCTGGTCGGCGACCTGGGCGCGACCTCCACGCAGCTGCTGTGGATCGGCGACGTCTACGGGTTCGCGCTGGCCGGGCTGCTGGTGACGATGGGCAACCTGAGCGACAGGATCGGGCGCAAGCGGCTGCTGCTGATGGGTGCCGCGGCGTTCGGCGCCGCCTCCGCCGTGACCGCCTACGCGCCCAGCCCCGAGCTCCTGATCGCGGCGCGGGCGCTGCTCGGCGTGGCGGCGGCCACGATCATGCCGTCCACGCTGTCGATCATCAGGAACGTCTTCACCGATCCCGCCGAGCGGACCGCGGCGATCGGCGTGTGGAGCGGGATGAGCGCCGCCGGGTTCGCTATCGGGCCGGTGATCGGCGGGCTGCTGCTCGACCACTTCTGGTGGGGTTCGGTGTTCCTGATCAACCTGCCGGTCATGGCGGTCGTGCTGGTCGGCGGCCAGCTCGTGCTGCCGGAATCACGCGACCCCGCCCCCGGACGCATCGACCTGCCCAGCGTGGCGCTGTCGTTCGCGGGCGTGGTGGCGGTCATCTACGCGATCAAGGAGGCCGCCCACGACGGCCTCGCCCGGTTCGACGTGCTGGTGCCGGGGGCGCTCGGGGTGGCCGCGCTGGTGGTCTTCTGCGTACGGCAGGCCAGGCTGCCCGAGCCGCTGATCGACGTGCGGCTGTTCCGCCGCAGGGCGTTCACCGCCTCGATCACGACGAACCTGCTGGCGATCTTCGCGATGACCGCGATGTCGCTGTTCTTCGCCTGGTACTTCCAGCTCGTGCTGGGCTGGTCGCCGCTGCAGGCCGGACTGGCCGGGCTGCCGGGCGGGCTGAGCGGTGCCGCGGGCGGGATCCTGGCCGGCCGGCTGATCCGGGTGCTCGGCAGGAACGGGGTGGTGGCGCTCGGGCTCACCATGACCGCGGGCTCGTTCTTCTTCTACGGCACGCTCGGCCAGCAGCTGAGCTACCCGGCGCTGCTGGTGGCGATGGTGGTGGGCGGCATGGGCATCGGCCTCACCTTCACCGTCAACAACGACAACGTGCTGGCCACCGCTCCGCGCGACCGAGCGGGCGCGGCGGCGGCGATCTCGGAGACCGCCTTCGAGCTGGGCGGCGCGCTGGGCATCGCGATCCTCGGCACGGTGCTGACCACCACCTACCGCGACAACCTCGTGCTGCCGCCGGGGGTGCCGGGGGACGCCGCCCGCGAGTCGATCGCCGGGGCGCTCACCACGGCCGCTCGGCTGCCCGCCGGGCAGGGCGCCCAGCTGGTCGATGCCGCGCGCACCGCGTTCGTGCAGGGCGTGCACGTCACCGGGTTCACCACCGGCACGGTGCTGCTTGTCGTGGCGGTGCTGGCGCTGGCCGGGCTGCGCGGGGTGCCGAAGGTCATCCAGGAAGAGGTCCTGACCCACTGAGGGCGCTCTCGCTGGTGATCACGGTGGGCTCGTCGGGCAGGGGGCGCAGGCTCCTGATGCGGGTGAGCACCAGCAGCGCGGCCAGGCCGGTCGTGATGGGCGGCACGACGAAGGCCAGCGACGGGCCTGCGTGGTCGACGAGCTGCCCGGCCAGCGACGCGCCGGCGGCGATGCCGAGCCCGATCGCGCCGTTGAGCCAGGTGAACGACTCGGTCCTGACGTCGGCGGGGACCAGCCGGTCGATGATGGTGTACCCGGTGATCACCACGGGGGCGATCACCAGGCCCGCCAGGGCGGCCGTGCCGTACAGGACGGGGATCGAGCCCGCGAGGGTGAGCGCGCTGGTCGCGACGGCCAGCAGCGCCAGCCCGGCCACCAGCCGCGACCGGGCCGCCACCCGCCAGCGGACGGCGCCGTAGAGCAGCCCGCCCAGCACGCTGGCCGCCGAGAACGTGCCGTAGATCGGACCCGCGGAGGCGGGCGTGCCCAGCGCCGTGGTCAGCGAGGTGATCCCGACCTGCAGGCTGCCGAACACCGAGCCCATCGCCAGGAACGCTCCCGCCAGCACCGCCACGCCGCGCACCCGCAGTACTCCGCCGGCCGAGCGCATCCTGACCGGCATCGGCTCGGGCATCGCGGTCCGTACCGTGGCGAACAGCACGGTACCCACGACGATCAGAGTGAGCGCGGCCAGCAGCGCCACCACAGGAGAGAACCCGGTCGACAGCGCCACCAGCAGCACGGGCGCCAGCGTGAACGTCAGCTCGTCGGTGATCGACTCGACCGCGAAGGCGGTGTTCAGCCTGCCCGTGCCGCCCAGCCGGTGCGCCCAGCGAGCCCTGACCATCGCGCCCACCTGCGGCACCGACGCCCCGGCCAGCGCGGCGGTGATCGCCAGCCACGGCACGGGGGCGTGGGCGGCGGCCAGCGCGAGCAGCGTGCCGAGCGCGAGCCCGTGCAGCGCCACCTGGGGCAGCAGCACTCTCGCCTGCCCGTAGCGGTCGGCCAGCCGCCCGGTCTGCGGGCCGACCAGCGCCTGCGACACGGCGGCCGCCGCGGCGGCCATCCCGGCCGCGCCGTACGAGCCGGTAGACCACTGGACGAGCAGGAGCACGCCCAGCTGCATCATCGCGTACGGCAGGCGAGCCACCAGGGCGGGCACGAGGAAACGCCAGGCGCCGGGGGTGGCGAGCACGTCGAGGTAGGACTTCATGGTCTCCGTCCAGGTCAGGACGGAGCCCTCCCGGAGGAGCACACCGTCGTGGTGGGCTTCGACCGGGGTGATACCGACAGGGGATGAGGTCGGCCGCCGAGCGGTCAATCAATTAGGACAAACACGATCATACGGCTGGAAATTCCAACAACTACGCGTTCAGGGCTCAGTGAATTCATCGCATGTTGACTTCAACGCTGTTGAGATTTACCGTGAGGTTCAGGAGGCGGTCATGGATGTGATCCTGAAATTCGCGGACATCGATGGTTCGATGCTCGATCGTGTTGGCGGCAAGGCGGCCAACCTCGGCGTTCTCACCCGGGCCGGGCTGCCGGTGCCCGACGGCTTCTGCGTGGCGACCGACGCCTACCGCATGGTCGCCCACGGCATCGACGTGACGGACGCGGCGACCGCCCGCAAGCAGATCCTCGAGACGGAGATCCCCGAGGCGCTGAAGACGGCGATCACCGCCGAGCTCGACGGCGCACCCGTCGCGGTGCGGTCGTCGGCGACGGCCGAGGACCTGCCCGACGCCAGCTTCGCCGGACAGCAGGACACCTACCTGAACGTGATCGGCCCCGCCGAGGTACTCGACGCGGTCCGCAGGTGCTGGGCCTCGCTCTGGACCGACCGCGCCTACGCCTACCGGGCGTCCAACGGCATCGACCACCGCACCGTGAGCCTGGCCGTGGTCGTGCAGCGGATGGTCCAGTCGGAGACCGCGGGCGTGATGTTCACCGCGAACCCGGTCACCGGCACCCGCCGTCGTGCCGTCATCGACGCCGCCCCTGGGCTGGGCGAGGCGGTCGTGTCGGGCGCGGTCAACCCCGATCACTTCGAGGTGGACCTCGACTCAGGCAGGATCCTGGCGCGCCACCTGGGTGACAAGCGGCTGGCCGTACGTTCGCTGCCCGGCGGCGGTGTCGAGCACGTCAACGGCGACGAGATCCTCGTCTGCCCGTCGACGGATCCCGGCTGGACGCCTCTGTTCCTCACGGCGGGCGGCCTGGTGATGGAGATGGGCGGCGCCAACTCGCACGGGGCGGTGGTGGCGCGCGAGTACGGCATCCCCGCCGTCGTGGGCGTGCCACGGGCCACCGACTCCATCGCCTCCGGCCAGACCATCACGGTCGACGGGACCTCGGGCACGGTCATCCAGTGAGCTCGTGATCCCCCGGGTAGGCACCTGGATCGTCCGGGAGTTGTCGGCCGTGGCGCCCCGAGGGGGTCTGCATCGGGGCGCCACGCCACTCTTACGGCGTTCCATCCCCGTTCCACTGCCTCCAGGCGTTCTCCGCCGGTGGGCTGCTGGTGGAGCGGGTTGCCGTCATAGGCCGGATCAGGCGTAGGGAGTGCCGGCGCAGGGGCGGCCCTTGGACTGGCGGAGGGTCGACAGGCGGTAGCCGATGAGTTTGGCGAGACCTTCGATGGCCTGGATGCCCGTGACCTCGCCCGGTTGGAGATCCGTCTGGATCGACAGGAGGAGGTCCCTGCCGGGGCCCGTGATGCGGCCGTAGCTGGTGAGTGCCCAGGTGTTGTGCTCGAAGGGGCGCGGCGTCCAGCCGTTCTTGAGCGCGATGCGGTCACCGGGACGGGCGGCGGCGCTGATGCCCCAGACCTGGTCCGGCTGGACGCGGCCCATCAGGCCGAGCACCATGTCCCGGTCGGCGCGCCTCAGGCCGTGGCCGCCCTTGACCAGCAGGCGCAGCAGCCGTACGCGGTCGGCGGGGCTGGTGTTCGTGCCGCCCCAGTAGCGGCTCGGCCCCGGCTCGGTCTGGCGCAGGCCCACCTGGCGGTAGAACCGGCTCATGCCGTACGCGGCGCCGACCCGGCTCCAGAGCGCGTCGGCGGCCGAGTTGTCGCTGTCCCTGATCATGCGAGTGGCCAGGTCGTGCTCGTCGGCGCCGAGCTTGCCCCGCCGCAGCAGCAGCGCGGTCAGGATGTCGACCTTGGCGCCGCTGGCGGTGATCATGCGGCCTTCGTGCTCGCGGTATCCCAGCGTGATCCCGGTGACCAGGTCGTGCGCGCTGTAGGCGATGCGCCCTGGCTGGCCTGCCAGGTAGCGGTCGATCTCGCGTATCAGGCGGGTGCGGGCCAGCGCCTCGCCGGCGCGATCCCGATATTTCAGTACACAGTCCGGGACCTTGGGCTCCTGCACGGCCGACGGGATGTCGAGCACCCGCTCGGTCCCGCATCCGGACACCACGACCAGGGTCGCCGCCCCCGCCCACCACCTCGCGCGCACCGCGCCACCCCCGCGATCTTCACCGGGGGGTTCGGATGATCTCCTGCCCAGAAGATCCCCACATCACACACCAAGATTCCCCGAGGCGTACCCGAGAAGATCACACGCCAAGACTTCCCCAGGTACGGCGGGCGTACCGAGAAGATCACACGCCGAGATCTCCCCAGGCGTACCCGAGGAGATCAGGGAACCAGGACGAGTTTGCCGACGGTGCGGCGGGAGGCGAGGTCGGTCAGGGCCTTGGCGGCCTGGGAGAGCGGGTACTCGCCGCCGACGAGCGGGCGGAGACGGCCGGAGGCCGTGAGCGACAGCAGTTCCTGCATGGGCGGCCCGTCGACCCCGCCCTCGGCGAGCAGCGGCCGGAGCCAGAAGCCGGCCACGCCGATGTTGAGCGCCGTGAGCCGGCCGGGCTCGACGGGCTGGGCGGCCTGCCCGGACGACGATCCGTAGCTGATGAGGCGGCCGAAGGTGGTGAGCGCGCCGAGCGCCGCGTCGAAGACGAGCCCGCCGACGGCGTCCAGGATGATGTCCGCCGCCCGGCCGTCGTTGGCCTCGATGATGCGTTCGGCGTACCCGTCGACCCTGCCGTCCACCGCGACGTCGGCCCCCAGCGAGGTGACGAGCGCCTGCTTGTCCTCGGTCGAGGCGGTGCCGATGACGCGCCCGGCGCCGAACTCCTTGGCCAACTGGATCGCCAGGCTGCCCACGCCGCCGGCGGCCGAGTTGACCACGACAGTCTCCCCCTCGCGCAGCCGGGCCGAGGAGCGCAGCAGGTGCCAGGCGGTCAGCCCCTGCACGAGCAGCGCGAGCGCGGCCCCGCCGCCCAGCGTCTCGGGCAGCCAGACGGTGTCACGCTCGGACAGCACGGCCCTGGAGGCGTACCCGTTGGCGGTGAACCCCATCACCCGCCGCCCGTCATGGGTCCGCCCGACCACCTCCGAGCCGGGGATGTACGGCAGGTCCTTGGGCGGCGAGTACAGCCCCGCGATCTGCCGGACGTCGGCGAAGTTGATGCCCGCCGCCTCGACGTCGACGAGCAGCTGGCCGGGCCCCACCACCGGGTCGGGCAGCTCGACCTCCTCGAGCACTTCCGGGTCGCCGAAACGAGCAAACTGGACAGCACGCATGATTCCCCCTAGGAGGGATTACCCAGGTTCTCCCTCATGAAGTCGGCGGTCGCCTCGACCGCCTGAGTGACGTACGGCTCGCGGTCGTAGAGGTCGACGTGTTGCTTGGCGTCCAGCCAGAGGAGCCGTTTGGGCTGGTCGAGGCGGCGGTAGGCCTCCTCCGCGCCTTCCGGCGAGCAGTAGGCGTCGACCACCCCGTGCACGACCAGGGCGGGCTTGGGCGACAGGAAGTCGGCGCCCATCATGTTGTCGACCGTGACGAGCTCGCGAATGCTGCCCCTGGTCACCTCGTTGCGCCAGGTGGCGGTGGCCCCGCGCGCGGTGCCGTAGTAGGCGTACGGCTCCTCGCCCGGCATCGCGGCCTCGCCCGAGCCCGGGGCGGCGACGGCGGGCAGGTACTCCACCGGCCCGCCCAGATCCTGGTCCTCCAGGATCCTGGCGAAGTCACCGAGCACGGCCTGGTAGTCCATGCCCGATCGCATCGTGTAGGGGTTGTTGTACGCGCCGGCGATGCCGGCGAACGCCCGCACCCGTGGGTCGAAAGCTGCAAATTTCAGGGCGTATCCAGCGCCGAGGCAGATGCCCACCGCGCCAATACGATCCCGGTCCACCTCCGGCCTGGAGCGCAGGAACGATACGGCCTGCCGCAGGTCGCGCAGCTTGCCCTGGGGATCCTCATGACAGCGCGGCTCCCCCGCCGACTCGCCCCAGTTGCGATGGTCGAAGGCCAGCGTGGCGAACCCGTGCCCGGCAAGCCGCTCCGCGTACAGCCCTGTGACCTGCTGCCGCACGCCCGTGAACGGCCCGGTGAACACCAGCCCGGCAGAGGCGCCGTCACCTTCCGGCACCCGCAGCTCACCCACGAGCCCGTCGCCGAACTCCACTCTCATGTGACCATTCTCCCAACGCCGGAGTGATCACCAGAGCAAGCGCGAAACCGCCGACGCCTATTCCCACCGTGATGCGGGTGGGCGGATCCCACGGGACCCGCCCACCAGGCGGATCGTCAGGAGTCGAACCCGAGACCCATCCGGTCGAGCGTGCGCAGCCAGAGGTTGCGCCGCCCCTCGTGCTGGTCGGCCTGGGCGATCGACCAGCGGGTGAACTGGATCACCCCCGACCGCAGCGGCTCGGGCGGGAACGGGACGGGCTTCTCCCGGACCATCCGCAGCTGCGTGCGCGCCGTGGACTCACCGGACAGCAGGTCGAGCATGACGTTGGCGCCGAACCTGGTCGCCCCGACGCCCATGCCCGTGTAGCCGACCGCGTAGGCCAGCCGCCCACCGTGCGCCTGACCGAAGAAGGCGCTGAAGCGGCTGCAGGTGTCGATGACGCCGCCCCACCGGTGCGTGAAGCGGACCTCCGACAGCTGCGGGAAGGTGTCGTAGAAGTGCCCGGCCAGCTTGACGAAGGTGGCGTCGCGCTGGTCGTACTCCGGCTTGATGAAGCCGCCGTTGTAGTACACGGCGTCGTAGCCGCCCCACAGGATCCGGTTGTCGTCGGTCAGCCGGTAGTAGTGGAACTGGTTGGCCGCGTCGCCGATCCCCTGCCGGTTGCGCCACCCGATGGCCTCCATCTGGGCAGGCGCCAGCGGCTCGGTCATCAGCGCGTAGTCGTAGACGGGCACCACGAAGTGCTTGAGCCTGCGCAGCAGCGGCGGGAACACCCCGGTGGCCAGCGCCACCCGGGCCCCCGTGGCTGACCCGTGCGGGGTCTGCAGCGTCAGCGAGGTGCCGTCGTCATGCATGGAACGCACCGGGCTGCGCTCGTGGATGCGCACGCCGAGCGACAGGCACGCCTCCCGCAACCCCCAGGCCAGCCGTGCCGGGTCGACCATGGCGCCGCCGGCCCTGTCCCACAGCCCGCCCAGGTAGGTGGGCGAGTCGACCTGCGCACGCACCTGGTCCCTGTCGAGGAACTCGTAGTCGAGCCCGTGTTCCTCGATCACGTCCTGGAACTCGGTGAGCCCGTCGAGCTGCCACTGCTCGGTGGCGACGCTGAGCTCGCCGGTGCGCTCGAAGGAGCAGTCGATGCCGTAACGCCGCACGGTCCGCTCGATCTCGTCGAGGTTCTCCACGCCCATGCGCTCGAGCGTGTCGATCTCCTCCGGCCAGCGCTCCAGGCCGTTGGGCAGCCCGTGGGTGAGCGTCGCCATGCAGAACCCGCCGTTGCGGCCGCTCGCGGCCCAGCCGATCCTGCGCCCTTCCAGCAGCACCACGTCCAGCGACGGGTCGCGTTCCTTGGCCATCAGGGCCGTCCACAGGCCCGAGAATCCGCCGCCGACGACGACCAGGTCGGCGGTGGTGTGTCCAATGAGCCGCGGCTGCGGCTCGGGTCTGGCCAGACTGTCCAGCCAGTACGGCTTGCGCTCCGCATCAGCAAGAGCCTTCAGCGGATCCACAAATCCCACTTCCCTACGAAATATCCAGTTATAAAACGAATTGCGGGATCGTTATTGGGTGATCGCGCACGGGTTCCCCCCGCCGAAATCCGATCTCGCCTCCCTGTTCTTGGTAAAAGAAGGCCGAACCCCCCGCGGCACGCGGGGGGTTCGGCGGAACGCCTCAGGAGCGGCGCCGCGCCATCACCGCGTTGGCGACGGCGATCAGCACCCCCACTCCGAAGATAATCGTCCCCATCACGTTGACCTGCGGCGGGATGCCGGTCTTCACCGAGCCCACGATCCACAGCGGGAACGTCATGGTGGAACCGTTGACGAAGCTGGTCACCACGTAGTCGTCGATCGACAGCGCGAACGACAGCATCGCGCCCGCCGCCACGCCGGGCATGATCGACGGCAGCGTCACCTGACGGAACGTGCCCCAGGCGCTGGCCCCGAGGTCCTTGGCGGCCTCCTCGAGCGCCGGGTCGAGCGTGATCACCCGGGCCCGCACGGTCACGACCACGAACGACAGCGAGAACAGCACGTGCGCGATGATGATCGTGCTGGAGTCGCGCGGCACGTTGCCCGAGACGAACATCGACAGCAACGAGGCGCCCATGACCAGCTCGGGCGTGGAGATGGCGGCGAACACCAGGAAGTTGGTGGTCCCGTGCCCCCTGAAGCGGTACCGGCCGACGGCCAGCCCCAGCATCGTCCCGATCACGACCGTGATGATGGTGGCGACCACCGCGATCACCAGCGAGTTGCGCAGCGCCGTGGTGAGCCCGTCGATCTCGAAGAGCTGCTGGTACCACTTGAGCGTGAAGCCCTGCCAGCTGGTGTTCGACTTCGACTTCTTGTCGTTGAAGCCGAACAGGATCATCACGGCGATCGGCGACGACAGCCAGATGATGACCAGCCAGGTGTAGATGTGCAGCAGCTTGCCGCGCAGGGCCCCCCTCATCGCGCTACCGCCTCGAGGACGTTCTCGGTGCCGAGCGCCCTGGCGTACAGGAAGATACCCAGCAGCAGCACGGCCATCAGCGTGAACGACAGCGCCGCAGCGGTCGGGTAGTTCAGGTTCGTCAGGTACTCGGTCTGGATGATGTTGCCGATCATCGTGTTGGAGGTGCCGCCCAGGATCTGGGCGTTGACCGGGTCGGCCGTGGCCGGCACGAACGTCATCAGCACCCCGGCGAACACCCCGGGCAGCGACAGCGGCAGCACGACCCGCCGGAAGGCGGCGAAGCGGGTGCAGTACAGGTCCTGGGCGGCCTCGACCACCCGCGGGTCGACCCGCTCCAGCGCCACGTAGATCGGCAGGATCATGAACGGCAGGAAGTTGTAGGTCAGCCCGCCCACCACGGCCACCGTGGTGGCCAGCACGTGGAACTCCGACGGCAGCAGCCCCCAGCTCTTCAGCGGCCCCAGCAGGATGCCGTCGTCGGCGAGCATGAACCCCCAGGAGATGGTCCGCAGCACGAACGACACGAAGAAGGGCAGGAGCAGCAGGAACAGGTACATCGACTTGCGTGCCCCGCCCTTGAACGCGATCCAGTACGCCACCGGGTACCCGATCAGGAGCATGGCCACGGTGGCCAGCCCGCCGTACACGAAGGAACGCACAAACTGGGTGCTGAACTGGCTGATGGCGTGGGAGTAGTTGCTCACGCTGAAGGTCATGGCGTAGCCGTCGATGGCGTTGCCTGTCTGCAGCGACACCGAGAGCATCGCCACCATCGGCACCACCAGGAATATCGCCAGCCACATCCAGCTCGGTAGCGCGAGCAGGTAGGGGGTGAGACGTTTCATCACTATGCCTGGGTCACTGACTGGAAGATCGGATTGAACACCTGCTCCTGTGCCGTGGTCAGCCGGGTGTAGCCGTGCAGCTTGGCGAAGTCGGCCTCGGACGGGAACATCAGCGGACTGTTCACCATCTCCTCCAGCGCCTTCTTGTCGGCGGGCTTGGTGGTGGCGGCCGCCTGCTGCTTCAGCACGTCCTGGACGCCCGGCACGGGCGAGACGTACTGGATGAACGAGGCCAGCTCGGCGGCGGGCCCGGGCTGGTAGAAGTAGTCCATCAGCGTGATCGCGTCGAGCGGGTTGGCCGCGCCCTTCGGGATGAGCATGTTGTCGGTCCAGATCGTGCCGCCCTCCTGGGGCACCACGAACTTGACCGGCTCGCCCGCGACCTGGCGCTGGAAGACGTCGCCCGACCAGGCCATGCTCAGCCAGATGTCGCCCTTGGAGACCGCGTCGATGTAGTTCTGCTGGTAGTACTTGCGGACCATGCCGGCGTCGCGCTGCTCCTTGAGCTTGGCGCCTGCCTTCTTCCAGTCCTCCTCGGTCGACCTCTCCGGGTCGATGCCCAGGGCGTACATGCCGAAGTTGGCGATCTCCTGGGGATCGTCCATCATCCCGACCCGGCCCTTGTACTTGGGGTCCCAGAGCGAGTGGATGCTGGTGATGTCTTCCGTGACGTACTTGGTGTTCCACGCGATGCCCGTGACGCCGGAGGCGTAGGGCATGGTGTATTTGTTACCCGGGTCGTAGATGCGCTTCTTGAACTTCTCTCCGGCGTTGGCGAAGAAGTTCGGCATCTTCGACGGGTCGAGCGGGACGACGTAGCCCAGGTCCAGCATGTGCTGGAGCTGAACACCGTTGGTCATGACGACGATGTCGTAGCCGAGCGACTGGCCCGCGCGCAGCACCGGGTCGGACTTGCCGAAGAACTCGGCGTTGTCCTGGATGACCTCCTTGTACTCCACGGCGATGCCGGTGTTCTTGGTGAACTCCTTCAGCGGAGCCTGGTCCTGGGGCATGTACTCCGGCCAGTTGGCGAAGACCAGGTGCCCATGCTTCGTCTGCTTGGCCCAATAGTCCTTGACCGCGTCGGCCTTGGGCGGGGCCGCCTTCTGCCCCTGGACTCCGCAGGCGGCCAGGGCGAGCCCGGCGGCCGAGAAGCCGGCGACCTTGAAGAAGTCGCGGCGAGTCCGGGGTTGCGTCATTCCCCGCAGAAAGGCGGGGTCATTCCTGAAGTCCATGAGCGACTGTCAACTTCCAATCACGTATGAATGCTGCGCCTGCCACGAAAGCCAGACGGAGTCGCCCCGCTCCGCGGTGATCGTGGAGTCGTGCGCATTCTGCTGGAACACCGTGATCTCGGCCCCGTCGGTCAGAGCAACGGTGTAACTGTTATATGTCCCCAGGTAGACCAGCTCGGAAACGATGCCGGGCACCGCACTCAACTCTCCGTCGGGTTCGTCCGCGGAGACGGTGATCTTCTCTGGCCGTACGGTGACCGTCACGTCACCGTCACGGCCGGGGACCAGAACGCGGCCGCCGCCGATCTTCAGCACGCCGGACGTGGCCGTGCCGGCGAGAAGGTTGGAGGTGCCGATGAAGCCGGCCACGAACGCCGTGGAGGGCTTCTCGTAGATCTCTCGCGGGTTGGCGAGTTGTTCGACCAGGCCGTCGTTCATGACGGCGATCCGGTCGCTCATGGTCAGGGCCTCGCCCTGGTCGTGCGTGACATACACGAACGTGATGCCGACCTCGCGCTGAATGCGCTTGAGCTCGATCTGCATGGCCTGGCGCAGTTTCAGGTCCAGGGCGCCGAGCGGCTCGTCGAGCAGCAGCGCCCTGGGCTTGTTCACCAGGGCCCTGGCCAGCGCGACGCGTTGCTGCTGGCCGCCGGACATCTCGCGCGGCATGCGCCGCTCGCGCCCGGTCAGGGCCACGATCTCCAGCATCTCGGAGACCCGCCGCTGGATCTCGGCGGAGTCGACCTTGCGCTGCTTGAGTCCGAACGCCACGTTGTCCCACACGTTCATGTGCGGGAACAGCGCGTAGGACTGGAAGACCATGTTCACGTCCCGCTTGTTCGGCGGGACGTTGGTGACGTCCTTCCCGTGCAGCTTGACCAGGCCACGCGAGGGGTCCTCGAACCCGGCGATCATCCGCATGGTCGTGGTCTTGCCGCAGCCGGAGGGGCCGAGGAGGGAGAAGAACTCCCCCTCGGCTATGTCGAGCGTGACGCCCTTGACAGCCTGGACGACCTCGCCGTGGGAGGTGAACTCCTTGACGACGTCCTCTAGTTCAATAGCAGACAGATCGGTCATATCCAGGCTTATCCCAACTTATCTTTGCTACTCGCCGATGAAGTGCATAATGTGCTTGACCCTGGTGTAGTCGTGAAGACCGAACACCGAGAGGTCCTTTCCGTATCCCGAGTGCTTGAAGCCACCGTGCGGCATCTCGCTGACGAACGGGATGTGCGTGTTCACCCAGACCACGCCGAAGTCGAGCTTGTTCGACATCCGCATGGCCCGGCCGTGGTCGGACGTCCAGACCGAACTGCTCAGCCCGTACTGCACGTCGTTGGCCTTGGCCAGGGCGTCGGCCTCGTCGCTGAACGTCTGGACGGTGATGACGGGCCCGAAGACCTCGTGCTGCACCATCTCGTCGTCCTGCTTGAGACCGTCGATGATGGTCGGGGCGAAGAAGTAGCCTTTGTCCCCGACCTGGTGGCCGCCGGTGAGAACCTTGGCGTGTGCCGGGGTCCTCTCGACGAAGCCCTGGACGCGGGCGAGCTGGTTGGCGTTGTTGAGCGGGCCGTACAGCGCGTCCTCGTCGGACAGGTCGCCGGTCACCGTACCCGCGGCGGCCTCGGTGAGCGCGGCCACGAACTCGTCGTGCACGCTCTCCTGGACCAGCACGCGGCAGGCGGCGGTGCAGTCCTGCCCGGCGTTGTAGAGCCCCGCGGTGGCGATGTCGCCGGCGGCCTTCTTCAGGTCCTTGACGTCCTCGAAGACCACGACGGGCGCCTTGCCGCCGAGCTCGAGGTGCACCCGCTTGAGGTCCTCGGCCGCGGTCTTGGCCACCGCCATGCCCGCGCCGACGGAGCCGGTGATGGCCACCATCGAGGCGGTCGGGTGGCCGACGACCAGGGCGCCGGTCTCCCTGTCGCCCGTGACGACGTTGAAGACGCCGGGCGGGAGCACGCTGCCGACGATCTCGGCGAGCTTGACCGTGGAAGCCGGCGTGGTGTCCGACGGCTTGAGCACGATCGTGTTACCCGCGGCGAGCGCCGGAGCGATCTTCCAGACCGCCATCATCAGCGGGTAGTTCCAGGGCGTGACCTGGCCGATGACACCGACCGGCTCGTGCCGGATGACGCTGGTGTGCTCGGCGAGGAACTCGCCTGACGTGGGCCCTTCGAGCGTGCGGGCCGCGCCGGCGAAGAAGCGGAAGTGGTCGGCCGCGAGCGGCGTCTCGTCCTCGGCCATCCTGGCCCGCGGCTTGCCGGTGTTCCTGCACTCCGCCTCGTTGATCTCGTCGGCTCGCGCGTCGATGGCGTCGGCGACCTTGAGGAGCAGGTTGGCCCGCTCGCCCGGCGTGGTCTGGCCCCACGACCCGAACGCGGCTGCCGCGGCGGCGTAGGCGGCGTCCACGTCCTCCGCACCGGAGATCGGGGCCTGAAGGTAGGCCTCGCCCGTGCAGGGGTCGATGACGTCGGAGTAACGCCCGCTCTTGGCGTCCACGAACTCACCGTTAATGAAGTTCTGCAGACGGGTGGTCACGCGCCCTCCTTCGTCGGCTCCATGGCCAAGGTCACATATTTGATTCTGACCTCGACGAGCTCGGTCAAGACGACCTCCTGGTGAGGTGGCTGAGATGCCGCGACTCTTACAGAGCAACGGCCCTAGGACAAGGGATTTCGTGGTGAAGATATCAAATTGCTACGAATTCGCTTGACATGACGCCCAGAACTGACAACATGTCGCACCAGGACGGCAATGCTGCGGGCACGTGCCCGTAACGCCGGACCAGGAGCCAGCAGGAGGTCCCCTCGTAATGACGACGCCGCCGCGCGTACGCCGCAACAATGACGCCTCCCCCGCGGCGTTCGTTCTCGACGATCTTTCCAAGCAGATCATCGAGCAGCTCCAGGGCGACGGTCGCAAGCCGTACGCGGCCATCGGCAAGGCCGTCGGCCTGTCGGAGGCCGCTGTACGCCAGCGTGTGCAGCGCCTGCAGGACTCCGGGGTGATGCAGATCGTGGCCGTCACCGACCCGCTCACGCTGGGCTTCCCCCGCCAGGCGATGATCGGTGTGAACTGCGAGGGCGACCTGGAGTCCGTCGCCGACGAGCTGGCGGCCATCGAGGAGATCGACTACGTGGTGCTGACCGCGGGCTCCTTCGACGTGATCGTCGAAGTGGTGTGTGAAGGCGACGCCCACCTGTTGGAAATTCTCAGCAAAATCCGGGCAATCCCCGCCGTGCGCGCCACGGAATCCTTCGTCTACCTGAAGCTGCGCAAGCAGACCTACTCCTGGGGCACCCGCTAGACCAGCCCGGCGTCATGGGCGATCAGCCCTGCCTGGGTGCGGTTGGCGCAGCCCAGCTTGTCCAGCATGCGTGACACGTATCCCTTGATCGTGGCCTCGGCCAGGTAGAGCCGGGCCGCGATCTGGGCGTTCGACAGCCCCTCGCCGAGCAGCGCCAGGACCTCGGCCTCCCGCTCGGTCAGCGACTCGACCAGCTCCTTGGCCCTGTCACGGGCCGGGTGCGTGTCGGCGGAGGCCGCGATGAGGCGGCGGGCGGCGGCCGGCGACAGTACGGTGTGGCCCTCTGCCGCCACCCTGACCAGCCCGATCAGTTCCTCCGGCGGCGTGGACTTGACCAGGAACCCCGATGCGCCGGCCCGCAGCGCGCGCAGCACGTACTGGTCGGCGTCGAACGTGGTCAGCACCACGATCGGCGGCGGATCCTGGAGCCTGCCGAGCCGCTCGATCGCGGTGATCCCGTCCACGCCCGGCATGCGCAGGTCCATGAGCACCACGTCGGGCCGCTGCCGCACGACCTCCTCGACCCCGGCCGCGCCGTCGTGCGCCTGGCCGACAACCTCGATGTCGCCCGAGGCGCCCAGGATCGTGCTCAGGAAGCGGCACACCATCGCCTCGTCGTCGACCACCACCACACGGATCACCGGCTACACCCCGGTCGGAACGTAGGCGGGCAGCGTGGCCTCCAGCCGGAAGCCGCCGTCGGGCTCGCGGCCCGCGCGCAGCGTGCCGTGCACGACGTCGATGCGCTGGCGCAGGCCCGCGATGCCGAGCCCGGACCCGGTGCCGGCCAGCTCGCCGGCCTCCCGGGTGGGCGGCGTGTTGCGGATCGACAGGCGCACCTGCGCCTCGCCGTACTCGACGCGGACGGTCACGCGCGCGCCTGGGGCGTGCTTGCGCACGTTGGTCAGCCCCTCCCTGACGATCCGGTAGGCGGTGCGGCCGACGACGGGCGAGGCCAGCGCCGGGTCGCCCTCCTCGACGAGCTCGGCCGGGTTGCCGACCGCCGTGGACTCGGCCACCAGCGCGGCGAAGCCCGCCACCGACGGCGTCTGCTCGCCCTCGGGCGCCGTGCGCAGGATGCCGACCAGGTCGCGCAGCTCGTCCAGCGCCTGGACGCCCGCCACCCGCAGCTCTTCGGCCTGCCTGCGGGTCTCCTCGTCGGCGGCGGTCATGCGCAGCGCGCCCGCCTGCAGCACCATCAGGCTGACCCGGTGGGTGACCACGTCGTGCATCTCGCCGGCCAGGCGGGCCCGCTCCTCGGTGCGGGCCTGCTCGGCCAGCAGATGGCGTTCGCGTTCCGCGCGCTCGGCGCGCTCGGTCAGCGCCTGGACCAGGCGCCTGCGGGCGTCGAAGTAGAGCGCGAGCAGCGGGCCGACGGCGACGCGGAGCACGCCGAGCGTGATGAGCAGCACGGACGGCTGCCACGGGTGCACGATGATCAGCGTGAAGACGGCCAGCGCGAGGACGGCCTTGCGGCGGTTCTCGCCGCAGTAGTAGAGCGGGCCGTAGGCGGCCAGCGACGTGGCGAACGGCGCCCACAAGTTGTCGGGGTTGGCCGGGGTGATCGCGCCGAGCGGCCAGATCAGCAGCGTCACGAGCAGGGTGAACGCGCCGAGCACGACCAGCACGGTCAGCGGGGCCTTGCGGCGCGCCGCCAGCGACAGACACGCCAGGGCCTGCACGCCGAGCAGGGCCCAGGCCGGCGCATCCGGCCGCGAAGGCCACCAGGACGCGTGCGTGAGGGTCAGCACGGTGTCAAGCAGCGCTAAGGCGACGGCGATCGCCACGTCCACGGCGAACCAGTGCCTGCGCATCATGCCGCCAACGGTATGACATCGGGTGAAGGGCCAGGTACCTACGAAAGTCGCATCCCGGTCCCTACGGCCGGCCCTGCCGGAGACCGGGCGCCGGATCGTGCAATGGACGGCATGACACCTCAACTGGGACGCTACAAGATCGACTCGGGATCCATCACGTTCAGGACCCGGCACCTGTTCGGGCTGGCGCCGGTGCGGGGCACGTTCGCCATCCGGTCGGGGATCGTCGACGTGGCCGAGCCGCTCGCCGACTCGCGCGTCGAGGTGGAGATCGACGCGGGGAGCTTCCACACAGGCAACGACCAGCGCGACGCCAGCGTGCGCTCGGCCCGCCTGCTCGACACCGACCGCTTCCCCGTCATGACCTTCCGTGCCGACGGCTCGCTGGAAGGGACGCTGACCGTGCGGGGCGTCACCCGGCCGGTGGCGCTGACCGTCGAGCGGTCGAAGGTGGAGTCGGGCTCGTTCACCGTCGTGGCCACCACGCGCGTCGACAGGACCGAGTTCGGCGTGACCGCCTACCGCGGCACGGCCGGGCGCTACCTCGACATCCGGGTGGAGGTCACGTGCGTGCGCTCGTAGTGGAAGGCCTGGCCAAACGGTACGGCGCGGTGCGGGCCGTACGGGAGGTCAGCTTCGGCGTCGAGCACGGGGAGATCTTCGCGCTGCTCGGCCCGAACGGCGCGGGCAAGACCACCACGCTGGAGATCATCGAGGGCTTCCGCGTCAAGGACGCCGGGGTGGTCGAGGTGCTGGGCATGGACCCGCGCGACCCGGCGCTGCGCGCGCGGATCGGGCTGGTGCTGCAGGACATCGCGGTCGAGCCGTACCTGACCGTGCGCGAGACCATCGCGCGCAACGCCGGCTACTACCCGGCGCCGCGCGACGTGGACGAGGTCATCGACCTGGTCGACCTGCGCGAGCAGGCGCGGCGCAAGGTCAAGGCGCTGTCCGGCGGCCAGAAGCGCCGCCTCGACCTGGCGCTCGGCGTGATCGGCAACCCCAGCCTGCTCTTCCTGGACGAGCCGACCACCGGCTTCGACCCCAACGCCCGGCGCGGCGCCTGGGAGCTGATCAGGAACCTGCGCGACTCGGGCACCACGATCGTGCTCACCACGCACTACATGGAGGAGGCGCAGGAGCTGGCCGACCGGGTGGCGGTGATGTCCGGCGGCCGCGTCGTCGCCACGGGCACCCCGGCCACGCTGGGCGGGCGCGACTCGGCCAAGGTCCGCATCAGCTACCTGACCCCCGAGGGGCCCGTCACCCTCGAGACCGACGACCCCACCGGCACCCTCAGGGAGCTGATCTGGAGCGGCGTCGTGCTGGACGGGCTGACCGTGGACCGGCCCAGCCTGGAGGACGTCTACCTGGAGCTGACGCGATCATGAGACTCATCTGGCACCAGATCCGCTACGAGCAGCTGTCGTTCTGGCGCAACCCGCAGAGCGCGTTCTTCACGTTCGTCTTCCCCGTCGTGGTCATCGTGATCTTCGGCGCGCTGTTCGGCGGCGTCGAGACGGGCGACTACTTCTACGGCATGTCGGCGCTGCAGTACTACGTGCCCACGATCGCCGCGGTGTCGGTGCTCGGCTCCTGCTTCAGCCAGCTGGCGATCGTGCTGGCCGCCCGGCGCCAGGACGGCATACTCAAGCGCGTCCACGCCACCCCGCTGCCGGCCCGCACCTACTTCGTCGGCCTGCTGGCCCACTGCGTGCTGGTCAGTGTCGTCGACGTGCTGCTCGTCTCGCTCGTCGGCCGGCTGTACGGCGTGCCGTTCCCCGACCCGGCGCGGCTGCCCGGGATCGTGGCCACGCTCGTGCTCGGCGCGGCGGCCTTCTGCGCGCTCGGCGTGGCCGTGGCCTCGCTGATCCGCAACGCCGAGGCCGCGCCCGCGGTGGTGCAGCTGGTGCAGTTCCCGCTGGTGTTCGTCGCGGGCACGTACATGCCGATCCACTCCGACGTGCTGAACGCGGTCTCGGACGTGCTGCCGGTGCGGCCGTTCAACCAAGCCCTGCTCACCGGGCCGACCTGGCACAGCCTCGCCGTGCTCGCCATCTGGGGCCTGGCGGGAGCGCTGGTGGCTATCCGCCGGTTCCGATGGGATCCACGGCCGGAATGATCGGCGGGATCGGGGTGTCGGCCGCGCCCTCGTCCAGGGCCATCAGGCTCACCAGGTCGTAGGCCACGTGCGAGGCGGCCACGGAGGTGATCTCGGCATGGTCGTAGGCGGGCGCGACCTCCACCACGTCCGCTCCGACGAGGCGGCATCCGGCCAGGCCGCGCAGGATCTCCAGCAGTTCCCTGGAGGTGAGCCCGCCCGCCTCGGGAGTCCCGGTGCCGGGGGCGTGGGCGGGGTCGAGCACGTCGATGTCGACGGAGACGTAGAGGGGCCTGTCGCCGATGCGCTCGCGCAGCATCTCGACGACCTCGTCCACTCCGCGCCGGTACACGTCCGCGGCCGTCAGGATCCCGAAGCCCATGCGCCGGTCGTCCTCGAGGTCCTTCTTGCCGTACAGCGGGCCGCGGATGCCGACATGGCTGAGCGCCTCGGTGTCGACGATGCCCTCGTCGACCGCCCGCCGGAACGGCGTGCCGTGCGTGTACTCGGCGCCGAAGTAGGTGTCCCAGGTGTCCAGGTGGGCGTCGAAGTGGAGCAGCGCCACCGGCCCGTGCTCGCGCGCGACCGAGCGCAGCAGCGGCAGCGCGATCGTGTGGTCGCCGCCGATGGTGACCAGCCGGGCGTCCAGCCCGTCGGCCGCCGCCTCGATGGTCTCGATGGCCTCGCGGATGTCGAACGGGTTGGCGGCGATGTCGCCGGCGTCCACGACCTGCGCCTGCTCGAACGGCGAGACGTCCAGGCCCGGGTGGTAGGGCCGCAGCAGCCGCGACGCCTCGCGCACCGCGGCGGGTCCGAAGCGGGCGCCGGGCCGGTAGGAGACGCCGCTGTCGAAGGGCACCCCCACGACCGCGACGTCCGCCCGCTCGACCTCGTCCAGCCGGGGCAGACGGGCGAAGGTGGCGGGACCGGCGAAGCGCGGGACCTGACTCGAGTCGACGGGACCTCTGTTCATGGGTGCCAGTGTTCGTCAGCCCTCTGAGCTGCGGCAATTGTCTCAGTCACGGAGAGGTACGGTGTGTTTTGTGGGCGAACACAAACTCACGGTGGAGGACCTGCTTCGCTCGCCCGCCCTGCAACTGCGCCTGCTTGCCGGAGAGGCGGGGCTGGGCAGGTCGGTGTCGTGGGCGCACGTCAGCGAGCTGGACGACCCCACGCCGTGGCTGCTCGGCGCCGAGGTGATCATGACCACGGGCCTCGGCGTGCCGCGCCCGGCCGCCCGCCAGCGCGCCTACCTGGAACGGCTCGACGACGCCGGCGTCTCCGCGCTCGCCCTGTCGGCCCAGCTGCACGTCCCGCCCCTGCACCGGGCGTTCCTCGACGCCGCGCAGGAGCGCGGGATGCCGGTGCTCGAGGTGCCGCTGGCCGTGCCGTTCATCGCGGTCGCGCAGGAGGTGGCCGCCTCCGTCCACGGCGACCACAGGCTCAGCGCGCAGCTGCAGGTCTTCGGCGCGCTGCGCTGGCTGGCCGCCGAGGACCTCGACACGCCCACGCTGTTCAAGCGGCTCGAGCGGCTGTCGGGCTACGACGTCTTCCTCTGCACGCCGTACGGCAGGCCGCTGCTGCCCGGGGTTCCGGTGCCGTCACTGGACGTGCTGCCGTCCGAGCCGGACGCGCCGCCCACGATCCCCGGCGGCTTCGTGCTGCCGGTGCCCGCGCCCGGCGGGCCCGCCGGGTTCCTGGTGGCCTTCGAACGCGAGGGCGCCCGCCCGGCGGGGCTGGCCGTGGTCCAGCACATCGCCACGGTCGCGGCGCTGCAGGTCGCCATGGCCCGCCACGAGCGCGAGACGCTGCGCCGCGAGGGCGCGGAGACGCTGGCGGAGCTGCTGCAGGACCTGCTCGACCCGCCCGCCGCGCGCCGCCGCCTGGTCAGGATGGGCATCCCGTTGGAGGCCGACGTGGTGCTGCTGGTCGTCCGCGGCGCGCCGGACGACGCGCTGCGCCGCGCCCTGGACGGCCGCCCCCACCTCATGCTGCGCCGCGGCGACGAGCACGTCCTGCTCGGCCCGCCCGCCCTGGGTACGGCCGCCGCCGCGCTGGAGGGCGTGCACATCGGGATGAGCAGGCCGTTCCCGCCCGGCGAGAGCATGCGGGTGGCCCAGCGGGAGGCCGCGTGGGCCGCCACCCGGGCCGCCGAGGCCGGCCGTACCCTGGTCGGCTACGGCGACGACCCCACCGGCCGGTGGCTGCCCGGCGACGCCTCCACGCTGTCGGCCCTGGTCGACCACGTGCTCGGCGCGGTGCTCGCCTACGACGCGGCGCACGACTCGCAGCTGGTGACCTCGGCCCGCACCTGGATGGAGCGCGACCGCCGCACCGACGAGGCGGCGGCCGCCCTGCACGTCCACCCGAACACGCTGGCCTACCGGTTGCGCCGCTTCGCCGCCCTGACCGGCAGGGACCTGACCTCCACGACGGCCTTCGCCGAGGTGTGGCTGGCGCTGCGCGCGGCCGACCAGCTCGGCATGCTCTAGACGGTCACCACGAGCTTGCCCCTGACGTGTGTGCCTGCCAGATCCGCGTACGCCCTGACCGCCTCCCGCAGCGGGTAGTGCCTGACGGGCACGAGCGGCAGGCGGGTGGCGAGATCGGCCAGGTCTCCGTGGCGCGCGGCGGTGAAGACGGTCTCGATGACGGCGGGATCCGGCTGGGGGTAGGCGATGTTCAGCACCTGGCCGCCGGGGCGGACGACCCGGGCGGCCTCGGTCAGCCGATCTCCGGGCATCGCCAGGTTGACCAGCGCCGCCACGCCCCCGGGATGGCGCCGCAGCGTCTCCGCCACGGTGTCCACGTCGCGGTAGCCGATCACCTCGGCCGCGCCCAGGTCCCGCACGAACTCCTCGTCCTCCGGGCGGGCGGTCCCGATGACGTGCAACTTCGCGGCGGCCATCAGCGGCACCGCCGCCGTGCCGACCCCTCCGGCGGCGCCGATGACCAGGACCGGGTCTCCGGGCTCGGCCTTCAGCGCGCGCAGCAGCGGCAGCGCGGTCAGGCCTGCCATGGGGATCGACGCGGCCGCCACCGGGTCCAGGTGGGCGGGGCGGGGCGCGATGGCGGGGGCGTCGGCGTCGAAGACGGCGTACTCGGCCATGGTGCCGGTCGTCAGCGAGGGCGGTGTGCAGACGATCTCCGCCATGGCCGCCGTCGGCCTGGGCAGGCCCAGGCCGAACACATTGTCGCCGGGAGCGAAGCGGGTCACACCGGGGCCGGTGACGGTGACCGTACCGGCGAAGTCGCTGCCTGGGACGTGCGGGAAGGTCAGCGGCACGGACCCGCGCAGTACGCCGCTGAGCAGGCGCAGGTCAGCAGGGTTGAGCGCGGTGGCGGCGATGCGGACCTGGATCTGGCCGGGGCCGGGCTCGGGGATCGGGATCTCTTCGAGTGCCAGGACGTCGGGCTCGCCGTACTGCCTGGCGACGAGCGCATGCATGAAACGGACCATGCGGTCAGGTTAGCACTTAACATGACCGTATGGTCCGGTTAGTTAGGATGAGGGCATGATCAGGGCCGACGCCGCGCGTAACAGGAGGCTGCTGCTGGATGCCGCAGCGGCGGAGTTCGCCGAGAACGGGATGGATGTGTCGATCGCGCGGATCGCGGCGCGGGCCGGGGTGGGCAAGGGCACCGTGTTCCGGCATTTCGACAGCAAGGAGCAACTGGTCGCGGCCATCTTCTGCGACCAGCTCGACGGGCTGGCGGCCACCGGGAAGGGCCTGCTGGAGGCGGAGGATCCCGGGGCGGCGCTGCTGGCGTTCATGACGGCGGGCGTCGAGCTGACGGCGGCCGACAGGTCGTTCTGCCAGGTGACGGCGGAGATGTCGCGGAGCGATCCGGCCATCAGGGCCGCGAGCGACCGCCTGGCCGGTGTGGCGGAGTCTCTCGCCGACCGGGCCAGGCGGGCGGGCGTCGTCCGGCCCGATGTGACCGGTCACGACATCGTGCTCCTGCTCGGTGCCGCCTCGCAGGCCGCCCTGCCGGTGGGCGACGCCGTGCCCGGGCTCTGGCGCCGCTACCTCGCGATGATCTTCGACGGCCTCCGCCCCGAGGCCGCGCATCCTCTCCCGGTCCCACCTCCCACCAGCAGGGACTTCGTCCCCCAAGCCTGATGGCGGCAGGCGCGGGGGACGGGCGGGTCAGGACAGCTGGACGGTGGCGATCTCCCAGGCGCGCATGGGGAGCGTGAGGCTGCCGTCGGTGACCTCCAGCGGCTCGCCGGGGCGGCCGCGGAGGTCGGCACGGCGGGCCTGGGTGAAGTCGCCCTCGACGACCGCCCGTGTGTCGCCCAGCGCCAGCATCCGCAGTTCCTTGCTGCCGTCGCGGCGGCGCAGCGAGGTCATGACGACCCCGTCACCGCTCACCGACAGGCCCGCGGCGGGCTGGGGCAGCGGGAGCGAGGCGTCGCCGGTGCCCGGCACGACCACCAGCTCGTGCCTGAACACCTCGGCTGCGGCCGCCACCTTCTTCCACGGCGTCACCGAAGGCCAGCGGCCCTCGGTCGCGTCCACGTACGGCATGATCGCCATCGACACCGACCTGAGCCCGCGCGACTGGGCCGCCGGGGTGGGCAGCTGCGGCCCGGCGGGCTCCGGCCGCAGCGGGTTGCGGTTGCGGGAGAGGTAGCCGACCGAGCGCAGCAGCGTCAGCGCCAGCTCGTCACCGGTCAGCTCGTACTCGGTGACGTGCTCGAGCAGCACCGCCGCTCCCCCGGCCGCCACCCAGGAGGAGGCGGGGAAGGTGGGCAGCGGCGTCTCGCCGCAGCCGCCCTCCGCCGTCAGCCCGCGCTCCACGACCGCGAACTGCCCCTCGGCGAACGACGAGGTCGCCGGCTCCGGCAGCGGGACGTGCAGCCTGACCCGGTGGTCGTCCGAGCGGTTGTCGAACTCCACGTGCAGCCGCACGAACGGCTCGTCGGCCCGCAGCTCGACCCATGTGTCCACGCGGACGCGCTCGGCGCCCTTGCGGCGCACGCCGGGCAGGAACTCCGCGCCCTCGTCCTTGGTCATCTCCGGCCAGTGGTAGACCCGCCGGACGAGCAGCTCGCCCACCAGCGGCCCCGACGACATGGGCTCGACGTCGACGGTGGCCGGGTACTCGACGAACAGGTCCGACTCAGGGGGCGCGAAGTTGTAGGTGTCGCCCACGTCGCCGCCCTCGACGATCCTGCCCGCGCCCCTGACGGTCACCCCGTCGGCGCTGGTCACCGTGAGCGTGCCGTCCTCCTCTACGGTGACCTTCACCAGCCCGTTGTCGAGCACGTTCTCCTTGCGGCGCACGAAGGCGGCGGCGGGGCGCGGCAGATCGGCCTGGGTCGGGCGGATGGCTGCGTGGCCCAGCGGCGGCACCTCGACGAGCGCGGCCACGGTGCGCCTGGGCTCGGCCTCGATGCGGACCCGCGTCAGCCCGGCGATGTGCTTGCGCACCTCGTCGACGTCGAAGGCGGCCTCGGACACGGGCGCGACGGTGAACACCAGCGTGTCGCCGTCGATGCCCCAGCCGGTGATCTGCTGGCCGTACAGCTCGGTGCCGTGGACGAAGGTCAGGGCGGTGGCCGGGTCCATCCGCTCGTCGAGAAGCAGCGTCGGCTGCTGGATCAGCGGCTGGCTGTGCACGCCCAGGCCGGCCGCATCCTCGAGCTGGTCGTACCCGGGCACGTCGACCAGGACGACGCCACGGCGGGCGGCGGGCGTCGGGTTGACGACCAGCGTGCCGCCGGTCGGCACGTTCCTGGCCAGCTCGGCGGTGACCATGTCGCGTACGGCCTGCCCCAGGTGCTCGGCCTCGGCGATGCGGGCGGCCACCTGCTGTGCCGTCTCGTCCACGCCGCAGCCGGTGATCGAGTCGTGGCCGCTGGCGTCGACCAGGCGCCACCACGCCATGTCCAGGAACCGGCCGGGCCAGTCCTTGCTCCACAGCGCGGCCAGCGGCTCGGCGTACCGCTCGACCATCCGCTCGGCGCGGCCCATGGCCTGCTTGAGGTGCGGCCTGATGGAGATCACGCCGGGCAGGATGTTGGCCCTGGCGTGCGAGCGCAGCTCGCCGGCGACCGGGGGCAGGTCGCCGAAGTCCTCGATCGCAAGGATGTAGCCGGACAGCGTGTCCATGCGGGCGCCGAGCTCGGTCACCATCGCGGGCAGCCCGGCCACCGGCGCCGAATGGTCGGTGCCGTACATGGCCAGCAGCGGCCCGACCGGGCCGTGCCACTTGCGCATCGTGGCGGTGAACTGCTTGGCCCGCCTGGCCAGCTGGTCGGGCGCCTCGAACAGGTGCGCCCCGTTGCCGTATCCGCCGGCGGGCAGGTACTGCGTCCGCACCGCCGTACCATCGGGCGCGACCCAGGCGAAGGCGTCCGTGACCACCGACGACGGCACCCCGCGGTAGACGCAGGCGTGCTCGAGCCCGGCCAGCCGCAGGATCTGCGGCATCTGAGCGGTGTGACCGAACATGTCCGGCAGGTAGCCGACCGGCATGGCCCCGCCGAGCTCGTCCGCCCTGGCCATGCCCAGCTCCAGGTTGCGGACGATGGTCTCGCCTGAGCAGAGGAACTCGTCGAGCAGGATCTGCCACGGCCCGACGGCCAGCCGCCCCGACTCGACGAGCTTGGCGATGCGGCCGCGGTTCTCCGGCCGCACCTCCAGGTAGTCGTCGACGCAGGCCAGCTGCCCGTCGAGGGTGAAGTGGTAGTCCTGATCGCGCTCCATCCGCTGGAGCACCTCGTCGAGCAGCGCCACCAGCCGCAGCCTGAACCGCTGGAACGGCTCGTACCACTCCCGGTCCCAGTGCGTGTGCGGGACAACGACGATCTCGCTCAACGAGCTTCCCCTCCGATGGGCAGGTCGTTCTGTACGGCGTAGCGGGCGGCGATGCGCTGCGCGGTGACGATGTCCGCCAGCCCGCCGTCCTTGCCGGTGAGCGGCGGCTTGCCCTCGTTCACGAAGGCGTGGAAGGCCACCAGCTGCGTCTCGAACGCCTCGGTGACGTCCCTGACCTCGGTACGGCTCTCGCCACCCGACACCACGGTCAGCGTGGTCGGCGCGTTGAGCAGGTACGGCGAGGGGAAGACGAGCTCCAGCGAACCCTTGTCGTGATGGATGGCCACGGTCTCCCGGTAGGCCGGGTAGTCCTCAAGGTAGTGCCAGCGGATCGAGAACCGCCCGCGCACCGGCAGCGAGCCGGAGATCTCGATGGATCCCGGCCCGGGCCCCCAGGTCGCGACGTGCGAGATCTCGTCGGGCGAGCCGGTGAAGCGCCGCAGCAGCGACAGGTCGTGGCAGATGGAGCCGAGCGCCACCCCGTAGAGCGCCCGCACCGCGGCGGGCGCCTCGGCGCCGAGCGCCTGGGAGACCAGCGCGTCCTCGGCGGCCCGCAGCGGCGCCACGTCCACGTCGCGGGCCTGCGCGAGGTTGGCGAAGGCCAGCTGCGACTCGCCGCTGGGGTGCAGCACGGTCACCTCGACCGTCCTGATCACCTCCGGCCCGCCGAGCGCGGCCAGCTCCTGCTCCGCTCGCAGCACCGCCGGGTCGTACTGCTTCATGTAGCCGACCATCAGCCGCCCCTCGGGCAGCGCCGCCACCTCCGCCTGGGTCAGTGCGAGCGGCTTCTCGCACAGCACGGCGTGACCGGCCGCGAGGGCCTGCCGTACGGCCTCGCCATGGGAGCCGGAGGCCAGCATGATCACCGCGTCGAAGCCGCCGTCGGCGAGCATGTCGCCCAGCGACAGGTAGCGGCGGGCGACGCCGAGCCGGTCACCGACGACGTCGGCGAGCGTGCGCGACAGGTCGCAGACGGCCGTGACCTCGAACAGGTCACGGCGGCGCGACAGCAGAGGAACGTAGACGGCCTGTGTGACGGCGCCGCACCCGACCAACGCCACCTTCATAGCCCACACTCCCTC
Organism: Nonomuraea sp. NPDC050536; assembly: GCF_044457685.1. Classification (NCBI taxonomy): domain Bacteria; kingdom Bacillati; phylum Actinomycetota; class Actinomycetes; order Streptosporangiales; family Streptosporangiaceae; genus Nonomuraea; species Nonomuraea sp. NPDC050536. The sequence goes on from NZ_JBITHD010000017.1 coordinate 89,918, forward strand.
AGCATCTCGCGATTGGCGGCCTGATCGGCGATGTTCTGCTCAACAGTCCGCCGGCCCGGCAGGGTGTCCTGCTCGATGATGACCCAGCCCTGGTAGTCGATCTCGTCGAGCGCGCGCACCACGCCCGGCAGGTCCAGCTCGCCCTTGCCGAGCGGGGCGAAGCCGCCGCGGCCCATGAGCTCGCGCAGGTCGACGCCGTCAGCGAGGGCCTGGGCCAGGATGGCGCGGTCGCCGTCCTTGATGTGCACGTGGCCCACCCGGCCGGCCCAGTCGCGGATGGCCGTCACCGGGTCGCCCCCGGCCAGCAGCAGGTGCCCGGTGTCCAGGCAGAGCTGCACGTCGGTCAGCTCGAGCAGCCGCTCCACGTCCTGCGGTGTCTCCACGTAGGTGCCCAGGTGGTGGTGGAAGGCGGGTTCGAGGCCGCGCTCGCGACAGCGGTCCGTCGCCTGCTGGACCCGCTGGGCGTAGGCGGGCCACTCCTGTGCCGTGAGGCCGGGCGCGCTGCCTCCGGGCCTGGCGAAGCGCGCGGGCGAGCCGGAGCAGGCCAGCGTCGGCCTGGGCGCGAAGTGCTCGGGCACCTCGCCCTCCCAGTAGCCGGTGGCCGCGGTGAACACCTCCAGCGCGGCCTCCAGCCCGGCCAGCCCGTCGGCGAAGGCCCGCGCGTCGCTGTAGCGCAGGTCCACCCAGCCGCCGGCCAGCGGCAGCTCGGCGCGCTTGAGCCGATCGACCAGCTCGGAGCCGGTGCCCAGGTAGCCGATCGGACCCATGTCGATGCCCTCGTACCCGGCAGCGCTCAGCGCATCGACCATCTCGTCGGCCGTCAGCGGTGGCGGCGCGTCGCTGAGCTCGAACACGCCGAAGCTGACCGGAGCGTTGGCAACTTTCCTCATGCGCATATCGCCATCACTTCGTTCTCGTAGGTTTCCAGGCGGTGCGTTCCCGCCTCGGCGGGCACCAGGGCGCGGTCTCCGCGGATCACCTGGCGGGCGCCGCCGGGGCGGACCAGGATCAGGCCGTCGGCGTCCAGCGCGAGCAGCTCGTCCCCCAGCCTGACCAGCAGCGGGTCTCCAGGGCCAGCCGAGATCGCGGTACGGCCGGCGGCCACGGCCTCGAAGACGAGGCTGGTGTCCGCGGCCAGGACCCAGGTGGTGGGCGCGCCGGGCGGGCCGTCGTCGCCGTGGCGGTGGAAGTCGCTGGCGCCGATCGGGATCACGTCGTCGCGCCAGGCCTGCGCCCAGGCCAGCGGGGCGCCCCAGCGGCGGTCCCACCAGCCGGAGTGCCAGACCTCGGCGATCCTGGGCCGTTCGGTGAGCGGTTGCAGCCAGGCGCAGTCGCCGCCGAGCGGGTGGTTGATCGAGATGAGCCCGCCCTCCCGCTGGGCGTGCCGTACCCAGGAGTCGGCGGGCTCGCGGAAGTCGACCCAGCCCACGTCGCCGAAGACGTTGGCGTGGCCGCGGTCGGTGGTGACCTCCTGGCCGGGCAGCAGCGCGATGCCCCGGTCGATCTTGGCGAGCCAGGGGTGGTGGCTGACCGTGTTGTGGTCGGTGACGGCGAGGAAGTCCAGTCCTCGGGACTTGGCCAGCTCGGCCAGCTCCTCGATGGTCAGCGAGCCGTCGCTGTGCACCGTGTGGGAGTGGAAGTCCCCGGCATACCACCGCATCCCATCGATTTCCGGAATTTCACGACGTGGCGGGCGCTCGGCCACCGGCGGCTCGGCGGTGGCCGGCCGTTCCTGGGCGTCGAAGGAGATGTCGAGCGTGTAGTCGAGCCCCTCCGGCGGGATCCGGTGCAGCCGCAGCCAGACGTGCCAGACGCCCGGCTCGAGCTCTCCCGGCAGGTAGCCGGGGGTGGCCCAGTCCGCGGTGATCGTGTACTCGTCGCGCGCGCCGCCCGACCAGCCACGGAACCCGTCGGGCGAGCCGCAGCCCAGGTCGAGCACCCCGCGCGAGCGGTCGTAGTCCAGCCTGACGGTCACCGACCTCGCCCCCGCGGGCACCTCGAACGGCACCTCCCGCAGCACCCGCTCCAGCCGGTCCTCCAGCGACCAATGACCCGTGATCACACCAGCTCCCCGTCGCGATACACCAACGCTCTGTCGGCCCGCGGTACGGCATGCCCCTCCGCGCCCACCTCGGGTTCGTCGCCCTCGGGGACCGTGGTCTGCACTGTCACGCCGTTGACCTCCAGCGTCACGAGGTGGGAGGCGCCCAGGTTCTCCACGATGGCGACCTTCCCGCTCAGCGAGCCGTCGACCGGCTCGGCGGAGTAGGCGTTGTACTCGGGCCGCACGCCGTACACGATCTTCTCCCCGTCGGTGAGCAGGCCGCGCGCGGAGGTCGGAACGGGCACCTTGCACCCGGCCACCTCCAGCGTGTCACCCCGGACCACCGCGTCGAGCAGGTTCATCGGAGTCGAGCCGATGAATCCGGCCACGAAGGTGTTGGCGGGCCGCTGGAACACCTCGGCCGGGGTGCCGATCTGCCGGATGTGCCCGAACTCCATGACCGCCATCCGGTCGGCCATCGCCAGCGCCTCGGCCTGGTCGTGGGTGACGAAGACCGTGGTGACGCCCAGCTCACGCTGCAGCTTCTTCAGGAACGTGCGCGCCTCCAGGCGGAGCCGGGCGTCCAGGTTGGACAGCGGCTCGTCGAACAGGAACGCCTGGGCCTGGGTGGCCATCACGCGGGCGAGCGCGACACGCTGTTGCTGGCCGCCCGACAGCTGACCGGGCCGGCGGTCCATCAGCTGCTCCAGGCCGAGCCGGGCGCCGACCTCGCGCGCCTTGCCGGACCGTGCGGCCTTGGCCATCTTCTTGATCCGCAGCGGGTAGGCGATGTTGTCCGTCACGTCCATGTGCGGGAACAGCGCGTAGTCCTGGAAGACCATCGCGATGTCACGGGCGCCCGGCTGGACACCGGTGACGTCGCGGTCGCCGATGACCACCGAGCCGCCGGTGGCCGTCTCCAGCCCCGCGATGGTGCGCAGCAGCGTGGTCTTGCCACATCCGGACGGGCCGAGCAGGGCGAAGAACTCGCCGTCGGGGATGGCCAGGTCGAGCGCGTCGAGCGCGGTCACGCCCCCGGGGTAGACCTTGGTCAGGCCTCGCAGTTCGATTGCGGCCATCAGCGCTTGATCCCTCCGTGGAAGCGGAAGCCGTACTTCTTGCTGACGAACAGGTACATCAGGACCACAGGGATCGAGTAGAGCAGCCCGAACACCGACAGCAGCTTGAGGTTGGCCTGGCCGCCCTCGGTGTAGAGGGTGTACATGATCACCGCGGCGGGCTGCTTCTCGACGTCGCTCAGCAGCAGGTACGGCATGAGGAAGTTGCCCCACACGTTGGCGATGGCCCAGACCGCGATCGTGGCCAGGCCCGGCCGCACCAGCGGCACCACCACGTGCCGGACGATCTGCAGCGGCGAGGCGCCGAAGACCCTGGCGGACTCCTCGTAGGACTTGGGTGTGGAATCCATGAAGTCCTTGAGCATGAAGATCGCCGCGGGCAGCAGGCCGCCGGTCAGGATGAGGATCAGCCCGAACTGCGAGTCGATCAGGTTGAGCTCCACCGCCAGCTGGAACAGCGGCACCATGGCCGCGGTGCCGGTGATGATCGAGGAGAGCAGCAGCAGCGCGTACAGCAGCGCGTCCCGCCCGGGAATCCGGACCCGGCTGAGCGCGTAGGCGGCCAGCGCCGCGAAGATCACCACGAGCAGCGCGGTGCCGACCGCCAGCACGAGCGAGTTCAGCAGCGAGGGCAGCGCGTAGGGGTGCTCGAGGATCGCGGTGAAGTTGTCCAGCGTGAAGTCGGGCACCCCGACCTGGTAGGTCGGGTCGGAGGTGAACGGCGCGGTGGCCAGCCACAGCAGCGGGATCGTGAAGAAGGCCAGCAGCACGGCGATCAGCACGTAGAACCCGATCCGCCCGGCCACGAATCTTGGGTTGAGGCCTCCTACGTCGGCCACAACCAGTGTGCTGTGTTCATTGATGCCCTCACTACGTTCGGTCATGGCTTGCTCCGCAGGAGCCGGAGGTAGAACACCGCCACCACCAGGTTGATCAGCAGGATGATGGTCGAGACCGCGGCGCCCACGCCCAGCTCGCCGCCCTGCAGCGCGACCTTGTACACGTGGACGGCCAGCACCTCGGACTTACCGTCGGGGCCTCCGGCGGTGAGCATGAACGGGGTGAAGTCGTTGAACGTCCACAGGCTGATCAGCAGCAGGTTGGTCAGGATGTGCCCGCGGATGTGCGGGAAGACCACGTCCCGCAGTTGCTGCCAGCTCGAGGCCCCGGCCAGGCGGGCGCTCTCCAGGTGGGAGGGGGGCACGTTCCCCAGGGCCGCGCCGTACAGCATCATCGAGAAGGCGGTGCCGCGCCAGGTGTTGAAGACGACGATCGACAGCATCGGGTGATCGAGCAGCCAGCCGAAGCCGGGCGTGTGCAGCAGCAGGTTGAGCGTGCCGCCGTCGCGGTCGAGCAGCGCGACCCACAGGAACGACACGACCGCGCTGGGCAGGATCCAGGCCAGGATGACCAGGCCCTCGACGATCCGCTTGAGCGGTCCCGTCCTGTCGCGCAGCAGCCAGGCGATCGTGAAGCCGAGCACGACCTGGCCGATGACGGCCGAGCCGAGCACGAACTGGACGGTCAGCCAGGTCGAGCTCCAGAAGGAGCCGTCGGCCAGGGCCTTGCCGAAGTTGCCGAGCCCGACCAGCTGGGGGTGCCTGGCCGCGAGGCCGGTGAGGCGATAGTTGGTCAGCCCCAGGTAGATGACCCAGAGAGCGGGGAAGACCAGGAAGATCGCGATGAGGACCAGCGCGGGCGCGAGGAACGCGCCCGCGCGGAGCCGGCCGAGACCTGCCGCGTCGGAGCTGTAGCGTCCGTTCGCGGGTGCCTCAGGAGGCGATGTTGCCAGCGCCACCGACTAGTCCTTCGAGCTTCTGCTGGTAGTCGGCCGCCGCCTGGTCCGGCGTCTTGCCGCCGACGACCTCGGCCGTGGCCTCCTGGAGCGCCGCCGACACCTGCGGATAGACCGCGACCGGCGGCCGGTAGGCCGTCAGGGGCAGCACCTTGTCCGAGATGAAGGACAGCAGCGGCTCGCCGGAGAGGATCTCCTTGTTGACGTCCGTGCGCGGGGTGATGCGCACGTTGCCGTTCTTGGTCTCCTCCTTCAGCGCGTCCGGGGAGAGCGTGAAGGCCGCCAGGTCGAAGGCCTCCTGCGGGTGCTTGCTGTTGGGGTTGACCGCGCGCAGCGCGCCGCCGGACATGCTGACGAAGTCCTGGCCGCGCAGGCCCTTACCGGGCTCGATGGCCGGGATGAGCGCGTAGCCCACGGTCTGGTCGCGGTCGGCCATCTTGGCGACGCCGTCCTTGGGGTTGATGACGCCCCGCCAGAAGTAGTCGCCCTCCATCAGGATGCCGATCTTGCCGGCGGCGAACTCGGCGAAGGACTTGTCCCGGCCCTTGGCCTCCTGCTGGAGTTTCGGATCGCCGAGGCCGCTGCCGCCGTAGATCTTCTGATAGAGGCCGAGCGCGTCCTTGAGCGGCTGGGACGCACCGGTCCACTTGCCGTCCTTCTGCACCTCGCCGCCGGCGCCCGCGAGCAGCGGCAGCACGCCCTGCATCGAGGTGGCCTCGCCCATGGCGGTGCCGGCGTTGATCTGGATCGGCGTCGGGATGCCCGCGCTCTTCAGCTTGGCGCCCGCGTCGAGGATCTCCTGCCAGCTCTTGGGCTGCCAGTCGGCCGGGAGCCCGGCCTTCTGAAAGAGCGTCTTGTTGAAGTACAGGACGCGGCCGTCGGTGCCGATGGGCAGGGCGTACTTCTTGCCGTTGAAGGTGGCCAGGCCCTGGACCGACTCGGGGATCTGCTGCCAGCCGTCCCACTTGTCCGCGTTCGCGCCCACCAGGTCCGACAGCGGCTTGATGTAGCCCGCCTCGGCGAACTCGCCCGCCCAGATGCCGTCGATGTCGATCACGTCGGCACCCTTGCCGGACTTGAGGTCCAGGGAGAGCTTGGTCTTGTACTGCTCGTCGTCGACGCCGCTGGGGACGAACTTGACCTTGACGTCTTTCCCCTTGGCCTTCTCAGCCGCTTCGAACTTGGGGATCACCCAGTTGGCCACGAAGTCCGCCGCCGCTGCGTTCTTGCCGCCCGCGATGGCGTTCTGCGCGATCGTGAGCTCTATCGTGTCACCGCTGCCGCCCGAGGAGCCGCCACATCCGGCGGCCGCCAGAGCGGCTACGCCGAGGACGGCGACCGTTTTTCGCAATCCCATTCATAGCCTCCGACAGGTCCTTGAGGGGAGGAAGCCCGTGGGCCAATATGTCATGACATTCATATGACGTAAAGACCGGGCCATATCTCAGGAGGATGTCCAGACGCCCCAGGAGCTACATCCGCCCGTTTAGCTACAAACTGCAACATAGAGGACATGAGTATGTCATGACAATGTGTCATAGTGTGGTGGAAGCTCCGTCCCTGGAGGTGCGTTGTTCGACCTGATCACGATCGGCCGCTCTGGCGTCGACATCTATCCGCTGCAGACCGGCGTGGGCCTGCCCCGCGTCGAGACGTTCGGCAAGTTCCTCGGTGGCAGCCCGACCAACGTGGCGGTCGCCGCGGCCCGGCACGGGCTGCGCTCCGCTGTGATCACCGCCACGGGGGCGGATCCCTTCGGCGAGTTCGTACGGCAGGCCCTGCGCGGATACGGCGTGGACGATCGCTACGTGGGCACCGTGCACGGCCCGCCCACGCCGGTCACGTTCTGCGAGATCTTCCCACCCGACGACTTCCCGCTGTACTTCTACCGCGGCGAGCATCCTCCGGACCTGCAGGTCAGCCCGGATAGCCTGGACCTGGAGTCCATCGGCGGCGCCGGGGTCTTCTGGTTCACCGGCACAGGGCTGAGCCAGGAGCCCAGCCTGGCCGCGCACCGCGCCGCGCTGGAGGCCCGCACCTCCGGCTGGACGGTGTTCGACCTGGACTACCGCCCCATGCTGTGGGACTCCCCCGGCAGGGCGCCCGAGGTCTACCGCTCGGTGCTCGGGCACGCCAATGTGGCGGTGGGCAACCTGGAGGAGGTCGAGGTGGTCACCGGCACCCGTGACCCGGAGGCGGCCGCCCAGGCGCTGCTGGACGCCGGGATGAAGGTGGCGATCGTCAAGATGGGCCCACGCGGGGTGCTCGCGCGCAGCGCGGACGAGCACGCGGTGGTCGAGCCCGTGGAGGTCGAGGTGGTCAACGGCCTGGGCGCGGGCGACGCCTTCGGCGGCGCGGTCAGCCTGGGGCTGGTGCGCGGCTGGCCGCTGGAACGCACAGTTCGCTTCGCCAACGCCGCCGGCGCCTTCGTCGCCGGCCAGTTGGCCTGCTCGGATGCCATGCCCACCACCGACGAGGTGCTCACGCTCCTCAAGACCGCCGGAGCGGACGTTGACTGAGACCACCCTTCCCCGGCCGGCCCGCTACGAGGACCTGACCCGCATCAGGGCCACCAACCCCGAGGAGATCGCCGCAGCCGCGGCCCGGCGCCAGCGGCGTGGCCTGCCCGGCGAGGACGAGCGGCTGCTCATCATCGCCGCCGACCACCCGGCCCGCGGCGCGCTGGCGGTGCGCGACAGGCCGCTGGCCATGGCCAGCCGTGCTGACCTGCTCCGCCGCCTGCAGGTGGCGCTGGCCAGGCCCGGCGTCGACGGCATCCTGGCCTCGCCCGACGTGCTCGAGGACCTGCTGCTGCTCGGCGCGCTCGAGGGCAAGCTGGCCTTCGGCTCGATGAACAGGGGCGGCCTGCAGGGCTCGGTCTTCGAGCTGGACGATCGCTTCACCGGGTTCGACGCGCCGTCGATCGACGCCATGCGCCTGGACGGCGGCAAGATGCTGTGCCGCATCGACCCGGCCGACCCCGCCACGGTCGCCACGCTGGAGTCGTGCGCCCGCGCCGTCACCGACCTGGCGCGCCGGCGCCTGGTGGCGATGGTCGAGCCGTTCTGGTCGGGGCGCACTCCGGCGGGCTCGGTCCGCAACGACCTGTCGCCCGACGCCGTGATCCGCGCGATCAGCATCGGCCAGGCGCTCGGCGTGACCTCCGCCTACACCTGGCTCAAGATCCCGGCGGTGGCCGAGATGGAGCGCGTGATGGCGGCCACCACGCTGCCCGCGCTGCTGCTCGGCGGCGACCCGCCCGACATCGACGCGGCCTACGCCGACTGGGGCCGCGCACTCCAACTGCCCGGCGTGCGGGGCCTGGTGGTCGGCCGGGCCCTGCTCTACCCACCGGACGACGACGTCGCCACCGCCGTGGACGCCGCCGCCGCCCTGGTCCGCGAGGTGAGCCCATGACACACATCCCGTACGGCAAGGCCGCCAGGGACCCGTGGTCGGTCGAGATCACCCCGTCGACGGCCGGGTGGACCTACTCCGGCCTGCGCGTCGTCGATCTGGACGGCCCGGTGGAATTCTCCTCCGGCGACGAGGAGATGCTGGTCCTCCCGCTGGCGGGTTCCTGCACCGTGGCCTACGGCGAGGGGACCTTCGACCTGAAGGGCCGCGAGTCCGTCTTCTCCGGCCCCTCCGATTTCGCCTATATCCCGATAAACACGCATGTGCGGCTTGATGGCGCCGGCCGGATCGCCCTGCCGAGCGCCCAGGCCACCCGCGCGCTGGAGCCCCGGTACGTGCCCGCCTCTGACGTGGCCGTGGAGATCAGGGGTGCGGGGCAGTCGACCCGGCAGGTGAACAACTTCTGCTCGCCCGGGGCCTTCGACTGCGACAGGCTCATGGCCGTGGAGGTCCTCACCCCGGGCGGCAACTGGTCGTCGTACCCGCCGCACAAGCACGACACCCCGAACCCGGGCGAGGCCGTGCTCGAGGAGATCTACTACTTCGAGGGCGGCCCCGGCTACCAGCGCGTGTACACCTCGGAACGCGGCCACATCGACACGCTGGCCGAAGTGCGCCCCGGCGACGTGGTCCTGGTCCCCTACGGCTACCACGGCCCGTCGATGGCCGCGCCCGGCTACAACCTGTACTACCTGAACGTCCTGGCGGGCCCGGCCGAGGAGCGGTCGATGGCCTTCTGCGACGACCCCGCCCACGCCTGGATCCGCGGCTCCTGGGCCGATCAGGCGCTCGACCCGCGACTGCCCTTCGGGAGGAACCCATGACGCGACTGACCGTCGCCCAGGCGGTGGTGCGTTTCCTGGCCGGCCAGTGGACCGAGCGGGACGGGGTCGAGCATCGCCTGTTCGGCGGCGTGTTCGGCATCTTCGGCCACGGCAACGTGGCGGGGCTCGGCCAGGCGCTGGCCACCTCACCGCAGGAGGGCCTGCCGTACCGGCTGGCGCGCAACGAGCAGGCGATGGTGCACGCTGCGGCGGGCTACGCGCGGGCGAGCAACCGGCTGTCCACGCTGGCCTGCACCACCTCGGTGGGTCCCGGCGCGACGAACATGGTCACGGGGGCGGCGGGCGCGACGATCAACCGGCTGCCCGTGCTGCTGCTGCCCGGCGACGTGTTCGCCACCCGGGTGGCCAACCCGGTGCTGCAGGAGCTGGAGGACCCGCGCTCCTACGACATCTCGGTCAACGACGCCTTCAAGCCCGTCTCCCGGTTCTGGGACCGGATCAACCGGCCCGAGCAGCTGCCGCCGGCGCTGCTGGCGGCGATGCGGGTGCTGACCGACCCGGCCGAGACGGGCGCGGTGACGCTGGCGTTGCCGCAGGACGTGCAGGCCGAGGCGTGGGACTGGCCTGAGGAGCTGTTCGCCAGGCGCGTCTGGCACGTCCCGCGGCCCAGGCCGGAACGGGCGGCGCTGGCACGGGCGGCCGACCTCATCAAGACCGCCAGGCGGCCGATCATCGTGGCGGGCGGCGGGGTCATCTACAGCGAGGCCACCGAGCAGCTGCGCGCCTTCGCCGAGACGTACGGCATCCCGGTGGCCGAGACGCAGGCGGGCAAGGGCAGCCTGCCGTACGGGCACGAGCTGGCGGTGGGGGCGGTCGGCGCGACGGGGACGACGGCGGCCAACGCGCTCGCCCGCGAGGCCGACCTGGTCATCGGCGTGGGCACCCGCTACAGCGACTTCACCACCGCCTCGCGCTCGATCTTCGGCGCCGACGCCGCGGTGGTGAATCTCAACATCACCTCCTTCGACGCGGCCAAGCTGTCGGGCGTGCAGCTGGTGGCCGACGCCCGCGAGGGCTTGGCGGACCTGACCGAGGCCTGCCGCGGCTGGGCCCCCGAGGACGGCTACCGGGCCCGCGCCGCCGAGCTGACCCTCGCCTGGGACGCCACGGTCGAGGCGGCCTTCGCGATGGACGGCACGCCGCTGCCGCAGCCGGCGGTGATCGGCGCGGTCAACGCCGCGGCCGGCCATGACGGCGTGGTGGTGTGCGCGGCCGGCTCGATGCCCGGCGACCTGCACAAGCTCTGGCGGCCCAGCGGCCCGGGCAGCTACCACGTCGAGTACGGCTACTCCTGCATGGGCTACGAGATCGCCGGCGGGCTCGGCGTGAAGCTGGCCGCGCCCGAGCGCGAGGTCTTCGTCATGGTCGGCGACGGCTCCTACCTGATGATGGCCCAGGAGCTGGTCACCGCCGTGGCCGAGGGGGTCAAGCTGATCGTGGTGCTGGTCGACAACTCCGGCTTCGCCTCGATCGGGCGCCTGTCGGAGAGCGTCGGCGCCGAGCGGCTCGGCACTTCCTACGGTTTGCGCGGCACCGGCCGCTACGACGGCGGGCCGCTGCCGGTCGACCTGGCGGCCAACGCGGCCAGCCTGGGCGCCACGGTCGTGCGGCCCGACTCGCTGGAGGACCTGCGCAAGGCCCTGGCGGCAGCCAGGGCGGCCGAGGAGACCACGGTCATCTACGTCAGGACAGACCCGCTGCTCGACTCGCCCTCCTCGGAGGCCTGGTGGGACGTGCCGGTGGCCGAGACGTCCCCGCTGCACGCCGCCTACGCCGAGGCCAAGCGCTCCCAGCACCCGCACCTGTAAGTCACGCTCACGGGCGCCCATCTCGGACTCACCGGGGTGGGCGCCTCAGCCTTTCCGCCTGCACGATGCCCACCTCGCCCGCGCGCCGCAGGTAGTCGGCGATCACATCGAGCTCGGCATCCGAATATCGCCTCAGCACCTGGCCATAGGCCGTGCCGGGGATCCGCCACGCCTCGCCGATCCTGGCCCGCGCCTCGGGGACCAGCTCGACGAGCGCCTTGCGCCGGTCGTGCGGATCGGCCTGCCGTACCACCAGACCGGCCTTCTCCAGGCGGTCGACCAGCCTGGAGGCCGAGCCTGCCGTCAGGCCCGTCAGCCGGGCGATCTCCCCCGTCGGCATCGGGCCCTCCTTCGAGTCGAGCAGCGACACGCACTGCAGATCGGTCGGATGCAGGCCCAGATGCTCCGCCAGGGCCTGGTTGAGCAGCACGTACGCCGCGTAGTGGCGCTGGCTCTCCGCGATGATCCGCGCCAGCTTGTCGTCCCTGTTTGACATGGCGCCTCCTGACCCTCCATATTTATGTGCGTCGCACAACATCTTCTTCACGCAATATGTGTGTCGCGATTATAGCTCAGGAGACTTCCCCGTGTTCCTCGCGCAACCCCGCGCCCGCCCATACGCCGTGCTCGCGGTCATCCTCGCCGCCGCGGTGATCGACCTGCTCGACTCCACCATCACCAACATCGCCGCCCCCACCATCGCCGCCGACCTGGGCGGCGGCGAGACCCTCATCCAGTGGCTGGGCGCCGCCTACGCGCTCGCGCTGGGCGTGCTGCTCGTCGTGGGCGGCCGCCTGGGCGACAAGTACGGCAGGCGCCGCCTCTTCCTGGCCGGTATGGCCGGCTTCATCGTGGCCTCGACCGCGTGCGGCCTCGCCGTCACTCCGGCCATGCTCATCGTGTCCCGGCTGGTCCAGGGGGCGTTCGGCGCCCTGCTCGTCCCGCAGGGCTTCGGCATCCTCACCACGGTCTTCCCGCGCGAGCAGCGCGCCAGGGCGTTCAGCGCCTTCGGCCCTGCGCTCGGGCTGTCCGCCGTCGGCGGCCCCATCCTGGCCGGGTTCCTGATCCAGGCCGACCTGCTGGGGACCGGCTGGCGCGCCATGTTCCTGATCAACCTCGTGCTCGGCGGGGGCGCCCTGATCGCCGCCCACCGCCTGCTCCCCCGCGACGCGGGCGACCGCTCCGTCACCCTCGACGGCCCTGGCGCCACGCTGCTCGCGCTCACCATGCTGGGCCTGCTCTACGGCCTGATCGACGGATCCGGCCACGGCTGGTCCGCGCTACCGCTCGGCTCGCTGGCCGCCGGGCTGGTCTGCTTCGCCCTGTTCTGCCGGCGCCAGGTCACCGCGCCCGCCCCGCTCGTCGTGCCCTCGCTGCTGCGCAACCGCGGCTTCACCTTCGGGCTCGTGCTGAGCGTCGTGTTCTTCGCCGCGGTCTCCGGGCTGCTGTACGTGCTGTCGCTGTTCATGCAGAACGGCCTCGGCTACGGGCCGCTGCAGGCCGCGCTCGGCCTGTCCCCCGTGGCGGCCGGGATCGTCGTCGCCTCGATCGTCTGCCGGCGGCTCGTCGCCTCACTCGGCCGCACCCTGATCTTCGCCGGGCTGCTGGTCACGCTCGCCGGCGTCGGCTGGCTGCTCCTGCTCGTCCCGGCGCCGTCCGCCTGGCTGCTCGCCTGCCCGGTGCTGGTCATCGGGCTCGGCATGGGCACCTGCTTCGGCACGGTCTTCGACGTCACCATCGGCGACGTCGACCCGCACGAGGCCGGCAGCGCCAGCGGCTCACTCACCGCGGTCCAGCAACTGGCCAACGCCATCGGCGCCGCCGCGGTCGTCACCGTCTCCTTCGGCTCAGTGGCCGCGGCCCTGTTGCTGGTCGCCGTCGCGATCCTGGCCTGCTGTGGCCTGGTCTGGCTGCTGCCTCGCCGGGCACTGGCCCACCACTCCTGAACCCTTTCTCGTCCTTGGAGGACCTTCCCATGATTCTCGTCACCGGCTCCCGTGGCGCCGTCGCCACGCACCTGATCTCCCTGCTGCGCGAGCGCGGCCTGCCGTTCCGCGCCGCCTCCAGCTCCGCCGACGCCGCCGTCACCCTGAACCTGTCGGACCCCGCCACGTTCGCGCCCGCGCTGGAAGGCGTGACCTCCGTCTTCCTCTACGCCAACGCCGGCCACCCCGCCGCCTTCGCCGAGCAGGCCGTCGCGGCGGGCGTCCGCCACGTCGTGCTGCTCTCCTCGTCCTCGGTCCTCAGCCCCGACGCCGACGACAGCCCGCTGGCCAAGTCGCACCTGGAGGTCGAGCGCGCGCTGTTCGACTCCCCGCTCCAGGTGACCTCGCTGCGCCCTGGCGCGTTCGCGAGCAACGCACTCGGCTGGGCGTGGGCGCTGCGCTCCGGGCGGCCGATCACTCTGCCCTACCCGAACGCGCACAGTGACGCCATCCACGAGGCCGACATCGCCGAGGCCGCGCTGGCCGTGCTCACCGAACCCGGCAAGGCCGGCCGCCCCTACACGCTGACCGGTCCGGAGTCGCTCAGCTTCACCGACCAGGCGGAGATCCTCGCCGCGGCCGTCGGGCGCGCCATCCCCACCGAGGCGGTCACCCGCGAGCAGTGGAAGGCCGCGATGGGCGATTACATGCGCCCCGAGTACGCCGACGCCCTCCTGGACTGGTGGCAGTCCTGCGACGGCCGCCCCGCCACCCTGACCTCCGACGTGGAGACGCTCACCGGCCGCGCTCCCCGCACGTTCGCCACGTGGGCGCGCGACCACGCCGATGCCTTCGCATCCTGAGGGTTCGTGCTGGCCTGCCACGCTTCAGTTCAGGATTGTGCGGAGCGCGCCGGCCAGGTCGCCCCGGGGGTCGGGGCTCGCGCCCTCGGCGCGCCAGGCCACGTACCCGTCAGGGCGGACCAGCACGGCGCCGTCGCCGTCCAGCCCGTAACGGCCGGGCCAGGCGCCCTCGACGTCCAGCACGTCCCTGCCCACCTGGTAGGCGCGCACCCCGGCCGCCTCGGCCGCCTCGACCCAGGACGGCGAGGCCGACAGCAACACGAACGCGTCGTGGAACAGGTCGTGCACGCCGATCCTGGCGCCGTCGTGGTCGAGCCAGACGTGCGGCGCCCGGGTGCCTGGGCGGGCCTCCTGCTGCACGGTCTCGCCGAACACCCCCTCGTGCCCGGCTCCCACCATGGCCGTGGAGCGATAGCGCTGGCCCAGGATGCACATGATCGGGTCAGCCGGATCGTCCTCCGGGTTCGGGCCGAAGCGGGCCTGCTGGCTGCGCACGATCAGGTCGGCCAGCTCCAGCGCGACCGGGCGGCGCTCGGCATCGTAGGTGTCGAGCAGCCGGTCGGAGGCGCCGCCGTTGATCACGGCGGCCAGCTTCCACGCCAGGTTGTGCGCGTCCTGCACCGCCGAGTTGGCGCCCATCGCCTGCGCCGCCGGCCACACGTGCGCGGCGTCGCCGACCAGGAACACGCGGCCGTCGCGGTAGCGGTCGGCCACGCCCACGGCCTCGACCCAGGCGGCCTTGTCCACGACCTCCACGGGCAGGTCACGCCCGATCAACTGCTTGGCGATGTCCGCGAGACGCTCGTCGGTGTAGTCCTCGGGGGACTCCTCGGCCGGGTCGTAGGTCACCCCGATGCCCCAATGGCCCGGCAGCGCGTGCGAGGCGAACGCGCCGTTGGCCATGGCGCCGGGACCGCCGATGATCCAGAACAGCGCCTTCTTGGTGATGATGTCCGACAGGTCGGCGCGGAAGGTGAACGACACGAAGTTCCGCAGCACGCGCAGGCCGGGACGGTCGATGCCGAGCTGCTCCCTGATCTTGCCGCGGAAACCGTCGGCCGCGATCACATAGCCGGCCCTGATCGTGCGCCGCTCGCCGGTGGCCCGGTCCTCGGTCACCACGGTCACGCCGTCGGCGTCAGGCTCCACGGACACGCACTGCGTGTTGAAGCGCAGGTCGGCGCCGGCCTTGCGGGCGGCCTCCGCCAGGATCGGCTCGACCGTGCTCTGGTCGGCCATGCCGAACTCGCCCGCCGTGAGCTCGGGCAGCCCGCGGGACGAGTCGTCGCCTCCCCAGAGCCACTGCCACTCGCCGGCCAGCGTGCTGCAGCGGGCCACGCCCGCCTCGTCCTCGAACGGCCGGCCGGCCTCCTTGACCGCCTGCTCCAGGCCGAGCGGGCGGTAGATCTCCATGGTGCGCGGGTTGATGCCGCGGGCGCGGCCCAGGATCGAGATGTCGTAGTGGCGGTCGACCATGACGCAGGGCACGCCGTGGTGCGACAGGAACAGCGCCGAGGCCAGGCCGGCGTAGCCGCCGCCGACGATCAGTACGGGGGTGGTCTCCACGATGGGTGTCCTCTCTAGCGGGTGGGGTCGTCGACGGTGGGGTAGGTGCCGTTCCTGCGGGCCTGGCGCGCGTCCTCCAGGTACTCCCTGGTGAGCATCGCGGAGACGATCGCGACGCCGCCGCGCTGCACGCGGATCTCGCTCCCCGCCGCGGTGCCGGTCAGCCGGATGCGGCGCTCGCCGCGGGCCGGGGCCTGCCAGTCCTTGACCTTGCCCCGGCCGGTCCAGTGCAGGTCCCACTGGTCGATCGCGGCGTCCTCGGGGACCAGCAGCTTGACCACCGCGTGGTCGAGCTCCAACCGCAGGTCCAGGTCGGCGGGCAGGCCGGGCGAACGCAGGTCGATCACGGTCTGGCCGTGACGGGAGCGGACCTCGAAGGAGTCCGCCGTGGTCCAGTTGCCCAGTCGCCTGGTGACGGCGTGGTCGCTGTGGATGCGCTCTGTCGTGTTCATGGCGTAATAGTTGCACTGAAACTAGTAGCTCGTCAACTAGTAATTTTGGAGCTAGTATCAGCTGCATGAACAGCTCACCCCTGGCCCTGACGGTCCTGGGCATGCTCACCTACGAGCCGTCCCACCCGTACGGCATCCAGCGCCGCATCAAGCAGTGGGGGAAGGACATGGTCGTCAATGTGGGCCAGCGCGCCTCCCTCTACCGGACGATCGACCGCCTGCTGGGCGAGGGGCTCATCGCGGTCCGCGAGACCGGGCGCGACCAGCTCTACCCGGAGCGCACGGTCTACGAGATCACCGAGGCAGGACGCACCATTGCCCGCGAGTGGCTCATGGAGATGCTGGCCGTACCGAAGCAGGAATTCCCGCAGTTCCCCGCGGCGCTGTCGCACGTGATGCTGCTCGCACCCGAGGAGGCTATCGGGGTGCTGGAGCGGCGCGAGCAGGCGGTCAGCCGGGAGCTGGCCGAGCTGGAGTCTGGCCTGGCCGAGGTCGGTGACGTGCCGCGGATCGCGATGGTGGAGTCCGAGTACCTGCGCGCGGTGACCAGGGCCGAGGCCGAGTGGCTGCGCGCGCTCATCGAGGACCTACGGCTGGGACGGCTGCGCTGGTCGCGCGAGGAGCTGGAAGCGGCGGCCGGTTCTGGATAATCATGGCAACATGCGATGGGTTACCTTCGACTGTTTCGGCACCCTGATCGACTGGCGGCACGGCATCTCCACCAGCGCCGACCTGCTGGCGCCCGGGCAGGGCCCGCGGCTGCTGGCCGCCTACAACCAGCACGAGCAGCAGGTGCAGACCGAATCTCCGACCATGCGCTACCGGGACGTGCTGGCCGAGGCACTGCGCAGGGCGTGCACCGACGAGGGCGTTCCGCTCTCGCGCGACGACGCCGGGATCCTGGGCGCCACGTTGCCGTACTGGCCGGTGTTCCCCGAGGTGGGCGCCGAGCTGTCGGCGCTGCGGGAGGCCGGGTGGAACCTGGCGCTGCTCACCAACTGCGACCTGGACCTGATCGGCGAGACCCGGCGCCGGCTGCCTGTGCCGTTCGACGCGGTCGTGACGTCCGAGGACGTCGGCGCCTACAAGCCCGCCGACAACCACTTCGACCGCTTCGACGCCGCGTTCCAGCCGGAGCGGTGGGTGCACGTGGCGCAGAGCTACGTGCACGACATGGTGCCCGCGCACCGGCTGGGGATCGCCCGGGTGTGGATCAACCGGCAGGATCAGCGGCCCGCGGACCCGTCGATCCTGCAACAGGTGCTGCCCGACCTGAAGGGCCTCCTGACGGCCGTCGAGCGGGCCTAGCCGCCCTCGCGCTGTTCGAGTACGTCGGCGATCCCGGCCAGGAAGGCGTCCACGTCGGCGATCAGGTAGCCGGGGCGTAGCAGCACGGTGGCGAACTTGGCCGCGCGCGCCTCCTTGGCCGTCACCGGGTAGGCCGTGGTGCCGCGCAGCGTGGCCACGATCCGGTCCAGGAACGCGTCGATCTCGTCCTCGTTGTAGCCGGTGCCCATCCGGCCGGGACGGAACGCCACCCGCTCCACGCGGGCTGCCTGCGTCTCGAACCACTCCTCGCGCAGCAGATCTCCGGTGGGCTCCGCCATGGCCAGCCGTAACGGGCTCTTGGCCATCGTCTCGAGCGCCACCACGAACGCCTCGAGCGCGAAGTCGACCGCGGTCTCGTGGTAGCCGCCGCGTTTGCCGCGGAAGGTGGCCCTGCGCACCTCGTCGGCGGTGACCGGGTCGGCGTCGCGCTTGCCCCGGCCCAGCGTCGCCTCGATGCGCGCGATCAGAGCGTCGACGTCCGCCGGATCGTAGCCGGAGCGCATACCCATGACGCGCGGAAAGCGGTTCAAGCCTGCGCTCCTATCTCAACCTGTGCCGGGGGTATCCCTATTGTGGGGGTCTTTATCCTGACAATGCGAGTCGCTCGCTACGGTGACATCCCTATGCGGCTTTCGAAGGTCTCCTTCCGCTATCGAAGGCGTTCCCCCTCCGTGCTCGACGACGTGGACTTCGCGCTCGAGCCCGGCGACGTGGTCGAGGTGACCGGGGGCAACGGGGCGGGCAAGTCCACCCTGCTACGCCTGCTCGCCGGCCTGACCAGGCCGACCACGGGCACGGTCACCGGCCGTCCCGCCGTGGTGGGTTTCGCGCCCGACAGGTTCCCCGTCGACCAGCCGTTCACGGTGTCCGGCTACCTGCGGCACATGTCCCGCGTGCGAGGCGGCGCCCGCTGGGAGCCGTGGGCGGAACGGCTGGGCATGACGCAGTTGCTCGGGCTCCGGCTGGGCGAGCTGTCCAAGGGCAGCGCGCACAAGGTCGGCCTGGCGCAGGCGCTGATGGCCGCGCCGGGGCTCCTCGTGCTCGACGAGCCGTTCGCCGGGCTCGACGCCGACACCCGATCGGGCCTTCCCGGGCTCGTCACCGAGCTCTCCGCCGACGGCACCATCGTCGTGGCCAGCGACCACCAGGGCGGGCTGCGCGACCTCGCCTCCGTGCGGCACCTGACGGTTGTGAGCGGCCACGTCAAGGAATCCTCGCTCGCGACCCGGTCCACGATCGAGGTGGACGTGCCGTCCGTGGAGGTGTCCGGGTTCCTGTCGCGGATGCGCGCCGAGGTCTACCAGGCCCGGGAGGTGGCCCGGTGATCGCCCTGACCGTCTTCCGCGTGGCGGCCTACGTCCGCTCGCACCGCGTCTACCAGGCCCTGCTGCCGGTCCTGGTGATGCTGGCCATCGTCTACGCCAGCCGGGCCCCCGCCGGCTCGGAGGCCGCGGCGCTGACCGACTCGGCCGTGCTCGTCATCCCGTTCCTGGCCTGGTCGTCGCGCGGGCTCCTGGACACCGAGCCCGACCGGCAGCGCGCCGTCTCTGCCACCGCGGTCGGCGGGCCGGCCAAGGAGATCTTCGCCGGGCTCCTGGCCGCTACCTGCATGTCGGCGGTCTTCGCCGCGCTCGCCCTGGTCTGGGGTCTGCTGCTGGGGCTCTCCGCCTCGCCCAGCTCATCCGTCCTGACGGCCGCGATCGTCCTGCACGCGCTCGCGGTCCTGGCCGGTGTCACGCTCGGCGCCCTCACCAGCCGGGCGGTCCTGCCCTCGCCCGCGGTCTCGCTCATGGCGTTGCTGATCGGGTTCCTCTTCATGCTGGTGGTCAGCTCCAGTCCCGCCTACTGGCTCACGGTCCCGATCACCCGCTGGATGAAGTCCGCCGGCCTCGGCCACCTGCCCGCCGACCTGCCCGTGCTCGCCGCGATCTCCCTGGCCTGGTGCCTGCTCGGCCTCACCGCCTACTACGGCGTGCGCCGCACTCACGGCGCCTGACCCAGCACGGCAAGCTTCGACCTGTACGGCGAGCCGCCTCTCCGTGACGCGGCCTCTTCGCGAAGGGCCCCCCGGCGCCGCCTCGGCGAGACCTGGGACGGCGGAACCCAGCGCCCTGTACGGCGGGCACCCTGGCGCCACGTGGGCGAGACGCGGCACGGCGGCCTGCGCGAAGGGCACCCTGGCGCCGGGTCGGCGAGACGTGGGACGGCGGAGCCCGGCGCTCTGTGCGGCGGGCAACCGAGATCCGCGGTGCCTGGCCAAGCGGGCGTCGTAGCGGCGAGAAGCGCAGGGCTACTCATCCGTGGCGACTCGTGCCGGACCTCAGGGGACGTCGGCGAGGGGCGGTTGCGGCGGCCCTGCCGTACAACAGCAGTGTGAACTACTCGGCGGCGGCGAGCTGGCCGCAGGCGCCGTCGATCTCGCGGCCGCGGGTGTCGCGGACCGTGACCGGGACGCCGTGGAACTCCAGGCGGCGGACGAAGGCGCGCTCGTCCTCCGGCCGGGAGGCCGTCCACTTCGAGCCGGGCGTCGGGTTGAGCGGGATCAGGTTGACGTGCACGAGCTTGTTGCGCACGAGCTTGCCGAGCAGGTCGGCGCGCCACTCCTGGTCGTTGATGTCCTTGATCAGGGCGTACTCGATGGAGACCCGGCGCTTGGTCTTGGCCGCGTACGCCCAGGCGGCGTCCAGCACCTCGGCGACCTTCCAGCGGGTGTTGATCGGCACCAGCGTGTCGCGCAGCTCGTCGTCGGGCGCGTGCAGCGACAGGGCCAGTGTGACGGGCATGCCCTCGTCGGCGAGCTTGCCGATCGCGGGCACCAGGCCGACCGTCGACACGGTGACACCGCGCGCGGAGATGCCCAGGCCGTGCGGCGCGGGCTCCACCATGCGGCGCACCGCCTCGACGACCTGCTTGTAGTTGGCCAGCGGCTCGCCCATGCCCATGAACACGACGTTGTTCACCCGGCCGGGACCGCCGGGGATCTGGTTGTTCGCCAGCGCGCGGGCGCCCGCGACCACCTGCTCGACGATCTCGGCGGTCGACATGTTGCGGGTCAGGCCCGCCTGGCCGGTGGCGCAGAAGGGGCAGTTCATGCCACATCCGGCCTGGGACGACACGCACATCGTGACCCGGTCGGGGTAGCGCATCAGCACCGACTCGACCAGCGCTCCGTCGAACAGCCGCCACAGCGTCTTACGCGTCGTACCGCCGTCGGTGGCCTGTTCCCTGACCGGCGTCAGCAGCGTGGGCAGCAGCGCGCCCAGCCTCTCGCGGGCGGTGGCCGGCAGGTCCGTCATCGCCTCGACGTCGCTGGTCAGGTGGGAGAAGTAGTGGCGGGAGAGCTGATCGGCGCGGAACGGCTTCTCGCCCAGCTCGGCCACCGCGGTCCTGCGGGCAGCCATGGTCAGGTCCGCCAGATGCCGCGCGGGCTTGGCCCGGCGGGGCGCGACGAAGGTGAGCTGGCCTGGAGGCTGGGACACGTGGCTGCCTTTTCTCGACTGTTTCCGACCAGGGTAGTGAACGTTCCCCACCGCACGCGCATTCCTCCACCCTTCCCCGTACGGCCGGCCCCCCGCCCCCGTGCCCCCCTACCTCCAACCGCCCCACCGCATGCGCATTCCTCCACTTCCCGTACGGCAGGAAGCGCGCACCCGCTGCCGCGTCCGTGGTCGTGTGTTCGCGAGCCATCCACGGTCCGGCTGTTTGCCGGGGAGGCGCGCGAAGTCGGGATGCGTTTTCGCGGGGTGGGGTCTGGTTGTGGTGCAGGTCAGGGGGTGGGTGCGGGGGGATGGGGAATGTGGGGGAGCTCCGGGTAGCGAGATGCCTCGCATGCGGGATATTTCGCGATCTAAAGTCGTACTCGTATGGCGATGTTTCGGTCGGCGTCTGGCGAGGGGCAGGCCGAGGTCGTCCTCACCGCCGGCAACCCGTACGGCAGCCGGACCCTGGTGGTCGAGCGGGACGAGGACTCCTCGGTCGCTTACCTGTGCTCACCCGACGGCCAGGTGCACGGCGCGGTCTGGCTGGCCAACCACCGCCCCGCCCCGCCCGTCGTGGACCTGGCGCGGATCAACGCCGGCCTGCCGCCGCTGATGCCCCGCCCGAACACGCTCCACCCGGAGGGCCGCCGCCCGCTCGGGCAGCTGACCGCGCTCTGGTTCGAGGAGGGCGACGGCGTCGCGCTCTTCGAGGACGACAGCCTGCTCGCGGTGATCCCCGGGTGGGCGGACATGAATCGCGGCATGCCCGGCTACGCCCGCGACGCGGTGGGCGAGTCGCCCTTCGCCTGGGCGCTCTCGGAGGCGCTCGAGGGCCTGGAGCCCCGGATCGCCAACGCCCGCTCGTACTGGCGCTGGCGGCACAGCGAGGGATCGTGGCCGTCGTTCCAGGAATTCGTCATGGGCCACCTGGACCGCACGCTCGGCCCCGCGGGCCGCTACTGGGACGCGGGCGGCGAACGCCTGCCCACCGTCGGGATCACCGAACGCCCCCCGCACGCCGGCAGGGAGTACACGGTCCTGTCGACCGTGGGGATGAGCTGCCAGCGCATGCCCACGATCGAGCAGTGGATCGACCGGCCCGGCGCCTACGCCAGGATCGAGCTGGCGGTGGCCACCCGCGAGGACCCTCGCGACGCCGCCCTGCTGCTCGTGTGGCTGGGCCAGTATCCATGGCATTCGGTCACCTGGCTCGGCCACGGCCACACGGCCCGCTGGTATCACGAGCCGTCGACCTTTCCCCTGGGCTCGCAGTACTCGGGCGTCCTGATGATCGCCGACCCCCCAGACATGCCTGACATGTCCGGCTTCGTCTTCGGCGGCGAAGCAGTCCGCTGGCTCTGGCTAACCCCCGCGACCCACGAATCCCTCACCCACCCACCAAACCCCTGACCCCTACCGCCTCCCACGGAGCGCTGGAATTTAGGCCCTCGCAACCACCTCGGTAGCGCCGCATCACGGCCGGGTCCTCGGGACCGCCTTAGCACGTTGGGTCCTCGAGGCCGCCATGGGCGGCGCCGCGTTGGCTGGGGGATCTGGTGCGGAGCGTGGTGGGTCAGAAGAAGAGGGTCATCAGTAGCCACACCGGCACGAGGGTCGTGACCAGGGAGTCGAGGCGGTCCATGATGCCGCCGTGGCCGGGCAGGATCGTGCCCATGTCCTTGATGCCGAGGTCCCGCTTGATCATGGACTCGATGAGGTCGCCGACCGTCGCGAGGAGCGCCGCCAGCGCCCCGATGAGCGCGCCCTGCCAGATCGCGCCGTGCATGAGCCAGACCACCAGCCAGGCCCCGACGGCGGTGCACGCGATGACAGACCCGGCGAAACCCTCCCAGGTCTTCTTCGGGCTGATCACCGTCATCTTGTGCCGCCCGAACAGCACGCCCGCGATGTAGCCGCCGATGTCGCTGGCCACGGTCACCGCGATGAAGATCAGCACCCGGTTGTCGCCGTCGGCGGGCCGCAGCAGCAGCGCGGCGAACCCGGCCAGCATCGGCGGGTAGATCAGCGTGAACACCGACGCCGTGGTGTCACGCACGTAACCTTCGGTGCCCGCGCTGAACATCCGCCAGATCAGCAGCACGAACACGAACACGACGAACGCCCCGAGCAGCCAGACCGGCCCGCCCCAGTAGGCGCCCGCCAGCATCGCCACCATGCCGCCGAGCACCGGCACCGGCGGCACCTTGATGTCCCTGGTGCCCAGCGCCTGGGTCATCTCCACGACGCCGACGCCGACCGCCGCGGCCACGACCAGGAGGAACAGCTCCTTGATCGTGTACAGCGAGCCGATGACCGCCGCACCCAGGACCACCCCGACCGCGATCGCCGCGGGCAGGTTCCTTCCGGTACGGCTGCCGCCGCTCGGGCTGGTGCCAGCCGTACGCTCTTCCACTCGTTCTCCCAAAACCACCGGTACCGGGCGTCCCGGCCTACCGTGTGGGTCACCACTCCCCTGGGCCACGCCCACAATGCGGCGTAACGGCGCCCAGCCCCGCATCACCGGAGGAGCGTCACCCTGGACAGAGCCCAGCCGAAGTGCGGCGACTGGACTCTCCCCCGGCTTGCCGTACAAGAGCGATAAAGCTACACCTCGAGGAGCTCGGCCTCTTTGTGCTTGAGGAGCTCGTCGATCTTGGCGACGTGCTTCTGGGTGATGTCGTCGAGCTCTTTCTCGGCGCGGCGGACCTCGTCCTCGCCGGCCTCGCCATCCTTGATCATCTTGTCGAGGACTTCCTTGGCGGTGCGGCGGATGTTGCGCACGGCGACCCTGGCCTGCTCGCCCTTGTTCCTGGCGACCTTGATGTACTCCTTGCGGCGCTCCTCCGACAGTTCGGGGAACGACACGCGGATCACCGCACCGTCGTTGCCGGGGTTGACGCCGAGGTCGGAGTCGCGGATCGCCTTCTCGATCGCGGTCATCGAGCTCTTGTCGTAGGGCTGGATGATGACCATGCGGGCCTCGGGCACGTGGAACGAGGCCAGCTGCTGGATCGGGGTCGGCGAACCGTAGTACTCGGCGTTGATCTTGTTGAACATCGAGGGGGTGACCCTGCCCGTCCGGATGCCCGCGAAGTCCTCCTTCGCCACCGAGACGGCCTTGTCCATCTTTTCCTCAGCTTCGAGGAGAGTTTCGTCGATCACAACGGCTCCCTTACTTCCCTGCCGGACTCACCAGCGTGCCGATCTTCTCACCGCGGACAGCGCGCAGGATGTTCCCATCGCCCATCAGGTCGAAGACGACGATGGGCAGGTCGTTCTCCCTGCACAGGCTGATCGCGGTCTGGTCCATGACCGCGAGGTCGCGCACCAGGACCTCCGCGTAGTCGAGGTGGTCGAACCGGACGGCGTCGGGATTCTTGCGCGGATCGGAGTCGTAGACGCCGTCCACCTGGGTGCCCTTGAGCAGGGCCTCCGCGCCCACCTCGAGCGCGCGCTGCGCCGCGCAGGTGTCGGTGGAGAAGTACGGCGTGCCGAGTCCGGCGCCGAAGATGACCACGCGCCCCTTCTCCAGGTGCCTGATCGCCCTTCGGGGCAGGAAGGGCTCGGCGACCTGCTGCATGGTGATCGCGGTCTGGACCCGCGTCTCGATGCCACGCTTCTCCAGGAAGTCCTGCAGCGCCAGGCAGTTTATGACCGTGCCGAGCATCCCCATGTAGTCGGCCCTGGCGCGGTCCATGCCGCCCTTGGACAGGGCGGCGCCGCGGAACATGTTGCCTCCGCCGACCACGACCGCGACCTGCACGCCCTCGCGGACGGCCTCGGCGATCGAGTCGGCCAGGTGGCCCACGATGAGCGGGTCGATGCCCAGCGGCTCGCCGCCGGCGAAGGCTTCGCCTGACAGCTTCAGCATGACCCTTTTATACGAAGAAGCCGCCGACGTGGCTGGCTCCTGGTTCTCCTGCACGGCGGCGGCCTCCTTCGTTAGGCGGTTGGTTGGGCTCCAAGCTTGCTCAAGCCTAAGCCTGTCCGACCTTGAAACGGACGAAGGCGAGGACCTCGACACCGTTCTCCTCGGCGTACTTGGCCACGCTCTTCTTGTTGTCCTTCACGAAGGCCTGCTGGAGCAGCGTGAAGTCCTTGTACCAGCCGTTGACGCGACCCTCGACGATCTTGCCGATGGCGGCCTCGGGCTTGCCCTCCTCGCGGGTCATCTCCTCGAAGAGCTTGCGCTCCTTGTCGATGACGTCGGCGGGCACGGAGTCGGCCTTGAGGTACTGCGGAGCCATCGCGGCGGCGTGCTGCGCGACGTCCTTGGCGACCTCGGCGTTCGGCTTGTCGAGCTGGACCAGCACGCCGACGGCCGGCGGCAGCGCCGGGTCGGTCTTGTGCATGTAGGCGCCGATGTAGCCACCCTCGAGCACCGCGAAGCGGCGGATCTCGATCTTCTCGCCCAGCGCGGCGTTGGCCTCGTCCAGGTGCTCCTTGACACTCTTGCCGTCGTACTCCGAGGCAAGCAGCGTGTCCACGTCGGCCGGCTTGGTGGCCAGGATGTGGTTGACGACGCCGGCGGCCAGCTCCTGGAAGCGCTCGCCCTTGGCCACGAAGTCGGTCTCGCAGTTGAGCTCGAGCAGCGCGGCGGCGGAGTCGCCGTCCTGCTTGAGCGCGACCAGGCCGTTGGACGCGGTGCGCTGCTCGCGCTTGCCGACGTCCTTGGCGCCCTTCAGACGCAGCAGCTCGATGGCGCGGTCGAAGTCACCCTCGGACTCCTCGAGCGCCTTCTTGCAGTCCATCATGCCGGCAGCGGTGATCTCGCGAAGCCGCTTGACGTCGGCCATGTTCACGGAAGCCATTGCTCTTTTTCCTCGTGGGATTTCGTCGTGGATGGGGTGGGCGCACGGCCCACCCTGTCGTTCGTGAGGCCGCCTTCGTCCATCGTCCGGCTGCCTCTGTCGTTCGTACGGCTCGCGTGCTCGTTCGCGCGGCGCGTTGTTTCGCTCGTACGGCTCGCGCCGCCGCGGCTACCGGCGTCGCGCGAGCCGTACGTGTGGCTCGTCCGGGCCGTATGCTCCCTCGGCGCCAGTTCGGCTAGGAGGGGCACGGCGGAACCCGGCGCACCGTCGACGTCACCTGCGGTGAGCACCGCCATCGAACCCTCGATGGCGGTCACCGCTCGTCCAGACGTCGAGGAGTTGGCCTCAGGCCTGCTCCGTCTCGCCCTCGACGCCCGCCTCAGCCTCAGCAACCTCGGCCTCAGCCTCGGCCGGGGCAACCTCAGCCTCAGCCTCAGCCGGGGCAACCTCAGCCTCGGCCGGAGCGGCGTCGGCCTCGGCGGCCACCTCGGTGGTGTCCTCGGCCACGGCCTCGGCCGCGACGTCGGCGTCCTCGACCGCGCGCTCGGACGGCTGCTCAGGAGTCTGCTCGATCAGCTCGCGCTCCCACTCGGCCAGCGGCTCGGCGGCGGCGGGCTTCTCGTCACCGCGAGCGGCGCCGGAACGGGCCATCAGACCGGCGGCGACACCGTCGGCGACCACGCGGGTCAGCAGACCGACGGCGCGGATGGCGTCGTCGTTACCCGGGATCGGGTAGTCGACCTCGTCGGGGTCGCAGTTGGTGTCGAGGATCGCGACGACCGGGATGCCAAGCTTCTTGGCCTCGGAGATCGCGATGTGCTCCTTCTTGGTGTCGACGACCCACACCGCGCTGGGCACGCGGCCCATGTCACGGATACCGCCGAGCGTGCGCTCGAGCTTGTCCTTCTCGCGGCGGCGCATCAGGAGCTCCTTCTTGGTGAGCCCCGACCCGGCCACGTTGTCGAAGTCGAGCTCCTCGAGCTCCTTCAGGCGCTGAAGCCTCTTGTGCACGGTGGAGAAGTTGGTGAGCATGCCACCCAGCCAGCGCTGGTTCACGTACGGCATGCCGACGCGAGCCGCCTGCTCGGCGATCGCCTCCTGCGCCTGCTTCTTCGTGCCGATGAACAGGATCGTGCCGCCGTGGGCGACGGTCTCCTTGACGAAGTCGAAGGCGCGGTCGATGTAGGACAGCGACTTCTGCAGGTCGATGATGTAGATGCCGTTGCGCTCGGTCATGATGAAGCGCTTCATCTTCGGGTTCCAGCGGCGCGTCTGGTGTCCGAAGTGAACGCCGCTCTCGAGCAGCTGTCGCATAGTGACGACGGGGGCCATGTGATGGTCCTCCAGGTCTGGCGCCCTGTGGGAAGGGCGCGGTTCTCGGTTGTGCCGCGGCAACCATGGGGCTGCCGCCCTGATGCCCCGAAACCGCGCCAACCGGGCACGAGCCCGGACCGAAGGAGCGGTTCGCGATGGGGCATGCGAAGTCGGCCCGCGTACACAGGCCATCGGAAAGTCTACCTCCCACACCACCCCAACCAGACCGCCGAACGCGCTCCCCCTCGCCGCCAACCCACCCCCAACCAGCCCACTCCCCCACCTCACCCCAAGGCCGCACCCCCTCGACTCCTGCACCACCCACTCCCCCACCTCACCCCAAGGCCGCATCCCCCGACTCCAGCACCACCCACTTCCCGACCTCACCCAACCGCCGCGTTCCCCAACTCCTGCACCATCTACGCACCACCCACTCCCCCGCCTCACTCCACCGCCGCGGCCTCCGACTCGTGCACCATTTGTGCACCACCCACTCAACTTGGTTACCGCTGGCCCCGACTTCGCCCGCCGCTCCCGTGTCGGGGCCCCTCGCTCCGCCGCCCCCTTGCCCACTTCCTATGGCGACCTTCAGCCCCCGCCACACCTTTCGAGCTCGGCATCCCCCCGTAGCTACCGCCCCCACCTCTGCCCTCCGCCGGGCGCCCGGAGCCACACGCGCCGTCCCCGCTGCGCCGAACACTCACGCGGGCTCGAGCTCACCACCCAGCACCCGATGCGGCCGCGGGCCGCAGCCCGGGGCCACACGCGCCCGCCCCCACCACGCCGAACACTCACGAGGGCTCCAGCTCACCACCCAGCACCCGATGCGGCCGCGGGCCGCAGCCGGGGGCCACACGCGCCCGCCCCCACCGCCGCCGAACGCTCACGCAGGCTCGAGCTCACCACCCAGCACCCGACGCAGCCGCGGGCATCAGCGGGCGTCGTGGTCCTCGGTGGGCAGGCCGGGGGCCGGACGCGCAGCCCGCGGGAAGATGTTGACCTGGACCTCGGCGATCCGAGCCCCCTCCGGCACCTGCCCACGGCGCCTGTTCCTGGCCACGTACGGCTCGAGCAACCGCTCGACCTCCCTGACCAGCAGCTTGGCCTCCGAGGCGTCGAGCAGCAGCGTCGCGACGCTGAATACGGTCGCGTCCCGCCACTCCTCCGGCTCGCGATCGAGGTCGGCCAGCGCCCGCTCGGCCTCCTCGCCCGCCTGCTTGCGGAACGCCCGGATCAGCATGTCCTTGGCCGCCCTGACCTCGGGCTGGTCGTCGGGCTGCGTGCCGACGCTGAGCGATGACCGTACGGCCCGCCAAGCCCGCTCCCGCCCGTCGCCCGTGGCGGGAGCGTCCTCGACGAAGCCGTACTTGGCCAGCATCCGCAGGTGGTAGCTGGCCGCGCTGGGCGAGATGCCGGCGTTCTCCGCCACCTCGGTCGCCGTGGCCGATCCGGCCGCGCCGAGCTGGTTCAGGATCGCCAGTCGCGCCGGGTGCGCCAGCGCCCGCATCGCCTTGGGGTCGCTGAGCGGCTCCCGTTCCTCCATGGGCCAAAGGTACCCGGATCAGTTCTGAAGTATTGCCTTCATAACTCTGAAGGATTACTTTCATAGTTGTGAAGCAAACCCTTCAGACCAGGCCGCTCCGGAAGCAGCGCGAGTACCGGCTCCTCTGGTCCGCCAGGACGATCTCGATCACCGGATCGGAGGTGTCCAAGCTCGCGGTCCCGCTCACCGCGGTGTCGCTGCTTGCCGCCTCCCCCGGGCAGATGGGCATGCTGACAGCCGCCGCCTCACTGCCGGCACTGCTGCTGAGCCTCCAGGCGGGAGCCCTTGCCGACCGGCTACGGCGGCACCGCCCGCTCATGATCGCTTGCGAGCTGGTCTCCTGCGTGGCCGCCGTCAGCGTCCCTGTGGCCTGGTTGCTCGGCATCCTCACCGTGCCGTGGTTGATCCTGGCGGCCCTGGTGATCGGTGCGGCCGCGGTGGTCTTCAGGGCGGCGAACTTCCAGCACCTGGCCTCGGTCGTCCCCGAGGACCTCCGCACGGAGGCCACGGCCGGATTCCAGGCGTCCTACTCGGTCGCCTCCGTGGTGGGTCCCGGTTTGGCCGGTGGCCTGGTCCAGATCCTTTCCGCACCGCTAGCCGTACTCGTCGAGAGCCTGTCCTTTCTGACCTCGGCACTGATGCTCCGGTCGATTCGTACTCCCGAACACCACACGCCCGCCCAGTCCCGCGGCATGTGGCACGACGTCGTGGAGGGCCTGCGCGTCAGCGTCACCCACAAGTCGATCCGGGCGCTGCTGGGCGCCGGGGTCACGATCAACTTCTTCGCCACGGCGTACATGGCGGTCCACATGCTCTATATGGTCAACACGCTCGCCATCCCCAAGGGACTGCTCGGCATACTCATCGCACTCAGCGGCCTCGGCGGGCTGCTCGGCGCGTGGATCACTGCCCGCGTGGCCAAGCGGGTCGGCGAGAACCGGATCCTGCTCGTCACCGTGCTGTTCTTCCCCATCGACATCGTCGCCGTGGGCCTGCTCGGCGGGCCACTGTGGTGGAAGCTCGCCGTACTCTCCCTCACGGGCACGATCACCGGCGGCATCGTGGTCGCGTTCGCCACGTGCCTGGGCGCCGTGACCCTGCGCGACGCGCCCGCCGAGCTCCGCGGCCGCATCAACGCCACTCAGACCTTCGCCATCCAGGGCGTCATGTCGCTCGGCAGCCTCACGGGCGGCTTCCTCGCCGAACTCATCGGCCTACGCCCCGTCATCCTCCTCGCCGCCGCCGGCATCGCCCTCAGCTCCATCTGGATCTGGACCTCCCCCCTACGCCACCCCCACAACACCCCCACCCTCCAGCCCGCCTAACAGTGACGATGGGTGAGCACCCCCCGCAGCCCACCAATCCCGCCCAACCACCGTCCCCCTCCCTGATCACCCCACCGCCAGCCCCAGCCGCCTCGACCACCCACCAGCCAAGCCCCCGCCTACCCCAGCCGAACCTCGATCACCCACCGGCCAACCCCCCCGCCTCGATCACCCACCGACCAAGCCCCCGCCTCGCTGACCGACCCCACACCCGAACCGCCGACCTCGCTCCCCGCCCGCCGCGCCCACCTGAACGCCAACCTCGCTCGCCCCGCCCAGCGAACACACCGCGCCCAGCCACAACCGCGCGTACCCCAAGCCGCACCGAGACGACCAAGCGAGACTCCCCCTACGGCCAGCCACACCGGATCTACCGGGACCTACTCGTACGACCCACATACCGGGTTGTCCAGCCAAACCCGCCCACACCGGCCAGCCACCGTGCGCCCATCCAGCCAGGTCCACCTCTATGGCCCACCGCACCGAGGCCCTCTGGCCAGGCCTGCTGGTAGGGCAGTCTCAGGAAGGCGATCAGGCCAGCTCGTCCGCCAGCAGATCCATTAGAAGCCCGTCGTGAAACACCCCGGTGGCCGGATCGCGCTCGTATGCCCGCATGACGCCGACGCGCCGGAACCCAACCGCTTCGTACGCCTTGATGGCCCCCGCGTTGTGCGCCGCGGGATCGATGGTGATCCGGTGATGCCCTCGCTCATCGATCAGCCAGCGCGCCAGCGTCCGGATCGCCTCCTGACCGTATCCGTGGCCGTGCCATGCGGGGTCGAGGAAGATGTCGATCCCGGCACGGTGATACATCGGGTCTTCCTCCTCGTCGAACTGGATGGCCCCGACCACCACCTCGTCGACCGAGATGACCAGCATGTCCTCGAACTCGTCGACCGACCCCCACCATCTGGTCACCTCGGGCGCGCTCGCGATCTCGCGGAGCCGCGGCTCGTCTTCATCAGTCGCGTCACGCAGCACCACCCGTGGACCTCGCAGCACCATCATGGCCCCTCCCAACACCATCGCCGAGCCGGTTATCCACAGGCTGGCCGTAAGCCGCCGCGCTATCAACAGAATTTCGTTCACCCAACCGCCCACCCCCGCCCCACCACCAAACTCCCCGCATGCCGAACTCCCAGCCCCCGCCCCACGCTCAAACTCCCCGCACGCCAGACACCCAGCCCCCACCCCACCGCGCCCTGCCGCCTCTCGCCTCTGGGCCGGCCAGTCCGCACACACGCACCGCTCAAACCGACGCCGATTCTCATGCTCATCCCGACGCCGACCCTCACGCCGATCTCGGTAACGAGCCCATCAAGGGCGGCAAGGCGCTGCACCACAACCTGGCAGGACATATCCGTCGTGTCGCCACCGTCTCCGTCCTCGCGATCACACTCACGGTCCTACTCGCGCCACCGGCCATCGCCCACGACCCGATAGGCGCACCCATGCGCGTGGCCTCCCGCCCGGATCCCCCATGGCGATGGCCCCTCGACGGCCACCCGCACGTCCTACGCCGTTTCACCCCACCACCAGTCCCCTGGCTACGGGGCCACCGAGGCATAGACCTGGCAGCGCCCCCGGGCACGCCGGTCTACGCGGCCGGCCCAGGCGTGGTGACCTTCGCCGCCCGCCTGGCCAACCGAGGCGTCATAGCGATCACCCACCCCACCGGCCTCCGCACCACCTACCTGCCGGTCAAAGCCTCCGTACGGCAAGGCCAACCGATCACCGCAGGCACCCGCCTAGGCGTGATCGAAGACGTCCCCGGCCACTGCCCCGTGTCCTGCCTCCACTGGGGCCTACTCCGCGCAACCCGCTACCTCGACCCGCTCCTTCTCCTGGCCCAGGCCAACATCCGCCTACTCCCGTACTGGCCCACCCAACACCCCGTCACCTCGACTCCCAACGCCCCCGAGCCCGACCCGAGCACCCCCGCACCCGCTACCGACGAAGGAGCAACGCCGCCGCCCGCTCCCGGCGAAGTCGCCCCCCAGCCCGACTCCGACGCTCTCTTCATCCCTGACACACCAGTCGCCCCTGCCCAGCCCCGCCGCCCTGCCCAGCTCAGGCGAACCTGTCACCCTGCCTAGCCCCAGCGACCCCACGATGCTCCTCGCCCATGGCGGACTCATCGCCGCAGCCCCACCGCCCCCACCCAGTGACGGACTCGTCACCGCGTCCCAGCTTCGGCCAACCCGCAACCCTGCCACCCCTGACGAACCCACCACCCTGCCCGGCCCAGGCGAGCCCGCCACCCAACCCAGCCCCGGCGGACTCGCCGCCGCACCCTAGCTTGGGCGAACCCGCAACACCGCCCACCACCGCCACCCAGCTCAGCCAATGGACTCGCCGCCGCACCCTAGCTTCGGCAAACCCGCGACATCGCCCACCTGCGGCTAACCCGCCGCCACCCAGCCTCGGCGGACTCATCGCCGCGCCCTAGCTTCGGCGAACCCGCAACACCCCTGGTGAACCCACCGCCACCCGGCCCCGGCGGACTCGTCGCTATGTCCAACCCTGGCGAACCGGAGCAACCCGCCAGCGCCGGGCCCGTCGCAGTCGCTCCCGCAGTCGCAACCTCCGGACGCAAACCCGTCGCCCCTGGCGCCGGGCACCTGCCTGGCCTCAGGCTCGAACCCGAGCGCCGCCAACGCTGTGACCCTGGTGTCCCTGGCCGCGTTCGGCACCCTGATTGAGGGAGCAAGCGGAACCCTGGGAAGGCGCCGAAGGCCCACCCCTTGGGGCGCGCCGAGGCTCAAGCTCGAGGATGGGCCTGCCGATAGGCCGCGCGGAGGCGCTCGATCGAGACGTGCGTGTAGATCTGCGTCGAATTCAACGACGCATGCCCCAGCAACTCCTGAACACTACGAAGATCCGCCCCGCCCTCCAGCAGATGCGTGGCGGCCGTATGCCGGAGCCCATGCGGCCCCATATCCGGCACGCCCTCGACCTCCCTGAGCCGCGCATGCACCATCCGCCGAACCGTCCCCGGATCCAACCGCCCACCCCGCACCCCGAGGAACAAGGCAGCCCCCGACCCCTCACGCATCAACAGCGGCCGCCCATGCACACACCACCGATCAAGCGCCCGGAGCGCCGGAACTCCGAACGGCACAGACCGCTCCTTCCGCCCCTTCCCCAGGACCCGCAAGACCCGCCGATCCCGATCGACGTCATCCACGTCCAGCCCACACAACTCGCTGACCCGAACCCCTGTGGCGTACAGCAACTCGAGCACCGCCTGGTCCCGCAGCTCCTTCGGCTCGGCACCCGCCCCCACCGGGTCGAGCACTTCGCGCACCTGCTCCTGATCCAGGACGGCCGGCAGCTCCCTGCCCGCCTTCGCACTACCGAGCAGCAACCCCGGATCGTGGCTCAACCACCCGTTCCGATGACAGAAAGCGGTGAACGTCCGCACACAAGCCGTCCGCCGCGCCAAGGTAGCCCTCGACGCCCCCGCCCCATGCATCTCCGCCAACCACTCCCGCAGCCGGCCAACCTCGAGCCCCTCGATCCGCCCCCCGAGAAACTCAAGCAGCGCCCGCACATCCCCCAAATAGGCCCGCACGGTATGCGCCGACAGATCCCGCTCAAACCTCAGATGCCGCTCAAACGCCGCCAACACCTCATCGGATGGGATCCCCACCCCACCCGCTGAGCCCCCGCCATCCTCCGCAGGACCAGTTCCCGAAACACGCTCCACAGCCACGTCTCCAACCCCCGGAGCGCCGCACGCCCGGTTCCCGCAGCAACCCTCACGCTTGCTCACATCATGCTCGCAATCCCCAATACCCGCGGCCCCTCCAGCAATGGCACGACGCTGCAGGATTGGCTTGAGCCACCGAGATCGCGCACGTCAGAAGTCCCTCGCAGGAGGCCCTATAGGGCGCAACGCGGAACACGGGGACTGTCGGGACTGTCCAATCTCCAGCCAAACGGGAATCCACCCGCGAGAATCCCGCAGGCCACGCAGTTTCTGCCGGACAGAGAGGCGGCACAGATCCACCATTTTTCCGGGCATTTCCCGGCCCGTCCGGACTGTATGAACAACGGTTCTGTCGCAGATTCGATGGTGACGATACGGCTCGCAGCGTCACGCTGAGTCATGCATGTCGACGATCTTGTGAGTACGGCGCTTTCGGGGCATCGCCGCTTGTCGTGGAGGACGTGGCAGACGAGGGCGAGTGGGTCCGCATGCGGGCACGCACCTGGACGGGTTGGTCACTTGTCCAGGCTGCGGAGCTAATACGTGCACGGAAATCACGAGCGTGGGAGGCGGCGCGCAGGATTACACGACAGCGTGTTGCAGGAGGCGCCTGCCCTTCGACGCTTCGCAGCTTGACCATCACTCCGACGGCGACCGTCGTCAAAAGCGGAACAGGCTCAGGTGGAGGTCAGGGAGGTGGGAGAGCCTGCTTGTGGAGGCGCCAGCCTGCGGGCGTGCGGTTGATGAAGCCGGCGGCAGCAAGGGAGCCGAGGGCGCTGAGGGTGGTGGAGAGGTCCACGCCGGCTGCTACTGCGACTGCGGCGGGGCCGATGCTGCCCCGGGCGGGGATGGCGTCCAGGACTCGGCTGGTGGACTCGCTGAGGGAGTCTCTGGGGAGGATCGGGCCTCGGCGGGCGGGGGCCAGGTCGTCGCCGAGGTCGCCGACCAGGTCGATCATTTCCTCGGGTGAGGTGACGCAGACGGCTTTGCGTTCGCGGAGGAGGTGGTGACAGCCGGCCGACATGGCGGAGGTGACGGGGCCGGGGACCGCTGCCAGGTGTCGGTCCAGGGCGAGGGCGTGCTTGGCGGTGTTGAGAGCGCCGCTGCGTAGGGCGGCCTCGACCACGACCGTGCCGCGGGAGAGGGCGGCGATGAGGCGGTTGCGGACCAGGAAACGGCCCCTGGTCGGAGGTACGCCCGGCGGGCACTCGCTGACGATGACGCCCTGGTCACGGGCCTGGGCGAAGAGGTCGTGGTGGCCACTGGGGTAGCTGACGTCCGCGCCGCACGCCAGGACGACGACCGTGGGTGACTCGGCCGCGAGGGCGCCACGGTGGGCAGCGCCGTCGATGCCATACGCGCCGCCCGAGACGACGGTCCATCCGGTCTCGCTCAGGCCCACGCCGAACTCGGATGCGACGTGCACGCCGTACGAGGTGGCGGCGCGGGCGCCGACGACGGCCACTGACTTCAGGCAGGAGAAGCGCAGGTCCGCGATTCCGCTGAGCCAGAGGCCGAGCGGGCGGCCGTGGCCCAGCTGGTCGAGCTGGGTGGGCCATTCGGGGTCGCCCGGGATGATCAGCCTGGCGCCTGCTTGCTCGCCTGCGGCCAGGTCTTCGGCGGGGTTGGCGATGTCGAGGCGAGCACGCCAGCGGCGCAGGCGGCGCTGCAGGAGGGCTTCCTTGCTCCCATCGGTGGCGAGGGACTCCGGGAGAGTCCCCGTCTGTATGGCGGTGACGGTGTCGTGGGCCCCGCAGTGATCCAATAGCCGGCCCATGACGGGGTCGCCCACGTCTGCCGCTCTCATCAAGGCAGCACGTGCCTCGAGCTCGTTCAACGCGTCTCCTCGTGTGTTCATGTGTCCGGTTCTGCGCGAGCAAGAAGCCCCACGCCGGACCGTGCCCGGGGGTGGGTGCCGTAGTGCTTCGGCGGCGGGAGGCTGGGCACGGATTCCAGGCGAGTACCCGCTAAGTGAGCGCGGAGGCTGGCTGAATACGGGCTGGCTGCGCGCAGGGTGACTGCGCCCAGGTGCATGCAGGGGTAGGTGCGGGGGTCGGAGTGCGGGGGTCGGAGTGCGGGGGTCGGAGTGCGGGGGTCGGCGTGCCGGGGGTGGCTGCGCTGGCGTTGGTTGCGCGGGGGCAGTAGGGGTGGGTGCGGGTGATTTGATCTTGGGGTTGCGGGACGTTCGGGCGTGGCACGTTATGGGGGCGCGAGCTAGGGGCCTGCCGATCCCGAATGGTTGCCGCGCGAGGCGGGAGCGAGATCGGTTGGAGTGAACTCGGCGGGCGCGGTAGCGGGAAGTGCTCGGGCGGGAAGTGCTGGGGCGGGAAGTGCTGGGGTCACATGGGGACTCCCATCCATAGGGCTAGGGCTGTGGCGGTGTCGTCTATGTCGGGGGTGGGCTTTTCTGCGAGGTCGGCGAGGGTCCAGGCGAGGCGGAGCACGCGGTCGAGGCCACGGGCGCTGATGGTGCCGGCGTCGATGGCGGCCGTCATGGGTTTCATGGCCGCGGCCGAGGGCCGGTACGTGGCGTGGAGGGCGGCCGAGGAGATCTCGGCGTTCGTGCGCCACGGCGTGTCCGACAGGCGTTTGCGGGCTCGTTCGCGTGCTAGGAGGACGCGTTCGGCCACCGTACGGCTGGGCTCGACGAACTGGCGGTCGGCCATGAGCTCGCGGCGCGACGAGCGCGCCATCGTGACCTTCATGTCGACCCGGTCGAGGAGCGGGCCCGACAGGCGGCCCAGGTAGCGGCGGCGAGCGTTGGGGCTGCACTGGCATGGCTCGGCCTGGTCCTGCTGCTGGGCGCATGGGCACGGGTTGGCCGCCAGGATCAGCATGAAGCGGGCGGGGAACGTGACAGAGCCGGCGGCCCGCGAGACCGTGACGATGCCCGACTCCAGCGGCTGGCGGAGGGCGTCGAGGACAGGGCGGGCGAACTCGGGAGCCTCGTCCATGAACAGCACGCCGCGATGCGCCAGGGAGACCGCGCCGGGGCGGACAGTCTGGCTGCCGCCGCCGACGATGGCGGCCGCGGTGGCCGTGTGGTGCGGGCTGACGAACGGGGGGCGGCTCGTCATCGGGCTGTTGGGCGGGAGCACCCCGGCGACCGAGTGGATGGCCGTCACCTCCAGGGCGTGGTCGAGCTCCAGGTCGGGCAGCAGCGTCGGCAGCCGCTCGGCCAGCAGCGTCTTGCCGCATCCCGGTGGGCCCAGCATCCACAGGTTGTGACCGCCGGCGGCGGCGACCTCCAGCGCCTTGCGCGCCATCGGCTGGCCGACCACGTCGGACAGGTCGACGGCCGGGCGCTCGACGGCGCAGACGGGCTCGTCAGGCGGCTGGTAGTCGGGCGGATCCTCGCCGCTGCGCAGCCACTCGACGAGCTCGCGCAGGTCGTTGACGGGCACGACCTTGACGTCCGGCACCAGGGCGGCCTCCGCGGCGTTGGCGGCGGGCACCACGACCACGGCCTCGCCCTGCTTGGCGGCGCCCATCACGGACGGCAGGATGCCGCGCACCGGTCGCAGGCGGCCGTCGAGGCCGAGCTCACCAAGGAAGTAAGGCTCGGCCACGCGGCCCACGGGCACCAGACCGGCAGCGCCGAGGATCGCCACGGCGATGGCCAGGTCGAACTGGCTGCCACGTTTGGGCAGGCTGGCGGGGAACAGGCTGACGGTGATGCGGGCGTCGGGCCACGGGTAGCGGCTGTTGACCATCGCGGACCTGACGCGCTCGCGGGCCTCGCTCAGCGCGGTGTCGGGCAGGCCGATGAGGTGGATGCCCGCCAGACCGCCGCCGACATCGGCCTCCACTTCGACGGTACGGCCGGCGACGCCAATCAGCGCCACGCTCCTGGTGCGTGCGACGGCCATCTACATCACGCCCCGGACGTGGCGCATCGCGTAGTCGCCGGCGAAACGCTCGAGCGCGATGACGTCCACGCGCACGGTGTCGAAGCGGGTCTCCTGGGTGGCCAGCCACTTGGTGGCGAGCATGCGGAGCCGGGCCACCTTGGCCGGCCGTACTGACTCCAGAGCAGTGCCGTGTGAGGTGCCGGAGCGGGTCTTGACCTCGACCACTACCAGGGTCTTGCCGTCGCGGGCGAGCACGTCGATCTCGCCCTCCCTGCATCGCCAGTTGCGGTCGATGATGTGCATGCCCTCGGCTGTCAGGTAGTCGACGGCTAGTTGCTCGCCGTGCTTGCCGAGCTCGTCCTTGGTGGCCATGGCGAACAGGGTGCCGGAGCGTGGGTTGGCGGCGGGCGCCAGAAACGCGTTCTGGGGACAACGGTGCGGGGTCGTACGGGCCTGTGGATAACTCGACGCGGAGGGTACGGCGGCGCGGTGGTGGGGAGGCGGCCAAGCCCAGGAGCAAGGAGCGTGCGGAGAGGCAGGTGTGGATGGCGGTCGCGGGAGCTGCGGAGGCAGGGAGCGACGGAGCCGGGCAGGCGCGGAGCCGGGCAGCCGGGCAGGCGCGGGGAGCGCGATGCGGGCAGCGCGGAGGCGCGGGGAGCGCGATGCGGGCAGCGCGGAGGCGCGGGGAGCGGGGGCCATCGGAAAGGCCGGGGCGGAGGCAGGCCGTGGAACGGCGGAAGCGCATGGCGGTTAAGCGTCGAGGGATGCGGCGCGCCCGCAATGAGGGAGCGGCGGGAGCCGGAAGGGCCCGAGTGTAACGCGCAGGTGGAGCACACTGGCGGTCCAGCGATGAGGGTGCCCCGGGGGAACGCGCGATGGGAGAGATGTTGGGGGCTGGGCGTGGAGAGCACGCGTGGCACCGACAGGCCAAGGGCGAGGCGGGACCGCGGGTGTGCTGCGCAGGTGGGGGCGCACGGGCGGTCCAGCGACGAGGGCGCCCCGGGGGGGAACGCGCGATGAGGGAGATGTTGGGGGCTGGGAGGAGCACGCATGGGACCGGCAAGGCGAGGTGGGGTCGCGGCTGCGGCGGTGGGGGCGGGCAGCCGGGAGGGGGGAGCCAGGGTTAGCCGGAGAAGCCTTCCTTGGGCATTTCGAGGTCGGCCTTGGCCAACTCCTCCACGTTGACGTCCTTGAACGTCACCACGCGCACGTTCTTGACGAACCGCGCAGGCCGGTACATGTCCCAGACCCAGGCGTCCTGCATCTTCACGTCGAAGAACACGTCCCCGTTCTCCGCGGTGCGTACGTCGAGGTCGACCGAGTTGGTGAGGTAGAAGCGCCGCTCCGTCTCCACGACGTAGGTGAACAGTCCGACGACGTCGCGGTACTCGCGGTAAAGCTGCAGCTCCATCTCGGTTTCGTACTTTTCGAGATCCTCTGCGCTCATCGCGTCCCTCCTGTAGTGCCGGGGTCAGGCAACCCCGGCCCCTATCTCATTCTCGCCCATCTCCCTGGCCACCGTAACGAAGGAGTAGCGGTGGTGCGAGCAAGGACCGTACGTCGCCAGCGCCGCCCTGTGCCCAGCAGTGACATACCCCTTGTGCTCGGCGAACCCATACATCGGGAATTCCGCACTGAGCGAAATCATCATCCGGTCTCGCGTCACCTTCGCCACGATCGAGGCGGCCGCCATGCACGCGGCCACCTGGTCCCCCTTCCACACGGCCAGCGACGGAGCGGGCAGCCCCGGCACGGGGAACCCGTCCGTCAGGATGTACTCCAGGTCACACGTCAACCGCGCGACCGCCCGGCGCATTCCTGAGACGTTGCACTTGTGCAGCCCCCGCGCGTCGATCTCGGCCGGCGGGATCACCACGACCCCGACCTCGGACGAGGCCATGATCTGGTCGTACAGGCGTTCCCTGACCAGGGGCGCGAGCAGCTTGGAGTCTCCCAGACCGTCGATCGGCCTGCGCAGGACCACGGCCGCGACCACCAGGGGTCCGGCGCACGCCCCTCGGCCCGCCTCGTCGACTCCGGCGATCGGGGTGAGGCCGCGGCGGGCGAGCGCCCGCTCATAGGCGTAGAGCCCGGAATCGCGCCGGACAACGCTGGGTCGAGGGCGGAACGCTGCTGTCATGACACAGGCAGCGTACGCCCGAATCACGGCAAACCGCGACCTACTTGACCTTGTCGAAAGTGTCCGGCTCGGTGAAGATGAGAGCCCTGTTCAGCGGCCAGTAGCGCACGACGGCCTTGCCGATCACGTCCTTGAGGTCGATGAAGCCGTGGCTGGCCTCGTCCTGGTGGGCGCGTGAGTCGGCGGAGGCGCTGCGATGGTCGCCCATCAGCCAGAGCTTGCCCGGCGGGACCGTCACCGAGAACTTCTCCCCGCAGGGAAAGTCACCCGGGTACAGATAGGACTTCTCCTCCAGCGGGGTGCCGTTGACCGTGACGGGGTCCTTGGAGTCCTTGCACACCACCTTGTCGCCGCCGACGCCGATGACCCGCTTGATGGTGTCCTCGCCGGTGGTCCAGCCCTTGAAGACGACGATGTCGCCGCGCTCGGGCGCGCCCGCCAGCTTGTTGACGAAGACCCTGTCGTTGATCAGCAGGGTGTTCTCCATCGACTCGGACGGGATGTAGAACGACCCGATGACGAAGGCCTGCAGCAGCAGCGCGAGGCCCACGCCGAGCACGAGCAGCAGCACGGTCTCCCGGAAGCCGCCCTTTTTCTTCTTGTCCCCCGCCTCAGCCTTCTTCGTCACGGCCATCAGCGCCTCCTCCCCAGCCAACGCCGACGAACCAGGATCAAGGGTACGGCCAGCGCGAAGCCGGCGACCAGCGGTGCGGAGTCGCCGAGCGCCTGAAGCCCCGACTGCGAGAACGTGTCGGGGATCGACAGCGTGGTGGCCCGCGAGAACGGCCAGACGATGACGAACGCCCGCCCGACGACCTGGTCCACCGGGATGGAGCCGCCGCCGGGGTCGCCCTGGTGGGCGCGCGAGTCGAGCGAGACCGAGCGATGGTCGCCCATCACCCACAGCCGCCCTTCCGGCACCTTGATGTCGAAGTAGCGGTCGGAGGGCACGTCACCGGGGTGCAGGTAGCTCTGCTCGTCGAGCGCGACCCCGTTGACCGTGATGCGGCCCTTGGAGTCGCAGCACTTGACGTGGTCGCCGCCCACACCGATGACCCGCTTGATGTAGTCCTTCTCCCCGGGCACGACGCCGAAGGCGGTGCCGACCCAGCGGAAGAAGGCCGCAACGGGGTTGGACGGCTCCTCGAGCTGGAATTCCGGATCCCAGGAGTCCGCGCCGGAGAAGACCACCACGTCGCCGCGCTCGATGTCGCGCGTGTGGTAGACGATCTTGTTCACCAGCACCCGGTCGTTTTTGAGAAGCGTGTTCTCCATCGACTCGGACGGGATGTAGAAGGCCTGGATCACAAAGGTCTTGATGACCAGGGCCAGCACCAGCGCGACAACGACCAGTACCGGGAGCTCTTTCCAGAAAGAACCCTTCTTCTCCTTCTTGCCACCCTTGGCTGGCATTTGAGTCTCTTCGGCGACCACGTCCACCTCGTCCTTGACAGGGCGGCGCGGCGC
This sequence comes from Nonomuraea sp. NPDC050536, assembly GCF_044457685.1. NCBI lineage: Bacteria > Bacillati > Actinomycetota > Actinomycetes > Streptosporangiales > Streptosporangiaceae > Nonomuraea > Nonomuraea sp. NPDC050536. The sequence goes on from NZ_JBITHD010000017.1 coordinate 130,683, forward strand.
GCCGGGCTCCTGACTCTCGCTAATCATCGCTGACGAGCCTAGATGATGCGGAGGCTCGACAAGCCTCGACCGACGGTACACCTCTTCACGAGTCGCTCCGCATAAAGAAAGGCCCGGCACGGCTAAGCCGTACCGGACCTTTCAGAAAACCGGGAACTACTTGGCAGGCGTCGACTCGCGCTTCTCGCGGATGCGAGCGGCCTTGCCGCGCAGGTCGCGCATGTAGTAGAGCTTCGCCCTGCGGACGTCGCCGCGGGTCACCAGGACGATCTTCTCGATGATCGGGCTGTGCACGGGGAAGGTGCGCTCGACGCCGACGCCGTAGCTGACCTTGCGGACCGTGAACGTCTCGCGGGCGCCGGCGCCCTGGCGGCGCAGCACGAAGCCCTTGAAGACCTGGATACGGGAGCGGTTGCCTTCGACGACTCGGACGTGAACCTCGAGCGTGTCACCGGGACGGAAGCCCGGTACGTCGCTGCGCAGGGTCGCCTTCTCGAGCTCCTGGATCTTCGTGTGCATAGCGCTTAATCCTCAAAGTTAGCGGGGCAAACGGAGGTCCCACCCGGCCCGTGAGGGCAACAAAGGGGACGCGCGTGCTCTCTCCTGACGCCCGGATTCCGGGCATGCAACACCGACCTCGTAGTGGTCGGCAGCGATTCAGTTTGCCACATCTTCCGGCTCGACGCGAAACGACAGCTCATCGAGCAGCCGCCGATCGTGCTTGTCGAGGGTCTCGGGATCCATCGCCGCCACCAGCTCGGGCCGGTTGGCCACGGTCCTGCGCAGCGCCTCGTCACGCCGCCAGCGCGCCACCTTCCCGTGATGCCCCGACAGCAGTACGGCCGGCACCTCGTGACCCCGCCACTCGGGCGGCTTGGTGTAGACGGGCCCCTCGAGCAGGTTCTGCATGGCCCCGGGCGCGAAGGAGTCGTCGGCCACCGAGCAGGCGTTGCCGAGCACCCCGGGCAGCAGCCTGCCGATGGCCTCCACCATGACCAGCACCGCGACCTCGCCGCCCGCCAGCACGTAGTCGCCGATGCTGACCTCGTCCACGCGCAGGCGCGAGCCGTACTCCTGCATGACGCGCGAGTCGATGCCCTCGTAGCGGCCGCAGCAGAACAGCAGCCAGTGCTCCTGGGCCAGCTCCTGGGCCAGCTCCTGGGTGAAGGGGCGGCCGCTGGGGGTGGGCACGATCATCCTGGGTTCGCCGGAGCCGATGACGGTGTCGATGGCCTCGCCCCACACCTCCGGCTTCATCACCATGCCGGGGCCGCCGCCGTACGGGGTGTCGTCGACGGTCTTGTGCACATCGTGCGTCCAGTCGCGCAGCTGGTGAATGCGGACGTCGAGCGTGCCGCGCTCGCGCGCCTTGCCGATGAGGGAGACGTCGAGCGGCGCGAAGTACTCGGGGAAGATCGAGATGATGTCGAGCCGCATCACAGCAGCCCCTCCGGCGGATCGACCACCAGACGACCGCCGGCCAGGTCGACCTCGGGCACCAGCGCCTTGACGAAGGGGATGTACACGTCCTCCCCCACCACCAGCAGGTCCTGGCCGTGGTGCAGGACGTCGGTGACCTCGCCGACCGTCTCCCCCGACACGGTCACCACCGTCAGCCCGATGAGCTGGTGGTCGTGGAACTCGTCAGGATCGTCCGACGGCGCCACGTCCGCGGAGTCGATGACCAGCATCGTGCCGCGCAGCTCCTCGGCGGAGTCTCTGGAGGCGACGCCTTCCAGGCGCAGCAGCAGGACGTCCTTGTGCCAGCGGACGGACTCCACCATCAGCGGGCCGGCCGAGGCGGGCTCGGTGGTCAGCGAGGAGCCGGGCGCGAAACGCAGCTCGGGATCGTCGGTGCGCACCTCGACGGTCACCTCGCCGCGCACCCCGTGCGGGCGGCCGATGCGGCCCACGACCAGCTGCACGTCAAACCTGCCTTCTGTGAAATGCCAGCGCCCCCACCGGCGACGAGCCGATGAGGGCGCGGGAAAGATCTGACGCTATCGGACTGCTTCGTGCAGGTCGAGCAGATCGACCCGGACGAACTTCCCGTCGGCCAGAGCATTCACGACGGTGCGCAGCGCCTTGGCGGTGCGACCGCCGCGACCGATGACCTTGCCCAGGTCCTCGGGGTGCACCCGGACCTCCAGGACGCGCCCGCTGCGAATGCGGCGTGCGCGGACCCGGACATCGTCTGGATGTTCGACGATGCCCTTCACGAGGTGCTCGAGAGCCTCCTCGAGCACGTCAGGCCTCGCCCTCGGTCTCGGCCGGGGTCTCGGTGGCCTCGGGGGCCGGAGCCTCGTCCTTCTTCTTGGCCTTCTTCGGCGTGGTGGCGGCCGTGCCGGTGTCGCCACCGGACAGGGCCTCCTTGGCCGCGGCCTCGTAGAGAGCGTGGCGGTCGGGCGCCGGCTCGGCGACCTTCATCGGCGCAGGGGCGGGCTCGCCCTTGAACTTCTGCCAGTCACCGGTGAGCTTCAGCAGCTTGAGGACCGGCTCGGTCGGCTGCGCGCCGACACCCAGCCAGTAGGCCGCGCGCTCGGCGTCGACCTCGATGCGCGAAGGGTCGTCCTTCGGGTGGTACAGGCCGATCTCCTCGATCGCCCGGCCGTCACGCTTGGTGCGGCTGTCGGCGACGACGATACGGTACTGCGCGTTGCGGATCATGCCGAGCCGCTTGAGCTTGATCTTGACTGCCACGGGTGTGGTCTCTCCTGCATTAGAGCGTGGGTGAACGGCATCTTGTCGAGTGGGGCACGACGCGAGGCCGCTCCAGGGACAGGCGCGGCCGGGCGGGAGATGAGAGGGCACCCACCTGGTCACGGTGTTCCAACATGTCATTGTGCCAGATCGCCGCCACCGTCCGCGCCAACGGACCACCATATTTGCTGCACGCACTGCTGGTTTCTGCTGTACGGCGGGCCGCCCCACCCACCACCCGCCGTAGCGGGCAGGGGTCTGTCACCTCAACGCCACTCCTGGCTCACGTTCGCCCCGCCGTAACGTCTCGCCCGAACCGTGGCCGACCTGGAAACCCAGGGAAGCCCGTCCGCGGAGGTGACCGGGTGCGCACATGGCAACGGCGGGCCGGGGCGGCCCGCCGTACCGGAGAAAGAGCTACTTGTCGTCGGGCAGGTTGAGCTTGCTCGGGTCGAAGCCGGGCGGCAGCTGCAGGCCCGGGGGCAGCTTGGGCTGCTTGCCGCCGAGGTTGCCGAGGAGGCCGCCGCCCTTCTTGGGCTCGGGCGTGTCCTGACCGTCGGGCGAGTCGGACGGCTTGCCCAGCGCGGCCTTGCGCGGGTCACCGCTGACGCGGCGGCCCTTGGCCTTCTTCTGCGCCTTGGCCGCCTTGGTGGCGCGACCACCGGGCATGCCCGGGATGCCCATGCCGCCGGCCATCCGCTTCATCATCTTCTGGGCGTCGAAGAAGCGGGTGACCAGGTTGTTCACCGCGGACACCGTGACGCCGGAGCCGGTGGCGATGCGGGCGCGGCGGGAACCGTTGATGATCTTCGGGTCCTGGCGCTCGGCGGGCGTCATCGAGCGGATGATGGCGGCGATGCGGTCCAGGTCGCGGTCGTCGATCGAGTTGATCTGGTCGCGCATCTGCCCCATGCCGGGCATCATGCCGAGCAGGTTCTTGATCGGGCCCATCCGCTGGACCATCTGCATCTGCTCGAGGAAGTCCTCGAGGGTGAAGTTGTCGCCCGACGCGAGCTTGCTGGCCATCTTGGCCGCCTGCTCCTCGTCGAACGTCTTCTGCGCCTGCTCGATCAGGGTGAGGATGTCACCCATGTCGAGGATGCGGGAGGCCATCCGGTCGGGGTGGAAGGCGTCGAAGTCCTCGACCTTCTCACCCGTCGAGGCGAACATGATGGGCTTGCCGGTGATGTGCCTGACCGAGAGCGCGGCGCCGCCGCGGGCGTCGCCGTCGAGCTTGGTCAGCACGACGCCGTCGAAGCCGACGCCCTCCATGAAGGCCTGCGCGGTGGTCACCGCGTCCTGACCGATCATGGCGTCGACCACGAACAGGACCTCGTCGGGCGAGACCGCGTCGCGGATGTCGGCGGCCTGCTTCATCATCTCCTGGTCGATGCCCAGGCGGCCGGCGGTGTCGATGATGACGATGTCGTGGTTCTGCCGCCTGGCCTCGTCGATCGACCTGCGGGCCACGCCCACCGGGTCGCCGACGCCGTTGCCCGGCTCGGGGGCGTAGACGGCCACGCCGGCCCGCTCACCGACCACCTGCAGCTGTGTGACCGCGTTGGGGCGCTGCAGGTCGGCGGCCACCAGCAGCGGCGCGTGGCCCTGCTCGCGCAGCCACCTGGCCAGCTTGCCCGCCAGCGTGGTCTTACCGGTGCCCTGGAGACCGGCGAGCATGATGACCGTCGGCGGCGTCTTGGCGAAGCGCAGCCTGCGGGTCTCGCCGCCGAGAATCTGGATCAGCTCGTCGTTAACGATCTTGACGACCTGCTGCGCCGGGTTGAGCGCCTGTGACACCTCGGCGCCGCGGGCGCGCTCCTTCACCTGGGCGACGAACGCCTTGACCACCGGCAACGCGACGTCGGCCTCGAGCAGCGCGATGCGGATCTCGCGAGCGGTGGCGTCGATGTCGGCGTCGGACAGCCGACCCTTGGATCGGAGGGAGGAGAAGACCGATGTCAGCCGGTCGGAAAGCGTCTCGAACACGTGGTTGGCCAGTCCTCGAAGCGAAAATAGGTCTGACTGTCAGCCTATCCGGTCCCTCAGCCGCTCCAGCCTGGCACGGCCATCCTGACCGTCAGCGCGTGTTCGACGAGATTGATCAGCGCGCTCTTGACCGAGTCCTTGGAACGGGCGTCCAGCCGCACCAGCGGGATGTGCGGCGCGAGGGTCAGCGCGTCGCGCACCTCGGTGTCGCTGTGCGCGTACTGCCCGTCCCAGCCGTTCACCCCCACGATGAACGGCAGCTGGGCCTCCTCGAAGTAGTCGATCGCCGGGAAGCTGTCTGCCAGGCGGCGCGTGTCCACCAGCACCACCGCGCCGATCGCGCCCCTGACCAGGTCGTCCCACATGAACCAGAACCGGTGCTGTCCCGGCGTGCCGAACAGGTAGAGGATCAGGTCGCGGTCGAGCGAAACACGCCCGAAGTCCATGGCCACGGTCGTGGTGGACTTCAGCGGCGTCATGCCGAGATCGTCGATGCCCGCGGAGGCGTCGGTCATGACCGCCTCCGTGGTCAGCGGCATGATCTCGGAGACCGCGCCGACGAACGTCGTCTTGCCCACTCCGAAGCCGCCGGCCACCACGATCTTCGTTGACGTGAGCCCGGGGCTAGAGCCTGCGAAGTCCACTGAGCACCCTTTCCAGCAGGTTGACGTCTGGCCTACCGGCGTCCAGGGCGGGCTGGTGCACCCGGACCAGACCTTCGGCCGCCATGTCGGCGATGAGCACCCGCACCACGCCCAGGGGGATCCGCAACAGCGCGGACACCTCGGCCACCGAGCGGACCTGCCGGCAGAGCTGGCTGATCGCCTGGTACTCCGGTGTGATGTGGGAGAACTCGCGGTGCTCGGCCGTAGCCGAGGAGACCAGGGCCTCCATGGCCAGCTTGACGCGGGGAGCGGTCCTTCCTCCGGTCACGGCGTAGGGGCGTACCGGGGAGGCGGGCTCCGCGGCGGGCGGCGGCATCGGATCCCACCCACCACTGTTCCATCTGGGGTCGGTCACGGCGCCTCCTTCGTCGGCCCCGTGACCAACGTGCTCTGTCTGATGATCGGCTCGGCAAGCTCGCTCACTGCATCATCACCTGGACTGGCTGGCACGCAGTTCGGCGCGCACCGCCGGGGTCAGCACCTGGCCGGCGCGGTCGACCATCAACGTCATCTGGTAGGCCACCAGCCCCATGTCGCAGTCGGGGGCGGCCAGCACCGCCATGCAGGACCCGTCGCTGATCGACATGATCAGCATCAGGCCCCGCTGCATCTCGACGATGGTCTGCGTGACGACGCCGCCTTCGAAGACCCTGGCCGCACCCTGCGTCAGGCTGATGAGACCGGAGGCGATGGCGGCCAGCTGGTCGGCCCTGTCGACCGGGAATCCGGCCGAGGCCGCCAGCGGTAACCCGTCGGATGACACGACGACCGCGTGGGCGACGCCGGGGACACTGGTGACGAAGTCGGTGATCAGCCAGTCGACTCCGCGTGCCCCGTGACTGAGGTCGTTCATGCGTCCTCCTCCCGTGAAAGCCTGGATTGGGCCCGGCCCTCGCTGAGGTCGTCACGGGCCGCTCGGAACCCCTGCTGGAAACTGGACAACCGGCTGCGCACCCGGTCGGGCGAGATCGACGGCATCGGCGCCACACCCTTGGGCGCCGACGCGGTGTCGGCCGAGCCGGGCACCAGGTTCGCCTTGGGCACCCGCTTGGGCAGCCCGGCGGCGGTCGACCCGTCGCGCACCGGCTCGACCACGGCCTCGGCCGCGGTCCATCCAGCGTCCGCCTGGGACGATCCCCAGGTGGCGCCGGTCTCGCTGTGCTCGAACCAGGCCGACTCGACCGAGGCGAAGATCGGCAGGTAGTCGTCGCCCTGGTTGACCGCGGGGATCGGGCCGGTGGCGGCCGACTCGGTCTCGGGGAAGTCGAATCCCTGCTGCCTCGGCTCGTCGGGCATCGGCCGCTTGGGCAGCTCGTCCCCGTTCCAGCCCGAGCCCCTGGAGGGCACCCACACGTCGGCGGTGTCGTACCCGCCGCTGCTGCTGCGCGGGTCGGCGGGCCACTGCGGCAGGGACGGCATCGACGGCATTGAGGGCATCGAAGGCATCCCCGGCCACGAGCCGTCGACCTGGGGGTTCGGCGGGAAGGAGGGGTGCGCGCCCAGGGGCGGCGCCCCCAGCGGCTCGGACGGGAAGGACGGGTGCCCCGACCCCATCTGGTAGGGGGCCTCCCACGGCGGCGGGCCGGTGAAGGTCTCCTGCGGCGGCGCCGGCGAGGTACCGGCGTACGCCGGGGTCTGGGCACCCAGCAGGACCTCGGGCAGCAGCACCATCGCGGTCATGCCGCCGTTGCCGTGCGGGCGGAGCTGGACACGGATGCCGTGGCGGTGCGCCAGGCGGGCGACCACGAACAGACCCATCCGCCGCGACACCGACACGTCGACCGTGGGCGCGTCCGTGAGGCGCGCGTTGGCCTGGGCGAACTCCTCCGCCGTCATGCCGATGCCGGAGTCGGTGATCGACAGCATCACGCCGCCGCCGTCGATCCTGCTGCCGGACACGGTCACCCTGGTCTCGCGCGGCGAGAACGACAGCGCGTTCTCCACCAGCTCGGCCAGCAGGTGGATGGCGTCGTTGACCGCCTGGCCGGCGACCGAGACGCCGTCGGGCACCTGCAGGACGACCCGTTCGTAGTTCTCGACCTCCGACAGGGAGGCGCGGGCCACATCGACCAGCTTGACCGGCTGGCTCCAGCGGCGCGGCGGGTCCTGCCCTGCCAGCACCAGCAGGTTCTCGCTGTTGCGGCGCATGCGGGTGGCCAGGTGGTCGAGCTTGAACAGGTTCGCCAGCCGGCTCTCGTCCTGCTCGCCCTGCTCCAGCCCGTCGATGAGGGTGATCTGCCGCTCGACCAGGGTCTGCGACCTGCGCGAGAGGTTGACGAACATGGCGTTGACGTTGGAGCGGAGCCTGGCCTCCTCGCCGGCCAGCCGTACCGCCTCGCGGTGGACCTCATCGAAGGCCCGCGCGACCTCGCCGATCTCGTCCTTGGAGGAGATCTCCATCGGCGGCACGTGCATCGCGTCGGGGCTGGCCTCGCCCTCGCGCAGCGTCTGGACCAGCTGCGGCAGCGTCTGGCCGGCGACCTTGAGCGCGTCGCCGCGCAGCCGCCGCAGCGGCCGTACCAGGGAGCGGGCCATCACGGCGGTGATGGCCAGCACCAGCAGCAGCAGGATGAGGACCAGCGCGATGTTCAGCGCCGCCACCTGCCGGTCGCCGCTCTGCAGGTCGGCGCTGCGCGTGGCGATCTGCTCGACCAGGGACTTCTGTACGGCGTGCAGCCGGTCGACCGTCTCGCTGATGGAGTCGAACCAGCGGGAGTCGTCGTTGGGCGCCGTCCGGTCGAGCCGCCGCAGCGACTGGCCCGCGTTGTGCAGGAACTCCACGCGGCCGACGTAGAACTCGGCACGGCCGATCTTCTGGCTGGCGACCGTGTCGTCGTAGAACTGGCGCTGGACGGGCGTGGCGACGGCCCGGAAGGCCGCGCGCTCGCTGTCACGCCGGGACTTCGCGTCGAGGAAGGCGTTGTACTCCGGTTCCTCGAAGGCGCCCCTGACGAGCGCGATCGACAGCAGGCCCCGCTGCTTGGAGGCCTCCTCCTCGGCGCCGGCCACAGCACGCAGCGCGGCGGCGGTGGAGACCAGCTGCTCGTCGGTCGAGCCCTGGCCGACCTCGTCGAACAGCTGCAGCATCTCGGCGATGGTCTCGGAGTACTTCTCCATCGTCGGCAGCGGCGGCAGCTGGGTCTTGGCCACGGTGTCGCGCAGCGAGTTCAGCTGCGAAAGCCGGGCGCGGACGTGGGCCAGCTTCTTGCGGCCCAGGTCGGAAAGTGAGTCCTCGACTCCGGCGGCCGTGGCGAGCACCTTGGCGACGGAGTTGTTGACGATCTCTTCCTGGCCGGAGAGCCGCTGCTTCTGGGTCTCCTTGCGGCCGGATGCCACGAAACGCGCCGACAGGTCCCGCTCCAGCGCGAGGTTGCGCGCGAGCTCGCCGAGCTGGGCCACGAGCCCGCTGACGTCATTGACCTGCTGGTACTGCTGCGCGCTCGTGATCGAGGTGGTGACGCGCAGCCCACCGAGAAGCACACCCACGATGGTGGGGATGGCGATGAGCGCGATGAGGCGCGTGCGCACGCGCCAGTTCCGCAGCGCGAACGAGCTGCCCGACCGGGGCACCCGTTCTGCCGGCACCTCACTGGCCATGGACTGACCTGGTAAGTCCGGAGTCGTACTACGACCGGATTCGGCCGTTGTCGTCCTCACTGGTGACAACCTCTCGCGCCTAGGCCTGCTTGAGAGATGAGCTGATTCGTCACGCGGACGAAGAGATCGCAGGCAAGTTAGGGCCCAATTTGAGCACAAACCTCTTAGTTCAGCCAACGCCTCGCAAGTTTTCAACCGTTCCAAACGGCATCGGATGCACCCAGCGAGCCCACGCGCACGCAGCGCAACCACATCGCCACCAATCAGGACATACATCCGAAACTGACACAGAGTGTTGATAGCGGTAATTCGGAATAATCGACCCTATTGGTGAAAAATCACCACAAACGCGGCATATGGCTTCATGTCTGATCGCGCTTGGGGGTACGCTTCACGCCCGGCATCGCCGATGCCGATCTCCAGAAGCTTCCCTGGTAGGAGAACCCCCCGATGACACGCACCTTGCGCGTCCGAGCTCTTGTTCTCGGCGTCGCGGCCGCGCTTTCTCTAGCCGCCTGCAGCGGTTCCAAAGAGCCGTCGAACTCCTCGGCTAACAGCAATGGCCTGGAGAAATCCACCATCAAGGTGGGGGCACTGCCGATTCCCGACTCCGTGGCGCTCTACCTCGCCAACGCCAAGGGGTACTTCAAGGAGGAGGGCCTGACGGTCCAGCCGGTCGTGATCCAGGGTGGCGCGGCAGCCCTCCCGCAGGTCAAGAGCGGCGCGCTGGACATCTCGCAGACGAACTACGTCTCCACCTTCCTGGCGGCGAGCACCGGCGAGAAGATCAAGCTGATCGCCGACGCCTACCAGGCGGGCCCGAACACCTTCAACATCATGGTTCCCAAGGACTCGCCCATCAAGACGGTGGCCGACCTCAAGGGCAAGACCGTCCTGGTCAACACGCTCAGGAACATCGCCACGCTCGCCGTGACCGCCACGCTCAAGACCGCGGGCCTGACCGAGAAGGACGTCAAGTTCGCCGAGAAGCCCTTCCCCGAGATGGGCAACGCGGTGGCCACCGGCCAGGCGGACGCCTGCTGGATCACCGAGCCGTTCATCACCGCGAACCAGAGCAAGCTCGGCTTCCGCAAGCTCGCCGACACGATGACGGGCCAGACCGAGGACCTGCCGATCGCCGGCTGGATGGCCACCGACGAGTGGTCGCAGAAGTACCCCAAGACGCTGGCCGCCTTCCAGCGCGCCATCGCCAAGGCCCAGGCGCTGGCCGCCAGTGACCGCAAGTCGATCGAGGCCATCCTGCCCACCTACACCAAGATCGACGCGCAGACCGCCTCGGTGATCACGCTCGGCACCTACCCCAACGCCCTCAGCGTGAACAGGCTCCAGAAGGTGGCCGACCTCATGCTGGAGTACAAGTACATCCAGAGCCCGATCGACGTGAAGTCGGTCATCTCGGCTCCCGCGGGCGGATGACGGGTAGACGACTGCTCCGCGGCGCCGCCGGCGCCGCGGGGTTCCTGGCTGTCGCGGAGCTGGTCTTCCGCTTCGGCCTCGGCGAGAACGTGGACTTCCCGCCGCCCTCGACCGTGCTCTACCAGGCCGCGCGCATCCTGGCCGACGGCGACTTCCTGGCGGGCGTCGGTCAGACGCTGACCAACTGGGCTCTCGGGTTGCTGGCCGCCGTCGTGGTGGGCGTGACCGCGGGCGTGCTGCTCGGCTCGCTGTCACCGGTGGAGCGCGCCATCAGGCCGCTGCTGGAGTTCCTGCGGCCCATCCCGTCGGTGGCGATCATCCCGCTGGCGATCCTGCTGATCCCCGACGACGGGATGATGAAGATCTCCGTCATCGTCTACGCCTCGATCTGGCCCATCCTCATCAACACGCTGTACGGCATGCGGGAGGTGGATCCCCTCGCCAAGGAGTCGCTGCGGAGCTTCGGATTCGGGCCGCTCGCCGTACTGGTGCGGGTGAGCCTGCCCAGTGCGGCGCCGTTCGTGGCGACCGGGGTCAGGATCGCCGCGGGGATCGCGCTCATTCTGGCCGTCAGCGCCGAGCTGCTGGCCGGCGGCACCGCGGGGATCGGCGTGTTCGTGATCCAGGCGGGCAGCGGCAACAGGACCGACCTCATCCTGGCGGCCACGTTCTGGGCGGGCGCCATCGGGCTCATCGCCAACGCCGTCCTGCTGGCCGGGGAGCGCCGGCTGTTCCGCTGGCACAAGATCAGGACCGGGATGGTGCAGTCATGATGGCGCTGGCCAGGCTCGGAGTCGTCGCGGCCGTGCTGGCCGTCTGGGAAATCGTCACGCGGGCGCTCCAGGACAACGACTTCCCGCCGCCCACGATGATCGTCCAGAAGATGCACGAACTGTGGTTCTCGGGTCCGGCCACCCGGCTGTTCCTGACCGACGACGCGGTGGCCAACATGCTGCCCAGCCTCGGGCGCATGTTCGGCGGCTGGGTGCTGGCCGCGGTGATCGGCGTGATCCTGGGCATGCTGCTCGGACGCTCGCGGGTGGCCACCGACTACGTGGACGCGCTGATCGAGTTCGGCCGCGCCATCCCTCCCCCGCTGCTGCTGCCCGCCTTCCTCGTGGTCTTCCACGCCGGGCTGCGGCTGCAACTGGCCACGATCGTGTTCGGCGTGATCTGGCCGGTGCTGCTCAACTCGATCGACGGGGCCAAGGCGGTCGACCGCGGCTACCTCGACACGGCCACCGTGTTCGCGCTGACCAGGACGCAGCGCCTGCGCCTGGTCGTCATCCCCGCCGCCTCGCCCAAGATCTTCGCCGGCCTCCGGCTGAGCCTGTCGCTCGCGCTGATCCTCATGGTCATCTCCGAGCTGTTCGGCAGCACCGACGGCCTCGGCTACCAGCTGCTCCAGGCCCAGCGCAGCTTCGACACGCCGGGGGTGTGGGCCACCATCGCCCTGCTCGGCCTGCTCGGCTGCACGGCCAACGCGCTGTTCGTGTTCGCGGAGAACCGGCTGCTGATCTGGCAGCGGCAAGCCACCAGAACCGCCTGACGGGAGTTTGCATGTCCAACACCGACGACCTCCTCTGGGGAGCGGTCGCCGATCTGTCCCGCTTCGCCGCCCTCTACACCATGGCCGAGCTCGGCCTGGCCGACCATCTGGCGCAGGGCGCGCTCGGTGTCGGCGAGCTGGCCACGCGCTGCGAGGCCGACCCGCCCGCGCTACGCCGGGTGCTGCGCGAGCTGGCCGGGATGGGGATGGTGCGCACCCTCGGCTCCGACCGCTACGACCTGACCGAGACGGGCAACGCGCTGCGGTCCGACGCGCCCGGCTCGATCCGCTCGTCGATCCGCATGCTGGGCGAGGAGGGGTTCTGGTACGCCATGGGCAACCTGCCGGCCACCGTACGGCAGGGCAGGTCGGCGTTCGCGCAGCGGTACGGCCCGCTGTACGAGCACCTGGCGGCCAACCCCGAGACCGGGCGGATCTTCGACGAGTACATGCTGGGCAGGGCGATCCCGTTCGCCGAGAGCCTGGTCAAGCGCTTCGACTTCTCGGCCGTGCGGACCCTGGTGGACGTGGCGGGCGGCAAGGGGCACATTCTGGCCACGGTGCTGCAGGCGCACCCGGAGATGCGGGGAGTCCTGTTCGACCTGGAGCACGTGGTCGCGCGGTCCGGGGAGCTGATCGCGGCCGAGGGGCTGGCCGAGCGGTGCGAGCTCGTGGGCGGGGACTTCTTCGCCTCGGTGCCCTCCGGCGGCGACGCCTACCTGCTGGCCAGCGTGCTGCACAACTGGGACGACACCGACTCCGTACGGATCCTGCGCAACGTGCGCGACGCCATGAACCCCGGCGGGCGGGTGCTGCTGCTCGAGGCGGTGCTGCCCGACGACGACGCGCCGCACCTGGGCAAGGACGTGGACATGCGGATGCTGGCCATCTTCGACGGCGGGCTCGAGCGCAGCAGGGAGGAGTACGCCACCCTGCTGCGGCAGGCGGACCTGGAGCTCGTCCAGGTCGTCGACCTCGCCACCGGCTCCAGCCTCATCGAGGCCCGCGCCAGCTAGAACCGAGAACTCACGACAGATCCTGAAATCGACACATAGGTGATCCAGTGACGAGAATCATGATCATCGGGGCCGGGATCGGCGGGCTGACCGCGGCACTGAGCCTCCGGGCCGCGGGCCTGGACTGCGTCGTCGTGGAGGCGGCGACGGCGCTGCGACCCCTGGGCGTGGGCATCAACCTGCAGCCGCACGCCGTACGGGAACTGAGCGAGCTCGGCCTGGGCGAGCGGCTGGCGGCAGCGGGCCTGGCCGTCACGTACATGACGTTCACCGACCGGCACGGCGGCACGATCCTGGCGCTGCCCCGGGGGCGGGCGGCCGGCTACCACTGGCCGCAGTACTCCATCCACCGGGGCGAGCTGCAGATGATCCTGCTCGCCGCGGTCGGCGCGGACAACGTGCGCCTGGGGACGCGGTTGCACGACTTCGAGCAGGACTCCGGCGGCGTCACGGTCGTGCTGCGCGAGGTGGCCACCGGGCGGGAGTACCGCGAGCGGGCGGACGTGCTGGTCGGCGCCGACGGGATCCAGTCGACCACCCGGGCCCGCCTGCACCCGGACGGCGACCCGCTGCGGTGGTCGGGCATCCAGATGTGGCGCGGCGTGGGCGAGGGCGACCCGATCATGGACGGTGCCACCGTGCTGGTGGCCGGTTCGAACCGGTCCTCGCGGATCGTCACCTACCACATCTCCCCCGCCGAACCGCGGCTGATCAACTGGGTGGCCGAGGTCAAGGTGGGCGAGCCGGGCACGATCGACCAGGCCGACTGGTCGCGGGCCGGGCGGCGGGAGGACGTGGCCAGGCACTACGCCGACTGGAAGTTTCCGCACGTGGACATCCCCTCGCTGTTCGCCTCCTCGGCGCGGATCCTGGAGTACCCGATGGTGGACCGGGATCCGCTGCCGTTCTGGGGCGAGGGACGGGTGACGCTGCTCGGCGACGCCGCCCACCCGATGTACCCGATCGGCTCGAACGGCGGCTCGCAGGCGGTGCTCGACGCCCGGGTGCTGGCCAAGTGGCTGGCGACCGAGCCCGATCCGGCGGGAGCGCTGGCCGGCTACGAGGTCGAGCGGCGTCCGCCGACCACCCAGCTGATCCTCGGGCATCGCGCCCTGCCCATCGAGGAGATCGTCCAGCTGGTGACCGAGCGGGCGCCCGGCGGGTTCGCCGACATCGCGGACGTGCTGACGGCGGAGGAGCTGGGCCGCATGGCCGCGGGCCAGCACGGCATCACCGACTCCGACGTGCGGGCGCTCAACGAGCGCGCGTCATGGAGTGTCCGTTAGCACGGACTTGACGTCGATGGGCGCCTGGAGGTAGCCGTACTCCTTCATCAGGTCGGCCACCTTCTGCAGCTTGCCCGCGTCGACGGAGACGGGGAAGACGCCGAGGGTGATCTTCGAAGCGGTCGCCGCGTCGATCTTGGTGTAGGTGGGCAGCACCGCCTCGACCTCCTTGCGGTCACCCGCGGCCAGCCGCTGCGCCTTGCTGATCGCCCGCTTGAAGGCGGCCAGCGTCTTCGGGTTGTTCTTCACCCAGTCGTCGGTGGCGACCCAGGCGGCGATCGGCAGATCCGCGGTCTCGTTCACCATCGTGTCGGCGAGCTTGGTGAAGCCCTGCTGCGCCTGGGTGGCGGTGATGAACGGCTCGGTCATCCAGGCGGCGTCCGCCTGGCCCGCAGCCACCGCGTTGGCCATGTCGGGGAACGGCTTCTCGGCGAACTTGACGTCGGTGGCCGCGAGCCCGGCGGCCTTCAGCGTGGTGATGACGGCCAGCGTTCCGACGTTGTTGAGGGTGTTGACCAGGATCGTCTTGCCCCTGAGGTCGGCCACGGTCTTGATGGGCGATCCCTTGGCGACCATGAGGTCGAAGGTGTTGGGCGCCGCCTGGTAGAGGCCGCCCACCGACCTGATCTTCTCGCCCCTGTTCGCGGCCAGGAAGGTCGAGACGGGCTCGTGGCATTTTGCGAGCTCCCGCCAGGCATGAGGCATTTGCCGATAGAGTCACCGTATTGTCCACGGATTTCGCCCCCAAGGAATTCGGTTTGCTCGAAATCAACAGCCTCACGCACACCTATGGCGAGGGCGCGGGCGCCCATCACGCCATCGACGGGTTGAGCCTCAGTGTCGCCGAGGGTGAGCTGCTGTGCATCGTCGGTCCCTCCGGCTGCGGCAAGTCGACGCTGCTGCGCTCCATCGCCGGGCTGATCACGCCCACCGGCGGCGAGATCCGCGTCGGGGGCGAGCTGGTCCGCCAGACGCCGGACAACCTCGCGGTCGTCTTCCAGGACTACAGCCGCTCGCTCTTCCCGTGGATGTCGGTGGCCGACAACGTGGCGCTGCCGCTGCGCCGCAGGGACATGGACAAGAAGCGCCGCCGCGAGGCCGCCCAGGAGGCGCTGGAGTCGGTGGGGCTCGCCGATGCCGGCCGTAAGTATCCCTTCCAGCTCTCCGGCGGCATGCAGCAGCGCGTGGCGATCGCCCGCGCGCTGGCCTACCGGCCCGCGCTGATGCTCATGGACGAGCCGTTCGGCTCGGTCGACGCGCAGACCAGGGAGGACCTGGAGGACCTGGTGCTGAAGGTGCGCGGCCACCACACGATGACGATCGTGCTGATCACCCACGACATCGACGAGAGCGTCTACGTGGGCGACCGGGTGGTCGTGCTGTCCAAGGCCCCGGCGCACGTCGTCGGCGACCTCAAGGTGGACCTGCCCGCCCCGCGCGACCAGATCTCCACCCGCGAGCACCCGGACTTCGTCCAGCTGCGCGCCGAGGTCGGACGCCTGGTCCGCGGCGTCGCACCTGTCTCTTAGAAGAGTCACGGCTCTTCTCATAGAAGAGTTACAGCTCTCTCAGGAGAGTTACGGCTCTCTTGGAAGAGTTACGGCGAGCCGCCCCACCGGCCGCCCGCCGCACTTCGGCTGAGGGCCCGCCACCGGCGATCCTGGCGAGTCGGTGACGGTCGCCCGCCGTCACGGCGCCCGGTCGGCCGCCATCTCGGGCTCGTCGACAACCGCCACCCTGACCAGCGATGGATCCGTCTCCCACAGCGGAATGGCGAAGACCGCGGTCCGCCCGCCCACGGCGTAGGACACGTAGCGCGAGCCGTCCTCGTCCCAGGCGTCCTGGACGTCCGAGCTGAGCCAGCGCGACACCGAGCAGTAGGCCGGGCTGCGGTAGAGCTGCCGCAACGAGGCCTCGAGCGGCGGTGGGAACCCGCCCGGCGCCATGGCCAGCGGCTTGCGGATCCGGACGATCAGGCGCCGCAGCGGCGTCAGCCAGTAACGGTCGAGCTCCGCCGAGAGCCCGAGCAGCACGGCGACCTCGGCCACGCCCAGGCCGGCGAGCCAGGCGCTCACCCTCAGCGGCCCCGCCCAGACGGCGGCCACGCTCATCGCCAGCAGCAGGCCCGCCCGCAGGAAAGCCCGCCGGTTCAGCGGGGTGGCGTGCGAACCCAGGCACCCGCAGGACGAGGCGGGCGCGTTCACCCTGGCGTACACCAGGTAGCCGACGAAGCCGGCCGAGAGCGCGGCGGCAGCCGTACCCTCCCAGACCTCGTGCGGAGGCAGCACCAGCACGCCGGCGACCGCCAGCTCGGCCAGCGCCACCAGGCGCAGCGCGGGGACCGCGCGCGCCGGGCCGACGAGCCTGGCCAGCGCGGTCTTGTCCGGATGCCCCCGCGAGGACAGTTTGGCCAGGCCCGCCCAGGCCAGGAAGACGGCGATCACGTACGGCTGCAGCGCGGCGATCCCTTGCATCTGTCGCTCCTGTGACTTCGTGCGGGAGGGACTCCCCGCCCCGATCCTGGGCGGGGAGTCTCCGGGGTGCCTAGTGCGGGGAGAAGACCGAGGCGATGTCGACCTCGTTGGTGTCGGGGCGCCAGGCCCCGAGGATCTGGACGTGCTGGCCCACGCTCAGCAGCGACAGGTCGCCGGTGGGCGGCGCGTCGGAGCGCACGGCGACCGACTTGCCCGCCACGACGTGGCAGAGGATCTCCTGCCCGTTGTGGTCGAGGTGCACGGTTTCGCTGGAGATGTTCCTGATGTGGCCCTTGATGTTGACGATGTTGAGCCACACCGCCTCGGCCGCCAGCATTCCGTCGGGCATCCTGACGCCGCGCGCGTAGAGGCCGTCACCGGGCATGGCCTGGTCGAAGCCGACGGGCCCGAGCTTCCACAGGGAGGTGCCGTCGACCACTCTGATGCGGTGGAAGACCAGGTTCGACCCGAGGACGAGGAGAGTGTTGCCGTTGATCGAGCGGATCCTGCCCTCGGCGAAGTTCGGGTCGGGAGCGCCGGGATCGGCCTGCGGCGCGGGGGCGGCGAACGCGGCCTCCGGCCCGAGCGAGCCCATCACGGTCGCGGCGATGACACTTGCGCCGCCGCCGAGCACCGCGGACTTGAGCATCTGCCTTCTGGTGGTCATCCTCGGCCTCCTACACCGTCGAGATCTCGCACGGCCGCAGGCCGGAGGAGAGGCTGGCGATGCGGCTGTAGGCGGCAGGGGTGAGGTCGATCAGCCGGTTGCTGGCGCACGTGGAGCCGCAGCAGCTGCGCTCGCCGCAGAACAGGTCGGTCTGCGGGCCGCAGTCGGCGATCGAGGTGACGACGCTGCCTCCACCGCACAGCGAGGTCGTGCGGTGCTGGAAGCCGCAGGTCCTCCTGGACAGGCCCACGCCGCAGGTGTCGGGGTGGGTGATCGCCCAGCAGGAGTCGGAGGTGTTGGGCCAGGCGTGCTGCAGGCTTCCCGAGTTGCAGGTGCCGCAGGCGCCGTGCCCCGCGGTACCGCAGGGGCCCCAGGCGTTGCCGCAGCAGAACCAGGAAACCTCTCCTTGGACGGGACCGAGTAAGTCGGCCGGCGGGTCAGCGGGCATGCGTGTGCCTCCTTGGGGGGTGGGCTCCGGCATTGAAACTTTCTGACCTGATCTATGAGTAACATGTAAGAATCTTTCGTCAATGCCCAATTTTTCAGGCCCTGGTCAGAAGGCTTTGCCGGGATCGGTCATAGGGGATGCGACCTCTGACCAAGCACGGGAACGGCTCCGCCCCTGACCGCATAGGCGGTCAGGGGCGGAGTCGTAACGGCGATCAACCCCTCATCACCGGAGGAGCGTCTCCCTGGACAGGGCCCGGCCCCGTGCGGTGGGTGGCGGTGGGGCGGCCTGCCGTAACGGGAGAATCTACGCGGGGGTGTGCATGTGCCGGGTGAGGGCGTGCTCGACCAGCGTGATGAGGGTGGTCTTGACCGAGTCGCGGGAACGGGCGTCGAGGCGGATGATCGGGGTGACGGGGTTGAGCGAGAGGGCCTCGCGTACCTCGTCCGGATCGTGCATGAACTGCCCGTCCCAGCCGTTGATCCCGATGACGAACGGCAGCTTGGCCTCTTCGAAGTAGTCGATGGCCGGGAAGCTGTCGGCCAGGCGGCGCGTGTCCACCAGGACGACGGCGCCGATCGCGCCGCGGACCAGGTCGTCCCACATGAACCAGAACCGGTGCTGTCCGGGCGTGCCGAACAGGTAGAGGATCAGGTCCTGATCCAGCGATACGCGGCCGAAGTCCATGGCCACGGTGGTGGTCGTCTTGTTCGGAGTGAGCGAGACGTCGTCCACACCCGCGGAGGCGTCGGTCATGACGGCCTCCGTGGTCAGCGGCAGGATTTCCGAGACCGCGCCCACGAAGGTCGTCTTGCCCACGCCGAAGCCCCCGGCCACGACGATCTTCGTCGAGGTTAGGCCGGGGCTAGAGCCTGCGAAGTCCACTGAGAACCCTTTCGAGCAGGTTAAGGTCCGGCTTACCCGCATCCAGCGCAGGCTGGTGCACGCGGATAAGGCCCTCCGACGCCATGTCGGCGATCAGCACCCGGACCACCCCGAGCGGCTGCCGTAAAAGAGCGGAGATTTCGGCAACTGACCTGACGTTGCGGGTCAGTTGGATGATCGCCTGATATTCCGGACTTAGTAGTGAAATGTCTTGGTATTCCGACGTCACGGAGGACACGAGTGCCTCCATGGCGAACTTCATCCGCGGAGCTGTCCGCCCCCCGGTCACGGCATATGGCCGTACCAGGGAACTCGGCTTCTGCGGACGGGGCGCCGACGGGTGCGGCGGAGTATCACCAGCCCAACCTTGACCTGACACCATGTCTCCTGTCACCGCCCGGCTAGCGGGGGCGGGCCGCCTGCAGCTCGGCGCGGACGGCCGGGGTGAGCACCTGGCCTGCCCGCTCGACCAACAGCGTCATCTGGTAGGCCACGAGGCCCATGTCACAGTCTGGCGCCGCGAGCACCGCGAGGCAGGATCCGTCGCTGATCGACATGATCATCAATAGGCCTCGTTGCATCTCGATGACGGTCTGGGAAACCATACCGCCCTCGAAAACCCGCGCGGCTCCCTGAGTCAAACTGATCACACCGGAGGCGACCGCGGCCAGTTGGTCCGCCCTGTCCTTGGGGAACCCCTCTGAGTAGGCAAGCGGCAACCCGTCGGACGACACCACGACCGTGTGCGCCACACCTGGCACGTTGTTGACGAAATCAGTGATCAGCCAGCTGATGCCACGCGCTCCCTGGCTCAGTTCTCTCATTTCTCCTCCTCATTCTCTTCTCCGCGGGTGAACGCGCGGCCTTGCCGGACACCCTGCTGGAAGCTGGAGAGCCGGCTCCGCAACCGCTCGGGAGAGATCTGCGGCGCCGGTGACGTGGGCTGGGGCTCTGCCAGGCTGGCCGTGCCCGGCACCAGGTTGGCCTTGGGTACCCGCCGCGGCAGGCCGGAGGCCGTGGTGCCGCCCTGGACGGGTTCCGCCGCCTGCTGGGCGGCCTGCCACCCGCTGTCGGCCGGCGACGACCACGAGGCGCCCGCACCCGACTGGCCGGGCCTGCGCTGCGGCAACGCCGGCTTGTCGATGGTGTCGGCGGCCGGCGGCTCCGCGACGGGCTGCGGCGGCGCCTGCGGCTCCGGCTCGAACGGAGGCTGGGGATTGAGCTCCGCGGGCTCCGGGCGGCGGAACCAGTCGGAGCCCACCGACGAGAAGATCGGCAGGAACTCCTCGTTGTCCTCTTCCTCGATGGGCGAGTTGCGCACCACGGGCAGCGGGCCGGTCATGTCCTGCGAGGTGTACTCGCGCCGCCCGAAGGCGCTGAAGGGGGAGTCCCCGTTCTGCGGCAGCGGCTCCTCGGCGAAGGACGGCCAGCGCGGCGCCTCCTGGTTGTAGGAGGAGTGGCCGTTCTGGCTGTACGGCTCCTCGGCGAACGACGACCAGCGCGGGGTCTCCTGCGCGGGCGGCGGCTCGGCCGCGAAGGACGGCCAGCGCGGCTCCTCCTGTACGGCGGGCGGCTCCGTGGCGAACGACGGCCAGCGCGGCTCGTCCTGGGCGGGGGCAGGCGGCTCCTCGGCGAAGGAGGGCCACCGCTGCTCCTCCTGGGCGGGAGCCGGCTCGTCGGCGAACGAGGGCCAGCTGGCGCCCACCGGCCACTGGGTGTCCACCGGGGACCCGGAGTCGCGCACGTCCGGCGTGTCGATCGCGGACGGAGCGGAGTAGACGCCCTGGGGATCGCCGAACATGCTCGGGTCGAAGTTGGTGAAGCTGTCGTACTGGCCCCGCTGCTGCGGAACCGTGCCGCCCGGCTGCGCGATGAGCATGTCGGGCATCATGACCAGCGCGGTCAGGCCGCCGGTCTCCCGCACCCGCAGCTGCACCCTGATGCCGTGGCGCAGCGCCAGGCGGCCGACCACGAACAGGCCCATGCGCCGCGAGACGGCCACGTCCACGACCGGCGGGTTGGCCAGGCGCCAGTTGGCCTCGCCCAGCTCTTCGGCGGTCATGCCGATGCCCAGGTCGCTGATGGAGACGAGCACGCCGCCCTCGGTGGGCGCGCTGGTGACCTGGACCTTGGACTCGCGCGGCGAGAACGAGATGGAGTTCTCGATCAGCTCGGCCAGCAGGTGGACGGCGTCGGTGACGGCCGGGCCGGCGATCAGGATGCCGGACGGGATCTGGATCTGGACCCGCTCGTAGTTCTCGACCTCCGACAGCGAGGCGCGGGCGATGTCGACCAGCGGCACCGGCTCGCTCCACTTGCGGGCGGCCTCCTGGCCGGCGAGGACCAGAAGGTTCTCGCTGTTGCGGCGCATGCGGGTGGCCAGGTGGTCCAGGCGGAACAGGTTGGACAGTCGCTGCTCGTCCTCTTCACCCTGCTCCAGGCCCTCGATGAGCTGCAGCTGCCGCTCGACCAGCGTTTGCGACCTGCGCGAGAGGTTGACGAACATGGCGTTGACGTTGGTACGCAGCTTGGCCTCGTCGCCGGCCAGCCTGATCGCCTCGCGGTGGACCTCGTCGAAGGCCCGGGCCACTTCCCCGATCTCGTCCCGGGTGTTGACGCCGACCGACGGCACGTCGGGTACCGCGGTGCCGTCGCCGGACTCGCGCAGCACGCGGACCGTCTCCGGCAGCCGGGTGGTGGCCACCTGGAGCGCCTCGGCGCGCAGCCGGCGCAGCGGGCGGACCAGCGAACCGGCCACGCGGGTGGTGATCACCAGGACGAGGAGCAGCAGCACCAGGATCAGCGCGCCGGAGATGATGGCGTTGCGCTGCTCGGTGTCGCTCAGGTCGCGGGTCTGGGCCACGATGCGGGTCGCCAGGCCGTCCTCGACCTTGCGCATCGCGTTGGCCTGCAGGTCGGTGCTGCGGTACCAGAGGTCGAGGTCCTTGGCCCTGCTCCGGTTGGTGACGTCGAGGTCGCGGATCTCCTTGTACTCACGCAGCTGGGCCAGTGCGCGCTGGCGCATCGCGTCGGCACGGTCGATGTCGGGGCCGCGCATGACCTTCCGGTAGGCCTGCTGGTCCTGCGCCTCGGCCTCCTTCTCGAAGGTGGCCAGCATGGACTGCTGGGTGTTCCACGAGCCGAGGAAGTCCGACAGGTCGTCGTAGTCCATCTTCCGCTCGACCAGGGCGACGACGAGGATGACCTGCTGGCGGGAGACCTCCTCCTTGGCGCGCGAGAGTGCGGTCAGTGCGGCCACGTCACCCTGGAGCCGGTCGTCGTTGACGCCGTCTCCCAGGTCGTCCTGGAGGTCCTGAAGGACCTGGATCATGCTGGAGAACGTCCTGATCGCGGCCCGGGGCGGCACGCTGTTGCCCACGATGTTGGCGCGCAGGCCGTCGAGACCGGTCAGCCACCTGCGGATCTGGGTGACCTCGTCGAGCACGCGGGCCGAGTGCGAGGCGTCGATGGACGACATCGCCTCGACGACCCGCTGCTTGGCCGCGTCGACCTTCTGGCGCTCGGCGCGCAGCTGCCCCATGCCGCGCGGGCGCCGGCTGTCGGCGACGTACCACGCGGTGAGCAGGCGTTCCTTGCCGAGCTCGTGCGTGAGCACGCCGACACGTTGCACCAGCTCGGCGACCTGGGTCAGCCGGCGGTAGTCGGCACTGGTGCCGATCGCGTTCGCCAGCTGCACGCCGGCGAGAAGCACGCCCACGATGGTGGGAATGAGGATCAGCGCCACCAGCCTCGAGCGCACGCGCCAGTTGGCAAGCCGGAACCGTCCGCCTGTGTAGTCCCCTGACGACCTCGTGTGCCGGGGGTCTTTCGTCCTCACTGAGTCTCGCAACCTCTCGCCGTTACGTGCTCGAAAATCTGACACGCGTGGGGCGCTTGGGATTCTGCGGGCTGGGTAATTGGAACACAACCCGTACCAGATCGGCCAACCGAACATTTCCCATCAAATACGCCCAAAGTGTCACTTAAGGGCGCATACCGCCGCGCATGATTTCAGGCAGGCCTGAAGGAGTCGTGCTCCACGGGGGCCGCGTGCTTGATCATCAGGTGGCGCGTCACGGAGTACTCCTGGACCGCCTCCTGGCTCATGTCCTTGCCGAAGCCGCTGCCCTTGACCCCGCCGTGCGGCGCCTCGCTGGCGATGGGCAGGTGGTCGTTCACCCAGGTCACGCCCACGTCCAGGCGGTGCGAGACGCGCATCGCGCGGGCGACGTCCCGCGACCAGACCGAGGAGGCGAGCCCGTAGCGGGTGTCGTTGGCCAGGCGGACCGCCTCGTCCTCGCCGTCGAACGGGAGCACCACCAGCACGGGTCCGAACAGTTCTCCCTGGACGATCTCGCTGTCCTGGGCAACATTCGCCACAAGTGTGGGCGGGTAGTAGAAACCCTCGCCCGGCAGAGCCGATCCGCCGGTCACGATCCGGCCGCCGGAACGGGCGACGAAGCCGTGCACCCGCTCGCGGTGCGCTGCCGAGACCAGCGGGCCGATGTCGGTGGCCGGATCCCACGGGTCGCCGACCGTGATCGCGGCCAGCTTCTCGCGCAGGGCCTCGACGGCCTGGTCGTACACCTGCCTGGCGACGTAGACGCGGGTGGCCGCGGTGCAGTCCTGGCCGGTGTTGTAGGTCGCGCCCATCGCCACGCCGCGGGACATCTCGGCCAGGTCGGCGTCCTCGAAGACCAGCGCCGGGGCCTTGCCGCCGAGCTCCAGGTGAACGCGCTTGAGCGCCTGCGCCGCGCCGCTCATCACGCGGCGCCCGGTCTCGGTGGAACCGGTGACGCTGACCATGTCCACGCCCGGGTCGGTGACCAGTGCCTCGCCCACCTCGCCGTCGCCCAGCACGACCTGCACCAGCCCGTCGGGCGCGCCCGCCTTGGCGAACAGCTCGGCCAGGCGCAGCGTGGTGCGCGGCGTGGCGGGCGCCGGCTTGATCACCACGGCGTTGCCCGCGGCGACCGCGGGCGCGACCTTCCAGATGGCCATGATGAACGGGAAGTTCCACGGCGCGATCGAACCGACCACCCCGACCGGCCTGCGTACCAGCACCGAGGTATAGCCGGCGCTGAGGACTCCGGCGCCGGTGCCGTCGAGCGAGCGGGCGGCGCCGGCGAAGAAGCGCAGGTTGTCCACCGCGAAGGGCAGTTCGCCGTCACGGAAGACGGCGGCCGGCTTGCCGGTCTCCTCGACCTCGAGCCGGGTCAGCTCCTCGCTGTCGGCCTCGACCAGGTCGGCCAGGCGCAGCAGCAGCCTGGCCCGCTCGGCCGGAGTGGTCTGCGACCACTCGTGGAAGGCCTCACGAGCCTTGCGTACGGCTTGCGCCACACCCTCGACCGGGGTGTCGGCGATCTCGGCGAACCCGCGACCGGTGGCGGGGTTGATCAGTTCACGCATCGGTTCAGCTACCCAGTTGCTCGATCAGGTCGGCGGCCTTGCGCAGGCCGTCGCGGTTACGGATCTCCTCACCGGCGGCCGCCAGGCGGGCGCGCAGCTCAGTGTCGCCGAGCAGCCGCTCCAGCGCCCCGGTGAGCTCCTCGTCGGTGAAGGAGTAGGTCGACAGGCGCACGCCGTAGCCGAGCTCGTGCACGCGCTGCGCGTTGTCGTACTGGTCCCAGAACAGCGGCAGCAGGATCATCGGCTTGCCGAAGTGCGCCGCCTCGGTGGTGGTGTTGTTGCCGCCGTGGGTGATCACCAGGTCGCAGAGCGGGATGATCTTCGTCTGCGGCAGGAACTCGGAGCCGTACATGTTGTCGGCGAGCTTGATCTCCGCGTGCAGCGGGCCCTTCGAGACGATGTACTGGTGCGGGGTCTGCGCCAGCACGTCGATCACCCGCTGCATGAGCTCCACGTCGGAGGAGCCGAGCGAGCCGAGCGAGAAGTACACCAGGGAGCCCTCGTTGCGCTCGAAGGGCAGCTCGAAGGACTCGTCGGTCTCGCGGACGCTGGAGTCGAGCCGGTGCCAGGTGGCCCCGAGCGGGCGCTCGCCGACGTAGTCCAGGATCTCCGGGTAGACGTAGAGGTTCAGGTCGCCCTCGTGGATGAAGTCCAGGTCAGGCAGCGGCTGCGTGCCCTGCTCCACGCACCACTGGTTGAAGGCGCCCCAGACCTCGCGGTGGGTGCGCTCGTACTCGGCGCGGAAGGCGTCCCACTCGGAGCGGTCGTCCGCGGGCAGGCCGGAGAAGACCGGCGCGACGTTCTCGCCGCGGACCTCCAGCGGGTTGCAGGAGACGATGCGGACGAACTTCTTGCCCGCCGTGAGCAGCGCCGGGAACGTGATCACGTTGTCCTCGACGATCACGTCCGGGTTCACCCGCTCGATGATGGCCTTGAGCTGCGGCTCGCAGTACTTGACGCCGTCGATCAGCGAGTCCCAGATCGGCTTGGTGACGGTCTCGAGCTGCTCGCGCGTGTTCTTGCGGTACTCGGGCGCGGTCTCCCTGATGAAGTCCTTCCAGAACTGGCCCGCGTCCTGCTCCTCGGCGTCCTCGGCCGGAGGCGCCAGGTCGACCAGGTCCTCCTCGAAGCCGAGAGCCTCAAGCTTGCCCTTCCACGAGGCTTCGGCCGCGAAGACGACCCGGTGGCCGCGGCGACGCAGGATGTCGCCGATGCCGATGCTGTTGTTCGTCGGCCCGTAGGCGCTTTCCGGCATGAACAGGATGGTGAGAGTCATCATCGCTCCGGGTGGACACTTGACTTGAACGGGAATTCAAATACCTGTCTAGCGTGAAGGTCAACTTCAGTGCACTATGGTCACGGCTTACTGAAGTACGGACAAAGAGGGTGGTGATCATGGCCCAGCGGAAGAGCCGGACCGACCGGCGAATCGACCTCATCGAAGCGGCCCGCCGGGCGATCATCCGCCACGGCATCGACGGCGTGCAGCTCTCGCACGTGGCCGAGGAGGCCGGGCTGACCTCCGGCGCGGTGCTCTACCACTACCCGGACCTCAGCGAGCTGCTGGTCGAGGCGCACCATGCGGCCATGGAGCGCTTCTACGAGCAGCGCCTGCGCCGGCTCGGCGTGGTCATCGACCCGATCGAGAGGCTGGTCATGACCATCCGCTCCGGCCTGCCCACCGGCCCGCTGGACCCCGACGTGCGGCTGCTCAACGAACTGGGCGGGGCGGCAGGGCGTAACAGGATGTACGGCGTGCTGCTCACCTCCCTCTTCGACCGGCAGGTGTCGATGTACCAGTCGATACTGGACACCGGGACGGCGCTCGGGGTGTTCACGCTGACCTCCGACTCGCTCACGGTCGCGCGCAACCTGGTGGCGCTGGAGGACGCCTACGGCTATCGAATCACGGCCAGGCACCCGATCATCGGCCCGGAGGAGGCGGCCGAGCTGATCCTGTCCTACGCGCGCACGGCCACGGGCAACGACCTCGCTCATTGAGCCACCGGGATGATCACGGCGTCCTGCGGATCCCAGGACAGCCCGACCTCGGCGCCCGGCTGCATCGAGCTGGCCCCCTGCACGGCCACCAGCACCGGCTTGGGCTGTCCCGGCACGTCCACCGACAGGTGCGAGACGCCGCCGTAGAAGCTCACGTCGAGCACGCTGCCGCGCAGTCCCTTGGCCTCGTCGGGCTCGCCCAGCCTGACCTTCTCCGGGCGGACGCCGAGCAGCGCCTTGGCGCCCTCCTCGACGCCTTCCAGCGGGGTTCCCGGCAGGCTGCCGAAGCCCTCGGTCTCCAGAGCCTCCTGGCCGCCGGCCGTACCCTCGAACAGGTTGTTGGCGCCGACGAAGTCGGCCACGAAGCGGGTGCGCGGGCGCTCATAGAGCGCGACCGGCTGGTCGACCTGGCGGACGTTGCCGCGGTCGAAGACCGCGATGCGGTCGGCGAGCGACATGGCCTCCTCCTGGTCGTGCGTGACGACCACGAAGGTGATGCCGACCTCGTGCTGCAGGCGCTTGAGCTCCAGCTGCATGTCGGCGCGGACCTTCTTGTCCAGAGCCGACAGCGGCTCGTCGAGCAGCAGCAGACGCGGGCGCTTGACGATGGAGCGGGCCAGCGCCACGCGCTGGCGCTGGCCTCCGGAGAGCTGGTGCGGCCTGCGGTCGCCGTGCTCGGCCAGCCCCACGGTCTCCAGGACCTCGCCGACACGCTGCTTGATCTCGGACTTGGGGAGCTTCTCGCGCTCCAGGCCGTAGGCGACGTTCTTGGCCACGCTCATGTGCGGGAACAGCGCGTACGACTGGAACATCAGGCTGATCGGCCGCTTGTTGGGCGGCAGACTCAGCAGGTCGCTCCCGTCGAGCGAGACCGAGCCGGCGTCGGGCGTCTCGAAGCCCGCCAGGATGCGCAGCAACGTGGTCTTGCCGCAGCCCGAAGGGCCGAGCAGCGCGAAGAACTCGCCCTGGTCGATGTCGAGAGACACACCGTCGAGCGCCATGACGTCACCGAAGCTGCGGGTGACCCCGTCAATCTTGAGCACTGCGCTCCCCGATCTTGGTCATGCGCTGCCCCACGATCACCGCCGTGAAGCTCACCAGGAGGAGGATCGCGGCCAGCGCGTTGATCTTCGGGGTGACCCCGAAACGGATCATTGAGTAGATGACGATCGGCAGCGTCTGCTCGGTGTTGCCGATCGTGAAGAAGGCGATCACGAACTCGTCCAGCGACAGCGTGAACGCCAGCAGCGCCCCGGCGATGATGCCCGGCGCCAGCTGCGGAAGCGTGACCTTCATGAACGTCACGACGGGCCCCGCGCCCAGATCGCGCGAGGCCTCCTCCAGCGAGGTGTCGGCCCCGGACAATCGCGTGCGCACGACCGCGGCGACGAACGCCATCGAGAACACGCCGTGCGCGAGCACCACCGAGTACAGCCCGAGCGTGAGCTGGATCATGCCGTAGAAGACCAGCAGCCCGATGGCCAGCACCAGGTCCGGCAGTACGGCGGGCATCAGCGCGAGCGCGTCGAGCGTCTTGGACTTGGTGTAGCGGGCCAGGCCGACGGCCATCAGCGTGCCGAGCACGGTGGCGATCACGGTCGAGCCGCAGGCCACGATCAGCGTGTTGATCAGGCCGTCCCGCACGCGCTCGTCGTGGGCGAGCTCGCCGTACCACTTGAGGCTGAACCCCTCGAAGGTGTAGGCGGACCTGCCGGAGTTGAACGACATGACCACGAGCACCACGATCGGCGCGTACAGGAAGACGTACGTGGCCCAGAAGGGGACGTAGAGAAGCTTCGGTCTACGCACGGCGGGACACCCAGGCCTGCACGATCAGCAGCACCACCAGCACCGCGATCAGGGCCAGCGCCAGCGCCGAGCCGAAGGGCCAGTCGCGGGCCTTGAGGAACTCCGACCTGATCAGGTTGCCTACCATGATCGACTTACCACCGCCGAGCATCTCGGGGATCACGAAGTTGCCGAAGCTGGGCACGAAGACGAACAGGCACCCGGTCATCACGCCCGGCAGCGTCAGCGGCAGCGTCACCTTGCGGAACGTGGTGAACCCGGAGGCCCCCAGGTTCGCCGACGCCTCGCGCAGCTGCGGATCCAGCTTCTCGATGGTGGCGAACAGCGGCAGCACCATCAGCGGCAGGTAGGAGTACAGCAGCCCGGTGATGATCGCGCCCTGGTTGTACAGCAGCTCCAGCTTGGTGCCGAGCGCCGAGTTGATCAGGCCGACCGGGCTGAGCAGCATGATCCACGCGTAGACGCGGATGATGAAGTTCGTCCAGAACGGCAGCACGATCGCGACCAGCGCGACGGTCTTCCACCTGCGCGGCAGCTGCGCGATCAGGTACGCCGTCGGGTAGCCGATCAGCAGCGCGATCAACGTGGTCACGGTGGCGATCTTCAGGGAGTTGCCGACCACGCCGATGTAGAGCGGGTCCACGAGGCGCTCGAAGTTCTCCGAGGTGAACTCGTAGACCACACCGCCGAAGCGGCCACGCTGGAAGACCGTGTTGCTGAGGATCAACGCCAACGGCACCAGGAGCAGGACGATGAGGTACGTCAGCCCCGGCGCCAGGAATACGAACGCGCCCAGCCGGCGGCCCCTCTGAGGGGACACCGGCCGGGCCTTTGTCTCTGCCTTCACCGCTCTAGTTCGCCGTGACCTCTTGCGACAGGCGCGAGTACTTGGTCGACGCCTGGCCCAGGTCGATGATCGACTCGCCGTTCAGCAGCTCGGCGGGCTTGATGCCGAGCAGCGAGCCCTTGGCCACCTTCACCTGGTCCATGGCGGCCTTGTTGGGGACCTTGTAGTTGATGTTCTCGGCCGCCCAGCGGTGGGTCTCCGGGTCCAGGATGTAGTTGATGAAGGCGTGCGCGGCCTCCTTGTTCTTGGAGGACTTCATGATCACCATGGTGTCCACCCAGAGGTCGCTGCCCTCCTTCGGCACCGCGAACTTGATGTTCTGCTTCGGGTCGGTGGTCGGGCACCAGCCGTCCCACGCCTCGACCATGACGGCCTCGCCGCTCTTGAGCTTGTCGCCGAAGGTGGTGTCGTCGTAGCCGAGCAGGTGCGGCTTGGCACTGACGAGCAGGTCCTTGACCTTGGCGATCTCGTCGTCCTTCTCGGTGTTGACCGAGTAGCCCAGCGCCTTGAGCGCGGGCAGGGCCAGCCAGCGCTCGGTGGTCATCATGGTGACCTTCTTGTCGGCCCAGGACGGCGGCTTGAGGATGTCGTTCCAGCTCGTCGGCACCTGCTTGACCAGGTCGCTGCGGTAGCAGATGCCGGTGGTGCCCCAGGTGTAGGGCACGGAGTACTTGTTGCCCTTGTCGTAGGACAGCTGCGTGGCCTCGGGGTAGAGGTTCGACAGGTTCGGGATCAGCTCGGGGTGGATCGGCTCGAGCAGCCCCTGCTCGTTCAGCGCCTGCGCGTACTGCCCCGACACGAACGCCACGTCGATGCCGCTGTCGCCGCCGGCGGTGAGCTTGGTCATCGCCTCCTCGTTGGTGGCGTGCAGCGCGATCTTCACCGGGAACTTCAGTTTCTCCTGGACCCGCTCGGGCAGGTCCTTGGGGGTGTACTGGTCCCACACAGTCACGTTGATCGACTGCTTCGACAGGTCGGCGTTCGGGTTGAGCTGGTCCGCCGACGCTGCGGGTGCGCTGCCCGCCGGGCTGTTCGGCGATTGGCCGCCACAGGCCGTCACGGCGAGCGCGAGACCGGCCGCCGCCGCGACGGCCGGGAGACGTCGGGTGAACCGGGTACGGACCACGGCCGCTACTCCTTCTGAATCTGGGGGACGAGGGTCTCGCGACCATCCGGGCACGGTAGACCAGACCAGGAGTGTTGCAGCAGAAATCAACATGAGCAAGACTTTTCTAGACATTGCTACCTGGAAGTTTGGTCTGGCTGTTGAATTCGAGTTCAATATGGGGGCGCTTGCTCTCACTGGGTGAGGCTTCCCTTACCACCCGAGATCGCGGAGTCACCGCGACCCTCCTCGGCGCGCTCGACGGGGACGTGCCGCCGCCCTTCGCGGTCGAGCGGTTCCTGCCGCTGCCCAGCCTCTCGTACGACCCTGAAGATCTCCACATCGGGGGCCAGGTCGAGCGCGGATTCGGCGATCATGTCGATCAGACGAACTACTCCGTGGTCGTGGACGAGCGGGTGGTGGTCAAGTGGCTCACGCCGCCCGTGCCGATGCCGCAACCGGCTCCCGAGCTCATGCGTCACCTGGTTGATGTCGGATTCAACGACACAGCCCCGCCTTACGCGGCGTTGACGCGGGTTGAAGAAGATCGGGAGCTCCTGCTCGCGCTGGTCACCGGCTACCTTCCCGAGGCCCGCGACGGCTGGGAGTGGTGCGTGGACGAGTGCGAGGCCGGCCGGACCGAGTTCGCCGTCGAACTGGGCGGCCTGGCAGGTCGCCTGCACCGCGCGCTGTCCACGCTGCCTGGTTCACAGGGCGCGAGTGAGGATACGGCGGGCCGCGCGGCCCAGGCGCTGCGCGAGGCCATGGAGCTCACCGACGACGCGTGGCTGCGCGGGATCGAGGGGGCGCTGCGGGCCGAGCTGGAGCCGCTCGCCGTACCGCGCACCTCGCCGGACATCCGGATCCACGGCGACCTGCACGTGGGGCAGATACTCAAGTGGCGTGACGGCTACGCGGTGATCGACTTCGACGGCAATCCCACGGTCGCCGACGCCGCGCCGTTCCAGCCGGCCGCGCGGGACGTGGCGCAGCTGACGACCAGCCTGGAGCACGTGGCGCAGGTGGCCATCAAGCGCAGGGACACTCCCGCGGCCCAGGCCCTGAGCTGGGCGCGCGAGTCCCGCGAGCGCATGCTGGCCGCCTACCGCGAGATCGCGGGAGACCTGCTGGACGAGGCCCTGATCAGGCCGTTCGAGGTCGAGCAGGAGTGCCGCGAGCTCATCTACGCCGCCCGCCACCTGCCCCGCTGGCGCTACGCCCCGATGGGCGTCCTGCGCACCTGGTATTCCGAGGAGAACCGTTGAAGCCCGAGCTGTTCCTGGCCGACCTTGAGGCCAAGCCCGCCGCCCTCGCCGACCTGGCGGCGGGGTTGAGCGCCAATCCGTGGAAGGCGCTGCCCGGCGGCTTCGGCCGGGTGCTGTTCCTCGGCATGGGCAGCTCCCGCTACGCCGCCTCGGTGGCCGCGCTGCGCCTGCGCGCCCGCGGGATCGACGCGCACGCCGAGTATGCCTCGGCCGCCGCGTCCTTCCCGCCGGGTCGCGACACGCTGGTCATCCCGATCTCGGCGACCGGCGGCAGCCGCGAGACGCTCGACGCCGCCGCCCGCCACGAGGGCTCCTACCGCGCGGTGCTCACCAACGTGGCCGGCTCCCCCATCACCGAGGGCGCCGACCTGGTGGTGCCGATGCTGGCAGGGGACGAGCGGGGCGGCGTGGCCTGCCGTACCTTCCAGCACACGCTCGCGCTGCTGCTCGCGCTCGAGGCGCACCTGACCGTCACCGACCGCGACCTGCCCGGCCTGGTACGTCGGGCCGCCGAGGCCACCGCCGACCTGCTCGACCGCCGGGAGGCGTGGCTCCCCCGCGCCCTCGAGCTGCTTGACGGCCCGCACGGCGTGTACACCGTCGCGCCCGCCGAGCACCTGTCGTCAGCCGAGCAGTCGGCGCTGATGTTCCGCGAGGGGCCGCGCCGCCCGGCCGACGCCTGCGAGACGGGCGACTGGTCGCACGTGGACGTCTACCTCACCAAGACCCTGGACTACCGGGCGATCCTCTTCCCCGGCTCCGCCTACGACGACCAGGCCATGGACTGGGTACGGCAGCGCGGCTCGACGATCCTCACCGTCGGCGGCGACCTGCCCGACGCCAGGGCCTCCGTCCGCTACCGGCACGACGACGACCCCGACGTCGCCCTCCTCACCGAGACGCTGGTGGCCGAGCTGGTCGCCGCCCACTGGTGGCTTCACGGGACCAGCAGCCCCCAGTAGAGGGCCCACGGGACGAACGCGACCCCCGCCACGGCGGCCAGGGGGTGATCGCGGCCTACGAGACGGGGCTGCCGCGCCCCTCAGGCCGGTTCAATCGGTGACCTTCTGCACCAGCAACCGGAGTACGGGTCTGGCGGCCTCCTCGACGTCGTCGCCCAAATCGAGGATGCCGCTGAGCCAGAGCGTCGCGAAGCCGTGCGCGATGGACCAGGCGGCGATCCCGAAGTCACGCTCGCGCGCCGGATCTGTCGTGACGGTCCTGACCCCGCGAGTGAGCTCGGCCGTGGCCCGCTCGCGCGCGGCCACCACCTCGGGATCGTCAGCCCGGTAGAGCCCAGGGGTGAACATCACCTCGAAGTGCGCCCGGTGCTCGACCGCGAAGCGCACGTAGGCCACCCCCGTGTCCAGCAGGTTGTCCCCGGCCGCCGCCAGCGCGTCCGCGAACAGCGTGTAACCCTCCGCGGCCACGGCCGTCAGGAGCCCCGCCTTGTCCCCGAAATGGTGCGCGGGCGCCGCGTGGGACACTCCCGCCCGCCTGGCCAGCTCGCGCAGGCTCCAGCTCGCGGTGCCTGACTCGCCGATCGCTTCCACGGCGGCGTCCATGATCGCGCGTCGCAGGTTGCCGTGATGGTAGTTCGCCATACCCGCCACCATATCTTGCCATTGACAAGTTTGAGTCCATGAGGCAATCTAGCCATCGACAAGATTTGAGAAAGGAAGCCCGACATGCCAGCTCTCCCGTGGACCCAGCCCAACACCCCTGAGCCCGGCACCGAGGCCGTGGTCATGGCCTCCAGACTGGAGGTCCGCTCGCTGCTCCAGGTGCCGGGGTTCTTCCTGGCCTCCATGGCCGTGTGGCGCCAGGCCCGTCGCTCCCCCGGCGCCTACGGCCTGTCGCTCAAGGCGGACCTGCTCTCCCGGACGTTCTGGACGGTCTCGGTATGGCACGACAAGGCGGCCATCCACGCCTACGCCGCCGCGGAGCCGCACCGCTCGACGATGCGCCGCAAGCGCGCCGTCATGAAGGAGTCCACCTTCATCTTCTGGAACGCCGCCGCCGACGGCAAGCCGATCGGCTGGGACGAGGTCGAGCGGCGCATCGCCGAGGAGCGCACCCGTTGACCCCGGACAGCAGGAAGGCGCCGCCCGCTCGCGCGGACGGCGCCTCCACCTGCGGTCACTGCTCTTCTGCGAGCAGCCGGTACAGGCTCCTGCGAGCCTCGTCGGCGATGGCTCTGGCCTTCTCGCGCTGCTCCGCGTTTCCGGTACGGCTGGCCTGGACGTAGGCGTCCAGCAACCGCGCCCCGGTCTCGCGAACCTGGCGAGCGGCCTCCCAGTCGCCCTCCTCGCCACCGAACCACCGTCGAGCCCCCTCGGGCCCGCGGAACTGGTGTCCCCGCCTGCCGGGGAAGTGCC
The DNA here is from genome assembly GCF_044457685.1 of Nonomuraea sp. NPDC050536. NCBI lineage: Bacteria > Bacillati > Actinomycetota > Actinomycetes > Streptosporangiales > Streptosporangiaceae > Nonomuraea > Nonomuraea sp. NPDC050536. Next base: position 164,207 of record NZ_JBITHD010000017.1, read on the forward strand.
GGTGACCGTGAATCTCCTGTGCGTAACGCATGACGTGCGCTCCCTTCGATACGTTCGTCTGCCGACAGTTTCGATGCTGTCGTGATACGTCAACGATATATCGTTAAGCCATATTCCAGCCAGCCCAAGATCTTTTACATGCTGACGGCGGGACGATTCACGAACCGCAAGGCCGGCCTCTTCGCGGCCCTCCCCTAGAGTGCTTCCATCCCCTGCACGGCCCGGTGGCGCGTGCGGATCCTGCCCACGAGCCCGACCGAGGAGCGACCGTGACCGACCTGGCTTCCACATCCCTGCAGCAGGAGATCGCCCGGGATCTCCAGGTGAGCGCGTCCTTCGAGGTACAGCAGGAGATCGAGCGCCGGGTGGCCTTCCTCGCCGACCAGCTGACCTCCACGGGCCTGCGCTCGCTGGTGCTGGGCATCAGCGGCGGCGTGGACTCCACGACCGCGGGACGGCTGTGCCAGCTCGCGGTCGAGCGGGTACGTGCCACCGGGCGGGAATCGACGTTCTTCGCGATGCGGCTGCCGTACGGCGTCCAGGCCGACGAGCAGGACGCGCAACTGGCGCTGGAGTTCATCAGGCCGGACCAGGTCCTGACCGTCGATGTGAAGTCCGCCAGCGACGCCGCACTGGAGGCGCTGCTGGCCGGCGGCATGGTCTTCCGCGACGCGCACCACCAGGACTTCGTGCACGGCAACATCAAGGCCAGGCAGCGCATGATCGCTCAGTACGCGGTAGCGGGCGCGCAGGAAGGCCTGGTCGTGGGCACCGACCACGCCGCCGAGGCGGTCTCCGGCTTCTTCACCAAATACGGCGACGGCGGGGCCGACGTGGTTCCGCTCACCGGCCTCACCAAGCGGCGCGTACGGGCCATGGCGCAGGCTCTGGGCACGCCGTCCGCGCTGATTCTGAAGACCTCGACCGCCGACCTGGAGACACTGAACCCGGGCAAGCCCGACGAGGAGGCGCTCGGCGTCACCTACGACGACATCGACGACCTCCTGGAGGGCAAGCCGGTCGATGAGGCCGCCTTCGCGACCATCGTCCGCCGCTACCGGCTCACCGAGCACAAGCGACAGCTGCCGATCGCCCCCTGACCGTCTCCCTCGTCAGCCGCCTTGTCCCCCACCGCCATCTTCGCCAACTCGCGTGCTCTTCCCTCCGGGCGTTCAGGCGTCATGCCCAGGTCCACGGTGGTTCCTACCCCCGGCGGGAAAAGCAGAGTCGGTTCGTCACTCCACCAGGGCACAGGAGTTCTGTACACGGTAGACTGAATTTAAAGAATGGCAGACTGGGGGATGCAGGTGAGCCTGAACATCAAGAACCCCGAGGCGGATCGGCTAGCGGCCGAGTTGCGCGCCCTGACAGGGGAAAGCGTCACCGCGGCCGTCATTACCGCCATGCGGGAGCGAGTAGAGCGTCTGCGGCAAGCCCGCCGACAGGCCGAAGATCTCACCATGGCCGAGGATCTGCTAGCGATCGGGCAAGAGATCGCCGACAGACTGGGCGAAGAGTATCGGGTGGCCGCAGGCGACCACGGCCGCCTGCTCTACGACGACATGGGACTGCCCAAGTGATCATTGACACCAGCGCAGTGGCGGCGATCCTGCTTGCCGAACCTGATGCGGCGATCTACGCCAAGGCCATAGCCGACAACCAGCCCCGCCACATGTCAGCCGCCACCTACCTGGAACTCTCGCTCGTCATGGAAGGCAAACGCGACCCTGTGGCGTCCCGGCGACTGGACGACTGGCTCACCCGCGCCAGAATCACGATCACGCCCGTAACTCACCAACAGGCATGCATTGCTCGGCGAGCGTACTGGGACTACGGACGCGGAAGCGGACACCCGGCAAGACTCAACTTCGGCGATTGCTTCTCCTACGCCCTAGCCCGCGACATGAACGAGCCGTTGCTGTTCAAGGGTCAGGACTTCATCCACACCGACATCGCTTCGGCCCTCTAGCGCTGTGGCGAGGGTCATCCAGGCCCCAGCGATATCCATGCGCCTCGGCGGCAGCTTCGTCGCGGGGGTCCTGATCAACCTGGGCCGGCAGTCGTTCCGCCACGACGACCGCCTCTTCGTCGTGCCCGCCGACCGCCTCTGGACTCCCATGGCCCCTTCAGGGATTTCCCCACGGGAACCCGAGTGCTCGTGGCCGTGGGATCGGCATGGGCGCAAGCCCTCAAGAGGGCGTGTGAGCGTAGTGAACGCCTCGGCTCGGGGCGGGCGTCAGACGGGCAGAGGTCCAGGTGGGCTTCGGGCGGGCCTCAGAAGGACGCGTGAGCGTAGCAAACACCTTTGGGGGCGTACGGGAAACGGCGTCAGTAGGCCGTGCGGACCGTGAGGGCGTGTTCGACGAGGGTGATGAGGGCTGACTTGACCGCGTCGCGGGAGCGGGCGTCCGTGCGGACGATCGGGACGTGCGACGAGAGCGTGAGGGCGTCTCTGACCTCGTTCTCCTGGTGGTAGAACTGGCCGTCCCAGCCGTTGAGCGCGACGACGAAGGGCAGGCCGGCGTCCTCGAAGTAGTCGATGGCGGGGAAGCTGTCGGCCAGGCGGCGGGTGTCCGCCAGGACGACCGCTCCGATGGCGCCGCGTACCAGGTCGTCCCACATGAACCAGAAGCGGTGCTGGCCGGGCGTGCCGAAGAGGTAGAGGATCAGGTCGCGGTCGAGCGAGACGCGGCCGAAGTCCATGGCGACCGTGGTGGTCGTCTTACCTGGCGTGTGCGCCAGGTCGTCCACGCCGCTGGAGGCCTCCGTCATGACGGCCTCCGTGGTCAGCGGCATGATCTCCGAGACCGCGCCGACGAAGGTGGTCTTGCCGACACCGAACCCGCCCGCGACGACGATCTTCGTGGAGGTCAGCCCGCTAGAGCCTGCGTAGTCCACTGAGCACCCTTTCGAGCAGGCTCCTGTCGGGCAGGCCCGCCTCGAGTTGCGGCTGGTACACGCGGACCAGCCCTTCCGCCTCCATGTCCGCCACGAGCACGCGCGCGACGCCGAGCGGGATGCTCAACAGTGCCGAGATCTCCGCCACCGACCTGACCTGGCGGCACAGCTCGCTGATCGCCCGGTACTCGCGGGCGTAGTTCATGCCGAGGTGGGCCGACGTCGCCGAGGAGACCAGCGCCTCCATGGCGAGCCCGCTTCGGGGTGCGGTGCGTCCGCCGGTGACGGCGTACATGCGCACCAATGAGCTGCGCTCCGCCTCCGGCTCGCCGTCATGCCAGGATGCCACGGTCGTCCACTCCCATCACCAGGGGCGCGTTGCTGAGAGCTCCGCTCGTACGGCGGGCGTCAGCACCTGCCCTGCGCGCTCAACGAGGATCGTCATCTGGTAGGCCACCAGGCCCATGTCACAGTCGGGGGCGGCCAGAACCGCCAGGCACGAGCCGTCGCTGATGGACATCACCAGCAGCAGCCCGCGGTCCATCTCGACGAGAGTCTGGGTGACGGAGCCACCCTCGAAGACCCGGGCAGCGCCCTGGGTGAGGCTGATCAGGCCGGCCGCGATGGCCGCCAGCTGGTCGGCGCGGTCCTGGGGGAAGCCGCGGGAGAAGGCCATGGGGAGCCCGTCCGCAGAGACGGCCACGGCGTGCGCGACTCCGGGGACCTCCTCGACGAAGCCGCTGACCAGCCAGTTCACATCCCTGGCGGCCTGGCTCAGATCCTTCATTGATCCTCCTCTAGCTCGGCGCGGCCCTTCCTTACGCCCTGTTGGTAGCTGGAGAGCCGGCTACGCAGTCTGTCGGGGGAAATCGGCTCGGGAGGTTGAGGTGGTGGCGCCGGGGTCGCGGTGCCGGGCACGAGGTTGGCCCGCGGCGTCCGCTTGGGCAGCCCGGAGTTGGTCGTGCCGCCGCGAGCGGGCTCGTTGGCGATCTGGGCCGCCTGCCAGCCGTTGTCCGCGGGCGAGGACCAGCTGTCGCGGTGGTCCTGGGTGCTGGCGGGTGCCTTGGTGAACCAGCTGGAGGACTCGACCGAGGCGTAGATGGGCAGGAACTCGTCCCCGCTCTGGGCCGGCGGCGGCGAGACCGGTGGCGCGGCCGGCGGCGGCATCGATGGCGGCGTCGATAGTGGCATCGGCGGCGGCACCGGTGCCGATATGTCCGTCGAGGGGCCGAACGCCTGCGGCGACGTCGGCATCCCCGTCGGCGGCAGCATCTCGATCGAGTGGCTGTCGGTGTGCGGCGAGGTGAACCACGACGACGGCGGCGGTGACGGCGACGGCGACAGGTCGGGCGGCAGGTCGAAGCCGTCGAGCGAGGGGTGGTGGGTGTAGGAGACCTGCGCGGGTACCTGCGGGAACGTCACGGGCGGCGGCGCGGCCACGGGGGCGGGCGCGACCGGTGTGAGCAGCGTCTCGGGGATCAGCACCATGGCGGTCAGCCCGCCGATGTCCTGACGGCGCAGCTGGACCCGGATGTTGTGCCGCAGCGCGAGCCGGCCGACCACGAACAGGCCCATCCGCCGCGACACCGACACGTCGACCACGGGCGGGTTGGCCAGGCGCCAGTTGGCCTGTGACAGCTCCTCCGGCGTCATGCCGATGCCGTTGTCGGTGACCGAGACCATCAGCCCGCCGCCGTCGATGCGGCTGCTGGAGATGACGACCTTGGTGTCGCGGGAGGAGAAGGAGACGGCGTTCTCGACCAGCTCGGCCAGCAGGTGCACGACGTCGCTGACGGCCTGTCCCGCGATGGAGGCCTCCGACTGGATCTGGATGCTGACCCGGTCGTAGCTCTCCACCTCGCCGAGCGAGGCGCGGACCACGTCCATCAGCTCGACGGGCTCGCTCCACTTGCGCGCGGCCTCCTGGCCGGCCAAAACCAGCAGGTTCTCGCTGTTGCGGCGCATGCGGGTGGCCAGGTGGTCGAGCTTGAACAGGTCGCCGAGGCGGGTGTCGTCGCGCTCGCCGCGCTCCAGCCGCTCGATCAACGTCAGCTGCCGCTCGACCAGGGTCTGCGACCTGCGCGAGAGGTTGACGAACATCGCGTTGACGTTCGAGCGCAGCCGCGCCTCGTCGCCGGCCAGCCGTACGGCTTCGCGGTGGACCTCGTCGAAGGCCCGCGCGACCTCACCGACCTCGTCCCTGGAGAAGATGCCGATGGGCGGCACCTCGGCGTTGACGGCGCCGTCGCGCGACTCGCGCAGGTGCTGGACGAACTCGGGCAGCCGGCGGCCGGCGATCTCCAGCGCCTCGCTGCGGAGCCGGCGCAGCGGCCGCACCAGCGACCTGGCGACGCCGGTGGTGATCAGCAGCACCGCCACCAGCAGGGCGAGCACGGCGCCCGCCACGATGTAGGCGCGGCGCTGCTCGTCGGAGCTGAGCTGCTCGCTTCGGGCCACGATGCCGGCGGCCTGGCGCTGCTCGACGTTGCGCATCGAGTCGACGACCGTGTCGGTGGCCTCGAACCACTCCTTGGCGTCGTTGCCGTGCTTGGGTGACAGGTCGAGCCCGCGCAGCGGCTGGTTGTTGGTGGCCCGGTTGAGTATGAGCTCGCGCAGGAACAGCATCCGGTCGGCTGATCTGCCGTTGACGGTCTCGTCGAAGAAGCGCCGCTCGTCGGCGGTGGCCTCGGAGGCGAAGCTCTTGCGCTCGTTGGTCTCGCGCGACAGCTCGCCCAGGAAGCGCTTGAGCTGGTCCTGGTCGAAGGAGCCCGCCACGAGCACGGTGGTGACCATGGCCTGCTGGAAGGAGACGCTCTCCTTGGCCCTGGCCAGCGCGTCGAGCATGCGCGTCTGCCGGAACAGCTCGTCGTCCTGGCTGCCCTTGATCAGCTCGTTGTGCACCGACAGCAGGTCGTCGATGACCGTGGTGTACAGGTCGACGGCGGCCGGGGCGAGCAGGTCGGCGTTCAGCGCCTGCTGGCGCAGGCCTGCCAGGTCGTCGAGCCGGCTCAGCATGGTCTCGAGCTGGTCGGCGGTGCGCCCCGTCACCTCGCCGAGCAGCTGGGTGGTGGTGCCGCGGACCTGTTTGATGGCCCCGTCCACGTCCCCCATCTGGCCGCGGACGGCGGTCAGCTCGCTGGCGGGCCTGCGCCGCGCGATGTAGAGCGAGGTCCTGGCCCGCTCGCCGGACATCAGGTGGGTGAGGTTGCCGACCTGGGCGGACAGCTGGGCCAGGCGGTTGGTGCGGGCGTAGTCGGAGGCCGCGCCTGTGGAGGCGAACACCTGGATGCCGCCGAGCAGCACGGCCGCGGCGGTGGGGACGAGGATGAGCGCGACGAGCCGCGCCCGCACGCGCCAATTGCGCAGGCGCCAGGTGCCTTCCTCGGCCTGCCTCTCACCCAACTCTGTGCTCACCGAACGCAACCTCTCGCCCGAATCGGCGTATATGCAAGCCCTTCATGGGGCCCTTGGGAAAATCCAGCAAGTGCGGGTAATTGGAACACATCCCATGCAGGACGGCCAACCGAACATAACGCGACAAAAGTCGAGTGGTGTGACTCTGGAGGAGAGAACCTGGAGCTCCATTTATTGTGATCTTACGGAGAGGAATAACCCCTAAAAACCACATATGTCCGCTTATGGGCGATTGGCCCGTTCCAGGCCTGTAACACCGGAGAGGCGCCCGGGTCTCACGAGGGTCACGACGTTGAGATTTGCCTTTATCAGGACATAGGTTGAGCCCCGTCAAAATCGAGGAGGCGAGGGTGGGGGATTCTCCCGGCAGTGCGGCCATCGCCGTCGAGGGGCTCTGGAAGATCTTCGGCCCAAAGGCGGAAAAGGTGCTGGGCTGCGATGACAAGTACCTGGATGCCGCCGCGCTGAGAGAGAAGACCGGTTGCACCGCGGCCGTCAGAGACGTGAGCTTCCAGGTCGAGCCCGGCGAGGTCTTCGTCGTCATGGGGCTTTCAGGAAGCGGCAAGTCCACCCTGGTCCGCTGCCTCACCCGGCTCATCGAGCCCAGCTCCGGCGAGATCAAGATCGGCGACGAGGACGTCGTGCGCGCCTCCCCCGCCCGGTTACGCGAGCTGCGCCGCCACCAGGTCAGCATGGTCTTCCAGCACTTCGGCCTGTTGCCGCACCGCCGGGTCATCGACAACGTGGCCTACGGCCTGGAGATCCAGGGCACTCCCAAGGCCGCCAGGCACGCCAGGGCCCGCGAGATCCTCTCCCTGGTGGGACTGGACGGCTACGCGGACTCCTACCCCGACCAGCTCTCCGGCGGCATGCAGCAGCGGGTGGGTCTGGCTCGGGCGCTGGCCGTCGACCCCCAGGTGATGCTCTTCGACGAGCCGTTCAGCGCGCTCGACCCGCTGATCCGCCGCGACATGCAGGCCGAGGTGTGCCGCCTGCACCGCGAGGTCGGCAAGACCATGGTCTTCATCACCCACGACCTGTCAGAGGCTCTCCGGGTGGGCGAACGCATCGCGATCATGCGGGCGGGCTCGATCGTCCAGGTCGGTACGCCGGAGGAGCTGGTGGGCGCGCCCGCCGACGACTACGTGGCCGACTTCGTGCGCGACGTCCCGCGCAGCAACGTGCTCACGTTGCGCTGGATCTGCCGGGATCCCGAGCCCGACGAGCCGCTGGACGGCCCGGCTCTCCCCGTGACCACGGTCATCAAGGACGCCATCGGCGCCACCTCGCAGTCTTCTCGCCCGATCCGCGTCGTCGACGGTGACCGCCTGGTCGGAGTCGTGGACCGGGTGGACATGCTCTCCTTCCTCTCCGGCCAGGACATGGCGGAAGCCGTACACGCATGAGCACGACAGCCGTCTCCACCACCTCCAGGCTGAAGGTCCCCCGGTGGGTGGTCCCCACGGGGATCGCCGTGCTCTTCGTAGTGACCTACGTGGTCTTCCGCGGCTCGGGAACGCTCCCGCACGACGACGACGCGCCGCAGTTCGGCGCCATCACCGATCTGCGCGAGTGGATCGACTCCAACCGGAACTCCAGCCCGGTCTTCCTGTACTTCCTCAACTACATCCGGCTGTTCGTGGGCGGGGTGTTCGACCTGTTCCAGACCGCGCTGTACGCGCTGGGCTGGCCGGGGCTCATCGGCGTGATGGGCGGGCTCGGCGTGCTGGCGGGCGGCTGGCGGATCGGGCTGCTCGCGGTGGCGGGCGTGGCCTCGTTCGGCGTGCTGGGGCTGTGGGACGCGAGCGTCGACACGCTCGCGCTGATCGCGGCGGCGGTGCTGCTGTCGCTGGTCATCGGCATCCCGCTGGGCATCTGGGCGGGGCTGTCGCCGCGGGCGCGAAAGCTGATCACGCCGGTGCTCGACGTCATGCAGATCATGCCGACGTTCGCCTACCTGGCGCCGCTCGTGCTGTTCTTCTCCATCGGGCCGCCCGCGGGCGCGATCACCACGATGATCTACTCGATCCCGCCCGCGATCCGCATCACCGCGCTGGCGATCGAGCAGGTCTCCCCCACCGCGGTCGAGGCCTCCTCCTCGCTCGGCGCGACCTGCCGCCAGACGCTCTTCAAGGTCCACCTGCCGCTGGCCAGGTCCACGATGGCGCTGGCGATCAACCAGACCATCATGATGGCGCTGTCGATGGTGGTCATCGCCAACCTGATCGCCGCGCCCGGCCTGGGCAGTCCCATCATCAAGGGCCTGTCCGAGGCGCAGGTCGGGATCATGCTCCCGGCGGGCATCGCGATCGTCGTGCTGGCGATCGTGCTGGACCGCATGATGATGGCGCTGGCTACGCGCGATCCGCACGCCGGCGGTGGCCGCGCACGTCTGGTCGGCGCGGGCGTCCTGGCGGTGGCCGGGCTCGCGCTCATCCCGGTGCTGCCCAGCGAGTGGCCGGAGGACTGGAGCGTCAACTTCGTCGCCCCGGTCAACGAGGCGGTCCACTGGGTCGAGTTCCACTGGTACAACGTCACGTCCTTCATCAAGGACACGACCACCTACGTGCTGCTCAACCCGCTGGAAGGGCTGCTCACCTCCGCCCCGTGGTGGCTGGTCGCCGCCGCGGTACTGCTGGTCGCCTGGCGGGTGAGCGGGGTACGGCCGGCCGTGACGGCCCTGGGCTGCCTGCTCGCCATGGCGTTGCTCGGCACCTGGGAACACTCCATGCAGACGCTCACCACGGTGACCGTCGGAGTCCTGGTCACCCTGGTCATCGGCCTGCTACTGGGCGTGGCGGCCGCCCGCTCAAGCCGGTTCTCCGCCATCCAGCGGCCGATACTCGACGCCGCCCAGACGGTGCCCTCGTTCGTCTACCTGCTGCCCGCCCTGGCGCTGTTCGGCCCGAGCAGGTTCACCGCGATCCTGGCCTCGGTCATCTACGCGGTGCCGCCGGTCGTCCGCCTGGTCGAGGAGGGGATCCGGGCGGTGCCCGTCACCGTGGTGGAGGCCGCCGCGTCCGCCGGGTCCACGCCCGGCCAGCTGCTGTGGAAGGTGCAGCTACCGCTGGCCCGCAAGGCGATCCTGCTGGCGGCCAACCAGGGCATCATCATGACCCTGGCCATGGTCGTGGTGGGCGGCATGCTGGGCGCGGGGGCGCTGGGCTACGACGTCATCCAGGGCTTCTCCCAGCGACCCGACTTCGGGATGGGGTTCGCCGCGGGCATCGCGACGGTCCTGCTGGGAATCATGCTCGACCGCATCACGCAGGGCGCCGACAGGCGTCCCTCCCCCCAAAAAAGGAAACTCACATGAAATTTCGCCTGGTAGCAGGCTTTCTCGTGCTGGGTATGGCAGCCGCAGGGTGCGGCGGGGCCAAGGTGGACAACAACCCCACCACGACGGCCCCCAAGGCCGACGCCGGGAGCGCCTCGAGCGCGGGGACGGTCAAGATCGCGATCAACCCCTGGGTGGGTTACTCGGCCAGCGCCAACGTGGTGGCCTACCTGCTGAAGAACGAGCTCCACTACAACGTGGAGATGCCCGAGCTGAAGGAGGAGGTCTCCTGGGAGGGCTTCGAGTCCGGCGCGGTCGACGTCGTCATCGAGAACTGGGGCCACGACGACCTCAAGAAGAAGTACATCGACGAGAAGAAGGTCGCCGTCACCGCCGGCTCGACGGGCAACAAGGGCATCATCGGCTGGTACGTGCCGCAGTGGATGGCCGACAAGTACCCGGACATCACCGACTGGAAGAACCTGAACAAGTACGCCGACATGTTCAAGACCTCCGAGTCCGGTGACAAGGGCCAGCTCCTCGACGGCGACCCCAGCTACGTCACCAACGACGCGGCCCTGGTCAAGAACCTCAAGCTCAACTACAAGGTGGTCACGGGCGGCAGCGAGGCGGCCCTGCTCAAGTCGGCCACACAGGCCCAGGAGCAGCAGAAGGCGCTGCTGTTCTACTTCTGGACGCCGCACTGGTTCTTCAACAAGGTCAAGCTGGCCAGGGTCAAGCTGCCCGACTACACCGCGGGCTGCGACAAGGACCCGAAGAAGGTCGCCTGCGACTACGCCGAGCTGGACCTCGACAAGATTGTGAGCAAGAAGTTCGCCGACAGCGGCGGCAAGGCCTACGAGCTGGTCAAGAACTTCAGCTGGACCAACGAGGACCAGAACGCCGTCGCCGACGACATCACCAACAACGGCCTGAGCGCCGAGCAGGCCGCCAAGAAGTGGGTCGAGGCCAACACCGCCAAGTGGCAGGCCTGGATCCCCAAGTGACGATCCCCTCTCGGCCGTGACCCGCGAACCGGGTCACGGCTGGGCCGAGCGAAGGAGCTCGAGAGGAGAGAGCGAGGGCACCGATGCCAACGAGTCTCGAGCGGTCGCGACCATGGATACGGGTTGATGATGATGCGCATTAGATCTCTCGCGGGCCCCATGGCGCTGGCCCTGGTCCTGGCCGGCTGCTCAGGCGCGGAGCCCAAGCCCGCCGCCGGCTCCAAGGGCACGGTCAACATCGACGTCCACGGCTGGGTGGGTTACGAGGCCCAGGAGGCGGTGATCGCCTACCTGCTCGAGCACGAGCTGGGCTACAAGGTCCAGACCCGCAAGAACATGGCCGAGGCCGATTCCTGGCCGGGTTTCGCCACCGGCAAGGTGGACGTCATCGTCGAGAACTGGGGCCACGAAGATCTCAAGAAGGAGTACATCGAGCAGAAGAAGGTCGCGCTTTCCGCCGGTCTCACCGGGAACAAAGGCGTGATCGGATGGTACGTCCCTGAGTGGATGGTCAAGAAATATCCGGATATCACGGACTGGCGAAATCTGAACAAGTACGCACATCTCTTCAGAACCGCCAAGTCCGAAAATGTCGGACAGGTGCTCGACGGCGACCCCAGCTTCGTCACCAACGACGAAAAGATCATCAGGAACCTCGGGCTGGATTTCAAGGTCGTCTACTCAGGTAGCGAGGACGCTTTGATCAAGGCGGCCGAGGACGCGACCAAGAACACCAAGCCGCTGCTGATGTATTTCTACGAGCCGCAGTGGCTGTTCACCAAGGTCAAACTCGTCAAGGTGAACCTGCCCGCGTACGCCATCGGATGCGACAACGACCCGGCGAAGGTGGCCTGCGACTACCCGCCCTACCTGCTCGACAAGATCGTCAGCACGAAGTTCGCCCAGACCGGCGGCAAGGCCTACGACCTCATCCGCAACTTCAGCTGGACCAACGACAACCAGAACACGGTGGCCAACGACATCGTCAACGGCAAGATGAAGCCGGAAGAGGCCGCCAAGAAGTGGGTCGAGGAGAACAAGATCGTCTGGAAGGACTGGATCCCCCGCTGACCGGTGCCCGCGTCGGTGTGATCCCGGTCGGATGGGCTGCTGTGGAGTCGTAGCGGCGGGTGACCGTCACCGACTCGCCAGCAGCGCCGGTCGCGGGCCCTGGGCCGGAGTACGGCGGGCGGCCGGTGGGGGCGGCCTGCCGTACAGGAGAATCCGGCCCCACAGAGATCCAGCGGCGATCTAGCGGTCCAGGCGGCGCCACAGGCGCACCGACAGGGCGAAGAAGAGCACCATCAACGCGACCGGCCAGGCGACCGCCATGAAGACGGCGTGCTGCGCCACCCACGACTCGCCACCCCAGCCGGGGTTGCCGAACAGCTGCCTGGCGGCGGCGACCGTGGACGACAGCGGGTTCCACTCGGAGACGGCGCCCAGCCAGCCCGGCATGGTGGCCGGCGCGACGAAGGCGTTGGACAGGAACCCGACGGGGAACTCCAGCATCTGCACGCCCGTCACCGCGCCGGGATCCCGGGTGAGCAGGCCGAAGTAGATCCCCGCCCACAGCAGGGCGAAGCGGAACAGCAGCAGGATCCCGGCCCCGGCGAGCAGCCCGGGGACGCTCGCCGGGCGCCATCCCACGGCCAGGCCGCACACCAGCATCCCGGCCAGGATCAGCACCGAGTTGAGCAGGTCGGCGATGCTGCGCCCGATCAGCACGCCCGACTGCGCCATCGGGATCGAGCGGAACCGGTCGGTCACGCCCTGCGCGAGGTCCGTGGCCACGGCCACCATCGTGGCGCCCAGCCCGAACAGCATGGTCATGCCGTACATGCCGGGCATCAGGAAGGCGAAGTAGTCGGCCCCGTCCGGGACGGTCACCGCCCCGCCGAACAGGTAGCCGAACGCCAGCGTGATCACGATGGGGAACACGACTCCGAACACCACCGTCATCGGCTGGGCGCGCCAGTGCAGGAGATCCCGCCTGGCCACCGTCCAGCCGTCGAGCACCGCGGTCATGCCGAAACCCTTTCGGTGAGGGAGAGGAACACTTCGTCCAGGGTGGGCCCGCGCAGGGCCACGTCGTCGACCTCGATCCCGGCCTTGGCCAGCGTGGCCAGGGCGTCGCCGAGGGCTCGGACCCGGTCGGTGACCGCGACGCTGACGTGCCGTGTGTCCTGGTCGACCGTCGCCCGCCCGAGGATCCCGGCCGCCTCTTCGAGCCGGTCGGGGTCGCGTACGACCAGGTCGAGGCGGTCGCCGCCGAGGTCGGCCTTGAGCGCGGCAGGGGTGCCCTCGGCAACCACCCTGCCGCCGTCGATGACCGCGATCCGGTCCGCGAGCTGATCGGCCTCCTCCAGGTACTGCGTGGTCAGCAGCACCGTGGTGCCGCCCGCGACCAGGCCGCGCACCGCCTTCCACACCTCGCTCCTGCTGCGCGGGTCGAGGCCGGTGGTCGGCTCGTCGAGGAAGAGCACGGGCGGCGCCAGGATCATGCCCGCGGCCAGGTCGAGCCTGCGGCGCATGCCGCCCGAGTACTCCTTGACCGGGCCGGGGTGCTCCAGGCCGAACTGGTCGAGCAGTTCCGTCGCCCTGGCCGCGGCCCGCTTCGCCCTCAGGTGGTAGAGGCGGCCGAACAGTTCCAGGTTCTGCCGCCCGGTCAGCACCTCGTCCACCGCGGCGTGCTGGCCCACGAGACCGATGGCCTGCCGTACCTTTTCCGGATTTTTCATGACGTCGAAGCCGGCCACCTCGGCGCGGCCGCCGTCGGGGCGCAGGAGCGTGGTCAGGATGCGGACCGTCGTGGTCTTGCCCGCGCCGTTGGGACCCAGCAGGCCGAACACAGTGCCTGCGGCCACCTCCACATCCACGCCGTCGAGCGCTGTCTTCTTGCCGTACGTCTTGCGGAGAGCTTGTGCGCTCACAGCTGCCATACGGCGTACCGTACAGCATACGGTTCAACATGCCAACCGTACGATGTACCGTACGAAGGGTGACAATCGAGTACAGCGGCAAGGGAGACCCGGCGCGCAGCCTGGCCCTGCTCTGGCGCACCAGCGAGCGGACCAGCCGCAAGGGCAAGCCCGACCTCAGCGTGGACCGGATCGTGCGCGCCGCCATCGAGGTGGCCGACACCGAGGGGCTGCAGGCGCTGTCGATGCGCCGCGTCGCCGAGCGGCTGAGCGTGGGCACGATGTCGCTGTACACCTATGTGCCGGGCAAGCCCGAGCTCCTGGACGTCATGCTCGACACCGTCTGCGCCGAGACCGACAGGCCCGACGACGTGCCGGGCGGGTGGCGGGCGCGGCTCGAGCAGATCGCCAGGGAGAACTGGCGGCTGTACCTGCGTCACCCCTGGCTGCTGCAGGTGGCCACCAGCCGGCCGGTGCTGGGACCCAACGTGACGGCCAAGTACGAGTACGAGCTGCGCGCCATCGACGGGATCGGGCTGACGGACCTGGAGATGGACGCCGTCCTCACCCTGATCACCGGGTTCGTGCACGGCGCGGCCCGCGGCGCCGTCGAGGCGGCGCAGGCCGAGTCGCAGACGGGCATGACGGACCAGCAGTGGTGGGACGCGCACGCGCCCTTCCTCGGCGTGATCGCCGACACGTCACGCTTCCCCGTGGCCGCCCGCGTCGGGCAGGCGGCGGGCGAGACCCACCAGGCGGCCTACAACGCGGACCACGCCTTCGAGTTCGGCCTCGAACGGGTCCTGGACGGCATCGAGGTCCTGGTCGAACGCCGCCGCTAGCCTAGGAATGCAGCAGGAGGGTGTCGAGGCCGCGTACCAGCCCGGTGACGTCCATGGCGCGCCGTACGGCCAGGAGTGTGCCCGCCACGTAGGGCGCGGCGCTGCTGCCGGCGTCGTGGCGGATGACCAGGCGCTCGTCCGGCAGGCCGAAGACGACCTCGGTGGAGAGGCTGAAACCGGGCAGGCGCACCGAGTGGACCTGCGTGGCGCCGATCGTGGCGCCACGCGCCTCGACGTGTCCCGCGGTGGACTCCACCGGGACGGTGACCTCCGGCGGACGCACCTGGCTCAGGCGCTCGGCCAGCTCGCGGGAGGTTCCGCTGGGCGCGTCGGGCTTGCCGGCCGAGGCGTAGTCGATGATCTCCCAGCTCGGCAGGTGACGGGCCGCGAGCGTGGCGGCGGCCTGCGCCATCGCGGCCGTGAGGGAGAAGTTGCCCGCCGCGATCACGCCGACGAAGGCCTCCTCGGCGCCGGCGCGGATCTCGTCGAAGTCCTCGGCGGACAGCCCGGACGAGCCGATCACCACGTGCACGCCGCGCTCGAACGCGGTCAGCACGTTGCCCTTCACCGCCTCGTGCGAGGTGTAGTCGACCAGCACGTCCACCCCGTCGAGCGCCTCACCCACGGAGGCGTACACGGGCGCGCCCCCGATCTCCCCGCCGGCGGCCGAGCGGGACACGGCGGAGGTCAGGGTCAGGTCCTCAGCGGCGGCGACGGCTTCCGCGACCGCCCCACCCGTCCAACCGGTAGCCCCGGCCACACACACGCGAATCACGGTATATCCCTATCAGATGCCGCCTATGCCGCGCATGAACGACACCCGGGCCGTCACATCAGCGGCCGGGCGCTACTGGGGAACGGAGGCGCGCAGGCGGACGACGTGTTCCACCAGGGAGATGAGCGTGGACTTGACCGAGTCGCGGTTGCGGGCGTCCGTACGGACGATCGGGACGTGCGGCGACAGGGCCAGCGCCTCGCGAACCTCATCGTCGGAGTGCAGGAACTGGCCGTCCCAGCCGTTGACGCCGATCACGAACGGCAGCTTGGCCTCTTCGAAGTAGTCGATCGCCGGGAAGCTGTCGGCCAGGCGCCGCGTGTCCAGCAGCACCACGGCGCCGATCGCGCCGCGGACCAGGTCGTCCCACATGAACCAGAACCGGTGCTGCCCGGGCGTGCCGAACAGGTAGAGGATCAGGTCGCGGTCGAGCGAGAGGCGGCCGAAGTCCATGGCCACGGTGGTCGTCTGCTTGTTCGGGGTCAGGCCGAGGTCGTCGATGCCCGCGGAGGCGTCGGTCATGACGGCCTCCGTGGTGAGCGGCAGGATCTCCGACACCGCACCCACGAACGTCGTCTTGCCGACACCGAAGCCGCCCGCCACGACGATCTTCGTCGAAGTCAGGCCGGGGCTAGAGCCTGCGTAGTCCACTGAGCACCCTTTCAAGCATGTTGAGGTCTGGCTGGCCCTGGCTGAGGCGCGGCTGGTGCAGGCGGACAAGCCCTTCGTCGGACATGTCCGCCACGAGCACCCGCGCCACTCCGAGGGGGACCCGGAGCAGGGCCGAGATCTCGGCGACGGATCGGAACGTACGGCAGAGCTGCATGATGGCCTCCTGCTCGGGCGTGAGCAGGGCCATCTCGTCGTCAGGGATCGACATCGACGAGATCAGCGTCTCCATGGCCAAGTGGTAGCGAGGCTCGGAGCGGCCACCGGTAACCGCGTACGGACGGAACAGGGGCTCGTCGTCCCCAGTCCCGTCAGTGCCGTACACGGCCCTCTCCCATCAGTTCCATCCCGTTCACCGCGTCCTGGCTGCCTGGAGCTCCGCGCGCAGGGACGGCGTCAGCGCCTGTCCGGCCCGATCGACGAGCAGGGTCATCTGATAGGCGACCAGCCCCATGTCGCAGTCGGGTGCCGCCAGCACGGTCAGCACGGAGCCGTCGCTGACCGCCATCACGAGCAGCAGGCCGCGCTGCATCTCGACCACGGTCTGCGTCACTGCGCCGCCCTCGAAGACGCGCGAGGCGCCCACGGTCAGGCTGAGCAGGCCCGCCGACACGGCGGCGAGCTGGTCGGCGCGGTCCGGCGGGAAGCCCTCCGAGCTGGCCAGGCAGAGCCCGTCCGCCGAGACGCAGACGGCGTGCGCGACTCCCGGCGTACTCCGCACGAAGTCCGTGATCAGCCAGTCGAACCTGTGCGCTTCATGGCTGAGCGTCGTCACCGCTTGCTCACTCTCGTTCCTCCTGTTCGCGTCTTTCCGCGCGAGCCCGCCGCACTCCCTGCTGGAAGCTGGCCATCCGGCTGCGCACCTGGTCCGCCGAGACCGGCGGAGCGGGCGGCCGCTGCCGTTCCTCCTGCTGCTGAGCCTGACCGGCCGTGCCTGGAACCAGGTTCGCCTTGGGCGTCCGCTTGGGAAGTCCGGCCGCGGTGATGCCGCCGAGGCTCGGGTCACTCGCGGCTGCCGCCGCGCGCCACCCGGCGTCTGCGGGGGTTCGCCACGTTTCCTCCCCAGAGGGTACGGCCTGTACGGGGCCGGACTCATCCCCTGGGGGCGTCTCCTGTACGGCGGGCCTCGCCTGCTCCCCCGGCGGCTTGCGGAACCAGGCCGACTCGACCGCCGCGAAGATCGGGAGGTACTCCTCCTGCTCCTGCTCCATGGGCGAGACCTCGACCGAAGGAGCGGACAGCGGAACCGGCGGCGTTTGGAACGCGCCATTACCAGATTCGGTGCTCGGGTAGGAGGGCGTGCTGGGATACGGAGGGAAGGACCCGCTCGGGAACGACGGGTGCGAGTGGTAGGCGGGCGGCTGCGACGGGTAGCTCGGCTGCCGGAACGCACCGCTGTCGGTGTTGGCCGTGAACGAGCCCTGGCGCACCGGACCTGGCCCGGTGTTGTAGGAGTCCTGGCCAGGGAACGGGCGCCGCGCGCCGTTCGTCTGCGCGGGAGCGGAGGTCGGCGCGGTGCCGCCGCCGAAGGCGGGCCGCTGCGGCAGCGGCTGCTCGGTGCCGTCGGGGATGAGCGAGGGCGGCAGCAGCACCATGGCGATGAGGCCGGCGCCGTCGCCCTTGCGCAGCTGGACCCGGATGCCGTGGCGCAGCGCCAGGCGGCCGACCACGAACAGGCCCATGCGGCGTGACACGGACACGTCGACGACGGGCGGCTCGGCCAGGCGGCGGTTGGCCTCGGCCAGCTCCTCCTCGGTCATGCTGATGCCCGAGTCGCTCACCGACAGCAGGGCGCCGCCGCCCTCGATGAGACTGCTGGAGACCGTGACCGGGGCGTTGCTCGGCGAGAACTGGATGGCGTTCTCGACCAGTTCGGCCACCAGGTGGACCAGGTCGTTGGCCGCGCTGCCGAGCACCGAGGTGGCCCGGTGCACCTTGACCTGGACGCGCTCGTAACCCTCGACCTCCGACAGGGCGGCGCGGACCACGTCGACCAGCTTGGCCGGCTGGCTGCGCCGTCGGGTGGGTTCGTGGCCGGCCAGGACCAGCAGGTTCTCGGAGTTGCGGCGCATGCGGGTGGCCAGGTGGTCGAGCTTGAACAGGTCGGCCAGCCGGCCGCCGTCCTGCTCGCCCTTCTCCAGGCCGTCGATGAGCGAGATCTGCCGCTCCACCAGCGTCTGGGTGCGCCGCGACAGGTTGACGAACATGGAGCTGATGTTGCTGCGGAGGTCGGCCTCCTCGCCCGCCAGCCGGATGGCCTGGCGGTGCACTTGGTCGAAGGCCTGGGCGACCTCGCCGATCTCGTCGTTGCCCTCGACGTCGATCGGGTGGATGTCGGGCGCGGCGTCGCCGGTGACGCGCAGCTTGCGCACCACGTCGGGCAGGCGGAACCCGGCGATCTCCAGCGCCTCGGTGCGCAGGCGGCGCAGCGGCGTGACCATCGAGCGCGCGATCGCGACCGTCAGCAGCAGCACGAGCAGCAACAGGGCGAGGATGGCGATTCCGCCGATGATGGCGTTGCGGGTCTCGGCGTTGCGCAGCTCCTGGCCACGCAGCGTGACCCGGTCCTTGAGCGTCTTCTCGACCGAGCCCATCATGCCGATGGTGGCGGAGTTGTCGTCGAACCACTCCTGCGGCTTGGTGATCAGGTCGTCACGCAGCCGCGCGCCCGGGGCCTTGCCGCTGACCAGCGTGACCGCGCGGGACTTGGTCAGCGCGGTCCGGTAGTACTGCTCCTTGTTCAGCGCCTGCTGCATGAGGCGGCCGAACTCGGGACCCGCCTCGGCGCCGACGCTGGCGATCTCGGAGTTCTCGCGGGCGCTGGAGGCGATGAAGTTCTCGACGTCGTGCGCGTCGACGGCGCCCGAGTTGTAGGTGGACACGATCAGCTGCACACGCTGCCGCGACACCTCCTCCTTCGCGCCGGCCAGCGCGTTCAGCGCGCGGAACTGGCCGATGATCTGGGCGTCGTCGCTCAGCAGGCTCAGCTCGTCGTGGACGCGCAGCAGCGAGTCGATCGGGCCCTCGTAGCGGCTCGGGTCCTTCTGTCCCTGGCTGCGGACCTTGGCCAGACCGTTGAGGTCGTAGCGGGCGAGCTTGGCGGCGTCGAGCACGCGCTCGCCGTAGACCTCGTCCATCGCCGCCAGGTCGTCCTGGACCGTTCTGACCAGCGTGTCCACGGAGGTCTTGCGCTCGTTGTAAAGCGGGGTGAGCTTCTTGCGCATCGACGGGGCGGCGCCGATCCAGCCCCCGGTGTCACGCTCCAGCCCGAGCGCCTGGACCAGGTCGCGGATGTGGCCCGCCTGGACGGCCGCGTTCGCGACCCTGTCGTAGTCGTTGATGCTCTGGACCGAGGCCACCACGCGCGCGCCGCCGAGCACGACGCCGGCGATCGTGGGGACCAGGATCAGGGCGGTCAACCGCCATCTCACGCGCCAGTTGCGCAGGCTCAGGCGAGGCAGCGACCGCTTCCCGCGGTCCCGCCTCGCGGCGTGGCCGCTGTCGGAAATCGCCGTCGTCACTGCTTTCGCTACCCCTCAATCATCCCGTTCACCAACGGGTCACAAAACCGTCCACAAGGTATCCGCAGCAACTGACTTACCAGGTCAAATCGGACACAATCGTTACAAAACGTGACCGTCGTGCGGGTGCTGTTGGTTACCGCAGCGCTGCTAGCACCAGGTCGCGGACTTGGATCCGCTGCGCGTCGTCGCTGAGGGGGCGTCCGGCGCGATCTACCACATAGAAGACGTCTACCGCCTCCGCGCCGAGAGTCTCCACGCGGGCGGCTCGTACGTCAAGCCCGCATTCGCCGAACGCTCTGCCGATACGCCACAGGAGTCCCGGCCTGTCATGGGCTCTGACTTCCACCACGGTGGCGGTCGCGGAGGCGTCATCCACCAAGCTCACACGGGGTGGAGCCACCGGAACGCGGGAGGGTCGCATGGACCTGGTGCGGCGGGCCAGCCGTTGCTCGATGTCAAGACGGCCAGCAAGGACGAGGCGGAGATCGGCTTCGAGCGTGGCGGGGTCGGGCGGCGTGCCGTACTCCGGCACGACGGAGAACTCGATCACGGCCGTCGCCCCCGCGGCGGCGGAGGAGGCGGAGCGGACCACCAGCCGGTGCGAGGCCAGCACGCCCGCGGCGCTCCAGAGCAACCCGGGACGGTCGGGAGCGACGACCGTGACCGCTCCCCCGCTGACGCGGACCGCGCCGCCGCCGTGCCGGGCCAGGGCCGTCTGCTCTGTGGACAGGCTGGGCGCCCTGGGCGGCGGCGAGCCGGACAGCACCGAGCGCACCCGGCGCACGAGGTCGGCCACCAGTCCGGCCTTCCAGGCGTTCCACGCGGCGGGACCGGTGGCGTGGCCGTCGGAGATCGCCAGCGCGGCCAGCAGGTCGAGCACCTCGCGCGAGCCGACGGTGCCGGCGACCTTCTCGATCGTGACGGGGTCGTCCAGGTCGCGCCTGGTGGCGGTCTCGGGCAGCAGCAGATGGTGGCGGACGACGGTGGCCAGCACCTCGACGTCGCGCGGCGGCAGGCCGATGCGGGCGCCGATGTCGCGGACCACGACCTCGCCGACGGCCGAGTGGTCGCCGGGCCAGCCCTTGCCGATGTCGTGCAGCAGGGCGGCGATGAGCAGCAGGTCGGGCCGGGAGACCTCGCGGGTGTGCGCGGCGGCGTTGGCCGCGGCCTCGATCAGGTGCCGGTCGACGGTGAAGCGGTGGATGGGGTTGCGCTGCGGCCTGTGCCGCACGCGCTCCCAGTCAGGAAGCAGCTTGACAAGGATGCCCGCCTGGTCGAGCTCCTCCCACACGGGCACGGCGGCGCGGCCCGCGCCGAGGATGGAGACGAGGGCGTCGCGGGCCTCCTCCGGCCAGGGCACCGGCATGGGCGCCGACTGGGCCGCTAGCACCGAGACGGTGGCCGGGGCCAGCGGCAATCCCGTGCCCGCCGCGGCCGCGGCGGCACGCAGGACGAGGACAGGGTCGGTGCGCGGGGAGACGCCGCGGGCGAGCACGACCTCGCCGCCGTGCTCCACCACGCCGTCGGCCAGGGGACGCCGCCCGCGCGGGGCGGGCCCTGACAGCAGCCTGTCAACCGTGCGCCAGGTTCCGTCGAAGGCGTGCGAGATCGTCCTGCCCGCCTCAGCGAGCCTGCGCATCAGCGCCTCGGCGTCCAGCAGGCCGAGCAGCCCCGCCACGGCGTCCTGCTCCTGCAGGACGAGCCGGTCGGCGCCGCGGGCGGTGACGACATGCAGCGCGTGGCGGGCGTCCAGGATGAACTCGTAGGCCTCGCGCACCCGCGGGCCGGGGGCGGAGGCGACCCAGGCGGCGGCCACGGCCTGCATGGCCTGCACGTCGCGCAGGCCGCCGCGGCCGTCCTTGAGGTGGGGTTCGAGCAGGAAGGCCAGCTCGCCGCTGCTGTGCAGGCGCTGGTCGGCCGCCTCGCGCAGTTCGCCGAGCCGGCGCCGGGAGTCGGCGCGCCACTCGGCCAGCACCGACTCCCTGGCCCTCCTGGTCAGCTCGGGGTCGCCGGCCACGTGGCGGGCCTGGATAAGGCCGAGCACCGCCTTGAGGTCCTGGCGGGCGACGCCCACGGCCTCGTCCACGGTGCGCACCGAGTGGTCGAGGCCGGTGCCGGAGTCCCAGACGGGATACCAGATCCGGTCGGCGATCAGGCCGATGTCCTCCCTGCCCTCGTGCAGCAGGACCAGGTCCAGATCGCTGCCGGGGGCCAGCTCGCGGCGGCCGAGGCTGCCGACGGCCAGCAGGGAGGAGCCCTGCCCGTCGCTCGCCGTACGGAAGAGGTCCTTGAGCCAGCGATCGGTCTCCGCGGCCCGCTGCGCGCGGGCCGCGGAGTACGAGCGAGCCTCGCTCCTCAAAGCGTCTCCCGGATCACAGGGCCTCGGGGCCACGCTCCCCGGTGCGGACGCGGACGACCGTGTCCACCGGGACCGACCAGACCTTGCCGTCGCCGATCTTGCCCGTCTGGGCGGCCTTGACGATGACGTCAATCACGTCCTCGGCGTCGTCCTCGTCGGCGAGCACCTCGATCCTGACCTTGGGCACCAGGTCCACCTGGTACTCGGCGCCGCGGTAGACCTCGGTGTGGCCGCGCTGCCGGCCGTAGCCGCTGGCCTCACTGACCGTCATGCCCTTGATGCCGAACTGTTCCAGCGCCGCCTTCACGTCATCCAGCTTGAACGGCTTGATGACGGCGGTGATGAGCCTCATGCATCCACCTTCTTAGTGACGACGGCCGGGCCGTTGGGGGAAGCCACGCCGGAGGCGTGCACGGTGCCGAGGTCGTAGCCGGTCTCGGCGTGGGTGGTGATGTCGACGCCGGTGACCTCGTGATCGGTGGAGATCCGGAAGCCCATCGTCTTGTCGATGATCTTGCCGGCCACGTAGGAGACGACGAACGAGAAGCCGCCGATCGCCACCGGGCCGAGGATCTGCAGCCCGAGCTGGGTCAGCCCGCCGCCGTAGAACAGGCCCTTGTTCTGCTGCTGCAGGAAGGGGTGCGCGGCCAGGAAGCCGAGCGAGACGGCGCCGATCACGCCGCCGACCAGGTGGACGCCGACCACGTCGAGAGAGTCGTCGAAACCGAGGCGGTACTTGGCGCCCACGGCGTACGCGCAGGCCACACCGGCGATCAGGCCGATGACCATGGCGGCCCAGGGGTCGACGAAGCCGCACGCGGGGGTGATGGCGACCAGACCGGCGACGGCGCCGGAGGCCACGCCGAGGCTGGTGGCGTGCCCGTCGCGGGCCTTCTCCACGATCAGCCACGCGCCCGCCGCGACCGCGGTGGCCACCTGGGTGTTCATGAACGCCAGGCCGGCCGTACCGTCGACCGCGAGCTCGGAGCCGGCGTTGAAGCCGAACCAGCCGAACCACAGCAGCCCGGCGCCGAGCAGCACCAGCGTCAGGTTGTGCGGGCGCATCGGCTCCTTGCGCCAGCCCTTGCGCTTGCCCAGCACCAGCGCGAGAGCCAGGCCCGCGGCGCCGGCGTTGATGTGGACGACCGTGCCGCCGGCGAAGTCCTCGATGCCCAGGGCGTTCAGCCAGCCGGTGCCCCACACCCAGTGGGCGACGGGGAAGTACACGATGGTGGCCCAGACGACGCTGAAGACCACCCAGGCGCCGAACTTCGCCCTGTCGGCGATCGCCCCGGAGATCAGCGCGACGGTGATGATGGCGAAGGTCAACTGGAAGGCCGAGAACACCAGGCTCGGCATACCGGTGCCGTCGTCCTTGGTGGCCGTGTCGACCAGGCTCTGCAGTCCGACGTCCTTCAGCCCGCCGACGACGTTGTTCAGGAACGAGCTCGGGTTGTCGCTGAAGGCCAGGGAGTGTCCGTAGAGCACCCAGGCGATGGTCACCGTGATGATGGCCGCGAAGGACATCATCATCATGTTCAGGACGCTCTTGGCCCTGGTCATGCCCCCGTAGAAGAACGCGAGCCCCGGAGTCATCAGCAGCACCAGCGCGGTGGCCGCGAGCATCCAGGCCGTGGTGCCGCTATCGATCTTCACGACGCGACCCTCCTTACGATGTGACGTGTGGCCACAGCGTGTTCGCCCGCGGTTTCGTGGCTCGACCAGGTGTGTTTCGCATGCGTGAATCTCGCAGGACCGGTGTTTCGCGGATGTTTCGGACTTCTCACGGGCGACATTCCGGACGGATGACTTAGGATTGCCTAACCTTATCCATTTGGATCCGTCTGCCCCCAAACAAGGATTTGTCATGCGATTGCGCCTGGCCATCGTCGCGCCCTCGCCGCCTGCGGCACGTCCGGCGGCTCGACCCCTGAGGGGCCCACCCGGACGATCAAGCACGCGATGGGCGAGACGAAGGTGCCCGCCCAGCCCAGGCGGGTGATCGTGCTCGACACCGACAAGCTGGACACGATGGTCTCGCTCGGCATGAGCCCGGTCGGCGCGGCGCAGGCGACGGAGAGCCAGAAGTGGCCCGCCTACCTCGGCTCGGCGCTGTCGGCCACCAAGCCGGTGGGCACCCTGCAGCAGCCCAACCTCGAGGCCATCATGGCGCTCAAGCCGGATCTGATCCTCGGCACGAAGTTCCGCCAGGCCGCCTTCTACGACAAGCTCAGCAAGATCGCCCCGACTGTCTTCACGGAGAAGGTGGGCGTCACCTGGAAGGAGAACTTCCTCCTGGACGCCGACGCCCTCGGCCACCGCGACAAGGCGCAGGACCTGCTGAACTCCTACGAGCAGCGGGCCAGGACGGTCGGCGCCAAGTTCGCCAAGCAGAAGGTGAGCATCGTCCGCTTCATGCCCACGGAGATCAGGATGTACGGCCCGCAGTCCTTCAGCGGCATCGTCCTGGGAGACGCCGGCATCCAGCGCCCACAGCCGCAACTGCTCGAGACCCAGGCCGACCGTCGCTTCGGCAAGCTGAGCCAGGAGAACATCGCCCAGGCCGACGGCGACGCGATCTTCTACAGCGCCTACGGCGACGCGGCGGCCAAGAGCCAGGCCGCGGTCACCGGCGGCCCGCTGTGGAAGAACCTCACGGCGGTCAAGTCGGGCAACGCGCACAACGTCGACGACGAGGTCTGGATGCTCGGCATCGGCGTGACCGCGGCCGGCCGAATTCTCGATGACCTGGAGAAGTATCTCCAGTAGGAGGCATAGTGCGGATGTCCATAAGTCTGTACATTCGGTGCAATAGGTATCCCTGACTCACGTTGTCAACGTCACAAGGGAAGGCCGAATGATCAGACGTACCCTCCCCCTGGCCGTCCTCACACTGTCTCTCTTAGCGGCATGCGGCGGTAACGGCGCCGCATCGGGAAACACCCTCACGATCTACGTCGACGGCGACGTCAACGTCCGCGACCTCTACCAGAAGACGCTCATCCCCGGCTTCGAGAAGGCCAACGCCGGCATCAAGGTCAACATGGTCTTCTCGGAGCACGGGCAGAACAACACCCCCATGCTCAACCGGCTCGGCGCCTCGGTGAAGACCGACGCCGAGCCGCCCTTCGACATCGTCGACTCCGGCATCACCAAGAACGCCGCGCACGGCAAGCTTCTCGACCCGCTCGGCGCGGACAAGGTGCCGAACCTGTCCAAGGTCAGCGACCAGCTCCTGGTGCCCGTCGACCATCGGGCCATGCCGTACCGTGGCTCGGCCGTGATCCTGGCCTACGACGGCACCAAGGTGACCAGCCCGCCCAAGACCATGGCCGACCTGCTGGCCTGGATCAAGGCGAACCCCGGCAGGTTCACCTACAACTCCCCCAACACCGGCGGCTCCGGCGACGCCTTCCTCAACACCGTGCTGACCATGCACATGGACGCCGCCTCGGTGCAGAAGTCCACGCAGACCTACGACACGGGCATCCAGACGCAGTGGCAGGCCGGGCTGGAGGTGCTCAAGGGCCTGACCCCCGCCGTCTACCAGAAGGTCTATCCCAACGGGAACCAGGAAGTCATCAACCTGCTGGCCAAGGGCGAGATCTCGATGGCGCCGGTGTGGTCGGACCAGATCCTGGCGGCCAAGGACAACGGGCTGATCAAGGACAACATCAAGCTGGCCCAGATCACCGACCCGCCCTTCACCGGCAGCGTCACCTACATCGGCATGGCCACCAACAGCAAGCACAAGGACGCCGCCTACAAGTGGTTCAACTACGTGCTTGAGAAGGAGCCGCAGGCCGACATCGTGCGCAAGATGGCCGGCTACCCGGCGATCCCCTCCTCCGAACTGCCCGCCGAGCTGCAGGAGAAGTTCAAGGGGCTGCAGACCGACAACCTCAGGCCGGGCTTCGAGACGCAGACCGACTCCGACGCCAAGCAGGCCTGGCAGAAGACGGTGCCATGACGGCTGTGGTACGACGCGGCGGCACGCGCCTGCGGGGGTTCCTGCTGGCGCTGCCGCCGATCCTGGTGATCGCCTTCTTCGTCGGTCTGCCCGTCCTCGCCGCCATCGCCTATTCCTTCGGGTACGCCGGGGGCCTCAACTCCGTGGTCGCCTCGCTGGCCCAGAAGCAGCACCTGGGCTGGGGCACGGGCGCCTACCTGGACGTGCTGAACGACCCGTCCTTCCGCACCGATCTGGCGGTCACGATCGGCGTGACCGCTGTCTCCGTGGTGCTCGTCCTGGTCCTCAGCTGGGGTGTCGCGCTGTACGCCCGGCTGTCGAAGGGCGTGGTGGCCAAGCTGGTCACCGTGCTGTCGGTGGTCCCGATGTTCATCCCGGTGGTGATCGGCTCCTACGCGATCCTCACCTTCTACTCCACCGACGGGTTCACCCGGACGATCTTCCATCTGCTCGGCTGGGAGAACTCGCCCGTGCTCGCCTACAAGCTGACCGGCGTGATCGTCGGACAGGTCTGGGTGAACCTGCCGTTCGGTGTGCTGCTGCTCTCCTCAGGGCTCGGCTCGGTGCCGGACGCGCTCATCGAGGCGGCCCGCGACGCCGGCGCCTCGCTGGGCAGGACCGTGCTGTCGATCATCGTGCCGATGGTGAAGCTGCCCACGATCATCGTGGCCACCTTCACCGGGATCGGGGTGCTCGGCAGCTTCACCGTGCCCTACCTCATCGGGCCCAACGCGCCGAACATGCTCGGGGTGACGATGACGCACTACTACCAGTCGTTCAACCAGGCGCAACAGGCCGTGGTGATGGCGGTCATCGTGTTCGCGCTGGCGGCCGGGATCGGCTACTTCTACGTACGAGCGAACGCCAGGACCTCACGATGAGGCGGCTCGGGGCCGGGGTGCTGGTCTTCGCGCTGCTGCTGTTCGTGGTCGGGCCGCTGGCGTGGCTTTCGCTGCGGGCCTTCGCCGACAGCTGGGAGTACCCGCGGCTGCTGCCCTCGCAATGGACGCTGCGCTGGTGGGGCACCGTACTCGGGGACGCGGAGCTGGGCGGGTCGATCCGGCTCAGCCTGGTCTTCGCGCCGGTCACCGTACTGGTGTCGTCAGCGATCTGCCTGCCCGCGGCCTACGCGTTCGCGCGGCACGACTTTCCCGGACGGCGCGTCATGCTGCTGTCGCTGTTCGCCACGAACGCCTTCCCCAAGATGGGACTGTTCATCACGATCGCCGGGCTGTTCTACAGCCTGAAGATCATGGGCACGTTCGCCGGCGTGGTGGTCGTGCACGTGCTGGGCACGCTGGTGGTGATGACCTGGATCCCCGCGGCCGCGTTCGCCGCGGTGCCGCGCAGCCTGGAGGAGGCGGCCAGGGACGCGGGCGCGGGGCCCATCAGGACGTTCTTCAGCGTGACGTTCCCGATCGCAGCGCCCGGGATCCTGGTCGCCATGATCATGGCGTTCCTCGCCTCGTTCGACGAGGCGCAGGGCACGTTCCTGGTGGGCACGCCGACCTACATCACGATGCCGACCGAGATGTACACGCTGGTGCTGAACTATCCCGAGCAGGCCGCCGCGGTCTTCTCGATCATGCTGTCGATCCCGTCGGTCGTGCTCCTGCTGCTGGTGCGCAGGCACGTGATGGGCGGCAGGCTGGCGGAAGGGTTCCAACTGAAATGAGTCTGCGCATCGAGTCCGTCAGCAAGGTCCTCGGCGGTCGCACGATCGTGGCGGACCTCGACCTGAAGGTGGAGACAGGGCAGCTGGTCTCGCTGCTCGGCCCGTCCGGCTGCGGCAAGACCACGACGCTGCGCATGATCGGCGGCTTCCTCGCGCCGGACACGGGCCGGGTGCTGATCGACGGCCAGGACGTGACCGGGATGCCGCCCGAGCGCAGGCCGACGGCCATGGTGTTCCAGAACTACGCGCTCTGGCCGCACATGACGGTCTTCAAGAACATCGCCTTCGGGCTTCGCCTGCGCAAACTGCCCCGGGACGAGATCCGCGAGCGGGTCGCTGACGTGCTGAAGACGGTCAACCTCACCCACCACGTCGACAGCCATCCCGGCCAGATCTCCGGCGGCGAGCAGCAGCGGGTCGCCCTGGCCAGGGCGCTGGTGCTGGAGCCCAAGGTGCTGCTGCTCGACGAGCCGCTCTCCAACCTGGACGCCAAGCTGCGCGAGCGGGTGCGCGACGACATCAGGGAGATCCAGCAGCGCGTCGGCATCACCACCGTGCTGGTCACCCACGACCAGGACGAGGCGCTGTCGGTCTCCGACCGGGTCGCGGTCATGTCCGGCGGAGCGATCGAGCAGTACGACCCACCCTCGACGATCTACCGCTCGCCCAGGACCCGGTTCGTGGCCGATTTCGTGGGGACCATGAACATCCTGCCCGCCACGGTGCACGCCGCCCACATCGCGGTCGGCGACGTCAAGATCCCGCTGCGCGGAGAGTCCCTGGCCGTCGAGGGCTCGTGGGACGTGGGCGTCCGGCCCGAGGACGTCCGCGTGTCCCCGGATGAAGGTGTGCCCGCCACGGTTCTGCGGACGATCCCGCGCGGCCACTACACCGAACTGGTCCTGGGGATCGGGGACCACCGCATCAGGGCCTTCGTCGCTCCCAGCCTGTCGCCGTCGGGCGACACGGTGCATGTGGAGATCGGCCGGGCCCTGCTCTACCGGGAAGGAAAGCTGCACGTTGCGTGAATGGGAGGAACTCGCCCTCGATCTGGCCGCCTGGGCGTGCGAGCGGATGCGCTCCGGCTACTCGACGGCCACCACCAAGAAGCACGCCGCCGACTGGGTCACCTCGACCGACCGCGAGATCGAGCAGGAGGTCCGCGCGCGCATCGGCGCGGCCTTCCCCTCGCACCGGGTGGTCGGCGAGGAGTACGGCGCGGCCGGAACAGGACCGGTGACCTGGTACGTCGACCCCGTGGACGGCACCACGAACTTCGTCCACGGCCTCGGCTGGTCGTCGTTCAGCCTGGCGGCCGCCGACGAGTCGGGAGCCGTCGTCGGCGTGGTGGCCGACCCGTGGCGCGGCGAGATCTTCAGCGCGGTCCGCGGTCGCGGGGCCCGTCTGTCCGGGCAGGCGATCCGGTGTGCCGCGGCCGAGGCTCTCGCCGGCGGGATCGTCTGCACCGAGCTGTGCGGCGGCCAGGTCTGGCCGGGGCTGAGCACGTTGATGCGGACACTCGCGGAACGGCAGTGCGGGACTCGCATCATGGGCTCGACCGCGCTCTCCCTGGCGAGCGTCGCGGCGGGCCGCTGCACGGCGATGGTGACCGGCGGCTACCAGATCTGGGACGTCCTGGCGGCGGCACTGATCGCCAGGGAGTCGGGCGCCGTGGTGCTCTCCCGCGCCGGCGACCCGTGGCTCGGCGGCGAACTCCCGGCCGACGGCCTGGTGGCCGGAGGTCCGGAGGTCGTGCGCGAGGTGTGGCAGGCATGGCGGTAGCCATCTCCGCCCATCGCGGCGGCCCAGGCCCCGGTGGTGGCCACTCCACCTGGGAGACCTACGAGGCGGCCGTCACCAGCGGCGCCGAGTACGCCGAGTTCGACATCAGGCGCACGGCGGACGGCGTCTACCTCGCCCACCACGACGCCCACCTCCCGTCCGGTCCCGCCATCGCGGACCTGACCTACCGGGAGGTGTGCGAGCACCTGGGTTTCGAGGTGCCGCGGATCTCCGAGCTGATGGCGTTCCTCGGCGGCAGGCTCAAGGGGCACCTGGACCTCAAGGAGACGGGCTACGAGGCGGAGATCGTCCGGATGGCGCTCGACAGCTTCGGCATCGAGGGTTTCGTCGCCACCGGGATCGAGGACGCCAGGATCCCGGCGGTCAAGGCCGCGTTCCCGGAGGTCGTGGTGGGCCTGTCGCTGGGTCGCCATCGGGTTCCCGCGGTGGACGAGCTGTTCCCCGTACGCCGGGTGCGGGCGTGCGGCGCCGACTGGGTGGCGGTCAGGCACGACATCGCCCGGATGAACGCCCTGCGCGCCTGCGGCCGCCAGGGCATCGGCGTCATGGTGTGGACCGTCGACGACCCGGCGCTCATGGACGTGTTCCTGGCCGACGCCCGCGTGGACGTGCTGATCTCGAACCTGCCGTCCGAGGCGGTCGCCAGGCGCGACCGGCTCAGTCCACCCGCACCGGATCGCCGACCCTGACCAGCCCGGGCCGTAGCACCCGCGCGTAGACCCCGGCGCACGGCTGCGGCCCCAGGTCGTAGACCTGGACCCGGTTGTGCCGGGCGGGCGTGCGCAGCGCGTCGGTGTCGCGTGGCAGGTCTCCGTGCGCGAGCGTCGGGACGGCGCAGCGCGGGGTGGTCACCAGGACCTCCAGGGCCACCTCGGCGCCGACCCGCAGCTCGCGGCCCACCCACGCGTTCTCGGCGAAGCCCTCCGCCTCCGTCTCGACCACCAGGTTGGGACGGTAGCGGAGGGCCTCCACGGTCCCCCGTGAGCCGAGCCCTCCGATGCGGGCCAGTGTCGAGGTGGTGACCAGGTGGATCGGCGCGAAGTCGAAGAACGTCCCCGGCACGAGCCCGCCCAGCGTCCCGACCGTGAACGCCACCTCGGCGTCCAGCCCATGCTCCAGCACCTCATCGGGCACCGACCGCTCGAACGTGGCGCTCTCGGGCGGCACGTCGACCAGCGCGACCTCGCGTCCCAGCAGCCGCGACAGCTCCGCGTCGCCCGGCGGGTGCGCGCCGTCGAGGGAGAGCAGGTCCCGCCACAGCCTGGGGTTCTTCGCGCTGGCGATCTTCCCTGTCTCCAGGTCGAGTACGGCTCGCGCCCGGTCGCCGGCCAGGCCCCGCGCGGTCACCTCGCTCTCCGTCACGTCGTGACCGAGCATGGACTTGACCGGATACCTGCGCAGGGCCTGGATTCTCACCAGAGGGATGGTAATCAGTCCAGCGAAGCCCAGAACCGGCGCAGGTGCGGGACGAGCTCGCCGGCGCGCTCGTCGGGGAAGAACAGCCGCCCGCCCTCGATCTCGACCACCTCGCGCACGCCGGGAATCGTGTCGCGCAGCCAGTACGCCCACTTCTTGTCGAAGAAGACGTCCCCGGTGCCCCAGACCACCAGCGTGGGCACCGCCAGGACCGTGAGCTGGGGCTCGATGGCGACCATGTCCTCGGCGTCGATCGAGGTGAGCAGGCGTTCGAAGGCGCGCCCGCCGTCCTCCTTGGCGAAGATCGGCCGCAGGAAGTTGTCCACGAGCGCCTTCGCGTCGTCGATGCGCTCGTACCCGTCGCCGAAGGCGGTCTGCGCGACCAGCTCCGGCTGGTCGAGCACGGCCGCCGTGAGCGCCGCTAGGTGCCCGTCGGCCGCGAGCTGGACCGTGGGCTCGAACGCCTCGGGCGGCGTGTTGGTGTGCACGTCGCAGTTGGTCAGCGTGAGCGAGCGCAGCCGCTCGGGGTGCCTGACCGCGAAGATCTGGGCGACGGCGCCGCCGGTGTCGTTGGCGACCAGGTCGACCTGGTCGAGACCGAGTTCCTGGCACAGCTCCTCGACCGCCTCGGCCAGCGCCGGGATCGACAGGTCCTCCTGTGGTTCGCTGCCGCCGTGCAGGGGCAGGTCGACGGCCACGCACCTGCGCTCGTCGCGGAGCTCGGCGATCACGTTGCGCCACAGGTAGGAGCTGGTGCCCACCCCGTGGACGAACAGCGCCACAGGTCCCTGGCCCACGTCCTCGTAATGCATGGATCCTCCCGTGAATTACATACCGACTGTCGGTCTTCGAAATTACCGACCGGTTGTCGGTTTGTCTAGAGTGGTCCCATGAACCTCAAGGCGGAACGCGGCGCGGCGACCCGCGAGCAGCTCCTCGCCATCGCCACGCGGCTGTTCGCCGAGCACGGCTACGACGGCACCTCGATCGAGGCGGTCCTGCAGGAGTCAGGGCTGAGCAGGGGCGCGCTCTACCACCACTTCGCGGGCAAGGACGCGCTGTTCGAGGCCGTGCTCGAGGCCATCGAGACGGAGGTGGGCGTCAAGCTGGCGCGGGCCACGGCGGGCCTGACCGATCCGCGGGAGGCCCTGCACGTGGGCGCGCTGACCTGGATCCGGCTGGCCGGCGACCCGGTGATCCGGCGCATCATCCTCATCGACGCCCCGTCGGTGCTCGGCTGGGAGGCCTGGCGCGCGATGGAGGAACGGCACGCCTTCGGCATGCTCAAGGCGGTCCTGCAGGCCTCCGAGGCCTTCCCGGCCGAGGATGTCGATCTGCAGGCGCACGTGCTGCTCGCGGCCATCAACGAGCTGGCCCTGCTGGCCGCCCGCAGCGAAGGCACGGCCAGGGCGGAGGCGGCCGTGGAGGAATTGCTCGCCCGGCTACTGCGCCGCGACTAGCGCCTCCAGGTCGGCGATCTCGGCGCGCAGCCACTCCATGTCGGCCCGCTTGGTGGCGGCGGCGATCGCCAGCATGCCCCTGCGGAAGCGGTCGGTCATCTCCGCCGACCGCATCGGGCGACCCCTGTCGTAGAAGTAGCTGGCCGGCTGGTCGTAGAAGGCGAGCCTGCGGCGCAGCACGCGCAACTGGTCGGCCGGGTCGGGCAGGTAGCCCAGGAAGGCGAGCAGGATGAGGAAGGAGTCGCGGTCGGTGATCTCCAGCTCCGCCGGATCGCGCAGCCGCCGAAGCAGGTCCTCCTGCCCCGCCCCGGTCAGCGAGAGCATCTGCCGCTTGCCGCCTGGCTCCTCCCGCTTGTCCACGAAGCCCGCCTTGCGGAGCCGGTCGACGGCGGGATAGAGCGCCCCGTCACTCACCGGCCGGATGTGCCCGGACAGCCCGGAAATCCGGCTCCGCAGCTCGTAGGCGTGCATGGGCTCCTCGTAGAGGAACCCCAGGATGGACAGCTCCAGCATGCCCCGAGCTTACTCTCGATTAGAGATACGTCAGGCGGCGGCGCTGGCCATCTTCCGCAGCCGGGCAAGGGCGTCGCGCTCGATCCTGCGGGCACGGTCGCGGCCGATGCCGTACCGCTCCCCGACCTCGGTGAGCGTGTGCTCGCGGCCGTCCACCAGCCCGTAGCGCCAGCGCAGCATGTCGCGGGTGTCGCCCTCGAGCCCGGTCAACCAGGTGTCCAGGCGCTCGCGCTCCAGGATGTCGATGGCCTGCTGCTCGGGGTCGGCCCAGGTCTCATCGGCGATCATGTCGCCCAGCTCGGTCTCGTCCTCGTCGCCCACGCCCAGCTGGAGGGAGACCGGGTCGGAAGCCCAGCGGCGTAGCTCGCGCACGCGCTCGATGGGCAGCTCCAGGATCTCGGCCAGGTCGTCGTCGGTGGGCTCCACGTCGAACTCGGCCAGCAGGTCCCTGCGCACCCGCATGAGCCGCGTCATCTGCTCACCGGCGTGCGTGGGCAGGCGCACCGGGCGGGCCTGCTCGTGGATCGCGCGGCCCACGGACTGCCGGATCCACCAGGTGGCGTAGGTGGAGAACTTGTAGCCCCGCTTGTAGTCGAACTTCTCCACCGCCCGGACCAGGCCCAGGTTGCCCTCCTGGACCAGGTCGATCAGCGGCATCCCGCGTCCGGAGTACTTCCTGGCCACGGCCACCACCAGGCGCAGGTTGGCCTGGATGAACTCGTCCTTGGCCCGCTGGCCGGAAATCGCCAGCCGCTCCAGCTCCTCGTCGGCCGCGTCCCCGATCCGCGGCTCCGAGCGCCCGCTGTCGAGCAGCTGCTCGGCGAAGAGCCCCGCCTCGATCCGCTTGGCGAGCTCCACCTCTTCCTCCGCCGTGAGCAGCGGGACCCGGCCGATCTCGGCCAGATATGTCCCCAGCAGATCGCGATCGGCGACGTGCTGCTCCTGCGTGCGACTCCCCGTAGGCCTTGCCATCCCCAGGCACCTCGTTCCGCAGCTGCGTTCTTAACCGGCCAACGTCCGGCCAGATGCAAAGATTCCCTAAAGGTCTACGGCCACGGGACGATTCTGGATGTCCTACTCAAGGAGGAGACCGGCCTGAAATACCTGGTGAACGAGGGGTACGCCGGGCCTGTAGGCCAGATGCACGTACGAGGGAGCATCGAGCACCACGAGGTCCGCGCGAGCGCCTGGCACCAGTGAGCCTACGTCCGTGCGCCGCAGCGCGCGCGCCCCTCCCACGGTCGCGGCCGTGACCGCCTCGAGCGGCGTCATGCGCATCTCCCGTACGGCGAGCGCCACGCAGAAGGCCATCGAGGAGGTGAACGACGAACCGGGGTTGCAGTCGGTCGCGATCGCCACCGTGGCCCCCGCGTCGATGAGCCGCCGCGCGTCCGGGTACGGCGAGCGGGTGGAGAACTCGGCCCCTGGCAGCAGCGTGGCCACGGTCTGCGAGGAGGCCAGCGCGTCCACGTCGGCGTCGGACAGGTGCGTGCAGTGGTCGGCCGAGGCCGCCCCCAGCTCGACCGCGATCCGCACCCCAGGCCCCTCGGTCAGCTGGTTGGCGTGCACGCGCGGGAGGAGCCCGGCCTTCATGCCCTTGGTGAGGATCTCCCTGGTCTCGTCACCGTCGAAGGCGCCCTGCTCGCAGAAGGCGTCCACCCACTTGGCGTAGGGCGCGCACGCCTCGAGCATCTCCCCGGTGACCAGCCGGACGTACTCCTCCTTGTCGGCGTCCGCGGGGACGACGTGCGCCCCCAGATAGGTCGTCTCGTCGGTCAGCCCGGTGGCGATCTCCAGCGACCGGCGCTCGTCCTCGACGGTCAGCCCGTAGCCGCTCTTGATCTCCACGGTCGTGGTGCCCTGGCGCAGCATCTCCCGCACCAGCGCCTGCGCGCGGGTGGCCAGCTCGGCGTCGCCGGCCCCGCGGGTGGCGGCCACGGTGGTGCGGATGCCGCCGGCGCTGTACCGCTGGCCCGACATGCGGGCGTTGAACTCGGCCGTACGGTCACCGGCGAAGACCAGGTGCGCGTGGCTGTCGACGAACCCGGGGATCACGCACCGGCCTCCGGCGTCGTGCCGCTCGTCGGCCTCGGGCGCCTGACCGGCGGGGCCCGCCCAGGCGACCCGGTCGTCCTCGATTACCAGGGCCGCGTCCTGGATCTCCTCGTGCCCGGTGAAGAGCAGCCCGATCCCGTCGATCACTGTTGCGGTCATCGCAGTGCTCCTATCGCCTCGATCAACATCCGCCCGACATTTCCGGAAATGTGGTGGCCGTCGGCCACGATGCGGCGGCCCGAGGCCACCACCGAGTGCACGTCCGCCGCGCTGGCCGCGTAGACCACGGCCTCGGGTCCCGTGGTGCCGGCCGTACGGACCGAGTCCAGGGTGATGGAGACCAGGTCCGCCCAGGCGCCGGGCACCAGCATGCCCGCGTCGGGGAAGCCGAGCGAGGCGTGGCCCGTCACCGTCGCGGCGGCCAGCAGCTCCGCCGCGCGCCAGTGGCCGCGCCGCTCGCTGGCCAGGCGCTCGTTCAGCTCGACGGCTCGGGCCTCCTCGAACAGGTCGATCACGGCGTGGCTGTCGGAGCCGAGCGTGACGGGCGCGCCGCGGTCGTGCAGCGTCCTGGCGGGGCCGATGCCGTCGGCCAGGTCGCGTTCCGTCGTGGGGCACATGCAGATGTAGGTGCTCGACTGTCCGAGCAGCTCGATGTCCACGTCCGTCAGGTGCGTGGCGTGCACCGCGGTCGAGCGCGGGCCCAGCGCGCCCCGCTCGTGCAGCACCTCGACGGGGGTGGCGGCGTAGCGCTCGATGCAGGCGGCGTTCTCCGCGCGCTGCTCGGAGACGTGCGCGTGCAGCGGCGCCGCGTGGTGGTGGGAGAACTCGGCCACGACCGGCATCTGCTCGGGCGGCACGGCCCGCACCGAGTGGATGGCCGAGCCGATCTCCACGTCGTGCTGCCCGTGGTAGGCCGATGCCAGCGCGTCCGCCCGCACGGCCCACCGCTCGGCGTCGCCGTCGCCGAAGCGCACCTGCGGCCCGGTCAGCCCCGTCCCCACGCCACCGGTGAGGTAGCAGGTGTCCAGCAGCGCGATCCGCAGCCCCGCCGCCCGCGCCGCGTCGATCAGCGCGTGCCCCATGCTGTTGGGGTCGTCGTACGGCCGGCCTCCCGGACCGTGGTGCAGGTAGTGGAACTCGCCCACGCACGTGATGCCGGCCAGCGCCATCTCGGCGTAGACGGCGGTGGCCAGTCGCCGGTAGGAGTCGGGATCCAGCACCCCCGCGACCTGGTACATCTGGTCGCGCCAGGTCCAGAAGTCGCCCTTGCCCTGCTGGGTGGTACCGCGCAGAGCCCGGTGGAAGGCATGCGAGTGGGCGTTGGCCAGGCCCGGGATCGTCAGCCCCGGCAGGCGTTCCGCGGCGCCCGGCTCGCCCTGGGTGATCTTCGCGATGCGGGTCCCGTCAACCTCGACGAGGACGGACTCGGTCAGGCCCTCGGGCAGCCAGGCCTGCTCGCACCAGTAGGTCAGTGGCACAGATCCTCCAGTACGTTCGCCAGCGCGACGACCCCAGCCTCGCAGTCGCCGGGCTCGGCGTGCTCCTGCGGCGAGTGGGACACGCCGGTCGGGTTCCGCACGAACACCATGGCGCTGGGAACTCCGGCCGAGGCCAGGATCCCGGCGTCGTGACCTGCCCCGGTGGGCAGCACGGGCGCGTCGCCCGCCACCTTCGCCACCCGGTCGCGCAGCGCCGCGTCGAAGTCCACCACGGGCGTCCAGGACTCCTCGCTGACCGCGACGCCCTGGGCGAGCGCGCCGACGACGGCCCTGACGTCCTGCTCGCGCGCCCCGCGGACGTCGAGCCAGGCGGAGACGGAGCCCGGAACGGCGTTGGCGTTGTTCGGGCTGACCCTGACCTTGCCGACCGTAGCCACGACCCCGTGCGCGGCGGCCGTCTCGCGGGCGGCCAGCACCATGCGGGCGAAGGGCAGCATCGGATCGTCGCGGTCCACCAGGCGGGTCGTCCCGGCGTGGTTGGCCTCGCCGAGGAAGTCGAAGCGCCACCGCCCGTGCGGCCAGATCGCGCTGGCGACCCCCACGGGCGAGCCGAGCTCCACCAGCCCGCGGCCCTGCTCCACGTGCAGTTCCACGAAGGTCCCGACCATGGCCAGGGTCTCGTCGTCCCGTCCGACGGCCCGCGGCTCGCGGCCCGCCCTGGCCATCACCTCGGCCAGCGTGTCGCCCTCGTCGTCGGTCAGGCCCAGCGCCCGCTCCGGGTCCAGCACGCCGGTCAGCAGCCGGGAGCCCATGCACGGCACGCCGAACCTGGCTCCCTCCTCGTCGCTGAAGCACGCGATCCCGAGCGGCCTGCCCGGCATGAAGTTCCGATTTTTCAGTACATCCAGCGCGGCGAACGCCGACACGACCCCGAGGGGCCCGTCGAACGCGCCGCCCTGCCGTACGGAGTCGAGGTGAGAGCCGGTGACGACGCCCGGCCGACGCGACGGGTCGCCCCACCAGGCCCACAGGTTGCCGTTGCGGTCCTCGCGGACGTCGAGCCCGCGGCGGCCCGCCTCCCCGCGGAACCACTCCCTCAGCTCGAGATCGGCTGCCGACCAGGCGTCCCTGACGTAGCCGTTGGTAGCGGGATCACGACCGATGCGCGCGAGTTCGTCAAGCATGCTCACACTTTAGTGAATGGATCCATTCACGTGACCGGTCCCGCCGCCGGACGCAGGGTGAGTTCGGTGAGATGCGCGTCAGGACCGGCGTTGACGGCGGCCAGGATGGCGCGGGCGACAGTCGCGGGCTCCAGGTAGCGGTCGGGCTCGAAGGCGCCGCCCTCGTGCTCCCTGACCTTGCGCTGCATGTCGGTGGCCGTGCGGCCGGGATACACGGTGGTGACGCGGAGCTCGGGCTCCTCCTGTCGCAGCGTGTCGGCGAAGGCGCGCAGGGCGAACTTGCTGGCCGCGTACGCGCCCCAGCCAGGGTTGGCTCGCTGGCCGGCGCCCGAGTTGACGCAGAGCACGTGGCCGCCGGCCGC
This sequence comes from Nonomuraea sp. NPDC050536, assembly GCF_044457685.1. Lineage (NCBI taxonomy): Bacteria > Bacillati > Actinomycetota > Actinomycetes > Streptosporangiales > Streptosporangiaceae > Nonomuraea > Nonomuraea sp. NPDC050536. The sequence continues at coordinate 201,770 of NZ_JBITHD010000017.1, forward strand.
GCGCAGGGCCGGCAGCAGCAGCCGGGTCAGCTCGGCCACCGCGGCGACGTTGACGTCCATGACCGCGCGCCAGGTCTCGCCGGGCGTGTCGGCGATCCTGCCCAGCGGCGCGATGCCGGCGCTGTGCACGAGCACGTCCAGCCGCTCGATGCCGGCCACGTCGGCGGCCGTGACGCGGGTCAGCTCCACCGGCCAGGCCGTCGCGTCAGGCAGCCCGGCGGCGACCGCGGCCAGCGCGGCCTCATCCCGGCCGCCGAGCACGACGCGGTGCGTGGGGGCCAAGGCCTGGGCGACGGCCCGGCCGATACCCCGGGAAGCGCCCGTGATCAGGGCGGTTGGTCGTTCGCTCATAAGAAGATCTTGACACATACTCAAATTTGAATACAAACTTGAGTATGTCTACTACGCGCATCCTGCTCCTCGGAGTCCTCCTCGACGAACCCATGAACGGCTACCGGGTCAGGCGGAGGCTGGAGGCGATGGGTGCGGACGGGTGGGCCAACGTGGCGTTCGGGTCGATCTACCACGGGCTGTCCAAGATGGCGGACGAGGGCCTGCTGGAGGTCGTCGAGAGCGGGCGCGGCGGCAAGACCGTCTACCAGATCACCGAGCAGGGACGGCTGGAGTTCCAGCGATTGCTGACGTTGGCCTGGTACCAGGTGCAGCCGATCGTTGACCCGTTCCAGGTCGCCCTGTCGTTCATGCACCTGCTGCCGAAGGAGGACCTGATCGGAGGCCTGCAAGCACGCATCGACCATCAGAAGAGGTCGATCGCGGCGATCGACGGGATATTCGGCCGCAAGCAGCAGTACGGCGCGCCACGGCACGTAGACGAGAACCTCCGACTGACCATCGGCATGATCGCCGCCCAGCTCGCCTGGGCGGAACAGGCACTCAAGAAGGTCGAGTCGGGCGAGCTGCCCTGACAAGGAGCATCCCCCATGATCATTGATGCGCAGGGACTGCGCAAAACCTTCACCACGCGATCCAGGAAAGGCCCCCAGACCGTCGAGGCCGTCCGCGGCGTCGACCTGAAGGTCGACAAGGGCGAGATCTTCGGCGTCCTCGGCCCCAACGGGGCCGGCAAGACCACCACCATCCGCATGCTGGCAACCCTCATTGTCCCCGACGAGGGGACGGGCATCATCGCGGGTCACGACCTGCGGCGCGAGCCCGCCGCGATCCGCCGCGAGCTCGGCTACGTGAGCCAGGCCGGAGGGGTGGAGGACACCACCTCCGCCCGCGCCCAGATCATGCTGGCCGCGAAGATCCACAACGTGCCGGACCCGGCCAAGGCCACCGCCGAGGTGCTCGACAGGTTCGAGCTCACCGAGCTGGCCGACCGCCAGGGACGCACCCTGTCCGGCGGGCAGAAGCGGCGCGTCGCCATCGCGCTCGGCCTCGTGCACAGCCCACCGCTGCTCTTCCTCGACGAGCCCACCACCGGGCTCGACCCGCAGAACAGGGCCAACCTGTGGGACCAGATCAGGCGGCTGCGCGAGCTGGGCACCAGCGTGCTGCTCAGCACCCACTACCTGGACGAGGCCGACGTGCTCTGCGACCGCCTGGTGATCGTCGACCACGGCGTCGTGGTGGCCGAGGGCACCCCCGCCGCGCTCAAGCGGGAGGTCTCGGGCGACGTCATCACGCTCAGGCTCGACCGGCTGGAGGAGGCCGCCGAGGTGCTCCGGCCGCACGCCAGGGAGACGCGCATCGACGACGACGTGCTGCGCGTCTACGTCGACGACGGCGAGCACGCGCTGCCCGCCCTGCTGCGGACCCTGGAGGAGCGCAGGCTCGGGCTCGCCTCGATCGCGCTCGACCGCTCCACGCTGGACGACGTCTTCCTGGCCAAGACCGGCCGTTCGCTTCGGGACGCGGGAGCCGCCGCATGATCCGCCACCTGACGCTCTTCACCGGGCACGAGCTGCGGAAGTCGTTCTCCAACCCGATCTGGCCGCTGTTCGGGATCATCCAGCCGGTGCTCTACCTGCTGATGTTCGCCCCGCTGTTGAGGACGATGACGCCCGGCGGCACCGAGGTCGAGGCGCTGCGGGTCTTCACCCCCGCCGCGATGATGATGATCGCGGTGTTCGGCTCGCTGTTCTCCGGGTTCGGCATGATCGGCGAGCTGCGCAACGGCTCGGTCGAGCGGTACGCGGTCAGCCCCGCCTGGCGGCCGGCCATCGTGCTCGGGCGCGTGACCAGGGACATGGTCACGCTGGTCGTCCAGGCGATCCTGGTCGTGCTCGTGGCCTGGCTGATGGGGCTGCGCATCGGGATCGTGGAACTGCTGCTGATGCTGCTGCTCATGGCCGCCACCGGGCTGTTCGCCTCCAGCCTCTCGCAGGGCGTGGCGCTGGCCGTACGGGACGAGAACGGCATGTCGCAGACGCTGAACCTCTTCATGCTGCCGGTCATGCTGCTGGCCGGGCTGTTCATCCCGATCTCGTTCGCGCCGCACTGGATGCAGGTGGTCGCGAAGATCAACCCGCTCTACTACGCGGTCGAGGCGGGACGGGCGCTGTTCGCGGGCGACCTGACGGCCGTCGAGATCCCGATCGCGTTCGCGGTGTTCATCGTGCTGGCCGCGATCACCACGGCCTGGTCGGTGCGCTCGCTACGTCGCGTCGCCGGATAGGAACACGCCGGTCTCGTCGGTCATCCGCTCGTACTCCTCCAGGCGCGCCTGGGTGCGCAGCGGCGCCGCGTCGGCCATGGCCTCCACCAGGGCCATGGCCAGCGCGAGCGGCGCCGCGTGCGAGTCGAACACGAGCCTGTCCCCCACCGGCGCGTCCAGCACCACCTCGGCGGGGAACCCCGGCCTGTCGGTGATCACCGCGGTCCTCAGCCCCAGTTTCTGCGCGTACTCCAGAGCCTGTACGGCTTCCGCCGGATAGCGCGGCAGCACGACCGCCAGCACCCATTCCGCGCCCGCCCGCCGAGCCGCGTGCAGCCCGTCGACCAGCTCTGAGCCGCCGTGCACCAGCAGCCGGACGTCTGGGTGGATCCTGCGGGCGTAGTAGGCGAACGTGGTGGCCAGCCCCGACGACACCCGCAGCCCCAGCACGGGCAGCGGTTCGGTGGCGGCCAGCGCCTCGCCAAGCTCCTTGAGCGGCAGCGTGGCCAGCCGGTCACGGATCACGGTGAGGTTGTGGATCTCACTGTCGATGGCGCCCCTGAGCAGGGACTCCTGGGGCGCCTCCGGCCTCTCGCCGAGCACCAGCGGCCTGAGCGCCTGCTTCAGCTCGGGATACCCGGCGAACCCCAGCACCATCGCGAACCTGGTGACCGACGGTTGGCTCACCCCCGCCCGCTCGGCCAGCTCCACGCTCGACAGGAAGATCGCGTCGTGCAGGTTCTCTGTGAGATAGTGCGCGATCCGCCGCTGAACAGGCGACAGCCGCCGCCCATCAAGCAGCCCATCCAACCCACCCTGATACACCACAAAACCTCCAACGCGCGCCACGGCGCATTCTCATCCCCGCCGTCTCACTCCCTGAGCACCGACCCCATGAGCACCACCACCTCCCACCGGCGCGGAGGGGTACGGCGGAGCCCGGCGCAATGTGGTCGGCGCCCAGGCGGCGGGCTCCCTCGGGCGGGCTACAGCGGAGTCGTGGCGGCGGGCAACCGTCACCGACTCGCCAGAAGCGCCGCCCGCGGGCCCTCAGCCGAAGTACGGCGGGCGGCCGGTGGGAGCGGCCCGCCGTACAACAGCAGGAAGAATCACGACTCGCGCATCGGGATGCGGACGCCACGCTCGGAGGCGACAGAAATCGCCTCGTCATAGCCGGCGTCAACGTGCCGCATGACACCCGTGCCAGGGTCGTTGGTGAGGACGCGGTTGAGCTTCTCGCGGCTCAGCGCCGTGCCGTCGGCGACCGTCACCTGGCCGGAGTGGATCGAGCGGCCGATGCCGACCCCGCCGCCGTGGTGGATGGACACCCAGGCCGCGCCCGAGGCCGTGTTGAGCATGGCGTTGAGCAGCGGCCAGTCGGCGATCGCGTCGGACCCGTCGGCCATCGCCTCGGTCTCCCGGTACGGCGAGGCCACGGACCCGCTGTCGAGGTGGTCGCGGCCGATGACGAGGGGCGCCTCGAGCTCTCCCGAGGCCACCATGTCGTTGAAACGCTCCCCGGCCACGTTCCGCTCGCCGTACCCGAGCCAGCAGATGCGCGCGGGCAGCCCCTGGAAGTGCACCTTCTCCCCGGCCGTGCGGATCCAGCGGGCCAGCGGCTCGTTCTCGGGGAAGAGCTCGAGGATCGCCTGGTCGGTCTTGTGGATGTCGGCCGGGTTGCCCGACAGCGCCGCCCAGCGGAACGGGCCCTTGCCCTCGCAGAACAGCGGCCTGATGTAGGCGGGCACGAACCCGGGGAAGTCGAAGGCCCTGGCGTACCCGGCCAGCTGGGCCTCGCCGCGGATGGAGTTGCCGTAGTCGAACACCTCGGCCCCGGCGTCCTTGAAGCCCACCATGGCCTCGACGTGCCTGGCCATCGACTCGCGCGCCCGCTGGGTGAAGCCCGCCGGGTCCTTGTCGCGCTCGAGGGCCATGTCCTCGAAGGCGATGCCGAGCGGCAGGTACATCAGCGGGTCGTGGGCCGAGGTCTGGTCGGTGACGATGTCGATCTCCGCGCCGCGCGCCAGGAGCGAGGGCACGGCGTCGGCCGCGTTGGCCACCACGCCGATCGACAGCGGCTCGCGCTTGTCGCGGGCCTCGTAGGCCAGGCGGAGCGCCTCGTCCAGGCTGTCGGCCTTGACGTCGAGGTAGCGGTGCTCGATGCGCCGCTCGACGCTGCGCGGGTCGCAGTCGATGCAGATCGCCACGCCGCCGTTCATGGTGACGGACAGAGGCTGGGCGCCGCCCATCCCGCCGAGGCCGGCGGTCAGCGTGATCGTGCCGGCCAGCGTGCCGCCGAACCTCTTGGCGGCGACGGCGGCGAACGTCTCGTAGGTGCCCTGCAGGATGCCCTGGGTACCGATGTAGATCCAGGAGCCCGCCGTCATCTGCCCGTACATGGTGAGCCCGGCAGCCTCGAGCCGGCGGAACTCCTCCCAGTTGGCCCAGTCGGGCACGAGGTTGGAGTTGGCGATGAGGACGCGGGGCGCCCATTCGTGGGTGCGGAAGACGCCGACCGGGCGGCCCGACTGGACCAGCAGCGTCTCGTCGCCCTCGAGCGTGGTGAGCGTCCTGACCATCGCGTCGAACGACGGCCAGTCTCGCGCGGCCTTGCCCGAGCCGCCGTAGACGACGAGCTGCTCCGGGTGCTCGGCCACTTCAGGGTCGAGGTTGTTCTGGAGCATGCGGAGCGCCGCTTCCTGCGGCCACCCCTTGGCGGTGATCGTGGTACCCCTGGGCGCGCGCACGTTCCGGCTCATTCGATCACTCTCCTGAATGAACTTATTCAGCATCGACACCCGAAGGGTACAACGTCTAGCTCACCAGGAACTGCGTGGCTGCCAGCTCGCGGTAGAGCTCGTCCTCGCCGACCAGCTCAGCGTGGGTGCCGACGGCCCGCACGCCACCGCCTTCCATGACCACGATGCGGTCGGCGTTGGTCACCGTCGACAGCCGGTGCGCGATGACCAGCACGGTCGTCTCGGTGGCGACCTCCGCGATCACCTCGCGCAGCCGCAGCTCGTTGACGGCGTCGAGCTGGGAGGTGGCCTCGTCCAGCAGGAGCAGCCTGGGCTTGCGCAGCAGCGCCCTGGCGATCGCCACGCGCTGCCGCTCGCCGCCCGACAGCAGCACCCCGCGATGGCCGACGGCCGTGTCGAGCCCCTCGGGCAGGCGTCCTACCAGGTCGTCCAGGCGGGTCCGGTTGATCGCGCGCCTGAGCTCCTCCTCGGAGGCACCCTGCGCGGCGAACAGCAGGTTCTCCCGCAGCGTGCCGGCCAGCACCGGCGCGTCCTGCTCGACGTAGCCGAGCGCGGCCCTCAACTCGCCGAGCGGCCAGTCGCGGATGTCGCGCCCGCCCACGGTGATCGTGCCGCCCTGGTGCTCGTAGAAGCGCTCGAGCAGGGCGAACACCGTGGACTTGCCCGCTCCTGACGGCCCCACCAGCGCGGTCAGCCCGCCGGGCGGCACCTCGAAGGACACGCCACTGTGCACGATCGGCCGGTCATCGCCATAGCGGAACACCACGTCGTCGAAGCGGACGCCGATCGGGTCCGGCTCCTGCGGGGCGGCGGTGCTGACGGGCTCGGCGGGCAGGTCCTCGATCTCCTTGATCCGCTTGACCGCGGCCAACCCCTGCTGCAGCTGCACGGCCCCCTCGACGAGCTGCCCGATCGGCGCGACCAGGTAGAACAAATAAAGCAGGAACGCGATCAGCCCAGAGATCTCCAGCGCGCCCGAGGCTACCCTGGAGCCGCCCACGGCGAGCACGCACAGGAAGGCGAGCTGCACGGCCATCCAGGTCGCCACCCCGGCCAGCGAGGTCCACCCGGCCACCTGCATGCCGCGGTCGCGGGCGCGCACGGCGGCCTCGCCGACCACCTCGATCTCGCGCTCCTCGGCCCCGCTCGCCTTGACCGTCCGGTAGGCCTGCAGCGCCCGGTCGAGCACGGCGCCCATCTCGCCCACGGCCGTCTGCGCGTCGTTCTGCGCCCGCTGGATCTTCGGCATGATCAGCCCGACCAGCCCGCCGATGACGACGACCACGAGCAGCGTGACCAGCAGCAGCACGCCGTCCATGGTGGCCATCATGACGATCGCGCCGACCAGCATGAAGACCGAGCCGATGGCGTTGACGATGCCGTTGGTGAGCACGGAGCGCAGCAGCGTCGTGTCGCCGGTCACCCGCGACAGCAGGTCGCCGGGTTTGAGCCGGTCCACGTCGGCGACCTTGAGCCGCAGCAGCCGGTCGACGAGCTTGCGCCGGGCGCCCAGCACGACGCCCTCGCCGGTCCGCTCCATCAGATAGTTGCCCCCGGCCGAGACCACCGCGCCGAGGAGCACCGCCGCCGTCAGCCCGATCAGCGGCCCTGCCATCGAGGTGTGTTCGCCGAACGCGGCGACCACGTACTTGGCCAGCAGCGGCATCGCCAGACCCGCGACCGACCCGATCAGACCGAGCACCCCGCCTAACACCAGGACCCACTTGTGTGGGCGGATGTAGACCAGCAGCTCCTTGATCACCGCTGTCTCCTCTCGCGATATATCCCGAAAGATCCCAACGAACGGGATCACACAATCGACACCGGTCAACCTAAATTGACGACCTAAGTATGTCAACTTTAGTTGACGCTCCTTCTTGAGGAGGATCTCATCCGGGAGCGGGGCCAGGGACGAATAGGCCGTCGAGGAACCCGGCCGGAACCTCAGACTTCCCTGGCTCACGTGAAAGGACCGAACCATGGAGCTCCGGATCAACCGGCGCGCTCTAGTCGGACTCGGCGTCGCGGCGGCTCTGACCGCCTCCTCGTTCGCCCTGCTCCGTACCGACACCGGCTCTGCTTCCTCGCACCGCGAGGCCCCGGCTATCGCGGGGGACCCGCGCAACGACAACACCGACACCTACGCCTTCGTCAGCCCCGACAAGCCCGGCACGGTGACGCTGCTGGCCAACTGGATCCCGTTCGAGGAGCCGCAGGGCGGCCCGAACTTCTACACCTTCGACACCAAGTCCCGTTACAACATCAAGATCGACAACAACGGCGACGCCCAGCCCGACGTCACCTACCAGTGGACCTTCCGCGACGAGGACCGCCGGGGCACGAACACGTTCCTGTACAACAACGGCCCCGTCACCTCGCTCAACGACGCGAACCTGCTCTACCGCCAGCACTACACGCTCAAGGTCGTCACGGCCAAGGGCACCAGGACGCTGATCCAGGACGGCATCGTGGCCCCGAGCAACGTCGGCCCCGCCTCGATGCCCGACTACGGCACGCTGCGCGCCCAGGCCGTCAAGGGGCTGCCCGGCGGCGGCAGGACGTTCGCCGGCCAGGCCGACGACCCGTTCTTCCTGGACCTGCGCGTCTTCGACCTGCTCTACGGCGGCAACCTGTCCGAGGTCGGCCAGGACACGCTCCAGGGGTACGGCGTGCACACGCTGGCCGTCCAGGTGCCCGCGGCGGAGCTGGCGCTCAAGGGCGACGCCAAGCGCAACCCGGTGATCGGTGTCTGGTCGACCACCGACAAGTGGAGCCCCAAGGGCTACGTCCAGGTCTCGCGCCTGGGCCAGGCGCTGGTCAACGAGGTCGTGGTGCCCGCCGGGCTGAAGGACGCCTTCAACTCGCTGCCCCCGGCCAAGGACGCCGACATCCCGGCCGTGGTCAAGCGCGTGACCGACCCCGAGGTGGCCAGGCTCCTGGAGTTCATCTACGGCATCAAGGCGCCCGCGACCCCGCGCAACGACCTGGTCGAGATCTTCCTGACCGGCATCGCCAAGGGCAACGGCCCGATCAAGGCCGACCTGAACTCGCAGACGCTCAACAAGGACGCGGGCAAGCTGCGCCCGTCGGAGATGCTGCGGCTGAACATGTCGATCCCGCCCTCGAAGGACCCCAACAGGCTCGGCGTCCTCGGCGGCGACCTGCAGGGCTACCCGAACGGCCGGCGGCTCGGCGACGACGTCGTGGACATCTCACTGCAGGCCATGGCGGGCGCCGCCCAGACCGGCAAGCTCGTGCCCGGCCTGACCGACAAGGTCGACAGGAACGACAAGCCCTTCCTCCAGTCCTTCCCGTACGTGGCGCTGCCCGGCAACGTCGCGGTCAACCAGCAGAAGTAGCCACCCCTGATCGGCGGGCTCCTCTCTCCAGGCCCGCCGATCCCCCTGGCGGGCGCCCCTCTCCCAGCGCCCGCCGGCGGCGGCCGGCCGGCCGTGCCCCCCGTCACGGCCGGCCGGTCCTTCCCGCGAAGATCCCGGCCGTGCCCGTCGCGGCCCGACCGCGACCTGGAGCTCTGGATGCGTTACCTGCTCATCGCCGCCGGCCTGATCCTGGCCGGCGCGCTGGCCTTCACGGCCTTCGCCGTGTCGGCACCGCCCGCGCCCGACAGGGCCGCCGCCGCGCCCACTCCCGAGACCCTGCAGGCCCGCCTCAAGCGCCTGCCCGGCGACTACCGCGGCTGGGCCCAGCTGGCCATGGAGTACGTCGACAAGGCCAGGGTCACCGGCGATCCCTCCTACTACCCCAAGGCCGAGGGCGCGCTGGCCACCGCCGCCCGCCTCGCCCCCGCCGACGACGCCGTCCTGACCGGCCAGGCCGCGCTGGCCGCCGGTCGTCACGAGTTCGCCTCGGCCGTACGGCTGGCGCGCCGCGCGATCGAGGCCAACCCGTACGGCGCCGCGGCCTACGGCGTGCTGGCCGACGCCCACACCCAGCTCGGCGACCTGGCCGCCGCGGCCGAGGCGGTCGACCGGATGATGGCGCTGCGCCCCGGCGTGGCGGCCTACGCCAGGGCCTCCTACGCGGCCGAGCTCCACGGCGACCAGGCCGGGGCACGCAGGTACATGGGCTACGCCGCCGGCGACGCCTACGCGCCCGCCGACCTGGCCTACGCCCGCTTCTACCTGGGCGAGCTGGCCCTGCGCTCGGGCGACCGCGGCACGGCGGCCACCTGGTACGCCAGGTCGCTGCAGGCGTACCCGGGATTCACGCCCGCGCTGGCGGGCCAGGCCAGGGTGGCCGCCCTGTCCGGCCGCCTCGACGAGGCACTCGGCCTCTACGACCAGGTCGTGGCGCGGCTCCCGCTCCCCCAGTACCTCATGGAGCAGGGCGAGGTCAGGCTCAAGGCGGGCAAACCGGCCGACTGGACGCTGCTCGAGGCGCAGCAGCGGCTCTTCGAGGCCGCCGGAGTACGCGACGACCTCACCTTCGCCGAGTTCCAGTCCGACCACGGCTCGGCCCCGGCGGCCGTGCGCCACGCCAGGGCCGAGTACACGCGCAACCCGAACCTGGTCGCCGCCGACGCGCTGGCCTGGGCCCTGTTCAAGGACGGCCGGGCCCGGGAGGCCCTGCCGTACGCGAAGAAGGCCACCTCGACGGGGTGGCGCAATCCGCTGATCCGCTACCACCGGGCCGCGATCGAGCACGCGCTCGGCCTGGGTCCCGCGCCCGAGCCCGGCTTCGACCCGTCCCTGCCCGCCCTGGCGAGGTTGTCATGAGAACGCTGCTCGCCGGCATGGCCATCGTGCTCGCCCACCCGCTGGGCAACTTCACCGTCAACCATTACGACGGGCTGCGGATCTTCCCCGACCGGGTGGAGAGCACGGCCGTGGTGGACGCGGCCGAGCTGCCCACGCTGCAGGCCAAGCCGTCTGTCGGCGCCGGGTACGCGGTCCGCACATGCGCCACGCTGGCCGCCGCGCAGCGGCTGACGGTCGGCGGCACGGCGGTGCCGTGGCGGGTGGCCGACGCGCGCTTCTCCTACGCGCCCGGGCAGGGCGGCCTGCCGACGAGCCGCCTGACCTGCGAGCTGGTGGCCCAGGTGAAGGTTACGGGTGACGTGTCGTTCACCGACGGCTTCGAGCAGGAGCGGATCGGCTGGCGGGAGATCACGGCCACGGGTCACGGGGTACGGCTGGCGCGCTCCACCGTCCCGGCCGTCAGCGTCAGCCACGAGCTGCGCGCTTACCCAGCGGACCTGCTGTCGGACCCGCTGGACCAGCGTGCCGCCACGTTCACGGCCATCCCGCTCGGCGCCTTCTCGGCCTTCCCCGGCGGCTCGGGTTCGGGCCCCGGTGACTCCGTAGCGCCGGGTGGGTCCGAGACGCCGGATGTCTCCGGCGGGATCGGCATCGGTGGGCCGATCGGGGACGCGCTGGCCGCCCTGGACAGGACGTTCACCGCGATGGTGGGCGCCGACTCGCTCACGCTGCCGCTGGGCCTGCTCGCGGTGGGGCTCGCCGTACTCCTGGGCGCGGGGCACGCGCTGATCCCCGGGCACGGCAAGACCATCATGGCCGCCTACCTGGCCGGTCGCCGCGGCAGGCCCAGGGACGCGCTCGTGGTGGGCGCCACGGTCACCGCCACCCACACGGTCGGCGTCCTGGTGATCGGGCTGCTGCTCAGCGCCTTCACCGCGCTGGCAGGCGAGTCGGTGCTGGGCTGGCTGGGCGTGGCCAGCGGCGTCCTCATCACCGTCATCGGCATCCGCCTCCTCCTCACCTCCCGCCCCGAATCCCCCTACAGCCACGACCACGACCACGACCACGGACACGACCGCGACCACGAGCACGGCGACGGCGACGGCCGCGGACACCGACCCGGACACGGACACGGACACGGCGGAGACGGGCGTGGGCATGCGCATGGCGGAGATGGTGGGCGTGGGAAGCGGCTGGGGTTGGTGGGGATGGGGGTGGCGAGTGGGCTGGTGCCGAGCCCGTCGGCGCTGATCGTCCTGCTGGGGGCGATCGCTCTTGGCCGGACCTGGTTCGGCGTTGCGCTGGTGACGGCCTACGGCTTCGGCATGGCGGCCACGCTCACGGTCACGGGACTCCTGCTGGTCAAGGTCGTCGACCGCCTGGAACGCAGCCGCCGCCGCGTCTTCACCCGCCTGTCGCGGCTGGCCCCGCTGGGCACGGCCACCATGGTCGTCCTCCTGGGCGCCGGCCTCGCCATCCGTTCGGCCGCGATCCTCTAGACCCCGGGATCAGTCGACCTCCGGCACATCCGGATCGTCCCAGTCGGCGTCCCCGTCGTCGGCCCGCCGCAGCTTGATGTCCTCCACCCATGCGTACGCGAGCCGCCGGATCTCCTTGATCCGCGCCTCGGCAACCCCGTAGGCCTCGAATTCCTCGTCGGCGATCAGGTCAACGAACTCCAGCCGCGAGACGAGCTCGTAGAGGGAGAACTCCTCGTTGTGGATTCGCGCGAAGTTCTCCAGCTGCCGGAAGGAGTACAGGTGGGCCACGGACGCCACGTCGATGATGTCGCGGGCCAGGCTCCTCTCGTGCAGGGCCCGCATCTTGAGGCCGATCGCGTCTTCCAGGCCGACCACGCGCATCTCGCCGCATGTGAGGGGAGCCTGCTGAAGCGCCTCGCGCAGCAGGTCGAACTCGCAGGCCTGGCCGGTGACCGGGTCGGTGATGATCAGGCGGCCCATCCGCGGCGTCACCTCCAGCATGGTGACCGTCAGCCCGGCGGCGCGGAAGGCCTCGGCGACGCCCTCGGCCACGGCGGGCAGCGGGATCTCGGCGGCTGTGGCGAAGTCGAGGTCCTTGCTCGGGCGCTCGGTGAACCCGTGGGCCTTCATCGCATAGCCACCGGCCAGTACCAGTCCGTAACTGTCGCAGACCGGCAGGACGGCTGACAGCAGCCGCTCCTGGAAGGGCGGGAACCGCATCAGGAGGGGGCCTCCCACGACAGGGACAGCTTGCGCTCCCACGCCCGGCGATAGCTCGTTCCGAGCCCCTTGCGCAGCAGCGGCCAGTCGGCGGCCAGGTGGTGGGCGTTGAGGTAGACCTCGGCGTCGGCTCGGCCTCCGCCGGTGATCACGGTGCGATACATCGACATGCGCAGGCGGGGATCGGAGACGTCGTAGGCGCGCAGGCCGGACCAGGCGAGGTGCAGCGGCAGTTCGACCGTGCCCTCGGCCGGTCCGTGCAGGTCGTCGAGGGAGTCGGGCACCCGATCCTCGATCCCCTCCCACCGCGAAGGAAGCGTCACACCTCTAAGTATGCCGACGGCCCCGGCGGCTGGACGGCAGATCGTGGCGGCCGGAGACGAACTCCTGGAAGGCGATCTTGACCCGGATGACCGGGCGCCGCCAGCGTTCCTCCCTGCGCAGGGCCTTGTCCACCTTCCTGGTCGCGAAGAACCAGTGGGCCCACGGTGAGCCGGGACGCGCCAGCCGTACCGCGCCGATGACCAGGAGGAACGGGACGAACAGCCCCACGAGGCCGGTCCAGATCTTGCCCTTGAGCAGCGTGATGATGGCCAGCGCCAGGTTGCCGACGATGATCGCGCCAGGGCTGATGGGGGTGGCGAAGTCCCAGGTCAGGGGGCGGAGCCCCATCAGGAGCAGGCCGGTGACCGCCACGGCGACGAAGACCGCGTCGACCGAGGTGCGGCCCTCCTCCTCCCAGTACACGTCATGCAGGTGCAGGATCAGCGCGAACTCGTCCAGGACGAGCGCCGAACCGACGCCGAAGATCGCGGCCGTCCACGCGCTGCCGGCCATGAGCCCGGCCACGCCGCCGACCAGCATCAGCACGACGCCGAAGACCACGTGGTGGATGTGCATCTCGCCGACGCTGATGTTACGGAACCAGCCGATCTTGGCCCGGATCAGGCGGACGTTGATGCGGGTGGCGACGAAGGTGACGATGAGCGCGACGAAGAAACAGAACAGCGACAGCCGTCCCGTGCCGACGATGCTTTGCTGGAACCAGTTCCCCATGACCTAGGACACGATGGTACGAGCCTCCCGGACTTGATCGAACCCCGCCCGCTTCCGGAGTGCCCGCGTGTACTCCTCCAGAATGAGCGCCTGGCGCACGTTCTCGCGCACTCTGGTGAACGGCGGCGCGTCCGTGCCCGCCATCCGCTTGTACTGCTCGCGCAGCCGGCGGTCGGAAAGGTCCAGGTGGGCGGCGTAGCGCTTGCTGAGCGCGGAGTCCAGTTCGGCCGCGCGGACCTGGGCGTAGGTGTACTGGTCGTAGCTCGGCACGCCGGGCATCGGCCGCCCGGCCGCCGCCGCCTCGGCTCTGCGCCGGTTCTCGGCCGCGAGCTCCCGCTGGAACCCGGTCTCGCTGACGTCCGCCAGCAGGCCCTCTTCGCGGGCCCAGATCCGCCGCGCCTTGTCCAGTACGGCGGCGCCGACCGCCCGCTGCCGCAGCCGGTCCCCGGCGGTGACCCCGCCGTGCCGCGTGTCCCAGAACCCGGGTCCGAGCGGCACGCCGTACCCGGAGAACTCCGAGACGACCTCGGCCCTGACCGTGGCCGCGGCCCTGAGCACCTCGGCGGCCGTCACCGGTTCGCCGTCGAAGGTGGTCCCCGTCCGGGTGCCGAGCACCTGGGCGGGCGTGGCAGCGGCGGTGAGGGCGGCAGGCTTACCCGCCGCGGCGGGCTCGCCGCAGGCGGTGGACAGCGCCACGACCAGGGCCATCGCGGCAGCCGTACCGAATGCCCTGATCGTGGCGCCCATCGTCAGGCGATCTTCATGTCGAAGACGTGCAGGCCCGCGTTGGCCAGGGGGCTGCCGTCGGGCAGCGTGACCGAGGCGACCGTCTTGGCCGGGTCGAGCGGGACCGAGTATCCGAAGACCGACACGCCGGACTCGCGGGTCTGACCGCTGGCCGGGTTCTTGCTGCTGGTCTGGGTGATGTTGTGGTAGTCCGTGTGTGCCACCTCGACGCCTCCCTCAGGCGCCGTCGAGTCCCAGAAATCGCCGAAGCGCACCGTCCTGTCCTCGGCCGTGCCGTCGGTGTAGGTGACCTTGATGGTGCCCTCGCGCACCTTGAACACGCCCACGCCCAGCAGGACCAGCTTGCCGCCCTGCCCTGACAGCCGGATCGTCTGGCCCGCGGCCTTGACGTTGTCCACCCAGCCGTAGGCGCGCGGGTGCCAGACGAAGTCCGCGCCGAGCACGCTCACGGTCCTGCCCGGGACCAGCCCGGCCTGCTCCAGCCCCTGCCCCGGGTAGCTGCGGCCGCTGGTGGACAGGCCGCCGGTGTTCGGGTTGAGCTCGGAGCTGACACCGACGTTGTTGTAGGCGTCCTCGATCTTCGCGTACGGCGCGGCCGCGACGGCCTCGCCGGAGTACGCGCCGCGAGCGAGCGTCGTGAGCGGGTTGCCGAAGTAGTCGCGCTCGCCCAGCCCGTCCGCCGGCGAGCCGGAGCCCAGCGCTGGCGAGCCGGCCAGCAGCTTGTAGCCGTCCACATCGGCGGCGCCGGTCGCGGTGCCGGGCGCGGCCAGCTTCGGATCGGTGGTCACGGCCCTGGCGTCGGAGGCCGCCGCGGTGACGCCGCCGTAGTAGACGTTGGCGTCGTAGGTGATGCCCGTGCCCGCGGGGAACGCGCCCTCGGGGGCGTAGAAGATGTTGTTGACCAGCTTGGAGTCCTTGTTGGGGATCCTGAGGTCGACCTTCTGGCTGGCGCAGAAAAACGTGTTGTTGTAGACCCGCAGCGGCGCCGTGTCGGTGTCGGCGATGCGGCAGTCGTCCTGGGCGATGTTGAAGCGCAGCACGGCCGTGGCGTTGTAGTTGGGGAACTCCGTGCAGCCCTGGCAGCCGAGGAAGAACCCGCCCGCGTTGTCGTGGGAGTAGTTGTACTGGTAGAGGCAGGTTCCCTTGATCCCGCCGTCGCAGTCCCAGGCGGTGGAGTCGTAGATCGTGGGCCGCTGCCTGGTCACCTCGTTGTACTGGAAGACCGGGTCGATGGAGTTGATCGGCCACATGCCCGCGAAGTTGCCGTCGACGTAGGGGTACTTGCCCGCGCCGCCCTCGTCGAAGAGGTTGTGCTCCACCAGCGGCCTGTCGGAGGCGTGCACCACGATGCCGTCGCCGCCGACGGCCCTGATCGTGTTGCGCGCGATGTAGACGTCGCGGTGGTAGTCGTTGCCCTTACGGCTGATCTTGATCCCGCCGCCGCCGGTGTCGTGGATGTAGTTGCCGGTGATCGTGATGCCGTCGATCGGGCCGGGCACGCCGTCGGGCAGCGCCTGGATGCTGATGCCCGCCGAGTAGGCGAACCAGGAGGAGTTCGCCCCGGTCTTGTTGCCCCACCCTGCCACGTCGGAGATCTCCAGGTCACGCAGCACCAGCCCGCTCTTGGCCTCCGGCGTCGTGGAGTTGTACTGGATGCCCGTGCGCTTGGCGGTGGTCTGCGCCGGGTTGGTGACGTGCAGGTTCTCGATCGTCACGTAGCTGTTGTCGACCAGGTGGATCGCCCACTGGCCGCCGTCGCCCTGGATGATCGGCTTGGGGCCGTCGCCGTAGGAGGTGAACGTGATCGGCTGGCCCGCCGTACCGGATCCGACCGGCTCGAGGCGTCCGGCGCAGACGGTGCCGGTGCGGAACTTGACCGTGTCCTTTGCCCGCAGCCGCAGCGCGTTGACGGCGGCCAGGCTGTTGAGCGGTTCGGCGGCGTTGCGGCCCGAGCCGCCGTCGGGGGCCTGGCAGTCGACGAAGAAGTTGCGCGCGGCCTCGGCCTGGGCCGGGGCCGTCATCATGCCGAGCGCGACCGCCAGGGCGGCGAGGGCGGGGGTTAAGCGCATGTGTTCCTCTTTCGGGGGGTTAGGCGGAACGCGACAGCGTGGCGGGCTCGACACCGTGCAGAAACGGCAGGCCGCGCCGGTAGCGGTCGAGCTCGTCCAGGGCGAGGTCCGCCATCCGGGCGAGCTCCCCGCCGAGCGACCCGGCGATGTGCGGGGTCACCAGGGCGTTCGGCAGGTCGTGGAGGGGGGAGTCGGCGGGCAGGAACTCCGGCTCGGTGTGGTCGAGCACGGCGTACAGCCGCCCCGAGGCCACCTCGGCGGTCAGCGCCTCCTGATCAACCAGCGCGGCCCTGGCGGTGTTGATCACCGTGGCGCCGTCGCGCATGGCGGCGAGCCGCCGCCGGGACAGCAGGTGCCGGGTCTCGGGCAGGTCGGGCGCGTGCACGCTGACCACGTCAGAGTGGGCCACCAGTTCGTCCAGCCCGACCTGGGCCACCCCCAGGTCCTCCCGCAGGTACGGGTCGCTGACCAGCACCTCCAGGTCGAAAGGCCGCAGCAGCTCGATCACGCGCCGCCCGATCCGCGAGGCGCCCACGATGCCCACGACGCGCCGGTAGTTGCCGAACCCGGGGAAGCGGGCGTCCCAGTCGAGCGGCCCGCCCTGCTCCCGGTAGAGGCGGGCGATGTCCAGCACGCGCTTGTTGGCGAACAGGATCGCGGCGAGCGTGAACTCCGCGACAGGCTCCGCGTTGGCGGAAGCCGCCGAGGAGACCGCGATGCCGCGCTCCCAGCAGGCCTGGGTGACGTGGCCCTTGACCGAGCCCGCGGCGTGCACGATGGCCTTCAACCTGGGCGCCCCGGCCAGCACCTCCGCGGTGACCGGCGGGCAGCCCCAGGAGGTGAACAGCACCTCGGTCTGGCTCAGGTCGACCCCGGCGAAGCCGGCCACCCGGCCCTGCACGTCGGCGATCTCCGCCAGGCGGCGCTCGATCTCACTGGTCATGAGTCGTTCGGCCACGCCCGCGGCCATGGCGACAAGAGTCTTCACACGTTCCCCCGAAATATCCGTCACTTGACGCTGCCCGCCGTCATCCCGGCCTTCCAGAACCGCTGCAGCGACACGAAGACGAGCAGCAGCGGGACCACCGACAGCAGCGAGCCGGTGATCACCAGGCTGTGGAACTCGGGGAAGGCGTTGCCCTGCTTCTCCCAGGTGAAAAGGCCCAGGCTGAGCGGGTAGAGGTGCTGGTCGTTGAGCATCACCAGCGGCAGGAAGAAGTTGTTCCAGATCGCGGTGAACTGGAACAGGAAGATCGTCACGAAGGCGGGCAGCAACATCGGCAGCGCCACCCGCACGAACGTCCTGATCTCCCCCGCCCCGTCGGATCTGGCGGCCTCCAGCACCTCGCCGGGCACATACCCCGAGCTGAGCACCCGCGCCAGGTAGACGCCGAACGGGTGCACCAGCACCGGCACGAACACCGACCAGAACGTGTTGACCATCCCGATCTTGGAGGCCAGCAGGTAGAGCGGGATCGCGGTGGCCGTCGTGGGCACCAGCACGCCCAGCAGCACCAGGCCGAACAGCTTCTCCTTGCCCAGCCAGTCGTACTTGTCGAAGGCGTAGCCGCACATCACCGACACCAGCGCGCTCACGCTTGCGCCCATCCCGGCGTACAGGAGGCTGTTGCCGTACCAGCGGAAGAAGATCCCGCCGCTCTCGGCCAGCACGTTCCTGACGTTGGTGAACAGGTTGAACTCGCCGAAGGCGAACCCGTTGGTGGAGTACAGGTCCGTGAGCGACTTCGTCGAGGAGAACAGCAGCCACGTCAGCGGCAGCAGCGTGTAGAGCGTGGCGACGATCAGCAATCCGTTGACCGCCGCCCTGGACATCCACCTCATCGCCTGCTCCCCCACCTGGTCACCGCGTACGAGGCCACCGCCGCCAGCAGCGCCAGCAGGATCGAGGCCGCCCCGGCCTGGCCGATGTCGTTGTTGCCGAACGCCTCGTTGTAGGCGTACATGTTGGGCGTCCAGGTGCTGACGATCCCGTCGCTGACGTTGTCGAGCACCATCGGCTCGGTGAACAGCTGCAGCGAGCCGATGATCGTGAACAGCACCGTGGTGACCACCGCGCCGCGGATCAGCGGCAGCTTGACGCCCAGCGCGATGCGGACCGCGCCCGCGCCGTCCATCCTGGCCGCCTCCACCACCTCGGCGGGGATGGCCTGCAGCGCGGCGAAGTAGATGATCATGTTGTAGCCGACCCACTCCCACAGCGCGATGTTGACCACCGAGCCGAGCACGTGCCCGCCGCCCAGGAAGTTCACCTCACCGAGCAGGTCCACGATCGGGCTGACGCCGGGCAGGTACAGGTAGAGCCAGATCAGCCCTGCGATCACCCCTGGCACGACGTGCGGCAGGAAGAGCCCGAGCTGGAACAGCCTGGTCAGCCTGGCCAGCCCGGAATCCAGTAGCAACGCCAGCCCCAGCGCCCCGCCGATCATCAGCGGGATGTACAGCGCGCAGTACCCGAGGATGATCAGGAAACCGTCGGTGAACGCGCTGTCCTTCACCGTGTCCAGGTAGTTGCCGAGCCCGACGAAGACCGTCTCGGTCCCGCCGAACCCGAGCCCCGACGACTTCTCGCTGAACAGGCTCAGATAGACGGCATAGCCCAGCGGCGCCAGGATCGCCGCCGCGAACAGCACGAAGAACGGCGCCGTGAACAGGAGGATCGCCCCTCTGCGGCGCAAACTCTCCCTCACCTCTCACCTCCAAGATCTCCCGCCGTGCAGGATCGAGTGAACGCTGGGCGGGGGCGGCCCGCCGTACAGGGATCAAGAACGGCCGTGCAGGGTCACTGCTGGGCGACGTTGAGGCCGCGTGACTTGATCTCGGTGACCGTGGCCTGCTGGGCCGTGTCGAGGGTGGCGGGGATCGTGGTCTCGCCTGAGCTCACCTTGCCGAGCGCGTCCTTGAACGAAGTGAGCGTCTGCACCATGCTCGGCCCCCAGGTCCACCCGGGCTGGATGGTCTTGTAGGCGTCCGAGAAGAGGGCGTAGATGTCCTGCCCGCCGTAGAAGGAGGCGTCGAAGCTCTTGGCCGCGACGGGCACGAGGTCGGCGATGGCGGGGAAGCCGCTGGAGGTGCCGGAGGCCAGACGGGCCTTCCACGCGTCCTCCGAGCCCGTCAGCCACTTGATGACCTCGACCGCGGCCTTGGTGTTCTTGCTGGTCTTGCTGACGCCGAAGGTGGTGCCGCCGAGCATGCCGCTGGCCGGGGTGCCCCAGTTCGGTACGGGGGCGATGGCCCACTTGCCCGACTGGCCGACGTGGTTGCCCTTCATGACGCCCGCGCCCCAGTTGGCGCCGACGTAACCCCAGAGGGTGTCGTCCTCGAAGGCGGCGTTCCACTCCTGACTGAAGGACGGCTGGACCTTGACCAGGTCGTCCTTGACCAGGCCCTGCCAGTAGTCGGCGACCTTCTTGCTTGCCGCGTCGTTGATCGAGACCTTCCATGCGTCGCCCTCGGTGGCGAACCACTTGCCGCCTGCCTGCCAGGACAGGGCGGCCAGGACGCCGGGGTCGTCGGGGAAGAAGGTGGCGATCCTGGCCTTCTTGTCGGCCTTCTTGACCTGCTCCGCGGCCTTGCGGAAGTCGTCCCAGGTCTTGGGGGCCTCGATCTTGTTCTTCTCGAAGAGGTCCTTGCGGTAGAAGAACACCTGCGGGGCGGCGTCCATGGGCAGTGCCCAGGTCTTGCCGCCGAGGGTCACCAGACTGAACACATTGTCCGGATATTTCGTCTTTACGTCGGCTACGTCGTTGCTGAGGTCCTGCAGGGCGCCCTGGTTGACGAAGTCGGGCAGCTGCGCGTACTCGAACGACATCACGTCGGGAGCGTTGCCCGCCTTGACGGCGTTGGAGAACTTGGCGTAGCCGCCGGCGTTGCCCGAGGGGATCTCCTCGAACTTGATCTGGATGTCCTTGTGCGACTTGTTGAAGGCGTCGACGACCTCCTTGGTGCCCTTGGCCCAGCCCCAGAAGGTGACCTGCGTGCCCTGGGCGGCGGGAGCAGCGTCCCCGCCCCCACCGCCGCAGGCCGCGAGCACGGCCATCCCCAGCACTGCGACAGCCACGGCGGCGCGCTTGCGTTCCATGATTGCTCCTCATCGCTTCCGATCGCTAGTGCATCATTCGCTCATCAATGAGCGAATGTCTAGATATCGATCAGTAACGAAATGAACGCAAAACCCCCGACACCCCACCCCCAGGGAGTTGTACGCCAAGGGTCGCGCGTCGTCGCCAGCTTCCGCCCCGAGGGAACCGCCGTGCATTGGGACGTCGCGCAGGGGAGCGCATGAGAGGGCGCGCATGAGAGGGCGCGCGTGGTCGTGCAGGGGAGCTCGGCGGGTGGGGGTGTTAGAGGAGGGGGGCCGTGGAGGAGCGGGGGCGGAGTTCGGGGAGGAGGGCCAAGTGCTGGCCTGGGAGGTCGGGGTGTTCGAGGCGGCGGACCAGCAGGTTGACGGCGGCGCGGCCGACGGCGGACTTGGGCGGCGCGACGGCCGTGAGAGCGGGATCGCTGAGGGCCGCGACCTCGTCGTCATAGGCCACGATCGACACGTCCGAGGGGATGCGCACCCCGGCGATGCGCAGGTGCTGGACCAGGAGCAGCGCGTCCTCGTCGTTGTGCACGAGCAGTCCAGTCACCGAGCCCGACCTGATCGCCGACACCACGGCCTCGACCTGCGAAGGCGAGGGACCTTCCTGCTCGATCCCGAACTCACCGGGACCCGACAGGCCCAGGTCACGCACCGCGGCGAGGAAGCCGTGCCGTACCCGGGGCGCGGTCGGGCTGCTGCGCGTGACCATCGCGACCCGCCGGTGCCCGAGCTCCGCCAGGTGCCGTACGCCGAGGAAGGCGCCGTGCGCGTGGTGCGAGGCGGCCGCGTCGAGCAGCGAGGCGGGCCCGCCCAGCGAGGCCCGCCGTTCGACCAGGACCGCGGGCACGCCGAGGCCGGCCAGCCACTCCGCGTGGGATTCGTCGGGCTGCCTGCTCGGCGTGAGCAGCAGCCCCTCCACCCCGCCGTCGATCAGCTGCCTGACCTGCTTGCGGTCCTCCTCGTCGTCGTAGCGCGAGACGCCCAGCACGAGCCTGGCCCCCAGCCGCTCGGCCTCCTGCCTGGCCCCCTTGATCACGTTCGGGTAGTAGTAGGTGGCCGAGGGCACCAGCATCCCGACCGTCAGCGCCTCCTGCGACATCACATCAGGCAGTACGGCAGGCCGTGTGATGCCGCCGTGGACGCGGTTGACCAGGCCCCGCCCGGCCAGGAACTCCACGTCGCGGCGCAGGGTGACCATGGAGACCCCGAGCCGGTCGACGAGGTCGGCCAGCCGTACCGATCCTCGCTCGCGCACCTCGCGCAGGATCACTTCGTGACGTTCTTCGGCGAACACTGGGGGCTCCTTCGGCTAGACACCGCAGATTCTAGCGAGGTCGCTTTCGTTTGTGAACGGATGCTTTCGAACGATCAGACTGCTAGAGTCCGGCGCATGATCTCCCTCCCGCCCGAGGATCGTTCGCTCAGCCCGCACACCGGCTGGACTCGCGCCCACTGGGAGGCGGTGGCCGACGCGCTGCTGGCTGCGGTGGAACCGTATCGCTCCGCGGACGGATCCGTGATCGTCTTCCCGGGCGGCAGGGAGAGCGTCTCGCGGTGCGACGGGCTCGAGGGGTATGCCAGGACGTTCCTGCTGGCGGCCTTCCGCGTCGCGGGCGGCGGACCGGTCCGGCTGCTCGAGCCGTACGCGCGCGGCCTGGAGTCTGGTCCGAAGGTGTGGCAGCCGATCCGCGACCGCAGCCAGCCCATGGTGGAGGCGGCCTCCATCGCGATCTCGCTCTGGCTCACCCGCGAGCACCTGTGGGACCGCCTGGACCCGGCGGTCCGCGACGGCGTGACCGCCTACCTGGCGGACGCCCTGCGCCACGAGCCGGTGGACAACAACTGGTGGCTGTTCACGGTGATGGTCGGCGCGTTCCTCGGCGACCAGGACGTGGTCGAGCGCGGCCTGGCCAGGATCGAGCCGTGGTACCAGGGCGGCGGCTGGTACTCCGACGGCGCCAACCGCTCCTTCGACCACTACAACGGCTGGGCCATGCACCTCTACCCGGCCCTGCTCACCCACCTCACCCACGCCTCGCCCGGCCGGTACGGCGATCGGTTGCGGAAGTTCCTGCGCGGTTACGCCCTGACGTTCGACTCCGGCGGCGGCATGCTCTACCAGGGCCGGTCGGTCACCTACCGGTTCGCCTCGGCGGCCTCGCTGTTCGCCGGGGCGCTGCTCGACGCCACGCCGCTGAAGCCCGGCCAGACCCGGCGGATCGCCTCCGGCGTGCTGCGCCACTTCCTCGAGCACGACGCGCTCTCGCCGGAGGGCCTGCTCACCCTGGGCTGGTACGGCCCGCACGAGCCCTCGCTGCAGGGCTACTCCGGCTACGCCTCGCCGTACTGGGCCTCCAAGGCCTTCCTCGGCCTGCTGCTGCCGGCCGATCACCCCGTCTGGACGGCCACGGAGGAGCCGGGCCCCGAAGGGGTCGTCGCGCTGCCCGAGCCCGGGTTCGTCGTGCAGAACACGGGCGGCATCGCCCGCGTGCTCAACCACGGCAGTCAGCACCACCCGGGCGACCCGCTCTACGACCGCTACGCCTACTCCACCCGCACGGGCCCCACCACGGCAGCCGACGTCCCCGACAACCACCTGGCGATCCTCCAGGACGGCGCCTGGACGCCCCGCGGCACGATCACCCCGCGGGGCGCGGGCACGCTGGGCGACACCGCCTGGGCGAGCTCGGCGGGCAGCGCCGACAGTCTCAGCGTGGCACGCGGCCCCGTCGAGGTGCGCATCCATCGCGTCCCGCCCGGCTCCCGGGCCCGCCAGACCGGCTGGGCGCTCCCCCAGGCCACCGCCGCCATCACCGGGGACCCGTCGGTCGTCCTGAGCGCCCACCTCACCTCCGCCCTGAAGGGCCTGTACGGCTGGGCCACGGCGTCGGCCGCCGAGGCCCCGTCGGGTACGGCCTTCGGCAGCCCGGCCACGGTCCCGGTACTGGAGGGCGTGGCGGAGGACGGCTGGGTCGTGAGCGTGGCCACGCTCACCCGCGAACCCGTGACGGAGCTGCCCACCGCGACGGTGGCCGGGCACGTCACGATCACCTGGCCGGACGGCGTCATCCAGGAGTTCACCGCGAGCGGGCCGGTGGACCCAGGACAAGAGGGGCCCGCGGGGTCAGGACAGGAAGGCGCGTAGCAAGGCTGCGGTGCCTTCCAGGTGCTCCGACACGGCCTTGCGGGCCGCCTCGGGGTCGCCCGCGAGGATGGCGGTCACGATGGCACGGTGCTGGGTGGCCGCGTGGTCGATGTTGACCTGCAGCATCGGGATGGCGTTGAGCAGGTCGCTGACCCGCAGCCGCGCGTCGGCACAGGCCGTGGCCAGCAGCGGCGACCCTGTCAGCTCGGCGATCGACAGGTGGAAGGCCGTGTCCAGGCGCCGGTAGTCCTCTGGCGCGGCCCCGTCCACGTCCGCCAGGCGGCGTTGTAATGCCGCCCGCTGCCCGTTGCTGAGCTTGGCCGAGGCCAGCACCTGGGCCGCCCCGCACTCGACGGCCATGCGGAAGGTGAGCGCGTCGGTCAGGTCGGCGGTGCCCATGTCGGCCACCACGCGGCGCAGAACCCCGGTGTCCGGCGCGGGCGGGGTGTAGGTGACGAACGCGCCTCCGTAGCGGCCGCGCCGTACGTCGAGATAACCGGCTTCCTGCAGGGCGCGGATCGCCTCGCGCAGCGTGACACGGCTGATGCCGAGCTGGACGGCCAGCTCGCGCTCCGGGGGAAGCTTCTGGCCGGGCCCGACGACACCCAGCTTGATGGCCTGCAGGAGCCGCTCGACGGTCTCCTCGAAAGCGTTGCCCGCCCGGACGGGCCTGAGCACCGTCAGGGGGTTCATCATCATTTCACCAGAATCGTCCAACGTGTCCTCAGGTCTTGACAACCGATCCCGCCATGCACATCAATGGTCTGAGACTAGCCCAATTAACGGGAAAGCGCGTCAGGCCAGATCGGAGCGTCCATGGGGTTGCTGTCCGTAGACGAACTACGTGACGACGTGTCCGCAGGCCGCGTCGACACCGTACTGCTGGCCATCGCCGACATGCAGGGCAGATTGCAGGGCAAACGGCTGTCCGCGCGCTACTTCGTGGAAGAGGTGCTCCAGCACGGCTCGGAGGGCTGCAACTACCTGCTCGCGGTGGACGTCGACATGAACACCGTGGACGGTTACGCGATGTCGTCCTGGGAGCGCGGGTACGGCGACTTCGTGATGAAGCCGGACCTGTCCACGTTGCGCCGGGTGCCCTGGCAGGAGGGCACGGTCATGCTGATGGCCGACCTGACCTGGGAGAACGGCGAGGACGTGGCGCCGTCCCCGCGGCAGATCCTGCGCAGGCAGATCGCCCGGCTGGAAGAGCGCGGATTGCGCGCCTTCGTGGGGACCGAGCTGGAGTTCGTGGTTTACGAGGACTCCTACGAGGACGCCTGGAAGCGGGCCTACCGCGATATGACGCCCGCCAATCTTTACAACGTCGACTATTCGCTGCTCGGAACCGCGCGTATTGAGCCGCTGCTGCGCCGGATAAGGCTGGACATGGAGGGCGCCGGGCTCTATGTCGAGTCGGCCAAGGGCGAGTGCAACCTGGGCCAGCACGAGATCGCCTTCCGCTACGACGAGGCGCTCAAGACCTGCGACAACCACTCGATCTACAAGAACGGCGCCAAGGAGATCGCCGCCCTGGAGGGCAAGTCGATCACCTTCATGGCAAAGCCGAACCAGCGCGAGGGAAATTCTTGCCATATCCACATATCAGTGCGATCTGTGGATGGCGACCCGGTGATGGCAGGGGACGGGCCGCACGGCCTGTCCAAGCTCGGCGAGCATTTCATCGCCGGGCAACTGGCCTGCATGAAGGAATTCACCCTCTTCTACGCGCCGAACATCAACTCCTACAAGCGGTACGTGCCAGGAAGCTTCGCGCCGACCGCAATAAAGTGGGGAGTGGACAACCGCACCTGCTCGCTGCGCCTGGTAGGCGGCCACGGGCACTCGCTGCGCGTGGAGAACCGCGTGCCCGGCGGCGACGTGAACCCCTACCTCGCGGTCTCGGCGCTCATCGCCGCCGGGCTGTACGGCATCGACGAGGAGCTGCCGCTGGAGGAGGCCTTCGGCGGCAACGCCTACACCTCGGGCGCCGAGACGGTGCCGCACACGCTGCGGGACGCGCTGACGCTGTTCGAGGGGTCGAAGCTGGCCCGCGAGAGGTTCGGCGACGACGTGGTCGCGCACTACGCCAACTACGCCAAGGTGGAGCTGACCGCCTTCGACGCGGCGGTCACGGACTGGGAAATGTACAGAGGATTCGAACGACTGTGAAGATCATCAACCCGGCGACCGAAGACGTGGTCGCCGACGTCGAGCTGGCTGACGCGGCCGAGGTCGACCGCGCCGTGGAGCGTGCCAGGCGGGCCTACGCCACCTGGCGCGACGTGGCCCCCGGCGACCGGGCCAGGCTGCTGCGCAGGCTCGCGGCGCTGGTCGGCGAGCACGCCGAGGAACTGGCCCTGCTGGAGGTCACCAACTCCGGGCACCCGATCGGCAACGCGCGCTGGGAGGCCGGCAGCGTCCGCGACGTGTTCGACTTCTACGCGGGCGCGCCCGAGCGCAACCACGGCAAGCAGATCCCGGTGGCGGGCGGCATCGACGTCACCTTCCAGGAGCCGCTCGGCGTGGTCGGGGTCATCGTCCCGTGGAACTTCCCCATGCTGATCGCGAGCTGGGGCGTCGCCCCGGCGCTCGCGGCGGGCAACACGGTGATCGTGAAGCCCGCCGAATGGACCCCGCTGACCGCGCTGAGGCTGGCCGAGCTGGCCCTGGCGGCGGGCCTCCCCGAGGGGGTGCTCCAGGTGCTGCCTGGGGCAGGGGAGGTCGCGGGAGCCCGCCTGGTCGAGCACCCGGACGTGGCCAAGATCGTGTTCACCGGTTCCACCGAGGTGGGCAAGGAGATCGCGGCCAAGGCCGCGGCCCAGGTCAAGCGGATCACCCTCGAACTGGGCGGCAAGTCCGCCAACATCGTCTTCAACGACGCCGACATCGACAAGGCCGCCAGGACCGCGCCGTACGCCGTCTTCGACAACTCCGGGCAGGACTGCTGCGCCCGCTCCCGGGTGCTGGTCCAGGCCGACGTCTACGAGGAGTTCCTGGAGCGCCTGACGGAGGCGGCCAGGGGCGTGAAGGTGGGCGATCCGCTGTCCACCGAGACCGAGATGGGGCCCCTGGTCAGCGCCGAGCAGCGCGAGCGGGTCCGGTCGTTCATGGACGGCACGCCGTACTTCCAGGGCGACTGCCCGCAGGGCAAGGGGTTCTGGTTCCCGCCGACGATCCTGACCTCGGAGCTGACCGACCGGACGTTCACCGAGGAGATCTTCGGGCCGGTCATGTCCGTGGTTCCGTTCAAGGACGAGGCGGAAGCCGTACAGATCGCCAACGACACCCAGTACGGGCTGAGCGGCTCGATCTGGACCCGCGACGTCGGCCGGGCGCTGCGCGTGGCGCGGGCCGTCGAATCGGGCGCGCTGAGCGTGAACTCGCACTCGTCGGTCCGCTACTGGACGCCGTTCGGCGGGTTCAAGCAGTCGGGGCTGGGCCGCGAGCTCGGACCCGACGCCCTGTCCGCTTTCACCGAGACCAAGAACGTCTTCATTTCCTGGGAGTAGTGCAGTATGCAGCGTTTGCAGGACCGCGTCGCCGTGATCACCGGTGCGGGCAGCGGGATCGGCCTGGCCACGGCGCGGCGCTTCGCCGAGGAGGGCGCCAAGGTCGTCTGCGTCGACATCGACGAGGAAGCGGGCGGCAAGGCGGCCGGCGAGGTCGGCGGCATCTACGTCAAGGCGGACGTCACCAACGAGGACGACGTCATCCGGATGTACCAGACGGCCTACGACACCTACGGCAGCGTGGACATCGCCTTCAACAACGCCGGGATCTCCCCGCCGGACGACGACTCGATCCTGGAGACCGGGATCGACGCCTGGCGCCGGGTCCAGGAGGTCAACCTGACCAGCGTGTACCTGTGCTGCAAGCACGCGCTGGAGTACATGCGCCGCCAGGGCAAGGGCTCGATCATCAACACGGCCTCGTTCGTGGCGGTGATGGGCTCGGCGACCTCGCAGATCTCCTACACGGCCTCCAAGGGCGGCGTGCTGGCCATGTCGCGCGAGCTGGGTGTGCAGTTCGCCCGCGAGGGCATCCGCGTCAACGCGCTGTGCCCGGGTCCGGTCAACACGCCGCTGCTGCAGGAGCTGTTCGCCAAGGACCCCGAGCGGGCGCAGCGCCGCCTGGTGCACGTCCCTGTCGGCCGCTTCGCCGAGGCCACGGAGATCGCCGCCGCGGTCGCCTTCCTGGCCAGCGACGACGCCAGCTTCATCACGGCGTCGCAGTTCCTCGTCGACGGCGGCATCTCGGGCGCCTACGTGACGCCGCTCTAGGAAGATCTCTTGTACGGCAGGCCTGGGAGGGGAGAGTCGTGACACGTCCGGTCATCGGAATCTCGTGCTACGTGGAGACCGCGCGCTTCACCGTGTGGGAGATGACCACGTCCCTCCTCCCCCACTCCTATGTCGACCAGGTCGTGCGGGCGGGCGGCCAGCCGGTCGTCCTCCCGCCCGTCGGGGAGGCCGGTTCCCTGGTGGACCGGCTCGACGGGCTCATCCTGGCCGGCGGGGGCGACATGGATCCCGCGCGCTACGGCCAGAACGCCCTGGATACCACCGGATACATCCGGAAATTTCGGGATGACGCCGAGCTTGCCCTGATGGACGGCGCCCTCCGGCGCGGCCTGCCGTTCCTCGGCATCTGCCGTGGCATGCAGGTGCTGAACGTGGCGCTCGGCGGCACCCTGCACCAGCACCTCCCGGACGTCGTCGGCCATGGCCTGCACTCCCCCGCTCCCGGCAAGTACGGCTCCCTCCCCGTGCGCCCGGTCCCGGGAACCCGCCTCGCGGAACTTCTCGGCGAGGCCCCTGTGGACGCCTCCCACTACCACCACCAGGCCATCGACCGCCTGGCGGACGGCCTCACGATCAGCGCCCACGCCGACGACGGCACCATCGAAGCCGTGGACGTCGACGACCACCCCTTCGCTCTCGCCGTCCAGTGGCACCCGGAGGTCGGCACGGACGACCGCCTGTTCAAAGCCTTGATCACCGCCTGCTGAATTTGGGCCTTACTGGAAACCTTCTTTACTTTTAAACTTGTGGTGTGGATCTCGAGGTCCGTCACCTAAGGGTGCTGTGCGCGATAGCAGACAGCGGGAGCATCTCCAGAGCCGCCGCGACCCTGGGGATGTCACAACCGGCGATGGCCGCCCAGCTCAGGCGCATCGAGCGGCAGTTCGGTGGCGCGCTGTTCGACAGAGGCCATGACGGCGCGACGCCGACCCCGCTGGGCGAGTGGCTGCTGGCCAGGTCGAGAAGCCTGGTGCCCGCCTTCGACGAGCTGGAACGCGACGCGAAAAGGCATTCAAGCGGAGACATGATCCGCGTAGGGTGCGCGCCCACGCGGCTGGCGATCTACGTGGCCAAGAGCCTGCACCGGCTGCTCCCCGAGGCCGACATCAGGCTGCGCACCGAGCAGACCATGGACGCGCTGCCCGGGCTGCTGGCCTCCGAGCGGATCGAATTGGCCACGCTGGACGACTACCCGGGCCACGAGCTGTCGCCGCCACAGGGCGCCGCGTACGCGGTGATCGCGATCGAGCCGCTGTTCGTCGGCCTGGCCCAGGACCACCCGCTGGCCGGGCGGGAGGAGGTCGAGCTGGCCGACCTGGCCGAGGAGGACTGGGCGCAGCCGGCGCAGCTGGAGTCGGGGCCGCGCGAGCACTTTTGGGGGGCCTGCACGGAAAGCGGCTTCGCGCCGCGCCTGGCCTACGGCGTCAACCTCGAGGTGGCTCTGGACCTGATCTCCGAGGGCCGCTGCGTAGGGCTGTTCCAGGCCACCGCGCCGGCCAGGGAGCGCGTCACGCTGCGCCCGCTGAAGGACGCGCCGCTGCGCTTCCGTCACGTGCTGGGCTGGACGACGCGGGGCCCGTTCGGGGGTCAGGCCGACGATCTCGTCGAGACGGTGCGCAAGACGTACTGGGCGGAGTCGATGCGGGCGCCCGTCTATCGCGCCTGGTTGAAGCGCCACGGAAGGGCCATAGCGTGACGTTATAGGAAGTTGTTGGGTACCGCCCTCTACACGGCCTGTGAAGACTTGGGATCGACTCCACTCCGACACCCCCTGAGGAGCCAAGAGAGTGAAACCCAAGCTCAGGCTGGGGGCTGCCGCCGTGCTCGCGGTGGCCCTCTCCACCGTCTCGCTCGCCGGCGCCACGAGCGCCGGGGCGGCGAGGGCGGTGGACCCGCCATCCCCCGATCCCCGTCATAACGCGATCGCCACCTCGCAGAACCTGATAAAGGCCGACAAGGCGGCGTTACAGGCCACCGACCAGGACTCCTTCGCGCTCACCTCCAGCATCGAGGGCCCGCGCGGCCTGCAGTACCTCACCTACGGCCGCACCCACGCGGGCCTGCCGGTCTACGGCGGCGACGTGGTCGTGGCCACCGACTCCTCCGGCGCGGTCGTGCAGTCCGTCGCCTCCGGCCAGCAGAGCAGGATCGACGTCTCCACCAAGCCGGCCGTCACCGCCGTGAGGGCGGCGGTGACGGCCAGGACCCGCCTGGCCAAGGTGGCCTCCGTGGCCACGCCCACCCTGGTGATCCACGCCACGACCGCCAAGCCGCGCCTGGCCTGGGAGGTCGTCGTCACCGGCGCCGACCACCCGAGCACGCTGCACGTCTACGTGGACGCCGGGACCGGCAAGGTGATCGACCAGTGGGACGAGGTGCGTGAGGGCACCGGCAACAGCTACTACAACGGCAACCCCGTCACGATCGACACCACGCCCGCGTACACCATGCGCGACCCGAACCGCAGCGGCATCCAGTGCGGCGGGCAGAACGGCCAGCCGTACACCAAGTCCACCGACAGCTGGGGCAACGGCGGCGGCACGAACCTGGAGACCGCGTGCGTGGACGCGCTGTTCGACGTCCAGCACGAGTGGGACATGCTCAAGAACTGGCTGGGCCGCAACGGCATCAACGGCCAAGGCGGCGGCTACCCGGCCTACGTGGGGCTGAACGAGGTCAACGCCTACTGGACCGGCTCGTACGCCACCTTCGGCCACAACCAGGCCGGTAGCCAGCAGCTGACCTCGATGGACGTCGTCGGGCACGAGTTCGGCCACGGCGTCTTCCAGTTCTCCGGCGGCGGCGGCTCGGGCAGCGGCAACGAGACCGGCGGGCTCAACGAGTCGACCGGCGACATCTTCGGCGCCCTGCTCGAGCACTACGTCAACGAGCCGGCCAGCCTCGACCCGCCCGACTACCTGGTCGGCGAGGAGGTCAACCTGGCGGGCAACGGCCCGATCAGGAACATGCAGAACCCGTCGGCCACCGGCGACCCGAACTGCTACAGCTCCTCGATCCCGAGCACCGAGGTGCACGCGGCGGCCGGCCCGCAGAACCACTGGTTCTACCTGGTCGCAGAGGGTACCAACGGGAGCACCAGGTGTGACGGCGGCGCGGCGATCACCGGCATCGGCATCCAGAAGGCCGGCCAGATCTACCTGGCCGCGCTCAACACCAAGACCCTGCCGTGGACGTACGGCAAGGCCAGGGTGGCCACCCTGAACGCGGCCAAGTCGCTGTTCTCCGGGTGCAACGAGTTCAACGTGGTGAAGGCGGCATGGAGCGGTGTGAGCGTGGGCGCGCAGTCGGGCGAGCCGACCTGCACCGCGCAGCAGAACGACTTCAGCCTGGCGCTCGACCCGGCCTCCGGCACCGTCCAGCCGGGCGGCACGGCGACCACCACGGTCAGGACCACGGTGACCAGCGGCTCGGCGCAACAGATCACGCTGAGCACGGGCACGCTGCCCGCGGGCGTGACGGCCCAGCTCAACCCGCCGACGATCACGGCGGGCCAGACCTCGACGCTGACGCTGACCACCTCGGCCGGCAGCAGCGGCACGCAGTCGATCCAGGTGATCGCCACCGGCGCGAACGCCACCCACCAGGCGAACTACACCCTGCAGATCGGGCAGCCGAGCAGTGACTACTCCTTCACCGTCAGCCCGGCCTCGGCGTCGGTCCAGGCGGGGCAGTCGGCCACGGCGACGATCAGCACCCAGGTGACCGCGGGCCAGACGCAGCAGATCACGCTGTCGGCCACCAACGTGCCCAGCGGAGTGACGGTGACGTTCAACCCGCAGACGATCAACGCGGGCCAGTCGTCGACCGTCACGTTCACCACGACCGCGTCGGTGTCGCCGAACACCTACCCGATCGGGCTGAACGCCGACGGGGCCGGCGCCGACCACACGGCCACGTTCAGCCTGACGGTCAGCGGCAGCTCGCAGACCACCTGGCAGCCGTGGACCGCCTACGCGACCGGCGCGGTCGTCACCTACAACGGCGTGCAGTACCGGTGCCTGCAGGCGCACACCAGCCAGCCGGACTGGACGCCGCCCGCCGTACCGGCGCTCTGGCAGCCGATCTAATCCCGTGAGCTGGGGCGGCCGTTCACTCCGGGGCGGCCGCCCCCTTTTCGTGTGAGGACTCATGAGAATCAAACTCGTCGCGTCGGCGCTGGCGCTGGCGGCGACCTCGCTCGCGCCCGTCGCCGATCCGTCCACGCCACCGGACGTCCCGGTGGCGAACGTGCAGGCCCACCTCAGCCAGCTGCAGACGATCGCCTCGCAGAACGGCGGAAACCGGGCCTCGGGCCGGTCCGGCTTCACCGCCTCGATCAACTACGTCAAGGGCAAGCTGGACGCCGCCGGGTTCACCACCCGCGTGCAGAGCTTCAGCGGCGGCAGCAACCTGATCGCCGACTGGCCGGGCGGCCCCGCCAACCAGACCGTGATGCTCGGCGCGCACCTCGACAGCGTCTCGGCCGGGCCCGGCATCAACGACAACGGATCCGGCTCGGCCAGCCTGCTCGAGATCGCGCTGACCCTGGCCGCGACCAGGCCCACGCTCACCAAGCACGTGCGCTTCGGCTGGTGGGGAGCCGAAGAGCAGGGCATGGTGGGCTCGCGTTACTACGTGCAGAGCGGCGGCGCGAGCGGCGTGGAGGTGTACCTCAACTTCGACATGGTCGCCTCGCCCAACGCCGGCTACTTCGTCTACGACGACGATCCCGCGCTGCAGCGGCTGTTCAACGACTACTACGGCACGCTCGGCCTGCAGACCGAGCCGGAGGACGAGGGCGACGGCCGCAGCGACCACGCCTCGTTCAAGAACGCCGGCGTCAGGGTGGGCGGCGTCGCCGCGGGCGCCGACTACATCAAGACCTCCGCGGAGGTCGCCAAGTGGGGCGGTACGGCGGGCCAGCCGTTCGACCGGTGCTACCACAGCTCGTGTGACAGCTACCCGGCCAACATCAACGTCACGGCGCTGGACCGCAACACCGACGCCACCGCCTACGTGCTGTGGAAGCTGGCCGTGGGCGCGGGCACGCCCGACTACTCCGTCTCGGTGAACCCGGCCTCGGCCACGGTCCAGCCCGGGCAGTCGGCCACCACCACGCTGAGCTCGTCCGGGCAGGGACAGACCATCTCCCTGTCGGCCACGAACTTACCCTCCGGTGTGAGCGTGACCTTCAATCCGCAGACGATCACGGCGGGCCAGTCGTCCACCGTGACCATCGCCACCACCAGCGGCGTCACGCCGAACACCTACACGATCGGCCTGGGCGACCCCGGCCACTCGGCGCCCTTCGCACTGACGGTGAGCGGCGGCCAGGGCACCACCTGGCAGCCGTGGACCGCCTACGCGACCGGCGCGACCGTCACCTACAACGGCGTCCAGTACCGATGCCTGCAGGCGCACACCTCGCAACCCGACTGGGAGCCACCCAACGTCCCCGCCTTATGGCAGCGGTCGTAGCACACTCGACAGCACCACGAGCCCGACGCCGTACCCAGCGTCGAGCTCGTGCTGCTTTTCCCGACCGGCTCGCCGCTCTACATCGCTGCGGGTGGTCGCCGTCTCGATCGTCGCCGCCCGCTACCTCAGCAGGCGGCTCCGCCTACCACCCACCCCCTTGCTGGTCCTGCTCGGCCTGCTGCTCGGCGCGCTGCCGTTCGTGCCCTCGGTCCGGCTGGATCCGGCGTTCGTGCTGACCGTCCTGATCCCGCCGCTGATCTACCAGCACGCCGCGGAACGCTCCGCCCCGCGCGAGGCCCGCGCCGACTGGGGCGCGATCGCGATGCTCGGCGTCGGGCTCACGCTGCTGTCGGCCGCCGTCGCCGGCCTGGTCGCGCACCTGCTGCTCCCGGAGCTGCCGTGGGCGGCCGCGCTGGCGCTCGGTGCCGCGCTCGCCCCGACCGAGGCCCGCGCGCTCGAACGTCTGGGCGCTCCCGAGCGGCTCACCACGCTGCTGCGCGGCGAGAGCCTCGTCAACGAGGGCGTCGCGGTGGTGCTGTTCGCGATCGCGCTGGAGCAGCTGTCCAGGCCGGTGACCGTACCGCATGCCGCCCTGCAGATCGCGGGGGCGATCGCCGGCGGGGCGCTGGTGGGGCTCGCGGTCGGTCTCGCCCTCCTCACCTCGTGCCCGGCCTTCGCGGCCGCCGACCGAGGAGGAGGCGCAGGCCAGGCGGGTGGCCGCCTCGGCCGCGATGCGGCGCCTGGACCAGGTCGCGCCCGAACACGACGCCACCCAGGTGTGGGGCCAGCGCCAGGTCGTCACCATCGAGGCCCACGGCCACTCCACGGAACTGCGGCGCGAGGTGGCCAAGGCGCAGCGCGACAGCCTCAACCGCCAGTACGCGGAAGGCCGGATCGGCGCCCCCACCCTCCACCGCCTCACCGAGGAGATCGACCTCCGCGACCCCCACGCCACCCGCCGCCCCTGACCATGGGAGGGCGGCCGTCCCGGGGGAGGCGGTGGCGGCGGCCCTGCCGTACCAGAGAAGCCCTAGAGCTGTCAGGCCGAATCCGCGCTAGGCTGGCGGGGACACCGTCGAAGCCGTGCGGGAGAGCGTCCTGACACCCGGTCAGGGCCCCTGAAGGAGCAAGCCCTCCCCGCGAACCTCTCAAGGCAAAGGACCGCACGGGCGAGGTGACCTCTGGAAAGCAGGCCTGTCACAGGCCTCGCCGAAGGTGAAAGTCCGGCAAAACCCGGGCGAAGCTCTCAGGCAACGATGACAGAGGGGGAGGATCCTGGCATCCGACCCTGCCCTGAGGTGCGAAACGACATGTCCCGACCGACACCGCTGCGAGACGTACACGAGAGTCTCGGCGCCACGCTCACCGACTTCGCCGGCTGGCTGATGCCGCTGCGCTACGGCAGCGAGTCCGCCGAGCACACCGCGGTCCGCCAGGCGGCCGGGCTCTTCGACCTGTCGCACATGGGCGAGATCTTCGTGACCGGCCCGCAGGCCGCGCTGGCGCTGGACTACGCGCTGGTCGGCCACCTGTCCGCGCTGACGCCGGGCCGGGCGCGCTACACCATGATCGTCAATCCCGGGGGCGGGGTGATCGACGACCTCATCGTCTACCGGCTCCAGGACGACGAGTTCATGGTGGTGGCAAACGCCTCCAACTACGAAAAAGTCGCTGATGAACTGGTAAATCGGACGAAGGACTTCGACGCCACGGTCGAGGACCGCTCCGACCAGTACGCGCTGATCGCCGTCCAGGGCCCGAGGGCGCAGGAGATCCTGTCCCAGCTCACCGACGCCGACCTGGAGAACCTCAAGTACTACGCGGGCCTGCCCGGCGTGGTCGACGGGCGGCAGGCGCTCATCGCGCGCACCGGTTACACCGGTGAGGACGGGTTCGAGCTGTTCGTGGCCAACCAGGACGCCGTCCCGCTCTGGGAGGCGCTCACCCGCATCGGCACACCGTACGGGATGATCCCCGCGGGGCTGTCGGCCAGGGACACGCTCAGGCTGGAGGCGGGCATGCCGCTGTACGGCAACGAGCTGAACACGGAGCTGACCCCGTTCGACGCGGGACTGGGACGAGTGGTGAAATTCGACAAGCCCGGAGACTTCGTCGGCAGGGCGGCGCTGGAGGCGGTCAAGGAAACCCCGCCCAGGCGTCGGCTGGTCGGCCTGGTCGCCCAGGGCCGCCGGGTGCCGCGCCACGGTTACCCGGTCACCAAGGACGGCACCGTCGTCGGCGAGGTCACCAGCGGTGCGCCTTCCCAGACCCTGGGCAAGCCCATCGCGATGGCCTACGTGGACACTGGTGTGCAAGAGGGTCTGGCCGTGGACATCCGGGGCAGCCAGGAACCTATGGACCTGGTCGAGCTGCCTTTCTACAGGAGGAAGTAAGTTGAGCAACATCCCTGACGAGCTGAGCTACACCAAGGAACACGAGTGGGTGGCCGGACTCGACGACGGCATCACCGTGACCGTGGGCGTCACCGCCTACGCGGCTGAGGCCCTTGGTGACGTCGTGTACGTGCAGCTCCCCGAGGCGGGCACGACCGTCGAGGCGGGCGACTCCGTGGGCGAGGTCGAGTCGACCAAGTCCGTCAGCGAGATCTACGCCCCGGTCGGCGGCGAGATCGTCGAGGTGAACCAGGCCGTGGTGGACACGCCCGACCTGGTCAACAACGACCCGTACGGCGAGGGCTGGATGTTCCGCATGCGCGTCGAGGGCGATCCGGAGGACCTGCTCTCCGCCGAGGAGTACACCGCCCTGACCTCGGGCGAGTCCTGACCCATGGCCGGGGCCCGGCCAGGGCCCCGGCTCATCTCCCCGCGGAAGGGCGGATCAATGGCGATCAGCGTCTTCGACCTCTTCAAGATCGGAATCGGCCCGTCGAGCTCGCACACGGGCGGGCCGATGGCCGCCGCGCACAAGTTCGCCCGCGGGTTGCACGATGACGGCCTGCTCGACTCG
>NZ_JBITHD010000018.1:0-197816 GCF_044457685.1 Nonomuraea sp. NPDC050536
GGCTGCCTCCCACTTCACACGACCCGCTACGACGGGCCATCGGCGAAGGCCTTTCACCTCCGCACGGTCAAACAGCGCCTCGTGGCGCACGCCGCACCGCTTCCGGTGCTCGGGCCTGGCGGCCCTGCGCTCCGGGTCGGCTTGCCATCGGATGACGTGGCGACCGTCGTCAGCAAGGCTCACGGGACATGCGCGGGATGATCATACGCACCGAAGGTGCCCAGCACCGTGTTCCTGCAGGTCACCCTTCGCGCGCAAGCAGCATCGTCCGCGCTCTCCTAAAGCGGGTGCCGCAGGTTCGAATCCTGCCGGGGGCACGCATCTGACCAGGCGTTTTGGCCTCTGACCTGCATTTATTGATGTCCATTGACAGCGCTCGATGACAGGGCAGAGGCAGCCAAATGCAGCCGTACGCCATTGATCGCGAACCATATGCGAACCGATCTTAAGGCTGTTTGCCCAGGTCACCGGACCCTTTTCGTCGGTGGTTCGTGAGACCGTGACGATCGCTGGCGGTGGCCGAGGACCGTACGCGGCCGGGGCGATCGCCGCCGCAGAGCCTCCTTTCGTCGGCCCCACGGCACCGGTGGCCGTGCCCACCTCTCTTCGCCCCAAGCGAGCCGAATTCAGCCTTGATACAGAACCCGGCTCGCTCAGACATCGGCTCCGGACCGACTCCTCAGCCCAGCGGTTGAAGGCATCCGTCGATCAGGTCGCTGCGGTACTGGATTTCGCGGAGTCCCGCCGAAGGTGACGGACGAACTGATCGGTGTCGGTAAATGCGGTGTTGGCCTGCGAGCTGCGCCGGAGCAGCGACCCCTCCAGCACCGCGAACAGGTCCGCGCGCAGTTTGGGCCTGGCCCCGGTCCACAACGCCGCCAGTTTCACAGTCCCGTCGCCAGCCGTCATCTCGCATGTGCCACGCCTGTAGTCGCACCTCATCGGACCGGGAGCCTACGTCCTGCGTCTGACAACGCCGCGACAGGTCTGGACCTCGGGATCGACGCCTTCGGCAGCAGGGCTCGGACGGATCGCGACCTGCGACGGGCGACGCTCGGATGAAGGAACTCGGAGAAGTGACCTTCACTCGGATCGCCCGTCAGCATGCTGTCGTAGCTGTGAGGGAGGATCACGGCAGCTATCGAACGCTGCGGCGGCGACCAACCGCCGATGACCCCACTGTCGAAAGGGAGAGGCATGTTTCTCGAATCGCCCGCCGCAAACTGGGATGCCGTGCCAGTTGAGGAGGCGCTGGAGCAGTACGACATGGCCGAAGCGAGCAACCGCACCAGTTGGGATGTCGACGACTATTTCGGTGAGGAACCCGAGCATTTCTACGTCCACCGCGGTGACCTGACGATCGACGGTGCGCTGGCGCTGGGCAACACGCCCTGCGAGGACGAGGACACGGTCTACGTCATCGATGGCGATCTAACCGTCAGCGGTCCCATCACCTTTTGCAACGCGGACGTCTACACTTCGCTCTACGTCACCGGCTCGGTCGTGGCACAGGATCTGGTGTGCCTCTGGGACAGTTGCCTGTTCGTCGGCCGGTCTTTGACCGTCCGGAACCTTCTCGCGACTTCGCTGTACGACCCGGCCGCCCTCGTCGTCAAAGGGCCGGTGTCTGCACATACCTGGCTTGAGATGGGCGGCCGGGGCTGTATCTACTTCGCCGGCAAACCAACGACCGACACCTGTGTTCGCGGGCACCTGGACGAGTACGCCGAGGGAGCCAATGCCGCTGTCTACCTCGGCGGGGAAGGCAAGGTCGCCAGCGTGGCGGAGGCGGTCCTCCCTGAGTTCCTCGAAGAGGACAGAATCTGCGACAGCCTGAAGATCCTGAAGGCGGTACTTGAGGGCAGGCCCGTCCTGCGGTAGGCACCCGCCCAGGCGCGCTGTTGTGCCGGTTCGGGGTTCCCGCGAGCGCGTGGACCCCGACCGTCGAAGCCGACGGCACCGTCGGCGAGGACGCGTGGGACGGGGATGGTCGTGCGGAAGGAACGCCCGCACTCCGGCGCCCAATTGTGGGCCAGCGACGTGGACGTAAACCGCGTTCGCTGCGAACACCCCTGGGCTCACCAGCGGAAACGCAGGAACTACATTCGGTAAGACAACGGCTTCTGAAGTCCCGTCGAGGATCGGGAGAGAAATGGCCGGGAGAGGTACGGCAAAGCAGAAGGCCCCAGCGGTGAGGCCGGGGCCGAGGCGGACATGGATAAGTCAGTCGAGGGCATCGTTGATCTTGCCGTTGATGTGGTCTTGCTGGCCGTCGATGCATTTCGCGTAAACGCGGAGCAGAACATCCACGCTGTGACCAGCGCGCTTGGCAACCTCGGGGGCCGGGACACCCGCGTTGAGCCAGAGCGAGACCGCCGCGTGGCGCAGGTCGTACGGCCGGGATGCCAGGGACGAGGCGACCTGAGCCGTGGTGAAGGCTTGTCGGCGGGCTTCCTGCCAGACGTAGGAGTAGGCCGAGCTGGAGTAGGGCGTTTGCCGGCCTGACCGCCTCACCCGGCGCCCGCGCCCACTACGACCGGCGCAAAGAACGCGGTGACCGGCACTCCGCGGCACTGCGCAACCTCTACAACCGCTTCCTCGGCTGTCTGTTCCACTGCCTGACCACCCGCCAGCCCTACAACGAGCACATCGCCTTCCCCGCCCCAAGCCCTGAGGGCTCCACCGCCCCCAGACCCCCGCGAACCGCGGCAGCCGTCGACGCCCCATCTCGTTGATCAGAGCCCGCCGCAAGCGTCACCGGCCACCACGGACCGAACACGCTTGACACCGCCGCCGATCGGATGTCTCGGGCCTGACGGCCCTGCGCTCCGGGTCGGCTTGCCACTGTCCACTGGGATACCCACCGACGACACCTCCGAGCCGGTGACCGAATCTGAGCCTCAGCCACCAAGCAGCCAGATCCCCTCCCAGAGTTTGGACACATGGCCACGCGGGTTGACCACTTCAACACCCATACGGCTCCCAATCCGCAAAGCCTCGTCCGACCCGTGAACATCGATGTTGGACGAATGCACTAACGTCGGCCAACGGTCACGATGTCGATCCCAAAGTTTGATTTTTCTTCGATGGAAGGCCTGAGGCAGGACGATAGGTCCTGATCGCCTCCATAGGAGGTTCGCGGCCGCGACGCAGCCATGCGGCCTCCGCATCGTTTTGCGACCGTCGCCGACCTTCAGAGGCCCGTGACACGCAGACCTTCGGCGCCTCCTGCGGGACGAACAAGATGTTGCGATCCTCACCGACCTCGAAGGGGCGGTGCTGGTCCGACATCCTGCTCGTCATCGCCGACGCCATCGACTCGCCGCAGACCCTGCCAGGTTGTCGCCATCGCTCCTGGCCTACGTTGGCCACCCCGCCAACAGACAGGACGCCCTCCGAAATTCCGTTGGACGTCGTTTCGGAGCATGCTCTACCGTGACCGCCATGCCTGCGGTGCTGATCACCGGGTTTTCCGGGTCGGGGAAGACAACAATCGCCGCCGAGCTTGCCCGGCGCGGCAAATGGTCGATCGACGCGGACGCCGATCAGACCCTGGCCCGCTGGGTCGACCACGCCGGGCAGGTCGTCCGCCGCCCGGACGTCCCCGACCTCGACTGGCTGGGCCGGCACCGGTGGGAGTGGGACCCGATCCGGCTGCAAGAGATCCTGACCACCGCCGATCGCACTGGTCCGACCTTGTACATGTGCGGCAACGCCAACAACGAAGCCGACTTCTTCGACCGTTTCCGCCACATCTTCCTGCTGGAGATCGACGAGCCCACGCTGCGGCGGCTCGATGACCCCACCCGGGACAACGACTTCGGCCGCGCTGGCGACATCCGCATCCAGCTTCCCCGCTGGCTGCCGGCCTATCAGGCACGAATGCGGGCGCTTGGGGTGAATATCGTCGACGCCACCGGTTCGCTTCAGTCGATCATCGACACGATCCTCGCCCGCGCCGAACCCCCCGGTCCTCAGGATCGGTGACCGGCACGGAAGGTCTCCGGCTACAGCTCTGCACGTTTACCCACACCGGTGTCTCTACACGTCGAGCGGTACGCCGACAACCTGGACCGCTTCGCCTTCCTCCTCTGCGGCAACGACGGCGAGGATCTCCCCGGGCCAGGCCAGAGCTGAACCCACGGCCTGCCGCCGACCGCGTTAAGCCGGAACACGGTTCCGCATAGTCGGCAATCAAGGGCCGACCCTGACGGTGACGGCGAGCGGTCGGCTGGATCCTACCCCTGTTGATCGGATACTGGGCCTTGACCCGTTCACGAGGCCAGGAGGAGTCATCTATCAGGGCGGGCAGGACGAAGGTCTTACAGGTCTCGTCCTCAAGGGGGCCGTTACTGAACGTCACAGCACTAGTTGTACCTGGAGCCGCCGACAATTTTGGACTTTTCGATCACTCGCCAGTCGCTTCTACCGGATCGAGAGCGTCCTCCTCGTGACCAAGACCGAGCGGTGGCCCTTCGCCAGATCAGTGCACGCTGGCTCCCGCTGGACCTGATCGCGATTCGCAGCTACCAGGCAACCCCGCGCTGACATGGCCGACGAGGGCGGGCCGAGGCTCGGCGACCGGGACGTTAGCGCCCGCGTTCGCGAGACACACGGGCTTACGCCAGCGAGCTCAAGACAGGCATCATGCCTGGGGATTCGTTTCAGTCTTGGCCAAGAAGCGATCGACCTATGCCGTGGCGCATGCTCCACTGCGGCGCAAGCGGCGCCGCTTTGACCCTCCGCTCTCCCGAGCGGGGTCCGTGCGTGATCGTTTGCTCTCCTCTCATAGGATCCTCCATCCTCGCCCTGCTTAACGAAACGCTTGTGGGTGTCGTGTTAGAGATCGCTGCAGCCTCCACGTAGCACGTCAGAATCTCCCGAGTGGCTTAATAGTCCGGAAAGTCCGGAAAGAGTGTTTTGATGGGCTTTGCGACGAATCTGCAAACTTAAGACCGGGCGAATTGCCTCCCTCCAGCCATTTGGCCTGATGTGGCTCCCTTGGACGTGTAGCCTCGTTCGTTACTCCACTCCGATCGCCCCCACATTTCCCTCAGGGAACTACATGTCTCAATGGTTCAAGTGTGATCTTCAGGTCGCTACCCCCGGATGGAACTTCAAGATGCCTCCCGGCTGGTCAGGGAATCTGAATAACGAGGCGGACAGACGCGACTTCGCCGATCTTTACATGGCGAGGCTCAAGGAGCGTGGGATCCAGGTCGTCGCCCTCGCCGATCATCACACGGGGGCATGGACGGAGGAGATGCAGCTTGCAGGGGCTAAGGTCGGCATCGTCGTCTTCCCCGGTGTGGAGATCACTACCGGAACCGGCTCGGACGGCGCGCACCTCCTCCTCATCGGGAACCTCGACAAGACGGCACTCGACATAGATATTCTCCTCGCCAAGGTCTGCGGCTTCGACGACCGTTATCCAAGGTTCAACCCCTCAGATCAGACGCCCGCTCCTGCCCCGCGGACCATTCACCAGATCCTTCATGAGCTGCCACCCGGGTGGATCGCTGTCGCCCCGCATGCCTTCAACGACAACGGACTCGCCTCGAAGAAGACCGTCAGAGGGACTGGTCGGTGGCAGGCACTGCATGATGAGAACCTCTCTGCCATAGACGTTGGCCGATACTCCGCTGACAAATCACAGCTTGCCTGGAATCAGCGATTCCGAAATCGGGAACTCGATGACTTCCCCTGCCTCGACCGGCTCGCGTTCATCAGTACGTCCGATGCCTACAGTCTGGATTCGCTCGGATCCAGATTCACCTGGATTCGGATGGCCGAGCCATCCTTGGAGGGACTTCGCCAGGCCTTCCTGGACTACGACTCGCGGATCATCTGCGATTGGGATGACCGGCTCAAGAAGTACCCCGAACGCGATCCGAACCTGGTCACCCATCCATGGCTAGAGTTCGTCTCCCTCGGTGGTCGGCTCGGAAACTCCACCCAAGGCCTAAGCCTGGAATTCTCTCCCGGACTCAACGTCGTGATCGGAGGGCGCGGATCGGGCAAGTCCACGGTTGTCTCCGGGATTCGACGGCTCTACGGAGAAACGGCCAGCCTGCCGGATAAGGTCAAAACTGATCTCGAGGAGTTCTATCGGAGAGTGTTCGCGGACGCAGAGCTTGAAGCCGTCCACCGCCTTCCCGTCTCCGGCGAGCGCCAGACCGCCCGCTGGACACAGGAAGGCGGGGGGATCACAAGCCGTGACTCGGGTGACACCCCCACCCGCTTCCCCGTCCGCGTGTTCAGCCAGAAGGAACTGTATGAACGTGTCGCTCCCGAAGTCGAGGATCCCTACGCCTCCTCACGTCACCTGCTCGCTCTGATCGATGAGGGACTGGACGCCTCCGGTGATGGCAGACAGGCCGATTTCAGCACCGAACTCACGAAAGCCGAGAACGACTGCCAAAACCTCGTCAGCCGGCAACTTCAGGTAGAGGCTGAGCTCCAGCAGCAGCCAGAGCTGCAGGCGCGATCTGAGGAACTGGGCCGGCAGGTTGCCCACCTCGACAATCCGGCAACTGTTCAACGGCGTCAGGCCAATGAAGCCGTCCTGCGCGAGCACGAGTTCGTGGAAGCGGCGGCGGCCGATTTGGAGCGATCCATCGAGCAACTGCTCCAGACGGTCGAGCGCGACCTATGGATCGACGAAGACGGCATCAGCAACCCACACCATCAAGACGTCATCGCCATCCGGCGAGACCTCCGGGAGGAACTGGCCTCCGCGCTCACACGCGCGCGAGGGAAAGCGGCCCAAACTAAGGCAGCGCGGCGGGAAGGAGCCTGGGCCGACACAGTGCAGGCAGCCCGAACCGACGACGCGGCCTACCAGGCCGAGCTCCGCGAGATCGGGGTGAACCCGGAGCAGTATCTGTCTCTTCGAGAAGAGCACGTCACGCTCTCACGGCGGCTGCAGCAACTTGCCACTCTCGCCGCGAGCGTGCCCGATCTCCAGCTACGCGTGCGGGAAAGCTGGAACGCACTCGATCTCGTCTACACCCGACGCAGCCAGAGACGCCTGCATTTCGTCGATCGGATC
Organism: Nonomuraea sp. NPDC050536; assembly: GCF_044457685.1. Classification (NCBI taxonomy): domain Bacteria; kingdom Bacillati; phylum Actinomycetota; class Actinomycetes; order Streptosporangiales; family Streptosporangiaceae; genus Nonomuraea; species Nonomuraea sp. NPDC050536. Next base: position 7,052 of record NZ_JBITHD010000018.1, read on the forward strand.
CGGGCCAATAGCCATACCCTCCAGTTCCATCTGCGTCCGAAGACTGACTGGTATGGGTGGGAGCAAACTGTTCGCCAGCTTCTCAACCTACGGTCGGACGGGTACATCGAGGATGCCCGAATGCTAGCTAGGTGGCTGTGGCAAGGGCCGAGCGATGCACTTCAGGAACGGCTTGACCTCTGGAGGCGGGCCCTCATGTCGAACTCGTACACCGCGGTGGCGCGGCGAATTCAGGAAGACACGGGAGAACGCCCGCGCACGGCTTGGTGGAACAAGTGGAGCGGCATGGACCGAGCCCTGCGCATCAGGGTCGCCACCACCATGGCCGACGACGTGGTCACCATGCGCTTCCTGAAGCACGACGGTGACCCCCATCAGGACGACGATTGGCAGGATGTGGCGCACGGTTCACCCGGACAGCGTAGCGCTGCGATGCTCAGCTTCGTCCTGCATCACGGCGGCGAGCCGCTTGTCCTCGACCAGCCAGAAGACGACCTCGACACGTCGCTGATCTCCGAACTGATCGTCACGCAGCTTCGAGAAAGCCGATGGAAGCGTCAACTGATCGTCATCACGCACAATCCCAACATCCCCGTGCTGGGGAACGCCGACCGGATCATCGTCCTTGAGAATATAGAGGGCGCAATTCGCGTCAAATCGACTGGTCGTCCACACATCGGTCCCATCGACGTCCCGGAAGTCCGGGTAGACGTCCAGAATGTCATGGAAGGTGGCGTAAACGCCTTCGTCCGTAGAGGAAAGCAGTACTCCAACGAGCTCAGCATGTACCAGCAAGCAGCGGTGCGCCTGCGTCTCGGCCCATCGACCGTCCAAGCTCTGGAGTAGGGCCCGGCGATCCGCCTCCAGCGGCGTCGGGAGCTCAAAGTACTCGACGCGTGCGCTAGATCCGCTGGTGCGGCCCTCGCTAGACTCCTTCAGCGCTGCCGACACCCACTGTGCGGAGCCTGGCCTGAAGTGCCTCCTCTGCGAGGAGATCAAAGGGCTAGGCCGATCGTTATTGAATGGTCAAGGCCGTTCTGTCGCACCCGGGGTTGCTCGGTGGTTGCTCTTCGGCTACCGGTACGCCGGATTACAGGGCGTCATACCTCGGCATTCCGGAACCGGCATTGATGCGCGTAGCGATACGAAGACGGACGTTGAGGCCGCGCCCGACACATAGGTCGTTGACTCATAATCAGCGGGTCCTACCGAGCTGGAAGCTCTCGGATATCGTGAGTTTCTGTCGACCGACGACGTGAGAGCCTTGCTGCCCATCTGCGCTGCACCCCGCCGGGGGCACCATCGAAAACACCTCTGACCTGCGGCTTCTCAGCCGCAGCTCTCTTGCTTTCCAGGCCACCAGAGGCAGCCAAATGCAGCCCTAGGACGAAGATCGCGGGACTATTGCGGGACGATCTTGTGCCGCTCAAACAGGTCTGGACCTGGCCGAACAGCCATCCTTGACCTTCACCGCATCAGCAAAAGGCCCAGAGACGCATCCCCATCCTGTGTCGATGGGGCTCGCATGACGGCTGCCTCGGAGCCCTCGGACGCCAACGTGAGGGCGGACGTGCCTCTACCACCCGATCCCGTAGGCGCTCGGGGCATCTCGCCATTGCCCCCTACCTGGGGCAGCTTGCCGCTTGTAGTCAAGGGCGAGCTTGGGGACGCTGGTGAGTGTGAGGCCTATGCGCACCCTCCATACAGCCCGACGGGTAGCCCATAGAGAGAGGTACACGGAAGCGACAACGCTTCGCCCTCCGTTGCCCGCACACACTGCAGGCCGCGCCAGCGACCCCTGATCGCATGTATGCCCTTGGGACCTCCACCGGGCAACCCTGCACCCGGAGCGACTGCTCAACGCTCCACCCAGGTGATCCCCGACTTATTCGACCCAGTAACACCCGGTGTGCAACATTTCGTAGCCATTGCACCATTGCTGGGGATTTGCCTGTCTAGTAGCAGGTTGCCATACTTACCACCCCGACCGCGAAAGGCCAATACGTGAAGCTAGAACTCTCTGTAATCGCACCCGAGGCAGACCAAGAGCTGCGCTCTCTTTATGAATGGCTACGGGACGAACCAGTCATTCGCCAGAGTTCACAAATAAGCCTGAGCGAGCAAGAGGTCAAGCCAGGAGATATGGGAGACACCCTCGACCTCATAACCCTGCTAGTGACGAGCGGCCTAGCACTCCCAGGCTTCATCCAGACGGTTGCCTCGTGGGCCGCAACACGGCGTAGCAGGCCGACTGTAGTCATAAAGCGCGAAGACGTGCGGGTAGAGATTACTGGCATGAGTATTGATGATGCTATAAAGATGGCGAAGGCTCTGGAGAGTGAAGATTGAGGCTTTCCAATGTCGCAAAATCCCGTGCAGTTCTGATCGGGACGAGCCAGTACGACGCCATGCCCCGATTACCAGCAGTGGAGAATAATCTACGCGCTCTGAGCGGGCTGCTGCAGGATGAAGAACTATGGGGGCTCCCATCAGATCACTGCACTGTAATCTCAAACCCGACCGTCGCCGAGGAGATGATCAGGCCCGTCAAGACGGCAGCAGCTGCCGCAGAAGACACCCTAATCGTGTACTTCGCAGGACACGGCCTACTGGGAATGAACGGCAGTGACCTCTATCTCACGACACCCACTGCCGACCTCGACCGCATTTACAATGCCGTGGCTTACGAGCATGTAAGAAACGAACTCCGCTCAAGCAGAGCACGCAATAGGATTGTGATCCTTGATTGCTGCTACAGCGGGAGGGCGTTGGGTGGCGCCATGGGACCTACTGAGGACAATGAGCTAATAGCCAACATGGCCAGCGTGAGCGGCCCTGCTCCTCTATGGCCCACGCTCGCTGTCTATACTCCACCCGCCACGCCAGGACGGCTGGAGCTCTAACGGGTGTGTCCAGTTAGGGCACTGTCGCAGATTCGGTGGTGACGGTGCGGCTCGCAGCGTCACGCGAAAACCGTACAGTCCCCCTTAACGCTTCGGCCTGACGCCGTCGGTGTCCAGGAAGGCGAGTAGTTCGAGGTTGACGAGAGCCGGCGCGTCCTCGTGGAGGACATGCCCCAGGCCGGGGAACAGTCGGAGCGTAGATCCAGGAATTCTCCGCCGCAGCCGGTCAGCCTGCTCAGGGGAGACGAACTCGTCCCTGTCGCCCCAGAGGATCAGTGTGGGAGCGCGGATGTCGCCAAGTTTCCGATCGACGAGCGACAGATCGATCATACGGACCTGCTTCCACATTGCCTTACGGTTGGGTCGGCGGCTCAGTGGCGCCCAATACTCATCGACGACTCGGGAGGTCATCCGTTCACCTCGCGCGTAGGCGCCCGACAGGCCGGAGGCGAAAGTGGATCGGCCCATCAGCTTGGTCACCGCCTCACCGATCACCGGCACGCGCATCAGCTCGAGATTGAAGTTGACCGGCGCGTTCAACCCCAGGGGCGCCATCAGGACGAGCTTGTCCACACGTTCGGGCCGGGTCTCAGCGAGATACAAAGCCACGGAACCATTGAGTGAATGGGCGACGATGGACGCCCGCGGTACGCCGACGGCATCCATGAACGAGGAAAGGGCATCGGCCATCGCCTGCACGTCGTAGCCGAAGTCCTCGTCATGGACGGTCGTGTATCCGTATCCGGGTGGGTCGACCGCGTACACGGTGTGATCCTTGGCAAGGGCGGGGATGGTGTCGCGATAGGTGTAGCTCCACAGTGTGCCGCCGGGAAGCAGCACAACGGGCGAGCCTTTCCCTGCCTTGGTGTAGTGGAAGCGGGCCACCGGCGTGTCGACAAAGTGCGAATCCACCGACCAGGACGAGTGGAAATCCCGTTCCTCGGGGGGCTGCCACGCGTAAGCCAGCGTGAGGATCGCCGCGACCAACCCGGCCAGAAGCGCGGCGACCCCTTTCAGCGCGCGGCTCGGTCCTCGCCTCTGTGGAGTCGTCTCCGGCTGTTTCGCGGGATTCTCGTCGTCAGTGAGCATTGGCTCGCCCTCTTCTCTCTACTGTTCGGAGAGAGGACGGGCCTGCCGGACTCCACGTGACAGTCAGCCTGCGTGTCGTCAATCACAGGCTCGGCGCGGAAGCCATAAGGCGGTGCGACCATCACCCTCGCGGACGGCACCGTCCGAAGCGAGCAGTGGGGCTGCTCACCAGCCTGACCGACCGCCGGGCTGGTGGCGCTTTATTACGAGCGCAGGCAAGCCGAGACCACCTACTTTTCGATCAAAGCCACCATGCGTCCTTGCTTGCGTACCATCCCCGGCATCGAGCAGGAGGTCTACGCCCTGCTGGTCACCTACCAGGCACTGATACGCGCCGCCGCCGACATCGCCTTCACCCGAACGGGCCTGGACATGGACCGGATCAGTTTCGCCGTCTGCTCCAGAGCGCGGGCGACACCGTCATCGCCGCTTCAGGGATCTTCCCCGACGACTCGGTAGACCAGGCCGGCGTGATCGGCCGAGCCATGCAAAAGGTTCTGCTCCCCGCCTGGCGCAGTCGTCCGTATCTCGGCCAGACCCATGACAGATACTCACCGAGAGATTGATCGTCGCATCGGGCCTTCCGCTCGGCGACCGCGTGCGCGACAGCATCGCTCATGGTGAGTCGCCAGTGCCGGAATATTGCCAATTACGTGATATTTCGGAGGCTTTGTCGGCTATTGCCAGGGCTCTGCCTCGATGGGAACATGCGCGCACAGGGGACCCCTGCCCATACGTCGTAGGGCGCCAAAGCGCCCTCCTCCCAGGAGGCTTGAGTGAGGTTGACACCCCTCTTACCCCGCCGCATCCTCCGAATCCTCGCGACCACCATCCTCGCTGCAGGCACGCTCGTCGCCACCACGACCTCCGCCCAGGCGGCCAACGCTCCCAACCCCACGGAGATCCTGGCCGCGCTCGACCACGCCGCCATCCCGGGAACCGCCTACGGCGTCGATGGTGACCAGGTCGTCGTGAACTACGACGACGTGGTCGCCGCCTCCACGTTCGGCCGGCTCCGCGCCGTGGTCGCCCGATTCGGCGCGGCGGTCCGAGTGGAATACATGCCGGGCACACTCACGGAATTCATCGCCGGCGGCGATGCAATCTACGGTGGCCAGTACCGCTGCTCGCTCGGATTCAACGTGGTCAGCGGCAGCACCTACTCCTTCCTCACCGCCGGTCACTGCGGCAAGGCGGCTAGTACCTGGTATGCCGACGCCGGCCATAACACCCTGCTCGGCTCGGTCACCGGCGCCACGTTCCCTGGCAGTGACTACGCGATCGTCCGTTACGACAATGCCGGCATCTCCAAGCCGGGCACCGCGTGCGGCAAGGACGTCGCAACAGCCAATGACGCCGTCGTCGGCGAGAGCGTACAGCGCTGCGGCAGCACCACTGGCACGCGCAGCGGCACGGTCCTGGCCTTGAACCAGACAGTCCACTACCAGAGTGGTGGCACCGTACGGGGCTTGACCAAGACCAACGCATGCGCTGAAGGCGGCGACTCCGGCGGCCCGTTCATTGACGGCACCAAAGCACTCGGCCTGACGTCGGGTGGCAGCGGCGACTGCAGATCGGGCGGGATCACCTACTTCCAGCCGGTCAGGGCCGCATTGTCGGCCTACGGCGTCAACATCTACTAGGCATCAGGAGGGCCTGGCGACGTTCCAGGCCCATCTGTCTCGCTGCGGCGACCTCTGGAGTACGGGTCCGCAGATTCGCCGCTAGCGCAGTCCTGCCGAGCCGACGATGATCCACACCGGGCGACCGGCACGCTTTGGCCATCACGAACTCCTCCACACCACCAAAGAGGAAAGGCGCACACCAGAGGGAGGGTGTGGACGGCGTCGTCAGGGCGGCCCAGCCGGGCGGAACCACGGGTCAAGGACGCGTGGTTACTCGCCGGCAGTCCCCGCGCTGCTGCATCATCCTGAGGAACGCCGTGGAGCAGCACCCGGGTGCGCTCCACAGCGCGATGATCCGTGCCTTCGGCTCAGGGCAGCAGCGTGTGCATCCACCCGTGGGGGTCGGGTGCCACGCCGGTCTGGATCTCGGTCAGCCGCCGGCGCAGCCGGGTGGTCACGGGGCCGGGTTCTCCTTCCCCGATGACCAGCTCGCCCCCCGCGTGTCTGACCGTGCCCACGGGTGTAACCACGGCCGCCGTCCCGCAGGCGAACACCTCGGTGAGGTCTCCCGAAGCGCTCGCCTGCTTCCACTCGTCAACCGAGATCTTCCGCTCCTCGACACGATAACCGGCGTCCCTGGCCAGCCGCAGCAGCGAGTCCCGGGTAATCCCCGGCAGCAGCGAGCCGCTCAGCTCCGGTGTCACGACTCTGGCCGTCGGTCCCGAGCCGAAGACGAAGAAGAGGTTCATGCACCCCATCTCCTCCACCCACCGGCGTTCCACCGCGTCCAGCCAGACGACCTGGTCGCAGCCGTGCCATACCGCCTCCTCCTGCGCGATGAACGCGGCGCCGTAGTTGCCGGCGAACTTGGCCGAGCCGGTCCCGCCGGGAGCGGCCCGCACGTACTCCTCCGAGAGCCACACACTCACCGGCTTCACCCCGCTGGTGAAGTAGGACGCGACGGGCGAGGCGATCAGGACATAGATGTACTCGGTGGACGGTGTCACCCCGAGTCCAACGGAGGTCGCGATCATGAAGGGACGGAAATAGAGGGAGTTGCCGTTCTCGGCCGGCACCCAGTGCCTGTCCGTCTCGGCCAGTTCCCTGAGCGAGGCGAGGAAGACCTCCTCCGGCAGCTCGGGCATCGCCAGCCGCCGTGCCGAGGCGCGGAACCGTTCGGCATTGGCCTCGGGCCGGAAGCTGGCGATGGAGCCGTCCGGCTGGAGGTAGGCCTTCAGCCCCTCGAAGACGGCCTGGCCATAGTGGAAGACCGCGGTCCCCGGCGGCAGGCCCAACGACTCGTGCGGGCGTAAGCTCGCATCGTGCCAGCCGCGGTCCTGGTCGTAGGCCACGGTGACCATGTGATCGGTGAAATACCTGCCGAACCCCGGATCGCGCTGGATCTCCGCCACCCGCTCCGCGCCGGCGGGTTCGGGGTTCATGGTGCGCCTGAACTCGACTTCCACTTTCATTCCGCGCCAACCTCCTGTTTCTCAGCAGCGATGTGCTTGGCCAGTGACTGAACCGTGGTCAGGTCCTCATACAGCCGCCTGAGCGGCAGTTCGATCCTGAAGTCACGCTTGATCCCCTCGTTCGCCTCGATCACCGAGTAGGAGGTGAACCCGAGCTCGAACAGTGACGTATGCGCGCCGACGTCGTCGGGCCGACGCCGAGCAGCCGACCAGGGAGCGGAGGTGCGCGAGCACGCCGTCCGCGGGGCAGGTTGAGTTTGTAGGAGATCCGGGTCGCCGCAAACTCGGGTCCCGTCGCCAGGTGCAGGGAGTAGGCGCTGGGCATGTCCACGTCCTCGTGGTTGAGGAGCAGCCAGTCCTTATAGTTGCTCGCCGTACGGCCGGTGAAGACGCCCACGTCGCGGTCGAAGGTCACTGGCAGGTACCCGGAGTCCTCGAAGGACTCCCAGACGTACTCCAGGAGGAGGCGATGCTGCGGGTCGAGGACATCCGCCTCGCGCGGAGTCATGTCGAAGAAGCCGGCGTCGAACAGCTCCGCGGTCTCGAGAAGCGCGCTCCTGTTGACGTAGTTGGGGTGGGAGAGGATCGCCGGATCGACCCCGTCCCTCAGTGACTCCTCGACGGTGATCGACGAGCTGGATTCGAGGCCCGCACACAGGTTTCGCCAGTATTCCCGGTAGTCGCGGGCGCCGGGCAGACGGACGCACATCCCGATGATCGCGATATCGCCGATGTCGTGTGCCATTGCGAAGTCCTCAGGCCTTCGGAGCCTTTACCGACTCACCTGCCAGCCGGTCCTTGCGACGGTGATAGGCGCTTTTGCTCTTCTCCCGGTTTCCGCAGATGTCCATCGTGCACCAGTGGCTCGACTGGTTCCTGGAGCCGTCGTAGAAGAGCCACCTGCAGACATCCCGCCGGCACGCCTTCATCCTCCGCCAGCGGCCGTCGTCCATCGCGGTGCGCACGACATCGAGGATCTCAGCCATCGCCTGCCCGAAGGGTGACGGCGCGACGAGCGTCAGCGAGCCCTCGGAGGTGAGGGACATGGCGATCCGGAGTTCCTGGATCGTCATGTCCATGAGTGCCAGTGCCTCCTGATCGAGTGGCACGCCGTTGTTGGCGCGGGCCATCGCGCGCAGGCCCTCCCGCACCGCCGCGGCCTGCCGGAGCGCCAGGATGCCGATCTCGGTCTCCGGCTCGACCAGGTGCTCGTCCGCCAGCCAACCGTGCAGGCCGTCGAGGGAGGACAGGGCATCACGCCGCGCCTCCCAGTCGAAGGTGTTCACGAAGGCCTGAACGAGCCGCAGCGTGCCCGGCGCGGCACGCCGGGCACCCGGCTCGGCACCCTCGGGCGCACTCACGTCTACCAAGGTTCCTCCGCAAATTACGTCACCAGCACAGAAGGATAGAAGGTGTGATTAACACTTGCTAGAGGCGTTTACCGGTGAGGCAACCGTGGATGTGCGCCCAGGGCAGCCGGAAGCCCGACACCCACAGTCCCGTTGAGGCGCCAGCCCGAGTTCATGAAGTTCTGGGCAGGTCAGGGATTCTCCCTTGCATGCTCACAGGTCACCGAGGTCGCGCTGCCGCTGACCGGGGTGCTGTGTCGCCTCGAACGGATGAGGGCCGTGACGATCGCTGGCGGCCCGCCGGGCTTCACGTTCAGATACCTGCGCGACAACGCCGTGAAGATCGCAGCGAGCGCCCGAGCGCACCGCGCCACCGAATCCGCCCTCGCTCAGGTACGGCAGACAGGTTCAGCCACCGCGATCCTGCCCGAGACTGATGCCCGCGTCCCATGGTGACGGGTCACCATGGGACGCGGGTACGGCTCAGCGTCGCCTGGCCGGGGCGCTGTCCTTGTCGCAGGTGGTGTCGCCGTCGGGCAGGACGCCGTCCACCAGATACCGGTTGACGGTGGCATCGACGCAGGCGTTGCCCGCCGCGAGGTAGGCGCCATGGCGGAAGGCGCCGCGCAGGGTGATCATGCGGGAGCCTGCCAGTGCGCGGTGCATGGCTCGCTGGCCAGGGTTGGGGGTGACGGGGTCGCCATCGGCGCCGACGATCAGCATCGGGGCGTCGTTGCCGATCGTGGTGGGCGCCTCCACCGGTGTGGCCGGCCAGAAGGCGCAGGGACTGATGTTGCGGGTCATCGGCTCGAACAGCGGCTCACCGGCGCGGTGGGCCTGGATGTCGCGGAAGTAGGTCTCCAGGTCGCGGGAGGCGGCCCGGTCGGCGCAGAGGATCGGGGTTCCCGCCCGGTCCTCAGCTGCCCCCGAGCCGGTGAACAGGCCGTCGAGGGTCTCCTTCAGCGACGCCGGGACGGTGACCGCGTCGCCGCGGGCGGCGTCGGCCAGCACCTGCACCTCCGCGGCGAAGCCGGCGTACGCCTCCGCCCTGTCGTCATAGAGGCGGATGAACAGCAGGTAGGGGACGTGGTGGGCGTCGATCCGGTACTCGCCGACCCGCAGCGGGCGCCGGGTGGCGGCCTGGTTGACGCGCTCCACGGTGGCCAGGACCTCGGCCTCGGTGGCGCCCAGGCCGTACTCGGCGTCGTGAGCGGCGGCCCATGAGGCCCAGTGCTTCAGCGCGGCGGTGATCGCCGGGCCGTTCCCGGACAGCAGATCGGGGCCGTAGACGTCCGGGTCGACCGCGCTGTCCAGCACGACCCGGTCGGCCCTGGCGCCGAACATCTGCGTGTAGACGGCGCCCAGGTAGGTGCCGTAGGAGTAGCCGAGGTAGGACAGCTTGGGCTCGCCGAGCGCGGCGCGGATGACGTCCATGTCGCGGGCGGTGTTGCGGGTGGTGGCGTACGGCAGCAGGTCACGGTTGCCCTGGACGCACCCGGCCGCCAGTTCCTTCATGAGGGCCACGCTCTCGTTGAAGGTGCGGCGGGTCGGGCCGGCCGACCGGGTGGGAGTGTCGGTCATCCACCGGCAGTGGATCGGCGTGCTGCGGCCGACGAAGCGCGGATCCATCCCGATCAGGTCGTAGCGGGCCGCGACGGCGGGCATGAACTTGCCGAGGAGCGCCCGTTGCAGCCCGCTCCCGCCCGGGCCTCCGGGATTGATCAGCAGGACGCCCCGGCGCTTGGCGGGGTCGGTTGCCTTGATCCGTGAGATCGCCACTGTGATGCTCCGGCCCTGGGGCCTGCGGTAGTCCAGCGGGACGGTGACCTCGGCGCACTGGGCGCCCGCCGCGTCCAGTGCCCCACCGGTCTCGTCGTTCGGCCCGGTCTTACAGCCGTGCCAGTTGAGCGTCCGGTGGTGAAACCGGGCCGGCCCGTCGGTCCCGGCGTCACCCGTGACGCCTGCCGACGCCTGGCCGGTGACCGCCATCCCCGCCATCAGCGTCGCGCTCGTGGCGACGGCCGTGGCGATCTTTCGTGCACGCACAGAAAGCCCCCCTTGTCGGATGATGTCGTCACCGACGCTAGGGTTCCGCGCGGTTGATCCTTATCGGCCATATGGTCGACCGAGATCGACCGTATGGACATTCCCTCGTCCGTCTCCAGCCGGAGGCGTTCGTCGGGTCTCCCGATGCGCACCGGCGCCGATCCGCTCGGTGCCACCGCTCGCCGTACCGGCGCTGTGAATGGTCTGCACCCCGGTGCAGGCGTGGTGGTCGCCGGGCGGCCACGCATGCTGTGGAGCATTGTCGAAGGCGCCTGAGACGGCGCCGCCGAACCCGCGTCGAGATCATGCTCCGCGCGTCAGGACGCCAGCGGGCCGCTACGGCTCTTCGGCCGACACGACGGTGTATACCTCAGCCGCGGGCGGGGGTGCGGAAGACCTGGCGGCCGTGCCAGTCGATGTGGGCCGGATCGACGGCGTCCAGGCCCGGCTGGGGCTCGCGCGCCCGGCGTCCGGCCAGGGAGAGGACCATGCCGCGGGAGGCCTCCGATCGGCCCACGAACTTGGCCGAGACGGCGATGGTCGGGCCCGTAGTCAGTCCGAGGACGCCCTTGTCGAACAGCTTGTGGTGGATGGCGCACAGGCACAGTCCATTGGCCAACTCGTCGGGGCCGTCAAAGGCCCACCAGCGCACGTGCGCAGCATCCAAGCCGACCACAGCGCCGTCCAGCCAGCCGTCGTAGGAGCAGAACGCGCAGCAGTACTCGTACGCCATGAGTACCCGGTCGCGAAAGCCCGGATCACGGCGTACGGCCAGCGGTGTTCTGAGCTCCCGGCCGGTTTCCGGCGTCTCCAGGTCCAGGCTGGCAAGCATGCACAGGTCCGTATGAAGAGACGGGGCAAAGTTGGCGTCGAGGAGGTAGCGGGCGATCCGGCTTAGCAGCCCCTGCTCATCCGACAGCGCGCGGGCCAGATCGGGATGGAGGCGGCCGCTGGCCTGGCTGTCGCGCAACCGGCCCAGTTCCGGGCCCGGGCTGCCCGGGCCGTGGCGGGTGTCGACCAACCACAGGCCGTCGTTCGTCAGGTGGTGGAACGGGTAGCCCGGGCTGGTGTCGCGGGGCGGGCCGTACTCCTTGAGCTGTTTCTTGAGCTCGGCCTCGGCGGCGCTGAACGGGATGGGCCGGTTACCGTGCCGCTGGAAATGGCCCAGGACGTACAGGAGGAGGAGCGGCTTGTGCGGTGCCCGCTCGCCGCCTCTGGTCCAGCGCCGGATCTCGGCGACCCGCCCAACCCAGTCCACGGTCGGCCAGTGTAGGACGATCTTCCGGCCACGTCAGGACATACGGTTGTCGACGTTCGCATATCGCCGTAGCCGGCCGCACCTTATAGTCGCCGAAGTGAGCGATCTTCAGCCGGGCGTTTACCAACATCTGATCACCCGTGAAGTGGACGCCCTCCTGCAAGCGGTATCCGATCGCAAGCTGATCGACCGGCGGTCACTGGACATCGCCGACTCGCACGAGACCCTGGCGCGGCATCTTGCCGCGCTCACCCGCCGTGCGCTGCGTTCCGTCCGGGGTGACAGCGATGCCGTACGGCTGGCGCGGCAGGTAGAGATCGTCAACCGAATCGCCGACCTCATCGGCGACCTGGTGCCCGAGGCCGCCTCGCCCGAGGAACTCGTGGAGGCCGCCGAGGAACTGCTGGGCGTCGCCAGAAGCCGGGACGCGGCCGGACAGGTACGGTTTCCCGCGCGTCCGGTGATCCCTCTCGCCAGTAGCGCGTTGCTGGTCAACGGCAGGGGGCAGCCGGAGATCGGCCACGAGCTCAAACGCGAGCTCGCCTCCGCCGATCACGTGGACCTGCTCTGCGCGTTCGTGAAGTGGAACGGCGTACGGGTACTGGCGGAGGCGATCGAGGAATTTCTGGCGCGTGGCGGCCGGCTGAGGGTGGTGACCACCACGTACATCGGCGCCACCGACCGCCTCGCGCTGGACCGGCTGGCGGCCATGGGCGCCGAGATTCGCGTCTCCTATGACACCCGGATGACGAGACTGCATGCGAAGGCCTGGCTGTTCCATCGGGCCAGCGGCTTGTCCACCGCCTATGTGGGCTCCTCCAACCTGTCGCAAACCGCCCTAAGCCATGGACTGGAGTGGAACGTACGGCTCGCTCAGGCCGAGCAGCCCCACCTGATCGACACGTTCACCGCTACGTTTGACGACTACTGGGGCGATCCGTCCTTCGAGCCCTACGATCCGGCGCAGGATGCCGAGCGGCTCGACCGTGCCCTGTCCGCCGAGCGGGCCGGCGGCCGGGCGGTCGTGCTCGATTTCGCGCACATCGACGTCCTGCCCTACTCCTACCAGCGTGAGATCCTCGACGAGCTCGACGCCGAACGGCAGATTCACGATCGGTGGCGCAACCTGGTCGTCATGGCCACGGGCACCGGCAAGACCGTGGTCGCCGCGCTGGACTACCGGCGTCTGCGTGCGGCCGGGCAGGCGGATTCGCTGTTGTTCGTCGCCCACCGTGCGGAGATCCTGCGGCAGAGCCTGCTCACCTTCCGGCAGGTGATGCGGGATGAGACTTTCGGCGAGCTGTACGTTGACGGCGCTCGCCCCGAGCAATGGCGGCACGTGTTCGCCTCTATCCAGTCGTTGCACGCCAACCCTCTGCCGGAGCCGGACAGGTTCGACATGGTGATCGTGGACGAGTTCCACCATGCCGAGGCTTCGACCTACCGGCGCCTGCTGTCGGCGGTACGGCCGAAGGTGCTCCTGGGGCTGACCGCGACGCCGGAACGCGCCGACGGTCAGGACATCAAGCACTGGTTCGACGGCCGGATCGCTGCCGAGCTGCGCTTGTGGGAAGCACTGGAGCGTGGGCTCCTGGCCCCGTTCCAGTATTTCGGCGTCCACGACGGCACTGACCTGCGCCAGGTCGGCTGGCGCAGGGGCCAGGGCTATGACACGGGCCAGCTCTCAAACGTCTACACGGGCAACGACCGCCGCGTCGCCGTGGTGTTGGAGACGTTGCAGCGCAAGATCGGCGATGTGGGGCGGATGCGGGCCATCGGCTTCTGCGTGAGCATCGACCACGCCCGGTTCATGGCCGACCGCTTCACCCGAGCCGGGCTTCCCTCGGTGGCTGTCACCGCGCATAGTCCGGCGGGCGAACGTTCCCAGGCGCTAAAAGACCTGCGAGACCGGCAGATCAACGCGGTGTTCACCGTCGACCTCTTCAATGAGGGAGTCGACGTTCCGGAGATCGACACCGTGCTCTTCCTGCGCCCCACCGACAGCGCCACCGTCTTCCTGCAGCAGCTCGGGCGTGGCCTGCGACTGGCCGACGACAAGCCGTGCCTGACCGTGCTCGACTTCGTCGGCCATCAGCACAAGCAATTCCGCTTCGACCGGCGCTATCGCGCGCTCACCGGCGCCAGCCGTACCGGCATCGCACGAGAGATCGAGCAGGGGTTCCCGACCCTGCCCGCTGGCTGCGTGATCGACCTGGACCGTGATGTGCGCCGACTGGTCCTCGAGAACGTACGGCAAGCGCTCGGCCTGAACTGGCGGGATCTGGCGCGCGAGCTCCGCGACCTCGGGGACGTCAGTATGCCCAAGTTCCTGCAGGAGACAGGGCTGGACGTGGAGGATCTCTACCGGCGCCGTCAGGGCTGGGCCTCCCTGCGGCATACCGCGGGTCTAGAAGCCGCATCCCCTGACGAAGGGCTCGGGCGAGCTTTCGGCAGAATGCTGCATATTGACGACGTCGAGCGTCTCGCCTTCTTGACCGAGGTGCTGGCCGGCCGAACTCCGCAGTCCCCGCGCGAACTGCGCCTCATGGCCATGCTGGATGCGATGTTGTGGGGTGGCAGCGAGCCTATCTCTGGGATGGAAACCCGGCTCGCGCGGCTCACGGGTGCTCGCGCCGCAGAGCTTGAGGAGTTGGCGGACATCCTGCGCTCGGGAATCCGTCACGTGGCCCCGCCTCTGGATCCTGTCGTGCCGTTGCATGTCCATGCGCGATACAGCAAGAACGAGGTGCTGGCCGCTTTCGGCATCGACAAGCCCGCGCATATGCGGGAAGGGGTCAAGTACGTGGAGGAGCACCGGGCGGACCTGTTCTTCGTCACCATCGACAAGTCCGAGGACCACTACTCTCCCTCCACGCTCTACCATGATCGGGCGATCAGTGAAGAGCTGTTCCAATGGGAGTCGCAGAGCACCCTGCGCTCCTCTACCGCTACCGCTCGCCGCTACCTGACGGGTGCGTCAACGGTTCATTTGCTGATCCGACAGTCCAAGCGAGACGAAGGGCTGGGGGCTCCGCCGTACACCTATGCAGGTCCCATGCGATATGCGAGCCACGATGGTGAACGACCGATCAGGTTCGTTTGGCGCCTGGACCACCCGCTACCGCCCGAGGTGTTCCACTACGCCAAGGTCACTGCGGGCTGAGCCGACAGCAAAGTTGGCCATGGGAGGCCTTCCTGAGGCGCGTTTCCGCTGCTCGCCGAGAGTCGAGGTGGGGCGGGCCGACCATCCTCGTGGCCGGGATCACGGCCCGCCGTTCCGAACCGCAGGAGAGCGTTGGCGGGGCTCCTGGGCGGATACTCGGAGGGAGGGGGCACCCTTGGGGAGGCGAGTCGGATGGACATTCGTCTGATCGACAGTACGGGCGTCGAAGAACACTCCGTCGAAGAACTGCCGACGCTGCTCAAGCGTGAGGACTGCCTGGTCTGGGTGGACATCCCCAGCTGCGACAGGGACGCCGCGCAGGTGCTGTCGGACGTGTTCGGTTTCCATCCGATAGCGATCAAGGACTGCGTCCAGCGCAACCGCGTGCCCAAGGTGCACGCCTACCTGGATCACGTGTTCATCGTCCTGCACGCCCCCGAACGAGGGCAGCGGGGCCACGTGCACTTCGTCGAGCTCGACCAGTTCGTCGGCAAGCACTATCTGGTGACCGTACACGGGCCGGTCAATCCGGCGGTCAAGCAGGAGTGCACCCTGCGTGACACCGACGCGGTGCTCACCAGGATCCAGGCGGGCCGGCTGCGGCCGACCACGCCGTTCGAACTGTCGTACGCGATCGTCTCCGCGCTCATCCGTAACCAGGAGGCGTACGTGGAGACGGCGACCATCGACGTGTGGAACCTGGAGCAACGGGTCACGGGCGGAGAAGTCGGAGACCCGGAGGAGTTCCTCAACGAGTTGTTCCGCACCCGTCACGGGCTGCTTTCTGTGCGCACCATGGGCGCGCTCAGCGGCGCCATCTACGGGAGGATGACCAACCTCACCCGTATCTCGCCCGAAGGGCAGCGGCTGGTGGTCGACATCGCGGACCAGTTCGATCGGATCCGCGCCGTGGCGGACGGCGAACGAGAGTATCTCCAGGGGGTCATCGAGTTCTATCAGACCGTTCTCACCATCAAGGCCGCACTGGTGGGCCAGGCGCAGAACGCGGAGGTCAAACGCCTCACGGAGGCCAGCTACTCGCAGAACGAGGACGTGAAGAAGATATCCGCGTGGGCGGCCATTTTCTTCGCCCCCACATTCATCGCGTCCGTCTACGGCATGAACTTCACGCACATGCCGGAGTTGCGGCTGGCTTTCGGTTATCCGATGGCGGTCTTCTTCATGTTGCTCGCGTCCACGGTGCTCTACTGGGTGTTCAAACGACGTGGGTGGCTGTGAGTGCCGAGCCTGGTCAGTAGGAGCTCAGGATTCGGTCGCTGTCACGAGGGAGAGGGGCAGGTCCGCCAGCGGTCGTACGGCGAAGCCGTCCGCTTCGCGGTAGACCGATCCGGCGATCCAGCGGGCCGTGTTGGACGCGACGACCCGCCCCTGGCCGTTGATCAGGAAGGCCTGGCCGGGGATCCCCCGCAGCACGGGCACCACGGAGGCGCCGAACCGGCGTACGAACACGTCGGCAGCAGCCACCCCGAGGAACACCCCGTCGAGCGTCACCGGGACGGAGAAGGTGAGGCTGTACTCGTCGGTGCACAGGTAGTCGACGTACGGCCCGCAGATGGTGCGCTCCGCGCCCGACTGAGGACCGGTGTACCAATCCCAGTGGGTGTAGTCGTAGAACGCACTGCTCGACGGGTCGAGGTCGCGCAGGAGCTGCGCCGGCGCTCCTGACGAGTTCTCCTGCCACCACTCCAGATACCAGGGGGCGTCGGACAGCAGGCCAGGGGCGGCGATGAAACCGATCCCGACGATGAGCACGCCGAGGCGGCTGGTCAGCAGCGGGCGTAGCGCGGCCAGATCCGACCTGCGCAGGTCACGCCCGCTCTGCCGGACGGCGTGCGCCTGGGCGAGGGTGGCACAGCGGACCTCGCGGAGCACGGCGAAGACCTCCTCCGCGGTGTCGCGCACGCGCGTGACCGCCTCGCCGACGAGATCCTGTCCGGCCGCGGGCGGCTGCGTTTCCGTTCTGGTGATCATCGCCTTACTCCTGGAGCCCCAGCCGAAGCTCTATGAGGTGGTCTATAGCGTCGAGGACATGCCGCTCGGCGAGGGCTCTGGCCAGGTCGCCGTCGCCCTGCTCGATCGCCTCGGCGATGGCGCGGTGCTGCGCGGCTATCCCATACTGCCCGCCGAGGTCGTCGTGCGAAAGCCACAGCAAGGGTCCGATGTCAGCCTGTAACCGGATCTCCTCCTGAGTGAGCCTGGCGGACTGCGAGGCCGCCGCGACCTCGATGTGGAAGCGCCCGTCCAGCCGCCGCAGCTGCGCGCTCGACTCCACCGCGGCCATCTCGTCGAGCGAGCGCCGCAGCGGCGCGATGTCGGAGGGCAGTGACCGCTGGGCCGCGAGCCGCGCCGCCGCCCCGGCTATCGCGGCGTAGTGGTCCCCCAGGTCGCGCAGCTCGTCAACGGCGAAGGAGCGCAGTCTCACGGTGACGTCGAGCTCGGCGGGGACCCGCACGAAGCTGCCCCCGG
Organism: Nonomuraea sp. NPDC050536; assembly: GCF_044457685.1. Taxonomy (NCBI): domain Bacteria; kingdom Bacillati; phylum Actinomycetota; class Actinomycetes; order Streptosporangiales; family Streptosporangiaceae; genus Nonomuraea; species Nonomuraea sp. NPDC050536. The sequence continues at coordinate 24,444 of NZ_JBITHD010000018.1, forward strand.
CGCGGCCGCGCCTGGTCTCGACGAGTCCCTGCTGGCGCAGGGCCATGAGCGCCTCGCGCAACGTCACGGTCGAGACGCCGAGCTGCCCAGCCAGCTCGCTCTCGCTGGGGAGTTGCTCGCCGTCGGACAGAACGCCGAGTGCGATGGCGTCGGCCAGGCGCCGCACCACCGCGTCCACCCTTGCGGTGCTGTCGACCGGCGCGAAGACGGCGAGGCGCGCGACGTTCACGGCCACTCCCCCCGCGCGACCACCTCGATCATGCTGCCCCCCGCTTCTCGGGTCACCTCGGTCCGCTCTACACAGTGATACCGGATCTAACCTTTACAAAAAACATTTAACCTCATATGTTTTCCGCCATGCCAGACCAAGGAGATCTCGCCGTCCGCCTGCGCGGGCTCAAGAAGAGCTTCGGAAACGTGCACGCGGTGACCGGGGTGGACCTCGACATCGCCGACGGTGAGTTCTTCGCCATGCTCGGGCCGTCAGGCTCCGGCAAGACCACCGTGCTCCGGATGATCGCGGGTTTCGAGTCACCCAGCGACGGCGTCGTCGAGCTCGGCGGGCGGAACGTCACCCGGCTCGCGCCGTTCGAGCGGGACGTCAACACGGTCTTCCAGGACTACGCCCTGTTCCCGCACATGTCCGTGCAGGAGAACGTCGAGTACGGCCTGCGGGTGAAGAGGGTGTCCAAGGACGAGCGGCGTGAGCGGGCGACGGACGCGTTGAAGTCCGTCCGGCTGGAAGGCTTCGGCAAGCGCCGCCCGGCCCAGCTCTCCGGCGGCCAGCGCCAGCGGGTCGCGCTCGCCCGTGCCCTGGTCAACCGGCCGCGCGTACTGCTGCTCGACGAGCCGCTCGGCGCGCTCGACCTCAAACTGCGCGAGGAGATGCAGGTCGAGCTGAAGGCGATCCAGCGCGAGGTCGGCATCACCTTCCTGTTCGTCACCCATGACCAGGAAGAGGCGCTCACCATGAGCGACCGGGTCGCGGTGTTCAACGAGGGCAGGATCGAGCAGGTCGGCACCCCCTCCGAGATCTACGAACGGCCCGCGACGGCGTTCGTGGCCTCCTTCGTCGGCACCTCCAACCTCATCTCCGGGCCGGCCGCGCAGGTCGTGCTCGGCAAGGACGGCACGTTCAGCGTCCGGCCGGAGAAGCTCAGGGTGGTCGTCGCCGGCAGCGACGCGGGTGCCGAGCTCGCGCCCGACGAGCACAGCGCCGCGGGCACCGTCTCCGAGGTCGTGTACGCGGGCCCCGCCACCCGGTTCGTCGTCGACCTCGACGCCGGCGGCCGGCTCATCGCCCTCCAGCAGAACCTGGAGGTCTCCTCCATGGACGTGATGGCCATGCGCGGCAGCCGGGTGCGGCTGGTCTGGCACCGCCGCCACGAGTTCGCGATCGCCGGCTGAAACCCCCCGAAGCATGTACGTGAGAAAGAGAGACAGCATGCGGTCCACTCTCGTCAAGCGCGCCCTGGTCGCCACGGCGGCGCTGGCGTTCGCCACCGCCTGCGGCGGCGGCACCACGACCGGCACGGCCAAGGCACCCGGCCAGAGCGGTTTCACCCCGCCCAAGCTGGACGCGCTGAAGTCCCTCGGCGCCGGCGAGGGCCAGGTCAACCTGGTCGCCTGGGCCGGCTACGCCGAGGACGGCTCCAACGACCCCAAGGTCGACTGGGTGCACCCCTTCGAGAGGGCGACCGGGTGCAAGGTCAACACCAAGACCGCCGGCACTTCGGACGAGATGGTCAACCTGATGAAGACCGGCGAGTATGACGCCGTGTCGGCCTCAGGCGACGCCTCCCTGCGGCTGATCGCCTCCGGCACGGTCGCGCCGGTCAACACCGACCTCGTCCCGAACTACAAGGACGTGTTCGACGGCCTCAAGCTCAAGCCGTGGAACTCGGTCAACGGCGTCGCGTACGGCGTGCCGCACGGCCGGGGCGCGAACCTGCTGATGTGGCGGACCGACAAGGTGAACCAGGCCCCCGACTCGTGGGGGGCGGTCTTCGACCCGGCCTCGCCGTACAAGGGGAAGGTGACGGCGTACGACTCGCCGATCTACATCGCGGACGCGGCCGTCTACCTGATGTCGGCCAAGCCGGAGCTCGGCATCAAGAACCCGTATGCGCTGGACGCCAAGCAGTTCCAGGCGGCCGTCGACCTGCTGAAGCAGCAGAAGCAGCTCATCGGGGAGTACTGGTCCGACTACACCAAGGAGATCCAGTCCTTCAAGAGCGGCGACACAGTGCTCGGCACCACCTGGCAGGTCATCGCCAACCTGGCCCAGTCGGAGAAGGCCCCGGTCGAGGCGACCCTGCCGAAGGAGGGCTCGACCGGCTGGTCGGACACGTGGATGGTGGCGGCCAAGGCGAAGCACCCGAACTGCGCCTACAAGTGGTTCGACTGGATCATCTCGCCCTCGGCGAACGCCCAGGTGGCCGAGTGGTTCGGCGAGGCCCCGGCCAACGCCAAGGCGTGCGAGAAGACCGCGGACAAGACCTTCTGCGACACCTTCCACGCCACGGATGAGAGCTACTTCTCGAAGGTCCGCTTCTGGACCACCCCGATCGCCCAGTGCCTCGACGGCCGCACCGACGTGAAGTGCACGGACTACTCGGAATGGACCCGCGCCTGGACCGAGATCAAGGGCTGATCCCCGCATGACGACGACTTCGGTTGCCGCCGTCAGCCGCACCGGTCCCCGGCACCGGCTGGCGGCGCTCCTCCACCGGCGGGCGGGCGTACGGCTCTCCCTGCTGCTGTCCGCGCCGCTGACCTGGCTGGGGCTGGCCTACCTGGGGGCGCTGGCGGCGCTCTTCGTGACCGCGTTCTGGTCGACGGACACCTTCACCGGCGACCTCGTCAGGACCTTCACCTGGGCCAACTTCCAGGACCTGGTCACCAGCGAGGTCTACCGGACGATCACGCTGCGCTCCCTCGGCGTGGCGGTCGCGGTGACCCTCATCGACCTGGTCGTCGCCTTCCCGATGGCGTTCGCGATGGCCAAGCTCGCCTCGCCCAGGGCCCAGCGCTGGCTGGTCATTATGGTGCTCACCCCGCTGTGGGCGTCCTACCTGGTCAAGGCGTACGCCTGGCGGGTGATGCTGTCGTCGGACGGCATCCTGGGCTGGGGATACGGCCTGACGGCGACCATCGCCACGCTGTCCTACCTGTGGCTGCCGTACATGATCCTGCCGATCTACGCGGGCCTCGAGCGGCTGCCGAACTCGCTGCTCGACGCCGCCGGCGACCTCGGCGCGCGCGGCTGGCGGACGTTCCGGACGGTCGTCTGGCCGCTCAGCTTCCCTGCTGTCGTGGCCGGGTCGATCTTCACGTTCTCGCTGTCGCTCGGCGACTACATCACCGTGAAGATCGTCGGGGGCAAGTCCCAGCTCATCGGCAACGTCGTCTACGACAACATCGGCGCCGCCAACAACCTGCCCTTCGCCGCCGCCGTCGCGACCGTGCCGGTCGTGATCATGCTGGTCTACCTGGCGGCGGTCCGCCGTACAGGAGCTCTGGAGAATCTGTGAACCTGTCACGTACGGCGCGCGCCATGCTGTGGGCGGCGCTGGCAGGGGGCCTCGGCGTCATCTATCTGCCCCTGGCCATCGTGGTGCTCAACTCGTTCAACTCCGACAGGACCTTCGGATGGCCGCCGCCGAGCTTCACCTTCCGCTGGTGGAGTGCGGCGTGGAGCTCCTCGGGGGTGCGTGACGCGCTGTGGATCTCGGTGCAGGCCGGGCTCGGCGCGACCGCCATCGCACTGCTGCTCGGGACGATGGCGGCCTTCGCCGTGCAGCGCTACCGGTTCTTCGGCAGGGACAAGGTCTCCCTGCTGATCGTGCTGCCGATCGCGCTGCCGGGCATCGTCACCGGCATCGCGCTCAGCAACACCTTCCACTCCGTGCTCGGCCTGCCGCTCGGGCTGTTCACCGTGATCGTGGGCCACGCCACATTCTGTGTGGTGACCGTCTACAACAACGTGCTCGCCCGGCTGCGGCGGATGGGGATGAACATCGAGGAGGCCTCAGCCGACCTGGGGGCGGACACGTTCGCCACGTTCCGGCTGGTGACGTTCCCGATGATGCGCTCCGCGCTGCTCGCCGGCGGCCTGCTGGCGTTCGCGCTGTCCTTCGACGAGATCATCGTGACGACGTTCACCGCGGGCGCCGGGGTCAGGACCCTGCCCATCTGGATCTTCGAGAACCTCTTCCGCCCCAACCAGGCCCCGGTGGTCAACGTGGTCGCGGCGGCCCTGATCCTGCTGTCCGTGGTCCCGATCTATCTGGCCCAGCGACTGTCGGGCGAACGGCACTGAAGCCTCCTGGTTCACTTCCTCAGGAGTCGATTCACGGTATCGAAACGACATCGACCGGCGGTGGCGCCTGTCCGAGAAATCGGTCTGAAGGATCGTCCCGGCGTCACTGGCCGCTGACCGCCTCATCAGTGGTTCCGGCGATGGCGTAGGCACGCTGAAGGTCCACCGATCCGGTGGCGACGTCGATGTCGTAGACCTTCACCCGCACCAGCTTGAACCCGACCTTCCTGACCATCCGCAGGGTGGACTCGCCCGTCCAGTCGAGCCGGACGTCCGTGTCGACCTCCGCGATCCTGTCGTCGGCAGGATCCCGCTCCAGCTTCTGTCCCGACGCCGGTACGGGGAACGTCGCGGTGATCCGCCCAGATTCCAGGTCGTACAGGGCGATCTTGGGTGTGCGCCCGGCGATGTAGACGGCCACGGTGCGCCCGTCGGCATTCAGCGCCGCGTCGGCCCCGTTGCGCCTGATGAGGCGCGGCGGCACCACGCGGGCGGTCCGCCTGCCGTTCAGATCGTGGACACTGAACGTGCCACCCTTGTCGTCATCCGTACGGACCAGGATCTGATCGCCGTCGCCGCTGAAGCTCAGCGCGTCGTCATGCACCGTCACCCCCGCCACCTTGCCCAGCAGAGCACCGGTCTTGGCGTCGTACACCCGCGCCGGATGCTCGGTGTAGCCGGCCCAGCAACAGTCCACCGCCACAAGCGAGCCGTCATACGACATCGTCACCCGGGTGACATCGAGCTCCGTCGTCGACGGCCACGCCTTGGCCCGCGAGACCCGCGTCCGGCCGTCGAGGTCGCGAATGACAAGCCGGGCGCCCTTGGCCCTGATATAGGCCAAGCGACGGCCGTCCCCGCTGACCGCGACCGGCTGCGACGTGTCTGCCACCCCGTTGAGCCGGTGGCGCTTACCGTCGGTCGTCCGGTACCACCAGGGGCCACAGTACTCAGCGTTGCGCGGGTCCTTGGCACAGTCGGAAATGGCGGCGTACCGGATCGGGGCGGACGTCCCGCTCGCGGGAACGTCCCCGCGAGCAGTACCAGGAACGGCCACGAGGGCCGACAGGACAGCGAGCGCCCCGCAAAGGATCTTCACACGGGGTTGGACCACTCATCCTCACCCAAGGTTGATCGCGATCCCATAACGGACGCCGGGCATGGCGGCCCAGTGGAGCTGGCTTGACGGCCACGGCTGCGGCTGCAGCTTCTTGAGCGTGGCCTCCGGTCCGCCGACGGAGCAGCGGGTGCCGGGGGCAGGGACTGTGAGCGAGATCAGGTAGTCGTCGAAGTGCTTGGTGCTGCACTCGTCCTTGCCGTAGATGCGGTGCCCCCAGCCCTCATCGCGCACTCGGCGCTCGGCTCCTCCTCACAGGGCGCCCACACGAGGCCTTCCGCGCTGGCCGTCGAGACGGGCAGCAAGCCCGCTACCACCACGAAGGCAGCGGCGAGCAGAGACAATCTCCTTCGCACATTGCTCGAATCATCATGAGGTCAGCCGCCTCGCTCCCGTGACAGGCGGCCGATCTTGATCATCGCTGGTGAGCCGGAGCAATGTTGAGAAATCTGGCAAAACGACCCGGTCCCGGCGATCACCTTCCCCGAGCAAAGCGCCATGACTAACCTTTTGATGACCATGTGATGCGGCCCGACGGGCTTCCGCGCTGTCCAGCGGATACGCCCCCACCCGCACGAGCTATCTCGTGCTGCCTGGGGGAAGTCTGTGACGGCGCTGCGGCTGTCTGTCGAGAACCTGCTCGCGTCTCCCAACGAGGCCGCCCTGGCGGAGGTGATCGCCGAGCACGTGCGCGCCACCACCGGCCGCCGCCCCTCTCCCCCGGAGATCAGGTCCTGGCAGCGCAGCCTGCCGGCCCTCGCCCGCGATCTGGCCGACGCGGGGCTGCACAGGGTCGAGATGCTCGTGGAGTACAAGCTCCCCCTGACCAGCAAGCGGGCCGACGTCGTCCTGGCTGGCGTGCATCCGCGCACGGGCCAGGACTCCTACGTCGTGGTCGAGCTCAAACAGTGGAGCCGCGCCGAGCCCTCCGAACTGGGCGAGCACCTGGTCATCGTCGACGGCATGCCGGGCGGCGAGCGGCTGCACCCTGCCGAGCAGGTGCGCCGCTACTGCGAGTACATGCGCGACTTCCTCGGGATCTTCAACGGCAGGGCCGACAGCGTGTACGGCGCGGCGTACCTGCACAACGCCATGGACCTGGACGTCGACGGCCTGGCCGAGCAGGTCAGGGACGAGCACAGCCGCCTGTTCACCAAGCAGCGGCGCGGCGAGTTCCTCCGTTACCTGACCGAGCGGCTGTCCGACAAGCCGGGGGCCGACGCGGCCGATCGCCTGCTGCGCAGCCTGGTCGCGCCGAGCAAGCAGCTCATGACCTACGCCTCCAGGGAGATCCGCGAGCGCGAGCAGTTCACCCTGCTCGACGACCAGCAGGTCGCCTACGAGCTGGTCATGGGCGCCGTCGACCGGGCACGCCGCGCGGACTCCAAGCAGATCGTCATCGTCACCGGCGGCCCGGGCAGCGGCAAGAGCGTCATCGCGCTGTCCCTGCTCGGCGAGCTCTACAGGCAGGGCCGTACGGCGCTGCACGCCACCGGCTCGCAATCGTTCACCCAGACCATGCGCCGCTACCCCGGCCGGGGCAGCACTCGGATCAAGAACCTCTTCCGGTACTTCAACAGTTTCACCGACGCCGAGCAGAACGGCCTCGACGTGCTGATCTGCGACGAAGCCCACCGCATCCGCGAAACCTCCACCAACCGCTTCACCCCCGCCGCCAGGCGCAACGGCCGCAGCCAGCTCGACGAGCTGCTGTCCGCGGCCCGCGTGCCGGTCTTCCTCCTGGACGAACACCAGGTGGTACGGCCGGGCGAACTCGGCACCGTGGCGAGCATCGAACGCTACGCCCGGACGAAGGGGTACGACGTCCGGTTCGTCTCCCTCGACGAGCAATTCCGTTGCGGCGGCAGCCGCATGTACGAGCAGTGGGTCATCCGCCTGCTGGGCTTGGCCGAGGGCGGGCCCATGTCTTGGGAGGGGGACTTCGAGGTACGGCTCGCCGGCTCGCCGTACGAGCTCGAGGCCTTCCTGCGTGCGCAGGACGGGACTGCGCGCATGACCGCGGGCTTCTGCTGGCCTTGGAGCGACCCGCGGGCCGACGACACCCTGGTCAACGACGTCGTCATCGGCGACTGGGCCCGGCCGTGGAACGTCAAGAAGGACCGTGCCGTCGGTGACTACCCGCCGAGCATGCTCTGGGCCAGCGAGCCGAACGGCTTCGGCCAGGTGGGCTGCATCTACACGGCCCAGGGCTTCGAGTACGACTGGAACGGCGTCATCCTGGGCCCTGACCTGACCGTCCGTGACGGGCGGTTGGTCACGGTTCGCGAGGAGAACAAGGACCCGGCTTTCAAGAGCCGGAAGAGCGTTCCTGATGATGATTTCGACCAGCTGGTCCGCAACGTCTACAAGGTCCTGCTCACCCGTGGCATGCGCGGAACCGTGATCTACGCCGTGAATCCCGAGCTCCGAGCCTTCCTCGCCGAGCTCGTGCGATCTGATCAGGCGGGCTGATCCCAGATGCTGGGCGGCACGGAGTCCTCGTGACCTGAGACGGGCCAATCGAGGGCCGACAGCGCGTTGTCCATGTCGTCGGTGGCGATGACGATCTTCACACCGCCGAACGTGGTGTAGGCGAGTTCGATGTTGACGTTCGCTTCGGAGAGTTGACGGGCCAGCTCGCCGAGTGTCCCCGGCCGGTCCTCGACATCCACCACCAGCACGGGCCGCTCATCGGCGATCCCCATCCCGGCGGCCTCGAGAGCCTGCCTGCACCTGCCCACGCTCGCGTCGTCGACGAGCACGTGGATGACGCCTTTTCCATCGCCCGTGAAAGCCGCGAACCCTTGGATGTTCACCCCGAAATGACCCGTAGCCTCCCCTAGCCGGGCGAGCTCACCCGGTTGATCACTCAGAATCACTGTGACATCCGTCGCCATCTCACACCAATCCTCTCACTCAGTGCGTAATGCGACAATCCATCGCCTCCTTCATGTGTCTTCGGAGGCCCGCCAGCTCGTCGCTCAGGGATCCGAGATCTTGTCTTAGGAGCTGGTCGGCGTTGTCAGGCTAGATTGACACAGATCGTTCTGTCAGGCTAGCTTGACAGGCATGCGGACTCTACTACCGCCCAATCCGGCATCTGGGAACGGTGCGTCGGGGGCGGACTCCAAGGGCAAGTGGTTACTGCGCTGCGGGATGGTCGCAGGACCGTTGTTCGTCGTCGCGTTTCTCGTCGAGGGCGCCACGCGCGCCCACTACAACCCGCTGCGTCATCCGGTCAGCTCTCTTGCGCTCGGAGAGTATGGCTGGACTCAGACGGTGAACTTCATCCTCGCGGGGCTCCTGACGGTCGCCTTCGCCATCGGGATGCGGCGGGCACTCAAGAGAGAGGGCGGCACGGCCAGAGGCACCCTGTTGGGGCCGATCCTGGTGGGGGCCTGGGGTGTCATGTTGATCTGCGCAGGCACCTTCACCACCGACCCGGTCAGTGGGTATCCACCGGGGACCGTGGCCATGCGAGCGGAGTACAGCAGCCTGCACGCAGCATTGCACGATCTCATTTCACTGCCGGGTTTCATCGCGCTCTTCATCGCGTGCATCGTGTTCGCCGTACGCTTCGTCCGGATACGACAGCCCGGATGGGCCGTCTACTCGGCGGCCACCGGGGCGGTGTTCCTGACCGCGTTCGTCCTGGCCACCCTGGCGTTCAGCCAGAACCCGTCTCTGGTCGCCTACGGCGGCCTCTTCCAGCGGATCGCGGTGACGACAGGATGGATCTGGCTCACCCTGCTGGCAGTACGACAACTACGCCGTGTGCCTGAGTGAGGTGCCATGGATCCCGCTGACGGCAAGCGGAGCCGCTCCCCCAGGAAGATCCGCTAGTCCGGGGCTGATCATTCGCGAGTCAGCGTGACCAGCACCTCCGCCAGGCGGCGCGGGGTCGGCAGCGTGTCGAGCGCCTCGTCGATCTCCCGCTCCGCCCACTCGCGGTGCTGCGGATCCCGTACGGCGCGCGTCTGAACCAGCAGGAAGTTCAACCGGCACGCGAGCATCATGCTGAAATCCGCCGGCGTGGCGATGCGCCCCGGCCCGCCTTCGCACACGTAGGCCTGGTACATGCGCCGCATGCCATCCAGATCGTCGCCGAACCAGTCGAACAGCGCCCGCCCCAGCTCCCTGCCGGGCTCGGCGGGGCCGAGGTTGTCCCAGTCCAGCACCACCAGCGCACCGCTCGGATCGGCCTGAACGTTCTCCGGATGCAGATCCCGATGGCACAGAATCAGCCCAGCGGGATCCACCGGCGTAACGGCCGCGCACAACTCGGGCAACGTGGCCAGCCGCTCGGTCAACCTCGGCGCCCACTCGGCACCCGACTCCGCCGCCTCGGCCCACTCGTGCTCCGCAGGAACGCGGTCATACCACCGTGCGGGCGTCCCACCCTCGATCTCCCGCCCGAGCGCGGGCGCGCACCGATGCATCCGCGCCAGCAACGCCCCGACGTCCTCCGGCTCAGCCCCGGAAGCCCGCAGATCAACCCAGTCGTACAGCCGCGCCCAGGTCCCATCGGGCATCTCGACCAAGTAGCGCCCCTCCCGAGCGGGGTGGGCACCCGGCATCCGCACCCCAGCCCCGGCCGCCCTCCGTGCGAACGCCAGCTCCGCCTCGATCAAGGCCTGGGTCGGCGGCTCGAAGAAGATCTCCTTGAGCGCGTACCGTGCCGCCCCGATCTCCACCCGCCAGATCCGCCCCAGCGCCCCCCGCGGCCCCTCGGCCACCACGACACCCGAGGCCCAGCCGTACGCCTCCCGCACGAAGTCGAGGTCCATGTCAGGACCTGAGGAGGCCGCGGGTGAAGGCTTCGGCCACGGCCGCGGCGCGGTCGCTGACGCCGAGTTTGGCGTAGATGTTGAGGAGGTGGGTCTTGACCGTCGCCTCCGTGATGAAGAGTTTGGTGGCCGCCTCGCGGTTGGTGTGGCCGGCCGCGACGAGTGCGAGGACCTCCAGTTCGCGCTGGCTGAGGGGGCCCGTGCCGGGAGTACGGACCCGGTTCATGAGGCGGGCCGCGACGGCGGGCGACAGGACGGCTTCGCCGCGGGCCGCGGAGCGGACGGCGCGTAGGAGGTCGGGGCGGGGGGCGTCCTTGAGGAGGTAGCCGGTGGCGCCCGCTTCGATGGCCGGCACGACGTGGCTGTCGGTGTCGTAGGTGGTCAGGACGAGGACGCGGGCGGGGTTGCCGCGGGCGGCCAGTTCGGTGATGGCGCCGACGCCGTCCATGCCGGGCATGCGCAGGTCCATGAGGATGACGTCGGGGCGCAGGGTCTCGGCGAGCTGGACGGCCTCGGCGCCGTCGCCGGCCTCCCCCACGACCTCGAACTCCGGGTCGCGGGCCAGCATGCTGCTAAGCCCGTCGCGCACGACCGGGTGGTCGTCGACGATGAGCAGCTTGATCCGGGTCATGACAGTGCCTCCGCGGGGACGCTGGCCGAGATCCCCGTGCCCGCACCGGGTTCGGACTCGATCTGGAGCGTGCCCGACAGGCCCTCGACCCGCTGGCGCATCGCTATCAGGCCGAAGCCCGAGGACCCGATCACCGGATCGAACCCTCTGCCGTCGTCACGCACGTCCAGAGCCACCGAGTCTTCCATGTACGACAGCGTCACCCCGACCCGGCCGGCCCGGGCGTGCTTGGCCACGTTGGCCAGCGCCTCCTGGGCGGTGCGCAGCAGCGCGACCTCGACCTCCGGCGGCATCGGCCGCGGCGTGCCCGTCGTGGTCAGCGTGACCTCTAACCCGTGCAGGGCCGACCAGCGGACGGTCACCCCGGACAGGGCGTCGGCCAGGCGGCCGGTCTCCAGCGGCGCGGGCCGCAGCGCGTGGACGGAGCGGCGCGCCTCGGACAGGCTCTCCCTGGCCAGCGCGACGGCCTGGGAGACGTGCCGCTGCCAGGAGTCGGAATCCTCGGCCGCCTGCAGCTGCGCGATGATCCCGGTGAGGCCCTGGGCGAGGGTGTCGTGGATCTCGCGCGCCATCCGGTGCCGCTCGTCGAGCACGCCGGCCTCCCTGGCCTGGGCCAGCAGCCGCTCGTGCAGGTCGGCGTTGACGGCCAGCGTGGCCTCGAGCCTGCGGTTGGCCTCGCTGAGCTCGAGCAGCGTCCGCTCGCGCTCGTCGTCCAGCGTGGCGCCGCGCTGGACGAACCACGCGAACAGGCACATCGGGGCCACGTTCGCGGCCAGCACCCCGACGTACGACAGCAGGCCGAACAGCGTGCTCTTGTCCACCATGGTGGCCTGCGCGGTGCCCGCGATCACGGCGACGGCGGCCACACCGACCAGCTGCCACGGCCAGCGCAGCACGCGGAAGGCGTAGATGAACCCGGCGGGCGTGAGGCACCCGAACCAGGGGTCCCTGACCACCAGGACGAGCATGATTCCGAGCAGCGCCCAGAAGAAGCCCGGCAGAGGCCGGGCCAGGGCCATCGCGGCCGCCGCCAGGCCGCACAGGGCCAGGTCGACGAGCAGGGACCTCCCGTCCGACCACTTCGTGAGCATGGTGTAGCCGACCAGGACCACCAGCAGCACGTAGGGTCCGCTGGCGAACACCGGATGCCACTGCCGCTCCATGTCCATCAATTTAACTGGCGGAACTCGGATCGCAGCTGCGTACCGTTCACCAGAATGACGACGCCGAGCAGCGCGAGGCCGCACACGCCCTGCTCGATGCGCAGCCAGAGGGGGAACAGGCCTGGTAGCCAGATGATGACGGCGATGGCCACCAGCATGACGGCCGAGACGATCCGCAGCCGGAGGAAGCCACGGGGCGAACCGCGGCCGGCCTGGAGGGTGAACATCAGGGTCAGCAGGGAGCTGAGAACGACGATGGTCGCCCGCACCCACACGGCGTCGTTCACGATCGAGTGATCGTTACGCAGCACGAAGATCGCGACCAGGGTGAGGACGCTGAGCGCAACGTAGGCGCCCACGAGAAGCTTCACGGTTCGCATGAAGCAAGCCTGGCAACCGGGGCCCCACCGGCACATCGCCCGATCGCAGGGAGCGGGGGATGAGCCGAAGATCCACCGATCGGTGGATTTACTCCGGCCGGTTGATCGTCTGGTGGCCCATCTGGAAGGGCGAGTGCACGCCCTCGTAGGCCAGATGCATGACCATCCCCTGGAAGGCGTGCTTCAGGTTGTGGCAGTGGTCCATCCATACGCCGGGGTTGTCGGCTCGGAAGGCGATCGTATAGGTCTGCCCGGGCAGGATCTCCAGCGAGTCGGTCCACCACGACTGTACCGGCTCGCCGTTGCGCGACAGCACCAGGGCGTGATGGCCGTGCAGGTGCATCGGATGGTCGTTGTGCCCGCGGTTGACGAAGGTGGTCTCGACGGCGTCGCCCTCCTTGACCATGAGCATGGGCGTGTCGGGGAACAGCAGGTTGTTGATCGTGGAGGGGAAGCTCAGCGACCCGTCGTAGAAGGCGGGCCCGTCGTCGAGGATCAGCTTGAAGCGCCGGTCGAAGGCCTTGAACGGGCTGGGCACGCCCGCGCCGTAGCCGGCGGGATCGAAGTCGGGCAGGTCGGAGCGCACCGCGGGCGCGGGCCCGTCGCCCAGCAGCAGGCCGCCGCCGGGGTCGGCCAGGTCGGTCAGCCGGACGGGATGGTCGGGCATGGTGAACGTCAGGTCGTAGCGCCCGCCGACGCCCATCGGCAGCCGCACGTCCGTCAGCGGTGTGGGGCCCGCGAGGTCGGTGCCGTCGATGGCGGCGACCGTGAAGGGCGTGCCGGTGAGCACGAAGGTGCGGGGATCCTTGTCGGCTTCGCCCCACACGGTGTTGTCGCTGGTGTTGACCAGCCGCAGCCGCACCGGCGTGCCCGGCGCGACCGCCACCCGCCGCAGCGTGTCCGACGTGCCGAAGGCGGTCCTGACGCCCTGCGATGTGGTCCATTCGTGCGCCATGACCGGGATGTCCAGCCCCTTGACCTCTTCGGGTGGCAGCACGGTCAGCGGCCCGAACAGCCCGCGGTCGACGGCCTGGTAGGAGTCCTGGTGGGTGTGGTACCAGAAGCTGCCTGCCTGCGTGGCGCGGAAGCGGTAGACGTAGGTCCCGCCCGGCCGCACCGCGTCCTGGGTGACGCCCGCCACGCCGTCCTCGGCGTTGGGCACGTCCAGCCCGTGCCAGTGCACGGTAACGCCCTCGTTCTTCAGCTGGTTGACGAGCGTGACCTGCACCAGGTCGCCCTGGTGGACGCGGAGCTCCGGGCCGGGCACCTGCCCGTTGAACGTCCACGCGTCCACCGTCGCGCCGGAGCTCAGCGTGATCCGCTTCTCCTGCGCCACCAGCGTGAACGCCGCATCGGCCCGCCCCACCGGCCCCACCAGATCGGTCACGCTGCGCATGGCGTGGTCGTGCCCCATGCCCACCGGTCCGCCGCCCCAGTCGAGGTTGGTCATCGAGGCCATGTCCAGCCGGTCGGGCAGCACGCTGGCGCGCTGCAGGTAGAAGACCGCCCCGCCGAGCACCACGACCACCACGGCCAGCACCGGCAGCGTCCTGATCCTGCCCTGCCTCCACCACAGCAGCCCCGTGGCACCGAGCAGGATCGCCCAGAGCACGATCACGTTCACCGTGTACGGCGGGGCGGGCCGATCCACGAAGACCACGTAGAAGTCGAGCAGCGCACCCACCGCGGCCGCCTGGATGGGCCAGCGTGGCTCCATCCGGGGCAGGCACAGCACGACCACCGCGATCGAAGGTGCCAGCATCAGCGGCAGGGCCAGCACGACCCGGTTGGACACGAAATCCCAGCCCGTCGGCCAGGTCAGCCCCACCAGCCCCACCTGGATCACCACCGCGAACAGGCCCAGCCCGACCAGGACCCGGCCTGGCCAACGGGCGGCCAGCCCCCACAGCAGCGCCAGCACGGCGCCGAGCACCTCGGTGAAGTTCGTCGCGAGCTCCCACATGGCCCGGACGCTACGGACGAGGCGAGGGGTCGCGAATCCGTCCGGCTACGACGGCCTGCTACGTAAATCCCGGTATCAGACCAGCCCTGTCTCGTAGGCGATGACGACCAGCTGCGCCCGGTCGCGGGCGTCGAGCTTGATCATGGCGCGGCTGACGTGCGTGCGGGCCGTGGCCGGGCTCATGTACAGCTCGCGGGCGATCTCCTCGTTGCTCAACCCCCTGGCCACCTGCGCCATCACCTCCCGCTCCCGCTCGGTCAGCCGGGCCAGCCGCTCCGGGTCGGCCCGCCTGCGCGCGTCGCGCCTGACGAACTCGGTGATCAGGCGGGCGGTGATGCGCGGCGCGAGCAGCGCCTCACCCCCGGCCACCACGCGGACCGCCTGCCGCAGGTCCTCGGGCTCGACGTCCTTGGTCAGGAAGCCGCCGGCGCCCGCGCGCAACGCCTCGAAGACGTACTCGTCCAGGTCGAACGTGGTGAGCACGACCACCCTGGTGCCCATCGCGGTGACCAGGCGGGTGGCCTCCAGTCCGTCCATGCCCGGCATCCTGATGTCCATCAGCACCACGTCGGGCCGCAGCTCCCTGGCCATGACCACGGCCTGCGCGCCGTCGGCCGCCTCGGCCACGACCTCGATGTCGTCGGCGGCGTCGAGCAGGCCGCGGAATCCGGCCCGCACCAGGCGCTGGTCGTCGGCCAGCAGCACCCGGATCGTCATGGCTCACCCTCCCGGACGGGCAGCCTGGCGTGCACCCGGAACCCGCCGCCCGGCGCGGGCCCGGCCGTCAGCTCGCCGCCGAGCGCCGCGGCTCTCTCGGTCATCCCGCCGATGCCGTTGCCCGGCACCGCCTGGCCGCCGCGCCCGTCGTCGGTCACGTCGATCACCAGGTCGCCTGCCTCGCGGCGGATCTCGACCGACACCGTGCTCGCGTGGGCGTGCCTGATCACGTTGGTCAGCGACTCCTGCACGATCCGGTACGCACCCACCGGCAGCGGGCCGTCGGGGACCGCGGGCTCCACGCGCAGGCCCGCCTTCTCCGCCGCCTCGAGCAGCCCGCCGATCGGGCGCTGCTCTCCGTCCCTGAGCACGTCGACCACGGATCGCAGCTCGGCCAGGGCCTGCTTGCCCGCCGTACGGATCTCCTGGATCGCCTCGTGCGCGCGGTCGGGGCGGCGGTCCATGACGTCGTCGGCGAGCGCGGCCTGGACCGTGATGGCCGAGATCGACTGGCCCACGGTGTCGTGCACGTCGCGGGCGATGCGCAGCCGCTCCTCGACCAGGCGGCGGGCGGTCTCCCTGGCCAGGCGGAGCCTGCGGTTCCTGACCGTGTCGCCGAGCAGGACCAGCGCCACCATGGCCAGGGCGCGCTCGGCCACGAACGTCAGCAGCGGCAGCGCCGGCTCGTGCCGGTTGACCAGCGGCACGTACACGTCGGCGGCGACGAAGAACGCGATCACCGGGATCGTCCAGCGGAGCCGCCCCGCCTCGGCCGCGGTGTAGAGCGCCCCGGCCAGCGGCAGCACCGGAGCGATGCCCACGTATCCGACGCTGTAGTACACCAGCAGCGCCACCGTGGTCGCCACCAGGACGCCCAGCGGCCAGCGCCTTCTGACCAGCAGCAGCCCGCCGATGACCAGGGCCAGCCCGTAGGCGTAGACGTCGCCGGGGCGCGAGCCGGGCTCCACGCCCGAGGCGATCGCCGCCGACACCAGGGCGGTCGTGGCGCCCGCCATGGCGAGGTCGGTGACTGTCGCGGGGACCCTCATCAGGGGTCCACGGTAGCGTCAGACCACGGGCCTGTAATGGGTCGTGATCCGGTTGTCGTCGTCCAGCACGTGGAAGGCCAGCGCGGGCGGCAGGTCCAGGTGGATCAGGGCGTCGGTCTCCTCCCACGGCAGCGTGATGGTCGAGACGACTCCCGGTGCGACGAGCAGGGGTTTCCCGGCGAACGTCGTGGCCGCGGGCGTGTGGGCGTGCCCGGCCAGGAAGGCGACCAGGTTCGGGTGGCGGGCTGCCAGGTCGGCCAGGCGCTGCTCGCCGTACTGGCGGATGCCGTCGACGTACGGCGTGCACAGCTTGGCCGGCGGGTGGTGGAAGCCGACCAGGACCGGGGACGGGTCGTCGAGGACGCCGTCCAGCCAGGCGATCGTCTCGTCGTCGAGCTCGCCCTGGTCCTTGCCGGGGATCGAGGAGTCGCACAGCGCGAGCGTGAACCCGTTTCCGCGGTGTACCTGGTTGACCGGGCCCGCCGCGGGTGGCTGCCCGAGGAGGTGCTCGCGGAAGGCGGCGCGCTCGTCATGGTTGCCCGGGCAGATCAGGGTCGGGTGGCGGGAGGCGAGCAGGCCGCGGGCCTGCGCGTACTCGGCGGGCAGGCCGTGGTCGGCGATGTCGCCGGTGACCAGCACGAGGTCCAGGTCGTACGACAGGCCGTCGAGGTAGTCCATGACGGCCTTGGTGCGCTCGGTGCTGCGGTCGGTCAGGTCGAGATGGGTGTCACTGAGATGGGCGATCACGATCACGCCTGCGAACCTACGCCAGGATCGGACCAAGGGTAAGGTCCACTTCCATGGAGAATTCCTGGTCCAGTTCGCGAGTGGACCTCCTGCTCGATCTGCGCGGGCCACGACGGTCCGGCCTGGAGTCCGCGCTGCGCGCGGCGATCAGGGACGGGCGGCTGGCGGCGGGGACGCTCCTGCCGTCCACCCGCGGGCTGGCGCGGGAGCTGGAGCTCGCGCGCGGGACCGTGGTGGCCGCCTACGACCAACTGGCCGCCGAGGGGTACCTCTCGGTCCGCGCCGGCTCGGGCACGCGCGTGGCGGAGGTGCCGCCCGGCCCGGATCTCGACGAGGTTTCCGGCATCGCGGACGAGCCGCTGCACGATCTGCGCCCCGGCTGCCCCGACGTCAGCGCCTTCCCCGCGCGGGCCTGGCTGGCGGCCACCCGCCGCGTGCTCGGCGGCCACGCCGTCGGCCGCGGCGACCCCCAGGGCACGCTCGAACTGCGCACGGCGCTCTGCGACTATCTCGGCCGCACGCGTGGGGTGCGCGCCACGCCCGCCCAGGTCGTCGTCACCTCCGGCTACCACCAGGGCCTGGTCCTGCTCAGCGGCGTCCTGTCGTCCTCGGGCGTCGGGGTCGCCGCCTTCGAGGATCCCGGTCACTCGGTCTATCGGGACGCCGTACGGCGGGCCGGCCTCACCGTGGTCCCGCTGCCGGTCGACGCCCGTGGCGCCCGGATCGAGGAGCTCCCCGCGGATGCCGGGGCGGCCTTCCTCACCCCGGCGCACCAGTATCCGATGGGCGTGCCGCTGCACCCGGCCCGCCGCCAGGCCGCCTGCGCCTGGGCCCGCGCCACGGGCGGGATCGTCGTGGAGGACGACTACGACGGCGAGTTCCGCTACGACCGCCAGCCGGTCGGCGCTCTGCAGGGCATGGCCCCCGAGCACGTCGTCTACGGCGGCACGGTCTCCAAGACCCTCGGCCCCGGCCTCCGCCTCGGCTGGCTGGTCCTCCCGCCCTGGCTGGTGGCGCCGGTCGTCCGTGCCAAGGAGGAGGCGGACCTCTACACCGAGACGCTCAACCAGCTCGTCCTGGCCGACCTGATCGCCACCCACGCCTACGACCGCCACGTCCGCGCGTCCCGCCTGCGCTACCGCCGCCGCCGCGACCTGCTGGCCTCCCGCTTTCCCCTGGAAGGCGTCCCGGCGGGCCTGTCCGCCCTTCTCCTGCTCGCGGAGGGCGAAGCCGAGGCGCTGAAGGCCTGCGCCCGCCGCGGCCTGGCCCTCCGCGGCCTCACGGAACTCCACCACGACCCGACGGGCCGCCCGGAAGGCCTGCTCATCGGCTACGCCGCCCCGTCAGATTCCACCTACCCCACCGCCCTGACCCTCCTCACCGACGTCCTTCGGCTATAGGCGGTCGACGCGCTGCAGGAGGCCGTAGATGAAGCGGGCGCGGTGCGGCGCGCCGTCGTGGGTGAAGTCGACGGACCAGTGGTGCGGAGCCGAGCCCTCCAGCTGGGTGGCGTCGGGGAAGGCGGCGGCGACGTCGCCCACGACGCACCGCCAGGGCACCAGGGCGGCGAAGCTGAGGCGGCGCAGCGGGACGGGGCGGACGAACCACTGGTTCCACAGGTCGCCGCCGGGACCGAGGAGGGCCTCGAACTCCAGGCCCGGCCAGGACGGCAGGTGCCAGCGGGCCAGCTCGCAGGTCAGGCTGCCCGCCGGTTTGGCGCCGCGGTAGGTGGGCGGGCCGAGCGCCATGCGGAGTGCGGAAACACCCTTGGGGGCGCTGCGCGAGTAGGACATGCGGGTCCACAGGGAGTGCGCGGCGCGGAGCTCGGCTCGGGTCGCGCGCATCTCCGCCAGGGCGTCCTCGACCCGCTCGGGGTTGAGGTCGCGCATGCGGTGCATCAAGGTCAGCTCGAACTGGCGCACCCCGAATCCCATGCCGGCCACCGTACTAGCCGGCCCGGACGCGTTCAGCGGCTTGGATCATGTCCTGCGCGAGTTGCTCCAGGAGCCGGGCCATGTCCACCAGGCGCTCCCCGGCCGGAGTGCCGGGACCCAGGGTCTCGCCGCCGTCGCGGGCGAACGCGGCCAGCATGGCGTTCCTGCGGGCGCTGGCCAGCCAGGACTGGTACCAGATGTCGCCGTCGATGACGTAGCGGTCGCGCCGGCCGCGCGGGTGGCGCTCGCGCCTGATCAGCTCGTGCTGCTCGAGCTCGCCGACGGCCTTGGAGATCGAGGCGGGGCTGACCCGCAGGCGCTGGACCAGCTCGCCGGCGGTGAGGCTGCCGCCGTCGGTGATGTAGAGGCAGGCCAGCACCCGCGCGGTCATCCGCGAAAGGCCGGTGCTGACGAGGATGTCGGTGAACTGCTCCTCCAGCGCGCGGACCGCCTCGGGATCCCGCCCGTGCGCGTCCGCGACGGCGGGCGCGGGGCGCTGCGGGGCGCTCTTGCCTCGGCGGGCGCGCACCGCGGTCGCCTGCTGCGCCCGGTCGGCCCGGTAGCCGGAGGCGCCGCCGTTGCGCAGCACCTCGCGGGTGATGGTCGACACCGGACGCTCCAGGCGCCGGGCGATCTCGGAGTAGGTGTGCCCGTCGGCCAGTCCACTGGCGATGTCCTGCCGCTCCTGCTCGGTCAACCTGCCGCCCGGCATCGGTGATCCGCCTCCACGTCTTGCTTTCGCCTTCATTTCATTGCAAGGCCCTGTGTTGCATTCAACCACAAACTCATTGCAACAGACAAGAGAATGTGTTGACGGATTCATGAAGGCAACGTAGCTTTTTCGATTGCATGAACACGTACTATCTCGTTTGGAAGCCATCGACATGAGCACGACACTCACCGCCGGGCCGCGGCTCAGCGGTGTACTCGGCGGCGCGTGCGGCGGGCCACTCGGGAAGCGCCCGGTCAGGGCCCAGGCGGCCCGTCGCCCGTGCCGGGGGCCAGCGCGGCGCCCCAGGTGGTGCGGCCGACGATCTCGGACGGCCCGGCCACGCGCGGGACGGCGGGCTCGTGCGGCAGCATCACCGAGGCGGTGCGCGCGGCGTGGTCCGGCTCGTTCTCGCGCAGCCGGCGCAGCTTGGTCACAGTGAACGAGGCCACGGGAACGCTGCCCGCCAGCCCCGCTCACCGATCCCGCCCCGCCCGGCGGCCATGGCCGCGGCCTGCGGCGCCGAGCGGG
The DNA here is from genome assembly GCF_044457685.1 of Nonomuraea sp. NPDC050536. NCBI lineage: Bacteria > Bacillati > Actinomycetota > Actinomycetes > Streptosporangiales > Streptosporangiaceae > Nonomuraea > Nonomuraea sp. NPDC050536. Next base: position 44,493 of record NZ_JBITHD010000018.1, read on the forward strand.
TGTCGTTCCACAGCAGCACGGCCCCGGCACAGCACTGCTTTAGTTGATTGAGTCGACGAATCAAATCCGGCGACGAGCGTCATGCTCCAGGTTCTATACCGAGTAGTTGGCTCGGATCACCCCATGCGGGTTGGCGGCTTGCCTGATGGCACGCAGCCGGGCGATCGTCTCGGCGGGGAAGGCGGCCGTGGCCTGCTCGCCCGGGCTCAGGAAGGTGTACGGCTTGCGCCCGCTGACCACGGCGCCGAGCGCGCCGGTCAGCTCCGCCTGCTTGCCGCGGACCGCCTGGGCGAGCTGCGGGTTGAGGGCGAGGCCGAGCATGTAGAGCAGGTACGGCTCGGCCACCGGCCCGGTGGGACCGCCGCCGGGCTCGGCCAGCGCGCCACCCAGGTGCCGGACCTGGACGCCGACCAGCGGATCGATCGGCGCGGCCAGCAGCGTCTCCGCGGTCGCGTCGTCGAGGCCGGTGAGCAGCTCGGCCCGGCCCATCCCGGGCCCTGGATCGGTGGGCTCGGACGTGATGTCGCCCAGGTCGGCGACGGCCACCGGGCCGCGCTCGTCGGCGATGGCGCCGCCGATGCCGTCCAGGATCCGGGTGGCCTCCGCGCCCTCCTCGGGGGCGCGCACGCTGTCGGCGGCCCAGCCGTACTTGCGGCCGAACCAGCTCAGTCCGCCGCCCAGCGTGTAGCCGACCACGGAGACGATCGGGGAGCTGCCCGCCAGGCCTGCCAGGCCGTGCGGGCCCGCCTCCGCGAGCACCTTGCCCCAGGGCGCGCCGGCGCCGACGCGGGCCACCCGCTTGTCCGGCCACACGGTCACGCTGTCGAGCGCCTTGGTGCGCAGCAGGATCACGCCGTCCACGTCGCCGGAGGCGCCGTGCCCTCCGGCCTGCGCGGTGACCGCGAGCCCCATGAATCTATGACGTCACGGCCGGGGAAAGTGTGACAGGACGCTGACCTGTCACATCGGTCCGCGCGCAACCGTCAGTAATCCATGAAGGACCTGATGGGAGAACGCGACGTGGACCAGTACCTGGCGGACCGTTTCGAGGCGCACCGCCCGCAGCTGAAGGGGGTCGCCTACCGGATGCTCGGCTCGCTGGGCGAGGCCGACGACGCGATGCGGGAGGCCTGGATCCGGCTCAGCCGCGCCGGGGCGGGCGACGTGGAGAATCTGGGCGGCTGGCTGACCACCGTGGTGGGGCGGGTGTGCCTGGACATGCTGCGTACACGCACCAGGCGGCGAGAGATCCCCGTGCCCAATCAGGTGGTCGGCCCGCCCGAGGGGATCGATCCCGAGCAGGAGGCGCTGGTGGCCGACTCGGTCGGGCTGGCGCTGCTGGTGGTGCTGGAATCGCTGACGCCAGCCGAGCGGCTGGCGTTCGTGCTGCACGACATGTTCGCCATGCCGTTCGAGGAGATCGCGCCCGTCGTGGGGCGCTCGGCGATCGCCACCCGGCAGCTGGCCGGCAGGGCACGCCGCCGCGTCCAGGGTGCGGCGCCGGTGCCGGTGCTCGACTGACTAGCTCTCGATCTCGAAGAGGGCGTCCAGCCCGGTGACCCTCAGCACGCGGGCCAGGATGCCGTGCACCCCGCGCAGCGTCAGGGTGCCTGCCCGCTTGTGCAGGCCGAGCAGGGCGCTGATACCGGTGGAGTCGCAGAAGTCGAGCCCGCCCGCGTCCAGGATCACCTGCTCGCCCGCCACCTCGACGTCGTCCAGCAGGTGGTGGGTGCGGGTGTCGAGGGTTCCGCCAAGGTGGATCACCATCCCGTCGGGACGGCGATCCACCGAGATCGTCAGCTCATCGAGCGTCATGGACGGATGGTAAGCCTTTCCGGCACATCGAGCCCCTGTACGGCGACCGGCTGCGGCTCCGGCGTCCCCGGACAGGTCGCCCCGTCACCGGGCACGGTGCCGTCGCGCATGTAGGCGTTGAACGCGCCGTCGATGCACGCGTTGCCCCGCCCGATCAGGCCGTGCGACTTGCCGCCCTGCTCGACGACCAGGTGGGAGCTGGGGAACAGCCCGTGCACCTCGACCCCGCCGGGGAACGGCGTGGGCCCGTCGGACACGTCCTGCAGGAACAGCACGTCGGGCAGCCCCGGACGGCCCCTGACCGGCAGCGGCTGCTGCCCGTGTACCGGCCAGAACGCGCACGGCGCGTTGAACCAGGCGTTGGTCCAGGTGGCGAAGCGCGCGGTCTTGAACGACTCGGTCATGTCCCGGTGCCAGACCGGCCACGCCCGCGGCCACCTGGCGTCGGAGCACTCGACCGCCAGGTACATCGAGTAGGCGTTGTCGTCCTGCGCGCCGAAGTTCTGGAAGGCGGCCACCAGCGCGTCGGCCGAGCCGCCCGCGAACGCCGGCGTGAGGACCGGCCAGAGTGCCGTCCGGTAGGCGTTGGCCAGGAAGGTGTCGTCCAGCTCGTCGGGCCCGACCACGCCGCCCGCGGGAGCGGCGGTCAGCTTGGCGCGCAGGTCGTAGTAGGCCTTCTCCACGACCTCCTCGGTGGTCCCCAGGTGGTAGGTGGCGTCGAAGCGGGCCACCCAGGCGAAGTAGTCGTGCATCCGGGCCTCGAAGGAGTGGTTCTGGTCGAGGTTGTCCTGATACCAGACGCCGCTCGGGCGCACGATGCTGTCGATCACCAGCCTCCGCACGTGCGTGGGGAACAGCGTGGCGTAGGTGGCGCCGAGGTAGGTGCCGTAGGAGAAGCCCAGGTAGTTGATCCGGTCCTGGCCCAGCGCCTGCCGGATGACGTCCAGGTCGCGGGCCGCGTTGACGGTGGTCAGCTGGGGCAGCAGCCTGCCGTACTTCTGCTCGCACAGCTCGGCCACCCGGCGCGCCCTGTCCACCCAGACCCGCTCCGCCGCTCTGTTGGCAGGGACGTAGTCCGGCCTGACCGGCGTCAGGTAGTCGCCCGAACAGGCCACCGCCGGCTCGCTGGTGCCGACACCGCGCGGGTCGAAGCCGATCAGGTCGTAGGAGGCGGCCACGGCCGGGTCCATGCCGCGCACGCCGCGGGCGAACGCCAGCCCGGAGGCGCCCGGCCCGCCGGGGTTGGCCAGGAGCACACCCTGGAACTGGTCGTCGGGCACGGTGTGCTTGCGCCTGGCGATGGAGACCTTGATCTTCGGGCCGCCGGGACGCTGGTAGTCCATGGGGACGTCGATCTTGGCGCAGTCCAGATTCTCGAACCCGGGGATCGCGCAGGGGGCGAACTCCGCCGCGGGAGTCCGCGCGGCCGCGGGGGCCGCCGGGGCCACCGGCAGGGCAAGCGCCAGGGCGGCCGTCAGTAACCAGAGTCTTCTCACGTTCGGAGTGTGAATTCGCGGCGCGCCCCTAACATCGGGGAAACCCCCACAGGGACCCCGGATCAGGACTCGGTGGTGACCTCGTAGTGGGTGACGGTGGTGTCGTAGTCCGTCAGGGCGGCTCGGGCGGCGGGTTCGACGACGGCGGTGCCGAGGGCGTCGCCGGCGAAGTTACGGATCTTGTCCAGGGATTCCCACCAGGTGATGACCTGGATCTCGACGACGTGTCCTGCCTCGCGCCGGAGGAGGTGGGCGCGCACGAAGCCGTCCGTCTCGCGCAGGCCGGGCAGGACATCGTCGTCGAAGTGCGCCTGGTAGGCGGTGGCGCCTGGGGGTGTCGCGGTGGCTCTCCAGATTCTCGCGATCATGCCTCGAATCTAGGCGCCCCTGATGAGATCGCGATACCAGAAATATGAGGATTTGGGGGTACGGCGAAGCGTCGAGAAATCCACGTGGACGAGGCCGAACCGCTGCGTGAAGCCCTCGATCCACTCGAAGTTGTCCATGATCGACCAGACGAAGTACCCGCGCACGTCCGCGCCCTCGGACATGGCCCTGCGCAGCGCCTTGACGTGCCCGTCCAGGAACTCGATCCGCCGGGGGTCGTCGACGGCGTCGGGGTAGGCGCAGCCGTTCTCCGTGATGTAGATGGGCGGCAGGTGCTCGCCGTACCGGTCACGAAGCTGGGTGATGATCTCGTGCAGCCCGTCGGGCACGACCGGCCAGCCGAAGCCCGTCAGCGGATAGCCCTCGATCTCCCTGATGCCGAAGGGCAGGTCGGCGGGCAGGTCGAAGCCGGAGAAGGACTCCACGCCCGCGCCGGGCGCGCCGACCAGGGTGGGGCTGTAGTAGTTGATGCCGTACCAGTCGAGCGGCGAGGAGATGATCTCCATGTCCTCGGCCGAGCCCAGCTCGAACCCTTCGGGGTAGCGGCCGAGCAGCAGCGGGTCGGCGAAGAGCCAGTTCATCAGCAGGTCGTACAGCCCGGCCGAGTCGCGGTCGGCCTGGGCGTCGCCGGCGGTCCAGACGGGCGTGTGCGACACGGCGAGGCCGATGTTCCCGGCGCCGGCCGCGCGCAACGCCTGGACGGTCAGGCCGTGGGCGAGCAGCTGGTGGTGCGCGACGGGCAGCGCGTCGAAGAGCAGCTGCTTGCCGGGCGCGTGCTGGCCCAGGCCGTACCCGAGCAGCGTCACCTCGGCGGGCTCGTTGATGGTGATCCACATCGGCACCCGGTCGGCCAGCTTGGCGCCCACGATCGAGGCGTAGTCCGCGAGCCGGAAAGCGGTGTCGCGGTCGACCCAGTCCAGCCCGACGGGCGTGTCCCAGTGGTAGAGCGTGGGGACCGGCTTGATCCCGGCCGCGAGCAGCTCGTCCACCAGGCGTTCGTAGAAGTCGAGGTCGCCGGAGAGCACACGCGGCCACGACACGGAGAACCGGTAGGCGCCCACCCCGAGCTCGCGCATGAGCGCGACGTCCTCCCGGTAACGGTGGTAATGGTCGGTGGCCACCGACGCGTCGCATCCGTCCTTGATCCGGTCCCGCTGGGCGGTGAAGGCGTCCCAGACGGAGGGCCCCCGCAGGTCGGCGGCCCCCTCGATCTGGAATGCGGAGGCGGACACGCCCCAGAGAAAATCATGAGCATCGTTCACAATTGGGGACTCTAATGGTGCATGGGCTTGGCCACCACCCATGCGCGCGCCGACTCGGCCCGATCGCGCAGCGCCTCCAGCGCGACGGCCAGGTTCTCGTGGTCCATGTACGCGGTCTTCTCGATGGCCGCACTGTGCGTCGCCACCTGCTCGGCAAGGGCGTTGAGCTCGGTCAGGGCGCTGACGATGTCATGGCTTTCCCGCGGGTTCAGATCGCACATGGCCCGACCGTACGTAGCGTGACGCAGGCCGTACAACTGGCAAAATAGCAAGTATGTTGCGCCTGGCCCGAGCGATCGTCTTCGCGATGGCGTGCGTGGCCGTCACGGCCGCCGGGCACACGCTGGCGGGCGGCGCCGCGGTCGCGCCCGGCACGCTGGCCGCGGGCGGACTGCTGCCGCTGGGCCTCGCCTGGGCACTCGGCAAGCGCGAGCGCGGCCCCGAGGTAGTGCTGGCCGCGACGGCCTGCGCCCAGCTCGCGCTGCACGAGCTGTTCGCCACGCCGATGGGCGCGCACGCGCACTTCGGGCTCGGCATGCCGCTGGCGCACCTGACCATCGCGCTGCTGACCGGCTGGTGGCTGTACCGCGGCGAGAGCGCGTTCTGGCTCATGCTCCGCCTCTGGCTGAACGGCCTGCCGCGCCTGCTGCCACTCACACCGCTTCCGACGCCGGTACGGCCGGCCACGGCGGAAAGCACCTATGCCCCCTTCGTGACCCGCTGGGTGGCGACGCCGATCGGCCGCCGAGGCCCTCCCTGACGCTCCGGATCCCGAACCACTCATCAGTTCTCATCTGGAGCTCACACGTGAAAACCTTCCGCAACCTCGTTGCGGCGGCCTTGGGCTGCGGGCTGTTCCTGGCCCTCAGTTCGACCGCCGCGCTCGCGCACGACACGCTCAAGAGCAGCTCGCCTGCCAAGAACGCCCAGGTCACCAAGATCGAGAGCATCGAGCTGGTGTTCTCTGGCCGCATCCGCTTCCCGACCGTCGTCCTGCACGACGCGCAGGGCAAGCAGGTCACGCTCGACCCGCCCGAGGCCGTCGGCGACAAGGTCACCGCCCGGGTCCCGCAGCCGCCGGCGCCTGGTGCCTACACCATCGCCTGGCGGGTCGTCTCCTCCGACGGCCACCCGATCGAGGGGGAGATTCCCTTCACCCTCGCCGGCCCGAACGGCGCACCCGTGGCCTCCCAACCGGCCGCCACGCCCCAGACCGCCGCATCCACCGGGGTTCCCGTGTGGGTCTGGGTGGGTCTGGTGGTTCTCGTCATCCTCGGGGCAGGCACGGCACTCCTGACCAGGCGTTCCAGGAAATCTGAGGATTTGTCCCAACAATAGGGATAAGTGGGCGGATCCTGGAGTGCAGAGGGGGATGATAGGGGCCATTCGCCAGGAGGCTGGTCGATGTGGCAGAGCAAACGAATGGGGACTACCTGGTGTGGCCACCGAACCGGTACGAGGTGCGTTGGGAGATACCCGACGGCGGCGTGCAGAGCGAGGCGTACAGCTATCCGACCTGGGCGCGCGAGGCCGCGCGCAAGCTGCACGAAGGCGGCTGGGCGACCGGCGTGCACGTCGTGCGGCTGAAGGACGGGCAGATGCTGTTCGACCCCGGTCATGGCGTGGAGGTACCGATCGACGAGTGGTAAGTCCCCGGGCCGCCTCTTGACCCGAAATTAGGTTTGCCTACACTAAGTCCGTCACAGCAGAAGGAGCGGACCAGTGTGGGACAACGTCTTTCCCAGCTTCCTGATCGGCCTGCGTGAGGGGTTGGAAGCGGGACTCGTCGTCTCCGTTCTGGTCGCCACGCTGGTCCGATCCGATCAGCGCGCCCGCCTGCCACACGTGTGGACGGGCGTGCTTGCGGCCATCGGCCTGTCGCTGGCATTCGGCGCGGTGCTCACGTTCACCTCGGCGAACCTGCCGGGCAAGGCGCAGGAGGCCTTCGGCGGCATCCTCAGCCTGATCGCCGTGGTGTTCGTCACAGCGATGGTGTTCTGGATGCGCCGCTCGGCGCGCAGCTTCTCCGGTCAGCTCAAGGAGAAGGTGACCGCGGCCCTGCAGATGGGCGCGGGCGTGCTGATCGTCACGTCCTTCCTGGCCGTGGGCCGCGAGGGGCTGGAGACCGCGCTGTTCCTGTGGACCACCGCCCAGGCCGCGGGCGAGTCCGTGGGGCCGCTGATCGGCGCGGCCGTCGGCCTGGTGCTGGCCGCCGCGCTGTGCTGGGGCCTGTACCGGAAGGTGCTGAAGCTCAACCTGACGCGGTTCTTCACCATCACCGGCACGGTCCTGATCGTCGTCGCCGCGGGCGTGCTCGCCTACGGCTTCCGCGACCTACAGGAGAGCGGGCTGCTGCCCGGCGGCGAATCCTTCGCCTTCAACCTGCCCATCGACCCGGGCACCTGGTACGCCACGCTCGTCCAGGGCACGCTGAACCTCCAGCCGAAGATGACCTGGCTGCAGGTGATCGCCTACGTGGCCTACGCGGTCATCACGATGACGATCTTCCTGCGCCAGCCGGGCCCCGCGGCTCCCGCCGCCTCCCCCGCTTCCGAGGAGAAGAAGGCCCGCAGGGTCCCGGCCTGGAGCGTTCCCGTCGCGGTCGTCGCGGTTCCCGCCGTGATCGCCGTCGGGGTGATCGCCGTGTCCGGCAAGAAGCAGGAGAACGTGGCGGCAGCCGTACAGGTGTCTGCGCAGAACTGCGGGAAGGGCTTCACCACGCCCAAGCCGGGGCGGCAGGTGTTCCAGGTGCGCAACACGGGCGACCGTACCGCCGAGGTCTACCTGATCGACCCGGCCACCAACGCCGTCTACGGCGAGGTGGAGGGCATCGCGCCCGGCACGACGCGGAGCCTGGTCGCCACGATCGGCAACGGCTCCTACGCCTGGCGCTGCGTGCCCAACGGCGGCGCCTCCGTCACCTCGGCGGCGGTCCGCGTCAGCGGCGGCTCGACCGGCACCGCGGTCATCCCGGTGCCGGAGAAGGAACTGGAGCAGCCGCTGGCGGCCTACAAGGCCTACGTGGACAAGGGCCTGGCCGAGCTGGAGGGGGATACCTCCCGCCTGCATTCCGACCTGGCCGACGGCGACGTCAAGAAGGCCAAGAAGGACTGGCTGACCGCGCATCTGCGCTACGCCTCGCTCGGCGCGGCCTACGGCACGTTCGCCGACTTCGACGGCAAGATCAACGGCCGTACGGCGGGCCTGCCCGGCGGCGTCGACGACAAGGACTTCACCGGATTCCACCGCCTGGAGTACGGCCTGTGGCACGACGAGTCCGCCTCGTCGCTGGCCAAGGTGGCCAAGCAGCTGTCGGACGACGTGACCGCGCTGCGCAAGGACTTCCCCAAGCAGGACTTCGACGCCGGCGACCTGGCGCTGCGCACCCACGAGATCCTGGAGAACACCCTGCACCAGGACCTGACCGGATCCACCGACTACGGCAGTGGCAGCACGCTGGCCACCGCCAAGGCCAACCTCGACGGCACCCAGGTGCTGCTCGACCTGCTGCGCCCGCTCGTCGACGCACGCAACCCCAAGGTCACCCCCGCGGTCGACACCTGGATGAAGCGTACGGCGGAGCTGCTGCGTGACCCCAAGCCGCTCGGAGAGCTCACCCAGCCCGAGCGCCAGAGGCTCAACGGAACCGTGAGCCAGCTGCTCGAAGAGCTCGCCCCCATCCCTGACCTGCTCGAGATTCGGAAAGCCGGATGACATCCCAGACGGACCGCCGGTCCTTCATGAAGGCCGTGTTCGGGACCGGAGCCATGCTGGCCACCGGCGCAGTCACGGCTTCCTCCACCGCTTCCTCCCCCGCCGAGGCGGCCGTCGCGTCCGCCGTGGCCTTCCACGGGCCGCACCAGGCGGGCGTGGTGACGCCGGCCCAGCGCGCGGCCGCGTTCGTCTCCTTCGACGTCATCGCGGCGAACAAGGCGGAGCTGGCCGAGCTGTTCAAGACCATCACCGCTCGCGCCCGCTTCCTGACGGCCGGCGGCGCGCCCGAGGACCTGGGCGTCGGCGCCCCGCCCTCCGACAGCGGCACCCTCGGGCCCGAGGTCCCCGCCGACAACCTCACCGTCACCGTCGGCGTGGGCGACTCGCTCTTCGACTCCCGCTACGGGCTGTCGGCGCTCAAACCGGCCAAGCTCAAGCCGATGCGCACGTTCCCCAACGACGATCTCAACCCGGCCGAGTGCCACGGTGACCTGTCGCTGCAGCTGTGCGCGGACAACGCCGACACCGTGCTGCACGCGCTGCGCGACATCTGCCGCCACACGCGCGGCGGCATGCAGATCAAGTGGCGCATCGACGGCTTCGCCAACCCGGCCAGGCCCACGGGCACCCAGCGCAACTTCCTCGGCTTCAAGGACGGCATCTCCAACCCCGTCTCCACCGAGCAGGACAAGCTCATCTGGGCTGCCGCGGGCGAACCGGCCTGGGCGGCCGGCGGGACGTACCAGGTGATCCGCATCATCCGGATGCTCGTGGAGTTCTGGGACAGGGTGTCGCTGTCGGAGCAGGAGAAGATGATCGGCCGTCGCCGCGACACGGGCGCGCCCCTGGACGGTGCCACGGAGCGGGACATCCCCAACTACGGCAAGGACCCCGAGGGCGAGGCGATCCCGCTGGACGCCCACATCCGCCTCGCCAACCCCCGCCAGGCGCAGACGGACGGCCAGCGCATGCTGCGCCGTGGCTACAACTACGACCGGGGCATCGACAAGGTGGGCAACCTCGACATGGGCCTGGCCTTCTGCTCCTACCAGCAGGACGTGGTCCGCCAGTTCGAGGCCACCCAGGAACGCCTCATCGACGAACCCCTCGTGGACTACATCACTCCCACCGGGGGCGGCTACTTCTACGTCCTCCCCGGCATCCAGAACGCCAACGACTGGCTCGGCCGCACCCTCCTCGCCTAGCCCTTCGACCTGTCCACTACGCGGGCCCATCCAGCTCCCGGGCTCGCCCGGCACCCGTGGCGCCGCACGCGACGCCCCACCCCTCCCCTCGCGCTGGCGGTCGCCCTCCGGCGCGAGGTCCACCCCTTGCCCTGCCACGAGACATGCGAATCCGCGCGGCACCCGCACGGACATCGCCGGCATCAGCTGGCCCGCTCGATCGTGGCGGGGCTCGCCCCCTTACGGAGCCCGTCGAGCATGACGGCCAGCAGCTGGTCACGATGCGCGGGCGTCCGCTCCGATGCCCAGGCGACCGACGCGATCAGGGAGAAGAGCACGGAAGCGTCGAGATCGGGCCGGACCGCTCCCGCCTGCTGGGCTTTGGCCAGTAGTTGCGCACCGGCGTCCTTGACGGCCTGGCAGGTGGCGTGGAGATCGGACGCGGGGTCGTCGAGGCTGTCGACGAGGGCGTCGACCAGACCGCGGTAGGTCATGGCGTGCTCGACCGCGCCGTCGAGCCAGGTGCTCAGGGCCTCGTCCGGCGCCGGAGAGGTGAGGAGCTCATCCGCGCGGGTGCGCAGGCCGCGCAGGCTCTCGCCCAGCAATGCCTCCAGCAGCGCCTGACGAGTCGGGAAATGCCGGTAGAGGGTCACGTTGCCGACCCCGGCGTTGCGCGCGATGTCGTTCAGGGAGGCGCCGACGCCGTGCTCGGCGAAGGCCGCCTGGGCGGCCGTCAGCAGGCGCTCGTAGTTCCGTCGCGCATCTTTACGCCCCGCCGCCATGGACCCTCCACACGTTTGCCAAAACGAGGAACCTCCTCATATCTTAGCTCACCAGAACCGAGGAGGTTCCTCGTTTTGTCCGCTGAGGAGAGCCATGAACGAACCCCGGCCCGCCCGCCAGCGCCACCCCGGCCTGGTGCTCGCCATCGTGCTGATCTGCCAGACGATGTTCATCCTGGACACCAACGTGGTGAACATCGCCCTCCCCGACATCCAGCGCGACCTCGGCTTCTCCGCGCCTGGCCTGTCCTGGGTGCTCAACGCCTACATGCTCGCCTTCGGCGGACTGCTGCTGCTCGGCGGTCGCGCGGGCGACATCCTCGGCCAGCGGCGGGCCCTGATCGGCGGGGTCGTGGTCTTCACCGTCGCCTCCCTGGCCGGCGGGCTGGCCACCTCGGCCGGGATGCTGCTTGCCGCCCGCGCGGCTCAGGGGATCGGCGCCGCCGTTTCCGCACCGACCGTGCTCGCCCTGATCACCGTCGGCTTCCCTGAACCCGCACGCAGGGCGCGGGCGCTGGGGGCCTACGCGGCGGTGTCAGGCTCCGGCGCGGCGATCGGCCTCATCGCCGGCGGCATGCTCACCGACTGGATCTCCTGGCGGTGGGTGCTGTTCATCAACGTGCCGATCGGTGTCGTCCTGCTGATCCTGGCCCCGCTGTTCATCGCCGAGACCGGTCGCAACCCGGGGCGCTTCGACCTGGCCGGTTCGCTGACCTCGACGCTCGGCATGACCGCGCTCGTCTACGGCTTCATCCGCGCCGCCGAGCAGGGCTTCGGCGACGCGATCACCCTTGGCGCGCTCGGCGCGGCCGCCGTCCTGCTGGTGCTGTTCGTGGCCGTCGAGTCTCGCGCCCGGCAGCCGATCGTCCCGCTGCGGCTGTTCTCCGACCGCAACCGCGCCGCTGGTTACCTCGTGCTGCTGTTCGTCCTGGCCGCCGGCAACGGGATGTTCTTCTTCCTCACCCAGTTCCTGCAGCAGGTCCGGGGGTACGGCCCGCTGCAGGCGGGATTCGCCTTCGTGCCGCTGGCCGTCTTGATCCTGGTCTCTTCCAGCGTGGCGGCCAGGCTGCTGCCACGCGTGGGTGCCAAGGCGCTGATCGCCGTCGGCGCCGCGGCGATCAGCGTGGCCCTGCTGTGGATGACGCGGCTGACGCCCCAGGCCGCCTACGCCGCGGCGCTGCTCGGGCCGATGCTGATCGCCGGTCTCGGTATGGGCGTCCTGCTGGTGGGGGCCACCACCGTGCTGTCCTCCGATATTCGCGCCGAGGACGCCGGGGCCGCCTCCGGCCTGCTCAACGTCATGCAGCAGATCGGCGGCGCGCTGGGGCTGGCCATCCTCGTCACCGTGTTCGGCGCCGCCACCCGCGCTTCACGCGGGACGGCTCACGAGGTCCTCACAGGGGGGATCACCACGGCCTTCACCGTCGGGTCGGCGTTCACCGCCTGCACGATCCTGCTCGCCCTGGCCATGAGGACTCCTCAACCTCCCGTCGCCGAACCCGCACCCACGGAACAACTCACCCGATAACGCCCGACGCTCATATCCATGCCTCCTCGCAGCTGACCGCCCAGGGCCAAGCAGAGGAACGGCATGCCCCCACCAAGGCCAGGGGGAACGGCGGGCCCATGCCAAGGTCGCGGGGACTGCGGGTGGGAGGGGTTAGTGGGGGACGCGGCCGATGCCGCCCAGGGCTTCGGGGGCGGATTCGGGGAAGAGGGTGCCGGGGACGGGGCGCCAGTCGGCGACGGGGACGAGGCCTGGCTCCAGTAGTTCGAGGCCGTCGAAGAGGGCGCGGATCTCCTGCCGGGTACGGACCCGTACCGGGTGGGTGCTTCGGCTGTAGATGGCCTGGCCGACTTCGAGCTCCTCGCGCGGGATGGTGTCGGCGCACACGTGGGTGAGGGCGATGTGGCTGCCGGGAGCCAGCGCGTCGCGAAGCCGCGCGACATGCTGACCGGCGTCGTTCTCGACGATGAAGTGCAGGACCGCGACCGTGAGGACGCCGATGGGACGGGTGAGGTCGAGAGCCGCCTCCTGGCTGGCGAGGATGGCTTCCGGCTCCCGGAGATCTCCGGCGATGGTGACCACGCCGGGCCGGTCCAGCCACGCCCTGCCGTACACGACGACGATCGGATCGCTGTCCACGTAGACCACGCGCGCGTCCGGGTTGACCTCCCGGACCACCTCGTGCGTGTTGGGGCTCATGGGCAGACCGCAGCCGATGTCGAGGAACTGGGTGATGCCCGCCTCGGCCATGACGCGGGCGGCCCGCAGCACGAAACCGCGGTTGGCCTTGGCCGACGCCTGCACGGTCGGGAACCGCGACATCAGGATGCGCACCGCTTCCCGGTCGGCGTGGAAGTGCTCGGGACCGCCGAGCAGGTAGTTGTAGACCCTTGCGGAGGAGGCGGTCTGCCCGTCGATGCTGGATCGCGTCAAGGCCCAGGCCTCCTTCGGGGTGGGAGCGGCGATGATCTACGGCTTGCCGAAGTACAGGAGCATATGTCGCCCGCCCCTCACCAAGCCACCACGCCACCCCACCACACGTGGCAAAGAGGAAAGGGGCGCGCACCGGAGAAAGCAGGTGCGCGCCCCTGAGGGAGAGTGGTCAGCGGAGGGAGAGGGCTCGGGAGATGGTGCGGAAGAGGTCCGTCTGGTCCGTCACGCCGAGGACGTTGGAGGCCTGCGGGCCCTGGGCGGCGATGCGCACCTGGGTGCCCGTGTGCTCCTGCGAGGCGCCGGGAGTGTTGGTGGCGTAGTTGATCTTCATGGGCGCGTCGTCCGCGGTGATGAGGGTGGCCGTCTGGCCGGGGCTCTGCGCCTCGAGCGGGATGATCTGGCTGGTGTGCCCGTGGTCCGCCGTCACGACGACGAGCGTGTCGCGGTGGCCGCGGGCGTAGTCGAGCGCCACCTTCACGGCGTTGTCGAACTCGACGTTCTCCCCGATCTGCCCGCACGGGTCGGCGGCGTGGTCGCGCTTGTCGATCGAGGCGCCCTCGATCTGCAGGAAGAAGCCGCGCCGCCCACGCCCCTCGAGCAGGGAGATCGCCTTGGTCGCCATCTCCGACAGGTGGGGCGCGTTCGGGTCGTAGGCCGTGTTGGTCGTGCACTTGCCCGGTGCCGTGCCGCCGACCTTGGCCAGCGGGCCCGTCCACTCCTGCGGCATGTTGCCGGCGGCGAACAGCCCGAGCAGCTTGGCGCCGGGCTTGGCCGCGGCGAGCCCGGCCTTGTCGGTGACGACGTTGTAGCCGGCACCCTGGGCCTGCTGGATGACCGAGCCGCCGCCGGTGACGGTCTGGTCGAAGCGCTGCTTGCCGCCGCCCAGGTACACGTCGGCGCCGGTGACGACCTCCTGCTCGGCGATGGACCCGGCGCCACCCTTGGCCTTGTCGTTGGCCGGGCACTTGGCCATGTCGGCCGGCCCCTGGCAGGTCCTGTCCACGACATGGGAAGCCAGTACGGCGGGCGTCGCGTCGGTCAGCTCGGCGGTCGTGACGTCACCGGTGCGGTACCCGGCCTGCTTGGCCAGCTCGAGCAGCGTCGACTGCGGGGCGCCGTCCGGCGTGACGGAGATGGCACCGTTGTAGGTCTTGTGGCCCGTCGCCCAGCCCGTCCCGCTGGCGGCGGAGTCGGTGACGTAGTCGGGCTTGTTCGGAGCGTCCTTGTTCACGGCATACGTCGTGTAAGCCCCGGTGAACGGGAGCGCGTCCATGTTGAGCCGCCCGGCGGCCCCCTTGGCGTAGTTACGGGCGATGGTGATCTCCGAGTCGCCCATCCCGTCGCCGATCAGCAGGATGACGTTGCGCGCATGCCCGCCGTAGGACGCGGACCTGATCTCGTCCGTCCGATCCCCGTCGGAGGCCCCCGCCAGGCTCGGCACCGCCACGGCGGCCAGCAGTCCCGCCGCCACCACAGTCAGCGCCTTACGGCGCCCCTTGATCCCCAACACGTCGGATCTCCTCGCATCAAACTCGTACAAACAGGGAGAAGACCACCAGACCCCCATGACCCACTCCCACCACTCCCGTGAACCCCAGGTGAACACTGAGATCATGTACGGCGCGTGAAGGTCACGACCCGGCAGAGATCGCGTAGTACCCGGCATAGGCCGCGGTCGCCCGCGCGTAGAGGGCCTCCGGGGCGACCCGCCCGAAGCGACGGACGTCGAAGGGCGCGAGGTCCATCCCGGGATCCCCGTCCACGATCCACCCCGCCATCGCCAGCCCCGCACCCCCGGAGGCCGCGATCCCGGAGGAGAACCCTCAGCAGTGGAAGAGGTTGGCCACCCCGGCGTCCGGCCCCATCAGCGGCTCGGCATCCGGCGAGAACGGGATCGGCCCGTTGACCATGGTGTGGATCCGATGATCACGATCTCCGCCATGCCACGACGGTAATGGTTGGCTACCTTTCGGGCAATCCCCAGACCACCATGCGGGTCCTGTCGCCGCGATAGACGTCGCGGCCGAACTCCACCGGCCGGTCGGCCTCGTCGTAGGCGATCCGCTCGACGAACATCAGCGGCGCGCCCTCCTCGATCTCCAGCGCCGAGGCCTCGTCGGGCCCCGCCAGGATCGGCTCCAGGTACTCCACGGCCCTGATCGGCGTCTCGCCGTACAGCGAGCGCAGCAACTGGTGTATCGACCCCTCCAGCGGGTGGTCGAGCAGGCCGGGGAAGCGCTCCGCCGCGTAGTAGGTGTGCTCGAGGGCGACCGGCCTGCCCTCGGCAAGCCGTACCCGGACGATCTCGTGCAGCGGCTCGCCCGGCTCGATCGCCAGCGCGGCGGCGACAGCGGGGCCGGCGGAGCGCGCGGTCGCCGATAGGACCCGCGCGACGATCTCTATCCCCTGCTCGCGCTGCTCGTCGGCCAGGCCGGAGAAGCGCGACAGGTTGCGGTCGAGCTTGGGCTCGGCCACGAACGTGCCGCCGCCCCTGCCCACGGTCCGCGACACGTGGCCGTGCCGCTGCAGGTCGCGCAGCGCCTGGCGGAGGGTGTCGCGGCTGACGCCGAGCTCGCGGGCCAGCTCCCGCTCGGCGGGCAGCCGGTCGCCGGGGCTCAGCTCGCCGGAGGCGATCGCGGCCACGACGGCGTCGGCGATCTGCGCGTACAGCGGCCCGCGCGCCTCGTCGAGTTCCAGCGGCCCGATCACCGCCCCACCATACCCGGCCAAGAAAAGGTACGTACCTTACGGGCGCCGGAACGTCGCACGTGCCGAAGATCCGGATGCACCTCGATCCGCGGCACGTGCGATCCCCTCCTCGCGGCAGCCGACTCCACCCTGCGCCCGCGGCCAGGCGGCCCACATGAGTACCCCCTACTCAGTCTTGACAAATTTATTTGTCGGTAGCACTCTGGGATCACCCTAAGAGGAGGAACCCATGGACAGGATCACGTCGAAGGACGGCACCCCGATCGCGCTGGACCGGCTGGGCGAGGGACCCTCCGTGGTCCTGGTCGACGGCGCCCTGTGCCACCGCAAGGCAGGACCGAACGGCGCGCTGGCCCAGGCCCTGGCCAAGCACTTCACCGTGTACACCTACGACCGCAGGGGCCGCGGCGACAGCGGCGACACCCTCCCGTTCGCGCCCGAGCGCGAGATCGAGGACCTGGCCGCGGTGATCGACGCGGCGGGCGGCTACGCCAGGGTGTACGGGATCTCCTCGGGCGCCGCGCTGGCGCTGGAGGCCGCCGAGAGCGGGCTGCCGATCACGAAGCTGGCCGTCTTCGAGCCGCCGTTCTTCGTCGACGCGACCCGCCCGCCGATCCCCGCCGACTACGTCCGCCACATGGACGAACTGGTCGCCACCGGCCGGCGCGGCAAGGCGGTCAAGTACTTCATGCGCGCCGGGGTGAAGCTGCCCGCGCCCGTGGTTGCCCTGATGCCGCTCATGCCCGCCTGGTCCGGGCTGAAGGCGGTCGCGCACACGCTGCCGTACGACGTCTCCTTCGTGGCGGACTACGAGCAGGGCCGGCCGTACCCCGCGGATGCCTGGGCGAACGTGACGATCCCGGCGATCGCCATCGACGGCGGCAAGAGCCCGGCCTGGATGCGCACCGCTGTGCGGACGCTGGCCGAGCACCTGCCCAACGCCGATTACGTGACGCTGCCCGGCCAGACCCACATCGTCAAGGCAGAGGCGCTCGCTCCGGTCCTTGAGCGCTTCTTCGGCTGATGCAGGCTTTTGCCTTGGCTTCTCTCGGGCATATGACTTCAACCCCGACACGCTGTCCGCGCGCTCCCACTCCGAGTACGACGCCAGCCTCGGACTGATCGAGATGATCAAGGAGGACCTGGTGGCCGAGCGGGTCGCCGTGGCCAGCTACACCGAGATCATCCAATGGCTGGGCGACAAGGACATCACCACCCGCCGGGTCTTCGAGGAGCTGCTGGCCAAGGAGGAGGAGCACGCCGAGGACATGCAGAGCCTCCTCGAGCGCATCCCCTCCTGACCTTCGCTACGCCTCCGGCCCGCCTTCGTGCATGACCGGCCGGACCTCGACAGCCGAGTGGCGGGCGTCGGGGATCAGCGCCGCCAGCTCGATCGCCCGCTCCTTGGACTCGCAGTCGACCACGTAGTAACCGCAGAAGAACTCCTCCGAGGCCTGGGCCGGACCGTCGGTCCCGACGGTCCGGCCGTCGCGCACGCGGACAGTGACCGTCTGCGACGGGTCGGCCAGGGCGACCGTGGTGACCATCTCGCCGGATTTGATGATGGTCTCGATGAGCTCCTCGTGACCGCGGTAGATCTCGTCGCGCTGCTCCTCCGTCAGCGACTCGAACTGCTTGGGGTTCAGGTTCATCACCAGCAAATACTTCATCTGATTCGCTCCTTTCACCCCTGGGTCGGAGCGGGCGGCGCGTTCTCTACCCGCTCGGCTCAGAAGATGACGGGAAGTTCGAGCAGCCCGCCCGTGAGCGTGTCCTCCTGCTGGCGCAGCTCCTCCACCGGTACGGCCGGCCGCATGCCGGGGAAGCGCGGGATGAGCCGCGAGAAGACCACCTCCAGCTCGATCTTGGCCAGCGGCGCCCCGATGCAGTAGCGGGAGCCGTGGCCGAAGGACAGGTGCCCGGCCGCCTGCCTGGTGACCTCGAAACGGTCGGGGTCGGCGAACTCCTTCTCGTCGTGATTGGCCGCGCCCACGTCCAGCAGGACCAGCTCGCCCGCCTCGATCGCCACACCGCCCAGCTCGAAGCGGGTCCTGGCATAGCGGGGGATGCCGCCGCCACCGATGTTCGTGCGCGGCGCCCGCATGATCTCGTCGATGGCCCGCGGGATCAGGCCCGGGTCGGCCCGCAGCGCCTCCCACTGGTCGCGGTTGGCCAGCAGGTGCAGCGCGCCCAGACCGATCTGCACGACCGTGGTCTCGTGCCCGGCGAACAGCAGGTTCATCCCGCGCATCGCGATCTCGTCGTCGTCGGTGCCGGGCACGTCGAGCAGCCTGGTGATCACGTCGTCGCGGGGTTCGTCGCGTTTGCGGTGCACGAGGCGCTTGCCGTACTCGTAGAGCTCGGTCAGCCCGCGCATGGACAGCTCGTTGTCGCGGGTGTTGCCGGCCGCCTGCGTCCAGGCGCGGAACTGCTCGCGATCCTCGTACGGCACGCCGAGCAGCTCGCAGATGACCAGGATCGGCAGCGGCGTGGCGACCGCCGCCTGCAGGTCGGCAGGTGAGCCGTGCTCGGCCAGGTCATCGAGGAGGCCGTCGGCCAGCGCCTCGACACGGGGGCGCAGCGCGCGCATGCGCTTCGGGGAGAAGTGCGGCTGGAGCTGGGCGCGCATCCTGGCGTGGTCGGCGTGCTCGGTGGCGAAGTCGCCCAAGGGGCCGCCGAACAGGGCGGAGTCGCCGATCCGTGCGGCGTTGTCCGGATCCGGGTGTGAGCGTCCCAGGCGCGGGTCGTCGAGCAGGGCGCGCACCTCTTCGTAACCGGTGACGAGCCAGGCCTCGTGCCCCACCCGGGTACGGATCCGGTGGATGGGACCTTCGCGCTGAAGCTCGGGCCCGAGCGGCAAGTTGTTTACTCGCATATAAACAAAGCTACTTGTAGACTTTGGAGTTAACAAGAGGAGCGTGGATGGAAACCGTACGGCGCATGCGCCGAGCCGAGCGGCGCGAGCAGATCCTGGGCGCCGCGACCCGCGCGTTCGCCTCCCGGGGCTACGCGGCGACCAGCCTGGACGACGTGGCCGCCGAGGCCGGGATCAGCCGCGTGATCCTCTACCGGCACTTCGAGTCCAAGAACGAGCTCTACCGCGCCATCCTCGATCGGGCCTGCACGCGCCTGGCCGAACGGGTGAGCTCGGCGGGATATTCGGGCGAGACGATCCCCGCGCTGGTGCGGGCGGCCGGCGAGGACCCGGACGGGTTCCGGCTGCTGTTCCGTTACGCGGCGCGCGAGCCGGAGTTCCGCGACTTCGTCGACGTGTTCACCACGGAGTCGATCGAGATCGCCCGGGTGAACCTGGCCGAGCGGATCCCGGACCCGGCGTGGCTGGGCTGGGCCGCCCAGCTCACCTTCGCCGTGACGATCGAGGGGGTCATCGCCTGGCTCGACAACGGCAGGCCCGACCCCGAGACGGCGGCCGAGCGGATCTCGCTGGCCCTGCGCGGCGTGATCGAGGCGGCTTCTCACTCTCAGGAGTGAGGTGAACTTCAGTCGCGGCGGCGATCACGGCGCCGGGTGCGGAACGCCACGATGAGTGCGTTGCCCCTGCTCAAGGAGACCACTCATGAACAATCGCGCCGCCTTCGTCGTCGCTCCCCTGCTCGTGCTTGCCTATGGCCTGATCCGGATCGTGGACGGGCTCGACGGGAGCCGCGGGCCGGGGATCGCCTGGACCACCGGACATCTGGCCTTCCTCGGCGCGCTGGCACTCTTTATCCCGATATTTCTGGAGATGCGGAGGATGCTGGGCCGGACCAGGCTGGCCACGCTCTCCGTCATCGTCGGAGTCGTGGGGATCGCCTGTGCCGGGGCGCAGTTCGCGATCGACATCGTGGTCGGGTTCACGGCGTCCTCGCACGAGGCCATGGGCCCGCTGTTCGACCAGGTCAAGGCCGTGCCCGGGGTGTCGCTCGCGGTCTACGTCGCCGGGCCTTTCCTGTTCTACGCCGGGCAGCTCGCGCTGGTCGTCCAGCTGG
The DNA here is from genome assembly GCF_044457685.1 of Nonomuraea sp. NPDC050536. NCBI lineage: Bacteria > Bacillati > Actinomycetota > Actinomycetes > Streptosporangiales > Streptosporangiaceae > Nonomuraea > Nonomuraea sp. NPDC050536. The sequence continues at coordinate 64,271 of NZ_JBITHD010000018.1, forward strand.
CGGTCGCCCGCCGCGTCAAGGCGTGGACGCCGGTGCTGGTGCTGGTCGACCTCGTGATTCCGGTGCTCGAGAAGGACCTCATCCCGGTCGGCGCGCTGTGCCTGCTGGTGTCCTTCGTGCCGCTGATCCGCCGTACGGAGTCTGGGGCGCGGCACGCGCTCGCCCATGTGTGAGGAAAGATGGGGCCTTATGTCCGATCTGCCGGTTGTTGAGGGAGCGCGTCGGTGGGTCCGGGCGCTCCCTCCGCTCTGGGTGGACGGGGCGCTGGCCGTACTGGTACTCGTGGCGCAGATGTGGCCGTTCCTGACGCAGGAGAACGACCAGAGCGTGGCGTGGAGCCGGCTGGGGTACGTCGTCGTGGTCGTCGCGTCGGTGCCGGTGGTGTGGCGGCGGCGGGCGCCGATCGCCACGCTGCTGGTCTCGCTGATCGCGATCTCGTTCTACGACGTGACCGAGCCCGTGCCCTCGCAGCCGGTGTGGTACTCCAGCCTGATCGGGCTCTACACGGTGGCCGTCTACAGCAGGCGGTGGCCGCGGCTCATCGTCGTGGTGCTGTCCATCGGGGGGATGCTGCTCCTGGTGGGCTCCTCGACCACGGCGATCCGCGGCATACTCGGCGCCATCGCGGCCTACGCCATCGGCCGCGCCACCGCCACCTCCCGCGCCCACGCCGCCACCCTCGCCGAGCGGGCCGAGCATCTCGACCTCGCGCGGCGGCTCGAAGCCGAGCGAGCCGACCACCTCGACCGCGCCCGCCGGCTCGAAGCCGAGCGGGCCGAGCGGCTGGAGCGGGAGCGGGCGGTGGAGGCCGAGCGGGCGGCGGAGCGGGAGCGGGCCAGGATCGCCCGGGACATGCACGACATCCTCGCCCACGCCGTCAGCCTCATGGTCGTGCAGGCCGAAGCGGGACCCGTGGTCGTGCGCAGCGACCCGGACCGCGCCGAGGCCGCCTTCGACGCCATCGCCGCCGCCGGCCGCGACGCGATGGAGCAGCTGCGCCGCATGCTGGGCGTGCTCAAGGACAAGGAAGAGTCGCCCCGCGCGCCCCAGCCGACCATCGACGACCTGCCCGCCCTGATCGCCGGGACCGGGCTCGAGGTGGACTACACCGTCTCCGGCATCCCGGGAACGCTGCCACCGGACACCGCGGTGGCCGCCTACCGGATCACGCAGGAGGCGCTCACCAACATCGTCAAGCACTCCGGCGCCGACCGCGCCGAGATCACGCTCACCTGGGAGGACGACACCCTGATGATCGACATCACCGACGACGGCCACGGCGCGGCCCGCGCGCTGCCCTCCGGAGGCAACGGCCTGATCGGCATCCGCGAGCGCGCCGCCGCCTGCGGCGGCACCGCCACCGCCGGTCCCCGCGCCGACGGCCGGGGCTTCCGGGTCACCGTACGGCTGCCGCTGGCCCGACCGTGACGGCGACGGTACGGGTGGTCGTGGCCGACGACCAGGAACTGGTGCGAGGCGGGTTCGCGATGATCCTGGCCGCGCAGCCCGACATCGACGTGGTGGCCGAGGCGGGCGACGGCGTCGAGGCCGTGGCCGCGGTCCGCGAGCACGACCCGGACCTGCTGCTCCTGGACATCCGCATGCCCAGGATGGACGGCATCGAGGCGGCCAGGATCGTGTGCGCGGAGACGGGCTGCAAGGTGCTCATGCTCACCACGTTCGACCACGACGACTACGTCTACGACGCGCTGCGGGCAGGAGCCAGCGGGTTCCTGCTCAAGGACGTGCGCCGCGACGACCTGGTCAACGCCGTGCGCGTGGTGGCGGGCGGCGAGGCCCTGCTGGCGCCCGCGGTCACCCGCCGCCTGATCTCCGAGTTCGCCGCCAGGCCCGCGCCCAGGCCCACGCGGGAGCTGGCCGTACTGACAGCCAGGGAGCGCGAGACGCTGCAGCTCATCGCCCGCGGCCTGTCCAACGCGGAGATCGCGGAAACCCTGGTGGTGACGGAGCACACGGTCAAGACCCACGTCAGCAACCTGCTCACCAAGCTCGGCCTGCGCGACCGGGTGCAAGCAGTGATCCTGGCCTACGAATCAGGTGTCACCATTCCGGGTAGTGACTAATTCACTGATCGGTGGATCGTCGGGCGCGACAGGTGATGCAATGGTCGGGCCCTACCATTCGAGGAGCATCGTTTGAAGGACAACCTCGACCTCGCCGCGAGCGCGCAGCAGCTGGCCGACAACGCGCCCGCCGGGTCACTGGACCGTGCCGCGGCCGCGTCCGTGGCGATCACCCTGGCCACGACGCGCGACGTCGACCAGGCCAGGCAGCAACTCGGCGGCGTCTCACCCGACGACGTACGGCAAGCGGCCCTCGACCTGTTCGAGCGCCTGGCGGCCGGCTAGAGCCCGCGCCCGTATTCGACCTGCGGCAGCAGGTTCCCATCGCCGAAGTCCCAGCCGCGGGTCTCACCCGACTCGGCGAACCCGCATTTGGCGTAGAAGCGGCGTGACTGTGCCGTGTCCCGCAACGTCCACAGATGGACGTGCCGGTATCCGTCCTCCCTCAACCGGTCGATCGCGGCCGCCATGAGGAACGCCGTGACACCGGTACCCCAGCCGTCGGGGTGGGCGAAGCAGGAGTGGATCTCGGCCGATCCGGGACGGGTGGGCGACTCACCGATGAAGGCGAAGGCCAGCGGCCGCCCGCCGAGCGCGCCCAGCAGGACGGCGCCCTTGCGCTCGGCCAGCACCGCGGGCCACTTCGTGCGGCGATGCCGCACGGCCTGGGCGAAGAATTCCGGCGCGAAGAAGGGGCCGTAGGCGGCCAGCCACGAGGAGGCGTGGATCTCGCCGATCGTGTCGGCATCCGCCGCCGAAGCCTGGAACGTCGTGAAATCCATGGAGATCACTCTAGGTCTGGCGGAAGGCGAGGGCGGTGGTGAAGGCGAGGAGGAGCATCGCTGCCAGCAGAGCCGCCCATACGGCCACGTGCAGGTGGAGGGCGGCGCCGACGAAGGCGCCGAGGAACATGGCGACGATCGACACCAGGCGGCGTCTGCTCGGCGGGCCCGGTGGGTCGGCCGCCAGGCCGGTCAGCGTGGTGGTGATGACGTTGGTGGCCAGGTCGGGGACCGCCAGAGCGCGGACCGTGCCCATCTGCAGGCCCTCGCCGAACCCCAGCAGGGCGATCAGCACCATCCTCGGCGCCGGGTGGGAGTGACCGAACGTGAGCGTCACGACGAGCGCGGCGCCCACGAGCAGGGTCTGTGTGCCGACGGCGACCTCGAACACGCGGGCCCGGCGGCCGGTGGGCGCGGGCAGGTTGCGGGTGAGACGGCCTGCCGCCCAGGCGCCCACGGCGAAGGCCGCGATGGCGAGCAGGGACGCCCACGCGTCCGAGGTCTGGTAACCGGCCAGGCCGAAGCCGAGGAAGACCACGTTGCCGGTCATGTTCGCCACGAAGACCTGGCCGAGCCCGAGAAAGCTGACCGCGTCGACCATGCCGGTGACCACGGTCAGCATGACCAGCAGGTGGCCGTGACGCTCCGGCAGATCGGGGAACAGCCAGCGCCGAATCACCCGAGCGGGATGCGCAGCGACACCGCTCCCCGCAGGTCGAGCCAGGCGGCGTCGGGCCCGCGGACCAGCCGCAGGACGACCTCCTCGCACCCGGGGCAGCGCGCGACCAGCCCGGGGTCGGGGCCGTACACGCGCAGCGAGGCGACCGGCCCGGCCAGGCCGCACGAGGCGCACCTGCCGACCGCGGCGGAGACGTCGACGGCGAAGATCTCGCCCAGCGGGCCCGCCAATGCGTTGCCGTCCACGTAGTCAGCGGTCATGTCAGTCTCCCGTCGGGCCGAAGCGTTCTGTTCTGATGCGGGCGGGATCGTGGCCCAGCTGCTGGAGCAGCTCGGCGGCCGCCTCGACGAACCCGGTCGGGCCGCACACGAAGCAGTCGGCCTCCCGGTAGGGGCCCAGGTCGGCGGCGGTGAGGCGGCCTGCCGTACGGGCCCAGCCATCAGGGGTGGCGCGCGTGTAGGCGAGCGTGACGTCCAGCTCGCGGGGCGGGTCGCGCAGCTCGCCGGCGTAGTAGAGCTGCCCCGGGTCGCGCAGCGAGTAGACCAGGCGGAACGGGGTGGCCGGGCCGGCCGTACGGCGTTGCCTGATCATGGCCATCAGCGGCACGATGCCCGCGCCGCCCGCGACCAGCAGCACCGGCGCGGAGGCGGCGGGCCGCCAGACGAACCAGCCGCCGACCGGGCCGCGCAGCTCGAGCGAGTCACCCGGCTCCATGACCTCGGTCAGGTACGGCGAGACCTCGCCGTCTGCCACGCGCTGCACGGTCAGCTCGATGCGGTCGCCGTCGGCGGGCGCGGCCAGGGAGTAGCTGCGGCGTGCCTGGTAGCCGTCGTCAGCGGTCAGCCGCACGTCCAGGTGCTGCCCCGCCAGGTGCCCGGGCCAGCCGGGAGCCTCGAGAACCAGCGTGCGGGCGGTGGCGGTCTCGTCGCGCACCTTGACCAGGCGCGCCTCCCGCCAGGTCAGCCGGGCCATCAGTCGCCCTCGTAACGCTGCTCGCGCCACGGGTCGCCGTAGTTGTGGTAGCCGGCGGTCTCCCAGAAGCCCGGCCAGTCCTGATCCATCAGCCGGATGCCGTGCACCCACTTGGCCGACTTCCAGAAGTACAGGTGCGGCACCAGCAGCCGGGCGGGCCCGCCGTGCTGGGGCGCCAGTTCCTCGCCGTCGTAGCGGTAGACGATCCAGGCCTTGCCGTCCAGCAGGTCCTCGACGGGCAGGTTGGTGGTGTAGCCGCCGTAGGAGTAGATGAGCGCGTATTCGGCGGCGCTGTCGACGTTCTCGAAGAGCACGTCCAGCGAGACGCCCTGCCAGCTGGTGTCCAGCTTCGACCAGGTGGTCACGCAGTGGATGTCCACGGTGGGCGTCTCGTACGGCAGGGCCGTGAGCTCCTGCCAGGTCCACCGGTGCACCTGGTCCGTCTCGGTGTCGATGGTGAACTCCCACCGGTCGAGCGGCACGTGCGGCGTGGGCCCGGCCGACAGGACGGGGAAGTCCTCGGTCAGGTACTGGCCGGGTGGTAGCCGCTCGTCACTTCTGTGCTTGCCGCGAAATCCGCGGGAGATGATCCCCATGTGTGCCTCCAGACCGATTGTGCATGGCCGAGATCAGCGAACACGGGCAGGCGCGCGCGGGGCATCGCGTGAATGCGCCAGATCAGCCGCGCAGGTGGTCGACCAGCCGCTCGATCTGCGTGGCGAAGTGGTCGGCGAACTCGGGCGAGGCGGGGTCCTGGTCGAAGACGGCGCGCACGAGCTGCGGGAAGGAGATGCCGGCCGCGGCCACCGCGAAGAGCGCCACGAGCAGCGCGGCGGGGTCGAGGTCGGCGGGGAACTCGCCGTCTTCCTGCCGTTTGCGCAGTTCCTCAACGTTGCGCCGCATCTCCTCGGTGAAGCGGGGGTCGGGCTCGGACTCCGACAGCCCCTCCCACAGCATGAGCTTGCCGAAGTCGCGGTAGGTGGCGTTGGCGCGCACGTAGCCGGCGGCCAGCTTGCCGAGCGAGGCCGACCGGTCGGCGAACATGCTCTCCTCGCTCTGCCACCGGCTGGTCAGCGCGCGATAGAGGCCTTCCTTGCCGCCGAAGTAGTAGGAGATCAGCTGCTTGTTGACGCCCGCGCGGTCGGCGATCTCGCTGACGCGGGCGCCGGCGAACCCCTTGGCCGCGAACTCCGCCACGGCGGCCTGCAGGATCCGGGCCTTGGTGCGCTCGGGGTCCCGCTGCTTCTCCTCGGGTGCTCGTCTCATGCTGTCCATACTATCAACCATCCGGATGGTTGACAGAATCATCCAGACGGGTGATAGTTGCGGCATGAGACCTCACATCGCGATCATCGGCGGCGGAATCGGCGGGCTGTGCCTGGCCCAGGGACTGAAGAAGGCGGGCCACCGGGTCACCGTCTACGAGCGGGACCGCACTTCCGGCGACCGGCTGCAGGGCTACCGGGTGCACATCGATCCGAACGGCGCCCGCGCCCTGCGCGACTGCCTGCCCGGCCACCTGTGGCAGGCCTTCCTCGACACGGCCGGGGTCAGCGGCCAGGACTTCGGCTTCCTGACCGAGCGGATGGAGCGGCTGCTGCTCATCGAGACGGCCAAGGCGGCCGACCCGGCCGACGACCACCACTCCGTCAGCCGCATCACGCTCCGGCAGGTGCTGCTGTCGGGCATGGAGGACGTGGTGCGCTTCGGCAAGACCTTCGAGCGGTACGAGCGCCTGGCCGACGGGCGCGTCAGGCTGTTCTTCGAGGACGGCACCAGCGAGACGGCCGACATCGTGGTCGCGGCCGACGGCGGCAACTCGCGGGTACGCAAGCAGTACCTGCCGCACGCCCAGCGCGTCGACACGCACATCACCACGATCGCCGGCAAGTTCCCGCTCACGCCGCAGACCAAGCGCCTGGTCGCCGACCGGCTCGTGGCCGGGCCCAACAGCGTCATCCCGCCCGTGGGCATGGGCCTGTTCTGCGCCCCGCACGAGCTCGGCGACGACGTCCCGCGCGCAGGGATCGGCTCGACCGAGCAGGCCGGGGCGCTGATGGACAACACCGGTAGCTACGTTCTCTGGGCCTTCGGCGCGACCATCGACCGCTTCCCGCCCGACATTTCCGAAATGTCAGGCAAGCAGCTGAAGGACACCGTGGTGCGGATGATCCAGACCTGGCACCCAGACCTGCGGAAGCTGGTCGAGCTGTCGCACCCGGACACGGTGTCGCTGCTGCCGATCCGCACCTCGATCCCGATCGAGCCGTGGCAGGCGAGCAACATCACGTTGCTGGGCGACGCGATCCACAGCATGACCCCGATGCGCGGCATCGGCGCCAACACGGCGCTGCGCGACGCCCGCCTGCTCTGCCAGGCCCTGACCAGCGGCCAGGACCCGGTGCGGGCCATCGCGGGCTACGAGGAGCGGATGCGGGAGTACGGCTTCGCCGCGGTGCGCGACTCGATGAAGGCGTCCGAGCAGTTCGTCGGCGGCAGCCGCCTGGCCAGGATGGGCTTCAAGACCTTCCTGCGCGTCGCGCAGCGCTTCCCCAGGCTCAAGGCGAAGGTGTTCTCCTGATGACGCCGATCCACCGGTCGGCGACCTCTCCCCACTGGGCGCGCAGGGCGGGCTCGGCCACCTCGATCTCCGCGAGCATCTCGGAGACGTCGCGGCCGAGCCGCTCGGAGTCGTCCTTGGCCCAGGCCCGGGCCGCGTCAAGCAGCACCTCGGGGTGGAACTGCACGCCCCACGCCGACGAGCCCAGGCGGAAGGCCTGGTGCGGGAAGTCGGCGTCCCACAGCAGCGGCACCGCGCCGGGCGGCAGCACGCTGATCTCGTCCCAGTGCCACTGCACGGCCACCGCGTCCGCGGGGAGTCCGGCGAACAGCGGATCCTCGGCGGCGGCGGGATGCGCGCGCAAGGGGAACAGGCCGACCTGGTGCCGGTCCGCCACCCGAACCTCTCCCCCGCAGGCGGCGGCCAGCAGTTGCCCGCCCAGGCACACGCCCAGCGTCGGCAGCTCGGTGCGCACCGCCTCGCGCAGCAGCTCCTGGGCCCGCGGCAGCCACGGCGCGATCTCCACGTCGTAGGTGCCTGGGGTGCCGCCGAGCACGAGCAGCCCGCCGTACCCCTGCAAATCCTGTGGAAGCGAATCGCCGCGGAACGGGCAGCGCAGGTCGAGCGGGATGCCCGCGGCGGCGATGCGCGAGCCGATCAGGCCGGGGCCGGTGCCGTCCTCGTGCTGGATGGCCAGGATCACAGCCGCCCCGCAGCGATGATCGACTTCAGGAACATGCGCGTACGCTCCTCGACCGGGTCGGTGAAGATCTGGGACGGTGGCCCCTGCTCGAGCAGGCTGCCCTGGTGCAGGAAGCACACCTTGTCGGCCACCTCCTTGGCGAAGGACATCTCGTGGGTGGCCAGCAGCATGGTCAGGCCCTCCTGCGCCAGTTGCCTGACGATGCCGAGCACCTCGGCGACCAGCTCGGGGTCGAGCGCCGCGGTGATCTCGTCGAGCAGCAGGACGCGCGGCTCCATGGCCAGCGTGCGCACGATCGCCACGCGCTGCTGCTGGCCGCCGGACAGCCGGTCGGGGAAGGCCTTGGCCTTGTCGGCCAGGCCGACCCGCTCGAGCAGCGCCATGCCCTTCTCGGCCGCCTGGGCCTTGCTGAGGCCGCCGAGCTTGACGGGGGCGAGCGTGACGTTGTCGAGCACGCTCATGTGCGGGAACAGGTTGTAGCTCTGGAAGACCATGCCGACGTCGCGGCGCAGCAGGTCGACGTCGACCCCGGCGCCGGAGACGACCTCGCCGTCCAGCGTGACCCGGCCGCCGTCGATCGGCTCCAGCGCGTTGACGCAGCGCAGCAGCGTGGACTTGCCGCTGCCTGAGGCGCCGATGAGGCAGATGACCTGGTGCTGCTCGACCGACAGGTCGATGCCGCGCAGCACCTCGTGCTCGCCGTAGCTCTTGCGCAGGTCGGAGATCTCGAGGAAGGCCATCATGACCCCTTGGCCTTGTCGCGGGCGATGAGCCGGTCGACGAACCGCGCCTGCGGGATGGTGATCAGGATGAACAGGCCAGCCACCACGGTCACCGATGACAGGTTGAAGTGGTTGGCGGAGAAGATCTTGGCCTGGTTGAAGGCGTCGATCGTGCCGATCACGTTGACCAGCGCGGTGTCCTTCTGCAGCCCGATGAAGTCGTTGAGCAGCGGCGGGATCACCCGCTTGGTCGCCTGCGGCACCACGACGTGTCGCATGGTGGCCAGGTAGGAGAAGCCGAGCGAGCGGGAGGCCGCGACCTGGCTCGGGTGCACCGACTCGATGCCGGAGCGGAACACCTCGGCCACGTAGGCGCCGTAGACGATGGTCAGCGCGAGGATGGCGTACCAGGTCTGGCTCAGCCCCGACAGCACGGGGATCTGCGCGATGGGCAGCCCGAACCCGATCAGGTAGATCACGATGATCGCGGGGACGGCCCTGATCACGTCGATGTAGGCGACGGCCAGCGCCCTGATCGGCCGGCCCACGCGGCCGGGGGCGAGCCGGGCCAGTGCCAGGATCAGGCCCCAGACCAGCACGAACACCTGCGCCACGACGGCGATGAAGAGGTTCGTGCCGAAGGCCTTGATGATGTCGAGGGTGCTGGTTCCGATCAGCTCGCCCTGGAAGAACGTCCGCTGCACCGCGGCGTCGTTGGCCAGCACGAACATCACCAGCGCCAGCGCGCACAGGACCGCGAAGGCCGTGCCGGCCGCGGTCCACGCCGACTCGCGCACGCGCGCGGCCAGCGCCCGCTTCTCCACGACGTCGCCGCACGCGGCGCACCGTCCCGAGCAGCGCCAGGCCTCCACGGCGGGCTTGAAGACGAGCAGTACGGCTGCCGCCGCCGCGACGGCCACGGCGCCGAAGGCCCACTTCCACGACCCGGTGGCGGACTGGAAGATCTCGGCCGCCACCAGCCAGGTCGCCACCGTGGCCACGGTCGCGGCGCCGAGCCCGAACAGGGCCAGGCCGCGGGCCGGCCGGGGGACGGGCTGCGCCGTGGCCCGCCGTACGGTGACGGCGCTCACGAAGCCTGCCACTGCGGGATGGCCGCCGGGTCGCCGCCGAAGGCCTTGCTCAGGTAGTCGGCGGAGAGCTTGTCGAGCGTGCCATCGGACTTCATCTGGTCGATGATCTTGTTGATCGTGTCGGCGTTGGCGGAGTCCTTCGGGTAGAGGGCGCCGTAGGACTCGCCGGTCTCGAACTGGCCGGCGACCTTGAGCAGGCCGTTGGACTTCTGCGCGGAGCCGAGCATGATCGCCACGTCCTGGAGGGCGGCGTCGATCTGGCCGGCCTGGAGGGCGGCGCTCATCTCCGGGTCGTTGGCGAAGACCTTGGGCTGCTGCTCGGGCTTGAGCGTCTTGGCGACCCACAACGCGCCGGCCGTGCCCTGCTTGACGCCCAGGCGCAGCTTCCTGACGTTGGCGGCCGAGACGTCGGAGCCGCTCTTGATCATGACGCCGATGTTGGAGGCGAAGTAGGGGGCCGAGAAGTTGACGACCTTCTTGCGCTCGTCGGTGATGGAGATCTCGGCCAGCGCCATGTCGAAGTGCTGGGTGCGGCCGGAGACCAGCGCGTCGAACGGGGTGTTCTCGATCGCCAGCTTGGACAGGCCGGCCCGGTAGGCGATGTTGGCGGCCATGCAGTACTCGTAGCCGTCCTTGATCTGGGCCACGGTGTCGCCGTTCCACCAGCCAGGCGAGGGCAGGTCGCCCTGGACGCTCAGCGTGTCGGCCACGACGGGGTTGAGCTTGAACTCGCCGCGCTTGCCGCTGACCTTGCAGTTGCCGTAGGAGTCGCCGCTGGCCTCGGTGGTGTTGGCGGAGGAGGATCCGCCGCAACCCGAGGCGAGCAGGAGCGCCACCAGCCCCGCGGTGGCGACGGCGGTTGAACGAAGGGTGACCATGTCGCGCATCTCTCCAGGTAGGGGACCTGAACTCTTGCAAAAGCGTTTTGGCATCGTCAATAGTGTTTGCCAAAACGTTTTCTCACCGAGAGTATGAGGCCCGTGTCCCCTCGAATCGGCATCCGCGACGTGGCCAAAGCGACAGGACTGTCGATCACCACGGTCTCCCACGCGCTGAGCGGCAAGGGACGCGTCTCAGACAAGACCCGCAAAAGCGTGCGGGCCGCCGCCGAGCGCCTGGGCTACCAGCCGGATCCGGTCGCGGCCGGGCTGGCCTCGGGACGGGTCGGCGTGCTGGGGATACTGGTCGAGCACATCGGGTCCCGGCAGTGGGAGCACACCTACCGGCCCTACTACGCCGCCTTCACCTCGGGCGCCACGATGCTGGCCGTCGAGCGCGACCACGCGCTGGTCGTGCTGCCGACCGAGCTGTGGGGCCGGGTGCCGCTCGACGGGCTGATCGTCGTCGACCCAGGACATGGGCACCCGTTCATGACCGAGAAGCCGACCGTGGCCGACGGGCGGCCGCTCGACGCCGGGTTCGCCGCCGTGCCGGTGATCGAGAGCGACTCCGACCTGCGCCTGCACGAGCTGCTCGACCACCTGCGCGGCCGCGGTGCCGAGCGCGTGGCGCTGCTGACCGGCTCCGATCCCGACTCCTACACCCTCGACACCGAGCAGGCCTACCGCGCCTGGAGCCTGGCGACGGGCAACCCGGTGATCATCGAGGCGCTCCAGCCCGGCGAGCCGCCCGTGGCGGCGGCCGAGCGGCTGCTGTCGCGTCCCGGCCGTCCCGACGCGGTGCACGGGCTGAACGAGACCTACGGCGAGGCGCTGCTGAGCACCGCCCGCAGGCTCGGGCTGTCGATCCCCGGCGACCTGCAGGTAACGATCATGTGCGAGACGGCCGAGGACAAGCAGTGGGACGTGCCGCTGACCGTGCTGAGCCTGGAGGCGGAAAGCCGCGGCGCGCTGGCGGCGGGGGCGCTCATCGACCTGCTGAACGGCGGCGATCCCGGCAGGCTGCTGGTGCCGACCCGGCTGGTGATGCGGGGCTCGACGATCTGAGTACCCCTGTACTCATGCGCGATCCCCGCTCCGGCGCGATCGTGCGGCTATGTTCGCCATACGCGCGCGCCGCCTGTTCGACGGCGTCGACATGCACGAGAACCGGGTCGTGATCGTGGACGGGTGGCGGATCGCCGACGTCACCGACGACGCGCCCGACGCCCTGGACCTGGGAGACGACGTCACGCTGCTGCCCGGGCTCATCGACTGCCATGTCCACCTGGCCTTCGACGCCAGTCTCGACCCGATCGGCCACCTGGACGCGCCCGGCCTGGCCGACCGGATGCGCCAAGCGGCCGGACAGCACCTCCACGCGGGCGTCACCACGGTTCGCGACCTGGGCGACCGCGACTATCTGGCCCTCGATCTCGGACTCGGGGTGACCGAGGGCCCCGAGATCATCGGCGCGGGCCCGCCGATCACCACCCCCAAGGGTCACTGCTGGTTCCTGGGCGGCGAGGCCGAGGGCGAGCAGGGCGTACGCGCCGCGGTCAAGGAGCGGGCCGAGCGCGGGGCGCGGGTGGTCAAGATGATGGTCACCGGCGGGGAGATGACCGCGGGCAGCGAGCCGTACCTGCTGCAGTACGGCATGGCCGAGCTGAAGGCGGCCGCCGAAGAGGCTCACGAGCACGGCCTGCCCATCGCCGGCCACGCCCACGCCCCCGACGGCATCGTCTACGCGCTGGAGGCCGGGTTCGACACGATCGAGCACTGCGCATTCTGGACCGAGGACTCCATCGAGCCCGACGCGGGCATCATCGCCAGGCTGGCCGCCTCGGACGTGATCGTGTCGCTCACCGCCGGGATAATCCCGGTGCGCAACCTGACGCCGCCGCCCAATCTGGCCAAGCGGATGCCGCTGCTGATGGACGCGCTGCGGCAGCTGTATCGGGGCGGGGTGAAGTTCGTCATCGGCAGCGACGCGGGCATCGCGCCGATCAAGCCGCACGGGGTCCTGCCGTTCGGCGCGAAGATGCTGGTGGACCTGGGCTTCGAGCCGGTCGACGTGCTGCGCTCGATCACCTCGCGGGCCGCTCGGGCCTGCCGGGTGGACGACGCCAAGGGCCGCATCGCCCCCGGGTTCGACGCCGACCTGCTGGCCGTGCGGGGCGACCCGCTCGCCGACGTCACCGCACTGCAGCTTCCCGTGGCGATCTACCGGCTCGGCAGGAGGGTGCCGCTGCCGGGTTAGGGTTCCAGGGTGCGGATCGGAGTCCTGGGACCGCTCCAGGTGGCGGGGGCCGGCATCGGCGCCGCCCGGGTGCGGGTGCTGCTGGTGCGGCTGGCGCTGGATCCAGGGCGGGTGGTGACGGCCGAGCGGCTGATCGACGACCTGTGGCCGGAGGAACCGCCCGAGCACCCCATGGCCGCGCTGCAGTCGCTGGTGTCGCGGGCGCGGCGGCAGGCGCCGGGGCTGATCGCCTCCCATCCGGCCGGTTACCTGCTCGACGTGCCGCCCGACGAGGTGGACGCCTGGGAGTTCGAGCGTCTGGTGCGGGCCGGCGAGTCGCGGGCGGCGCTGGCGCTGTGGCGCGGGCCCGCGCTGGCGGACGCGCTGGGCCTGCCGTTCGCGCAGGGCCCGGCGGCGCGGCTGGAGGAGCTGCGGCTCGCGGCGCTGGAGGCCGCCGGTCCATCGCTGCCGGAGCTTGAGGGGCTGGTCGCCGGGCATCCGCTGCGCGAGGGGCTGCACGCCCTGCTCATGCGCGCGCTGGTCGCGGCCGGGCGGCGCGCCGAGGCGCTGGAGGTCTTCGAGCGGATCCGGGTACGGCTGGCCGACGAGCTGGGCATGGACCCGGGAGACGAGCTGCGCCAGGCGCACCTGCTGGCGGTGCGGGACCCGGAGCCCAGGACCAACCTGCCGGCCCGGCTGACCAGCTTCGTCGGGCGCGGCGACGACGTCGCGCGGCTGCGTGTCCTGCTGGAGGGCGGGGTCAGGCTCGTCACCCTGACGGGTCCCGGCGGTGCGGGCAAGACGCGGCTGGCGGTCGAGCTGGCCGACTCGCTGACCGCGCGGGGCGGCCCGGTGTGGCTGGTGGAGCTGGCGCAGGCCACGGCGGTGCGGGCGGCCATCGAGGCCACGCTGCGCGTCACCGACCCGGTGGCGGAGCTGCGCGGCGGCTCGGCGGTGATCGTGCTGGACAACTGCGAACACGTGATCGACGAGGCCGCCCATGTGGCGCAGTGGCTGCTGGCCGAGGTGCCGTACCTGCGGATCGTGGCCACCAGCCGGGAGCCGCTCGACATTCCCGGCGAATCGCTGCACCCGGTGACGCCGCTGCCCGAGGCCCCGGCCGTGGAGCTGCTGCTCCACCGGGCCGCCGCGGCCAGGCCGGATCTGGAGGTCGAGCCGCGGGAGGCGGCCAGGATCTGCCGGGAGCTCGACGGCATCCCGCTGGCGATCGAGCTGGCCGCCGCCCGGCTGCGCACGATGCCGGTCTCGGCGCTGGTCGAGCAGCTGGGCGACCGGCTGGGCTTCCGCGGCAGCCGTACCTCGGAGCCGCGGCATCGGACGCTGCGAGCGGTGATCGACTGGAGCTGGAACCTGCTGTCGGATCAGGAGCGGGAGCTGCTGCGCGGGTTGACGGTGTTCTCCGGGGGCGCGACGGCCGAGGCGGTGCGGCAGGTGTGCGGCGGCTCGCTGGAGGTGCTGTCGTCGCTGGTGGACAAGTCGCTGATCGCCGTGGCGGGCGACCGGTACACGATGCTGGAGACGATCAGGCAGTACGCGGCGGCCGAGCTGCCCGAGGTGACGGCGGCGCACGCGCGCTACTACACCGGGCTTGCCGAGACGGCCGAGCCGTACCTGCGGACCGGCGACCAGCTGAGGTGGCTGGCGGTGCTGGACGCCGAGCAGGGCAACCTGGACACGGCGCTGCGGCGTACCGACGACCCGCTGCGGCTGATCCTGGCCAGGATGTGGCCGTGGATCATGCGGGGCAGGCGGCGCGAGGCGGCCGAGCAGGCGGCGGCGGTGCTGCGCCGGGTCGGCCCGCTGGCCCCGGCCGGTCGCGAGCTGGCGCACGGGCTGTGCATGGTGACCGTCACCGGCGAGATCACCGAGGCGGTGCTGGAGTCGGACCATCCAGCCGCGCTCAACTGCTTCGTGGTGGCCAGCCTGACCGGGCCGCCACAGGGCACGGTCGCGCTGACGGAGTCGGCCGCCGAGCGGCTGGGCGATCACACCGACCCGTGGACCAGGGCGGCCGTCGGGCTGATCGCCGGCATCGTGCGCTTCGAGTACGGCGCGGTGGCGGGCACGGAGGACCTGCTGCTGCCGGCGCTCGACGGCTTCCGGGCGACGGGCGACCGGTGGGGCCTGTCGTACACGCTGCACTGGCTGTCGCTGGCCGCCGAGAACCGCGGCGGCTACGCCGCCGCGCTCGAGCTGGCGGAGGAGTCGGAGCGGTTCGGCGCCGAGATCTCCGGCCTGGAGACGCCGGCGGGCCCGATCCTGTTCCTGGTACGGCTGGCCCGCCTGACAGCGGGCACGGACGACCTCGCGGGCGCCGCGTCCCTGCTCGACAGGGCCTGGCAGACGGCGCAGCGGGCGGACGAGCCGCTCTCCCTGGCCAGGGTGCTGCACGTCAGGGGCGAGCTGGCCAGGCGGTCCGGTGACGGCCAGGCCGCCGCCGAGCTGCTGCGGCAGGCGCTTGAGCTGGCGGGAGCCGACGCGCCCGCGCAGTTCATGGCGGCCGTGCACGTGGAGCTGGCCCGGGTGTCCGAGCCTGGCGAGCAGCTGCGGGCGGCGCTGGAGCTGATGGCCGATTGCCCCGACAGGACCGCCAGGGCGACGGTGCTGGAAGGCGTGGCCGAGTTCTGCGCGCCCCCGATGGCCGCAGAGCTGCTCGGGGCCGCCTCGGCGCTGCGCGGCATCGCCGTCGATCGCGAGGACGTGCGGGAAGCGCTCGGCGAGCAGGCCTACCGGGAGGCGCTGGCCAGGGGTGCGGGGATGCCGAACCCCGAGAGGTACGCGCTCAGTCCCGCCTCGTCGCCGTGGTAGCCGATGTAGCCGTCGGGGCGGACCAGCATGACGCCCTCCTGGCCGGGAAGCGGGGGCACCACCGTGATCTGCTCGCCGTACTGCTGCGTGGTGTCGGCCAGCAGCAGGAAGCCGGTGCCGCGCTGCTCGGCGAGCAGGGCGCCGAGCCGCTGGCCGCCGCGCTCGCCCACCGACAGCGGGCTGCCGTAGTAGGCCAGGCCGAGCTGCTTGGTCTCGTCGCCGCGGCTGAGGTCCTGGTCGCGTAGCAGGCGGGTGCTGAGCCCGAGGACGTGCTCGGCCACGCCCATCCGCTCGTACTCGTAGGTGTCGATCAGCCGCTCGTCGCCCGAGGCGAGCTTCCAGCCGAGGTTGTAGGCGTCCTGGACGCCGGTGTTGAGCCCCTGGCCGCCGGCCGGTGAGTGCACGTGGGCGGCGTCGCCGGCCAGGAAGACGCGGCCCACCCTGAAGCGGTCGGCCATGCGGATGTTGACGCGGTATTCGGAGCGCCACACGACCTCGTCGATCTCGACGTCGGTCACCTCGTCCAGGCTGTCCAGCGTCGTGACGAGCTGGAAGACGTCGGTGCCCGGCAGCGGGCACAGGCTGACGCGCAGCTCCTTGGCCACCATGTCGCCCCAGATGTGCCAGTGGTCGCGGTCGAGGCCGCGCACCTTGACGTCGGCCAGCAGCATCCGCTCGCTGTCGAAGGTCTCCCCCGCGAAGCCGATGCCGAGCCGCTTGCGCACGGTGCTGCGCCCGCCGTCGGCGCCCACGAGGTAGGCGCAGCGCACGGTCTCGCCGGTGCCCAGGGTGACCGTGACGCCGTCGGCGTCCTGCTCGAAGTCCGTCACCTCGGTGCCCAGCTCGACGTGGTGTCCCAGCTCTGCCAGCCGGTCGCGCAGGATCCGCTCGGTGCGCCACTGCGGCTGCATGACCAGGTTCGGGTACGGCTCGCCGTCCGTGACCGGCTTGACCTCGTCCATCCGGCCTTCCCAGACGACCTTGCCGTCCTGGTAGCTGCGGATGGGCGGGTAGGCCGAGCCGGTGGCCACGATCTCGTCGATGACGCCGAGGTCGTCGAAGACCTCCTGCGTGCGGGGCTGTAGCCCCTTGCCGCGCACCCCGCCGGGGTGCTCCGGCGAGCGCTCCACGATGCGCAGGTCCACGCCGCGGCGGGCGAGCTCGATGGCCAGGGTCAGTCCTGTCGGCCCGGAGCCGACGATCAGCACGTGTGTCATGCCGCAGACGGTGCCTGATCCCGCTGTCAGATCTCTGCCAGGCGCTGTCACCCTTGACCGCCATCTGACGAGCGTCCCGTTCATGGGACCTCCTCCCCGTGCCGCCATTGTGAAGCCGGGTGGAGGCCCCGTAAACGGGCTATGGGCGCAGCCTCGGGGGTGGCCGATCCTCGATAATCATGTATCTTGACAGTCAAGGAAAGAGGGATGCATGGACATTCGCGAGCAGCTGGGACTGGAGGTGCAGGCCTCGCAATCCGTCGTGGACGCCTTCGACGAGGCCGCCGCTCTGTACCTGGGCGTCAACAGGACCGACCTGCGGTGCCTCGAGGTGTTGCTGCAGGACCAGGAGATGACGCCGTCCCAGCTGGGCATGGCGCTCGGGCTGACCACCGGCAGCGTCACCGCGATGCTCGACCGGCTGGAGAAGCTGGGCTACCTGACCCGCTCCCCCGATCCGGGCGACCGGCGCAAGGTGATCGTGCGGGCAACCGAGGAGACCGCCGCGAAGTCCTGGGAACTGTACGGGCCGATCGTCCAGGAGGGCTCCTCCATCCCGGCTTCGTACACCGACGAGCAGGTCGAGCTGCTGCTGGATTTCACCAGGCGGTCGCGGGAGCTGTACGAGCGGCACGTCGCCCGGGTCAGGGAGATGGTCGGCGAAAAACGCCCACGTAAGCGATGATCTTCCTTCTTCGCGGATAATGCGCCACGCTGGGGGCTAGTTTCACAGCGACGTGAGGAGACCCGTGGTCGATCCGGTAGCGCTCGAAAGCCGGGGCAGTGACTTCGCCCGGCTGGCGACGAAGATCCAGGACGCCGGTCTCCTCGACCGGCGTCCTGTGTATTACGCGGTCCGGCTGAGCCTGGCCGCGCTCGCCTACGCCGGCTCCTGGGCGCTGTTCCTGTGGGTGGGCGACTCGTGGTGGCAGCTGCTCGTGGCCGCGCTACTGGCGGTGGTGTTCACGCAATTCGGATTCGTCGCGCACGACCTCGGGCACCGGCAGGTCTTCCGCACGCGCCGCCCCAGCGACGTGGCCGGACTGATCCTCGGCAACGCCTGCATCGGGCTGGGCTGGGGCTGGTGGAACACCAAGCACAACCGCCACCACGCCAATCCCAACCACGAGGACCACGATCCCGACGTCTCCCCCGCGGTGATCGTCTGGTCGACCGACCAGGCCGCCAGGAGCACCGGGCTGCCCCGGTTCATCGCCCGCCGCCAGGCCTTCTTGTTCTTCCCCCTGCTCACGCTGGAGGCCTGGCACCTGCACGTGGCCAGCTTCAAGGCGCTGCTGAAGCCGTCGGCCAAGCGCCGCCCGGTGGAGGCGGCCCTGCTCGTGGCCCACTTCGCGGTCTACTTCGGCGTGGTGTTCGCCACCCTGTCGCCGGGCAAGGCGCTGGTGTTCCTGGCCGTCCACCAGGGACTGTTCGGGCTGTACCTGGGCAGCACGTTCGCGCCCAACCACAAGGGCATGCCGGTGCTGACGTCCGCGGACCGGCTCGACTACCTGCGCAAGCAGGTGCTCACCGCGCGCAACGTCACCGGCGGGCTGCTGCTGGACGTGGCTTTCGGGCAGCTCAACTATCAGATCGAGCACCACCTGTTCCCCAACATGCCGGCGCCCAACCTGCGGCACGCCCAGCCGATCGTGCGGGCCTACTGTGCGCAGGAGGGCGTCGACTACGCCGAGTGCGGGCTGCTCAGCTCCTACGGCCAGGCGCTGAGGCACCTGCACGACGTCGGGGCCCCGCTGCGGGCCTAGCCACCGAGCCGCTGGAGCAGACCTTCTCGTCTGCGTTCCAGTTCGGCGATCAGCTCGTCCTGCTCGTCGGCCATCTGGATCATGGCGGAGCGCTCGACCAGGTCGGTCGCTCCGATCTCCCCGATCTGGACGCGCAGTTCGCGGTTGGCGGCCTTCAACTTGGCCAGGTCCTCATCGACCTGGCGAAGTTCGTCCCTAGTGCTCATCTCCGTGATGTACCCGCCCGCGGAGGGCCGCTAGCACAATGGGGGGATGCGCAGATTGCCGTGGAGCATGCTGATCTCCATCGGGGCCGTGGTGGCCGTGGTGATCGGCACCGCGCTGGCCTTCATGCTCCAGGAGGGCAACCAGGCCAACGCGCTCGACTTCGTGCTCCCGGTGGTGGCCTGCACCATGGTGCTGCTGCGCGAGCGCTACCCGGTGACGGCGCTGATCGTCGCGTCCCTGGCGACGATGATCTACTACCCCATGGCCGTCTTCGACGGGCCGCTCATCATCCTGCCGTTCCTGGTCCTGTACACCGCCGCCGACAAGGGCCACCTCGTCGCCGCCATCGTCACCACCGCCGTGTGCCTGCTCGGCCTGGGGCTGGGCGAGATGGGCCCGGTCCGGCACGTGGACAACAGCACGTTCCTCCTGATCACCGGTTGGATGGTGGCGGCCGTCGCGGCCGGCGGGGTCACCCGCAACCGGCGCGCCTACCTGCGCGAGGTCGAGCAGCGCGCGATCGAGGCCGAGCACGGCAGGGAGGAGGAGGCCAGGCGGCGCGAGAGCGAGGAGCGGCTGCGCATCGCCAGGGAACTGCACGACGTGCTCGGCCACAACATCTCCATGATCAACGTGCAGGCCTCCGCCGCGCTGCACGGACTGCGCAAGCGACCCGAGGACGCCGAGCAGGCGCTGCAGACGATCAAGCAGGCCAGCAAGGAGACGCTCCGCGAGCTGCGCACCACGCTCGGCGTGCTGCGCCAGGTGGACGAGGACGCCCCCACCTCGCCGGCCGACAGCCTGGCCAGGGTGAGCGAACTGGTGGCGGCCAGCGGGCTGGAGGTGCGGACCGAGGTGTCGGGACCGCTGGACGGGGTGCCGACCGAGGTGGACCTGGCCGCGGTGCGCATCATCAGGGAGGCGCTCACCAACGTCTCCCGGCATTCCGGCTCCGACACCGCCGCGATGGCCATCACCCGCGAGTCCGGGAATATCGTGATCAGCGTGGAGGACGAGGGGCCGGGATCCGTCTACGCCGACGGCAGCGGATTCGGCCTGCAGGGCATGCGGGAGCGGGCGACCGCGCTGGGCGGGACCCTGGAGGCGGGGCCGCGCCCCGGCGGCGGGTTCCGCGTCCTGGCCACGCTGCCGTTACAGGCCAGCCGTACCCGACAGAAGGAGAGCCGATGATCCGCGCGCTGCTGGCCGACGACCAGAGGCTGGTGCGGGCCGGGTTCCGGTCCATCCTCAGCGACGAGGACGACATCGACGTGGTCGGCGAGGCCGCCAGCGGCGGCGAGGCGGTGGCCATGGCCAGGGAGCTGCGGCCCGACGTGGTGTTGATGGACATCAGGATGCCGGAGCTGGACGGGCTGGAGGCGACCCGGCGCATCGTCACCGACCCGCGGATGGACGGGGTGCGGGTGATCATCCTGACCACGTTCGACCTGGACGACTACGTCTACGGCGCGCTCAAGGCCGGGGCCAGCGGGTTCCTGGTCAAGGACACCGAGCCGGCCGAGCTGATCCACGCGGTCAGGGTGGTGGCGCGCGGCGACGCGCTCATCGCGCCCTCGGTGACGCGGCGGCTGATCGCCGAGTTCGCCGGGCGGGTGCAGCGTCCCGAGCCGGGCCCGGAGCTCAACGCGCTCACCGAGCGCGAGCGGGAGGTCCTCGTCCTGGTCGGCAACGGGCTGTCCAACGACGAGATCGCCGCCCACCTGGTGCTCAGCCCCGCCACGGCCAAGACGCACGTCAGCCGCATCATGACCAAGCTCGCCGCCCGCGACAGGGCCCAGCTGGTGGTGCTGGCCTACGAGGCGGGCATGATCACCCCGGGCTGGCTTACTCCCTGAGGAGTACGGCGGGCGGTCCCCCGGCACCCGGGAAGTACGCGTAGTGACTGCCCGGGCATGACGCGGCGGCGGTAGCCGTACCGGGATGCTCGCTGGCATGGACACCCTTGAGCTCGCTCGTCTGCAGTTCGCCCTCACGGCGGGGGCGCATTTCCTGTTCGTGGCCCTGACATTGGGACTGGCCACGCTGGTGGCGATCATCCAGACACGCGCGACGCTCACCCGCAGCCCGGTGCACGAGCGGATGACGCGCTTCTGGGGCCAGCTGTACGTGATCAACTACGCGATGGGAATCGCGACCGGGCTGGTGATGGAGTTCCAGATCGGGCTGTCGTGGAGCGGGCTGACCGAGTTCGCCGGGAACGTGTTCGGCGCCTCGCTGGCGATCGAGACGCTGGTGGCCTTCTTCATCGAGTCGACGTTCCTGGGGCTGTGGATCTTCGGCTGGAACCGGTTGAACCGGTGGGCGCACCTGGCGTTGATCTGGATCGTCACGCTGACGGCTTACGCCAGCGCCTTCTGGATCATGGTGTCCAACGGGTTCCTGCAGCACCCGGTCGGCTACCGGGTGGCGGGCAGGACGCTGGAGGTGACCGACTTCGGCGCCGTGGTGTCCAACCCTGCGGCGCTGGTCGCCTTCGGCCACATCCTGTCCGGGGCGCTGGTCCTGGGTGGGCTGTTCATGGCCGGGGTGAGCGCCAGGCACCTGCGCAAGCGGACGCCCGAGCAGGACTTCTTCCGCAAGTCGCTGCGGATCGGGATCGGCGTGGCGCTGCCCGCGCTGCTGCTCACCGCGACCATGGGCGGCATCGGCTTCGACACGTTGCAGCCCACCAAGCTGGCCACCTACGTCGGCAGCGCGGACCGGATGGCGCAGGCGCAGGCCGACATGATCGCCCGCTACGGCCCCGGCGACTACCTGCCGCCGTCGGGCTGGGTGCAGGGCGGGTCGATGACCATGCTGATCCTGTTCGGGGTGATGCTGTTCGTGCTGATTCCCAGCTTCCTGCTGATGCTGATCCGGCCGGTCGTGCGCAGGTTCCGTGCCTGGCACTGGCTGCTGACCGCGATGATCCCCGTCCCGTTCGTCACCATGCTGGCCGGGTGGATGTTCCGCGAGATGGGGCGCCAGCCGTGGGCCGTCTACGGGCTGCTGAAGACCTCCGACGCGATGACCCCCGGGGTTCCTGTCGGGTTCTCGCTGGCCGGCTTCGTGACAGTGTTCGGCGTGCTGATCCTGGTCAACTACTGGCTGCTGGCCCGTACGGCGCGCCGCGGCCCCGACGCCGTCGCGCTGGGGACCACCGGTCAGGTCGAGGCGCCGGCTCCGGCGCTGAGCTTCTGAGGAGTACGTAATGGAGACTTTCGTGCTGGCCTTCTTCGTACTGGGTTACCTGGTGCTGGCCGGGGCCGACATCGGGGTCGGGATGCTGCTGCCGTACCTGGGGCGTGGGCCCGCGGAGCGGCGCGAGGTGATCGCCGCGATCGCGCCGTTCTTCCTGGGCAACGAGGTGTGGCTGGTGGCCGCCGGCGGCGTGCTCGCCGGGCTGTTCCCGCAGCTGGAGGGGCGGCTGCTGAGCGAGAACTTCGTCGTCGTGGTGACGCTGGTGCTGGCCTGGGTCGTGCGGGACATGGGGCTGTGGCTGCGCGGGCGGCTGGCGGGGGCCCGCTGGCAGGGATTCTGGGACGGCGCGGTCGTGGCGGGCAGCTGGGGGCTGGCACTGAGCATCGGCTCGCTGCTTGGCGACGTGCTGCTCGGCATCCACGGGCCCGTCGCGCTGCTGCCCGCGGTGGTGGTGGCCGCACTGTTCGGGGTGCACGGGCTGTCCTTCGCGGCGCTGCGCCTGCGGGGGCCGCTGCGCCGCAGGGCCGCCGTGCTGTCGGGCGGGGCGGGCG
This sequence comes from Nonomuraea sp. NPDC050536, assembly GCF_044457685.1. Classification (NCBI taxonomy): domain Bacteria; kingdom Bacillati; phylum Actinomycetota; class Actinomycetes; order Streptosporangiales; family Streptosporangiaceae; genus Nonomuraea; species Nonomuraea sp. NPDC050536. The sequence continues at coordinate 86,752 of NZ_JBITHD010000018.1, forward strand.
AGGTGCGCACCTACGCGCTGACGGCCGCGGGGCTGGTCCTGGTGGGGGTGCTGGCCGGGCTCCGGCTGCCGCTGGCGCCGGGGGCGCCGGGGGCCTGGCTGGCGCCGGTGATCATAGCGATCGTGCCGTTCCTGGTCGCCTCGCAGGCGTGGGTGTGGTGGACGTTCAGGGGCAGGGTGACCGGGCCGTCGTACCTGTGAGAGCGTTCGCTGCATGAAGGTACGTGAACTGCGGCTTGTCGTGACGGCCGAGGACTACGAGCAAGCGCTGGCGTTCTACCGGGACGCGCTCGGCATGCCGGAGCGGGGGGCGTTCTCCTCGCCCGATGGTGGCAGGGTGACGATCCTGGAGGCGGGCAGGGCCACGTTGGAGATCACCGATCCGCGCCACGCGGCCTACATCGACGAGGTCGAGGTGGGGCGCAGGGTGGCCGGGCACATCCGGGTGGCCTTCGAGGTGGACGACTCTACGGTCACCACGGACCGGCTTGAGGAGGCGGGCGCGACCGTGGTCGCCCCGCCGACCAGGACCCCGTGGAACTCGCTGAACTCCCGCCTCGAGGGGCCCGCAGGGCTCCAATTGACCCTCTTCCAGGAACTGGGGAGTCAGGAGGACGAATCGTAGGCCGTGCGTGAGGTGGCCACGTACTCGCGGTGCCGCTCGGCCCAGCGAAGCAGCGAGCCGACCTCGACCGACAGGGTCTCGCCCACCCGCGTCAGCGCGTAGTCCACGCGCGGCGGCGAGGTGGGCGTGACCGTCCTGGTCACCAGGCCGTCGCGCTCCAGGCTCCGCAGCGTCAGCGTCAGCATCCGCTGGGAGATGCCCTCGATGTGGCGCTGGAGCTCGGAGTAGCGTCGCGGCCCGTGGCCGAGCAGGTCCATGACCAGCACGCTCCACTTGTCGCCCACGCGGTCGAGCACGTCACGGAGCTCGCAGCGAACATCGTTGTGCGTTACGCGGGTCAAAGTGCCTTCTTCCACGTCACCCAGCATATGCCCCACACTCTCATCGAGTAACTAACGAACAGAAAGTGTGGTACCGAATCATGCGTGCAGTGACATTCGAGGCGTTCGGCCAACCTCTCGCCGTGACCGAGCAGGCCGTTCCCGTGCCGGGTCCCGGTGAGGTCCTCGTCAAGGTGTCCGCTTCGTCGGTCAACGGCTTCGACCTGGCGTCGCACGCCGGGATGCTGCAGGGGGCCTACGAGTACGAGTTCCCCGTCACGATGGGCAAGGACTTCGCGGGCGTGGTCGCGGAGGTCGGGCCAGAGGTGACGGAGTTCGCGCCGGGCGATGAGGTCTTCGGCGTGGTGGCGCGACCCACCCTGGGGCAGGGCGGCTTCGCCGAGTACGTCGCGGTGCCCGCCGCCTACGGGATCGCGAAGATCCCGGCGGGGCTCGACCACGCTCGCGCCGGGGCGCTGGGTCTTGCGGGCACGGCCGCGCTCAACTCGGTCGATGCCGTGGCGCCCGCCGCGGGGGAGATCGTGCTGGTCTCAGGGGCGACAGGTGGCGTGGGCTCGATCGCGATCCAGCTCCTGGTCGCGCGCGGGGTCACGGTGGTCGCGACCGCCCGGGCGGGTGCCGAGGCCGAGTTCGTGACCGGCCTCGGCGCGACGCACGTGGTGGACCACGCCGACCTGGAGGCGCAGGTACGCGCCGTCGCGCCGGCCGGCGTGGACGCGGCCCTGCACCTCGCCGGTGATGGCGCGGCTGTGGCGGGGCTCCTCGTCCCCGGCGGCCGGTTCACCTCGACGATCCACTTCGTCCCGGACGTCCCCGGCATCAAGGCCACGACCATCATGTCCGACCCCAACCAGGACACCCTCGGCCGCCTGGCCACCGAGGCGGCCGCCGGTCGGCTGAAGGTCGCACTGGCCACGGTCTACGACCTCACCGAAGCCCCCAAGGCCGTCGCCGACTTCACCACCGGAACCCTGGGAAAGCTCGGAGTCCGCATCTAGAAACCCACGCGCCCCGTACGGCGGGAAGCTTCGACCGGGGTAGCGCCCTGTACGACGGGAAGCTTCCGCCGGGGTGCCAGGAGGACGGATTGCCCTGTACGGCGGGAACCTTCGGCCGGGGTGCTACGAGGACGAAGCGCCGTGACGGCGGGGAACTGGCACCGACTCGCCGGAAGCGCCGGGCGCGGGTCCTCAGGCGAAGTGCGGCGGGCGGCCGGCGGCGGCGGCCTCGCCGTACATCAGGAAGCCTTTCATGGAGAAGCCCTACACGACAGAGAGAGCTACAGGTTGCCGCCGCCCGTCGCGTCGATGGTGGTGCCGGTCATGAAGCGGGAGGCATCGCCGGCGGCGAAGGCGACGACGTCGGCGATCTCGTCCGGGTGACCGATGCGGTTGAGGGCGTGGCGGCCGGCGGCGTAGGCCTCGACCTCGGGGCTGTCGTGGAGCCAGGGCGCGTTCATCGGCGTGTCGATGATCCCGGGCGCCACGTTGTTGACCGTGATGCCGCGCGGCCCGAGCTGCTTGGCCAGGGCGAGGGTGAAGGTCTGCACCGCCCCCTTGGTCATGGCGTACGCGATCCCCTCAGGGAAGGCGATCCGCGCGACGCCCGAGGTGAGGTTGACGATGCGGCCCCCGTCGGGGATGAGCGGCAGCAGGCGCTGGGTGAGGAAGAACAGGTCGCGCACGTTGACGGCGAAGACCCGGTCGAAGCCCTCGGCGGTCTCCTCCTCCAGGCGCCGCTGCTCGGCGATGCCAGCGTTGTTGACCAGCACGTCGAGCCGGTCGACCTCCTGCTCGAGCTGCGTGGCCAGCGACTCGACGGCACCCTCGACGCCCAGCTCGGCCTGGATGGCGAAGGCCTGGCCACCGCCCTCCTCGATGGCCTGCACGACCTGCTTGGCGGACTCGGCGTCCCTGGCGTAGTTCACAGCGACCCGGAAGCCGTCGGCGCCCAGCCTGAGCGCGGTCGCACGGCCGATTCCCCGGCCGGCACCGGTGACAAGAGCGGTCTTCATCGCGTCACACCTTTCTTTAGCGATTGATACAGAAACCGTAACATAGCGACCGCTATAGAATGTGTCCATGGCGAGACAGCGGGCCTTCGACAGGGATGCGGCGCTGGAGAGCGCGATCCACGCGTTCTGGCGGCGTGGCTACGAGGCGACCTCGGTGGCCGAGCTGACCCAGGTCATGGGCATCCGGCCACCGTCGCTGTACGCGGCCTTCGGCGACAAGCTGCGCCTGTTCGAGGAGGCGGTGACCCGTTACGGCGCCACCTATGGCTCGTTCACCGACCGCGCGCTGGCCGAGGAGCCCACGGCCAGGGCCGCCATCGAGCGCGTGCTGCGCGAGACGGCGGCCGAGTTCACCGACCCCGGGCACCCACCGGGCTGCCTGGTCGTCTCCGGCGCCGAGAACTGCGGTCCGGAGTCGGAAGAGGCCGAGGAGCTGCTGCGCTCGTTCAGGGCGAAGTCGCGGGCACGGCTGAGCGCCCGGATCGAGGCTGACGTCCAGGCCGGACGGCTCCCCGCCGGCACCGACCCGGTGTCGCTGTCCGACTTCTACGCCACCGTGATCCAGGGCATGTCACAGCAGTCCCGCGACGGCGCCTCCCGCGAGTCACTGGAACGGGTCGCCGACCTGGCGATGAACGCCTGGCCTACCGGGCCTTGATCGAGGCGTCCTCCGGCGGCACCTCCGGTTCGGAGGCGCGGAACCAGCGGCAGCCGTGCGGGGTCAGCGGAATGTGGACTCCGCCGTCGCCGCCGACCTCGAGCCGGCCGTCCATCAGCAGGTCGGTGAGGATCTGCCCGTCCAGCCCGTCCAGCGTGAGATCGATCTCCGCGGCCGTGTCGCACAGGTTGTGCACGGCGAGCACGGTGGCGCCGTCGGCGTCGCAGCGGTGCGCCAGGACCGAGGGATGGCCGGACTCCAGCACGGTGTGCGCGCCCCAGGCCAGCTCGGGACACTCCCGGTAGCGCTCGATGAGGAGCTGGAACCAGCGCAGCAGCGAGTCGCCGTCGCGCTTCTGGTCGGCGACGTTCACCCGGGCCGGGGAGAAGGCGCCCTCGGGCATGTCGCGTTCGGGTTCCGCCTGGCTGAAGCCGCCCTCCCGCGACCACTGCATCGGCACCCGGACCGCCATGCGGCCCTCGGCATCCAGGTTCTCGCCCATGCCGATCTCCTCGCCGTAGAACACCACGGGCGTGCCGGGCAGGGAGAACAGCAGGCTGTAGGCCATCTTGATCCGCCGCAGGTCACCGCCGAACATGCCCGGCAGCCGCCGCCGCAGCCCGCGGCCGTAGATCTGCATGCGCGGTTCGGGGCCGAAGGCGTCGAAGACCTCCTTGCGCTCGGCTTCGGTGAGCTTGTCCAGGGTCAGTTCGTCGTGGTTGCGCAGGAAGACCGCCCACTGGCAGTCCTTGGGCGGGGTGGGCCGCTCCCTGAGCGCCTGGGCCAGCGGCTCGGCCTCCGAGCGGGCCATGGCCAGCCATGCCCGCTGCATCCCGATGAAGTCGAAGCACATGGTGAGCTGGTCGCCGAGCCCCGCGCCGAAGTATTCCGTCAGCTCTTCGTAGGGGACGTTGACCTCGCCTAACAGCACCGACCCGCCCGAGCGCCTGGTCATGAAGGCCCGCAGGTCTGCCAGGAACTCGTGCGGGCTGGCCAGCTGGGGATGGACGTTCTGGATGAGGAAGGGCACCGCGTCCACCCGGAAGCCGGACAGGCCGAGTTCCATCCAGAAGCCGAGGATCCTGGCGATCTCGTCGCGTACCTCGGGGTTGCCCACGTTGAGGTCGGGCTGGTGCCGGTAGAAGGAGTGCAGGTAGTACTGGCCGCTCTGGTCGTCGAACTGCCAGATGCTGTTCTCCTTGTCGGGGAAGACGATCTGCGACGGGTCATCCGGCTCCGGCCGATCAGACCAGACGTACCAGTCGCGGTAGCGGGAGTCGCGGCTGGATCGGGCGTCCAGGAACCAGGGATGCCGGTCGGAGGTGTGGTTGACGACCAGGTCCGCGATGACGCGCAGCCCGCGGTCCCGCGCCGTCCGCATGAACTCCACGAAGTCGCCCAGTGTGCCTAACCGCGGGTCGACGCTGTAGAAGTCGGTGATGTCGTAGCCGTCGTCCCTGTTGGGCGTCGGGAAGAACGGCATCAGCCACAGGCACGTCACGCCCAGCCCGGCCAGGTAGTCGATCTGCTGGGTGAGACCGCGGAAATCGCCGATCCCGTCGTCGTCGCCGTCCTTGAACGTCTCGACGTCCAGGCAGTAGATCACCGCGTTCTTCCACCACAGGTCCGAGGTGCAGGTGAGTCGCATGGCGCCCCAGCTACCCGCTCAGGCGCTTCTCATGACAGCGCTGCGAGCGCGTCCACCACCAGATCCCAGAAGCGGCCGACGTCCAGACCGACGGCGACATGGGCGTTCGGCTCGCGCTTGAGCTTGTCGAGCAGGTCCACGCTGGTCGCGCCCGCCGTCTCGGTCCCGCGCAGCTCGACGTCGAGCCGGGTGTGCACCGTCTCGACCAGCTCCGGCTCGGCCGCCAGCGCGACGGCCACCGGGTCGTGCAGCGGCCCCTCCGGCATGCCCTGGTCGATCTCGTAACTGGCATTGAAGTAGCGCAGCAGCTCCACGCCGAACGCGGCCGTCGTGTTGCCGATGGCCGCGATGCGCTCGATCACCGCCGGGGTGATCAACGCCTGGTGGGTGACGTTGAGGCCGACCATGGTGAAGCGCAGCCCGCTGTCGAGCACCATCGCCACCGCTTCCGGGTCCGACCAGCTGTTGAACTCCGCGTACGGCGTGACGTTGCCCCGCCCGGTCGAGCCGCCCATCCACACGATCTCCCTGACCTTCGGCCAGCGGTCCGGATACGCCCGGAGGAACAGCGCGATGTTCGTCAGCGGCCCGGTCGCGACGATCGTCACCGGTTCGAGGGAGGCGTCCAGGGTGTCCTTGATGAGCTCGACGGCCGGCCGCGGATCGAGGCCCACGGTGGGTTCGGGCAGGTCGGGGCCGCCGAGCGCGTTGGAGCCGTGGATCCACTCCGCCGGCTCCAGCGCCCGCACCAGCGGGCTATCGGCTCCCGCAGCGATCGGCACCCCGGTGACGCCCGCCAGCCCCGTCACCACCCGGGCGTTGTAGGTGGTGTGCTCCAGCCGCCCGTTGCCGCCCACGGTGGTGATGGCCCGCAGGTCGATGCGGGGATGCCCGGCCGCCAGCCAGATCGCGAAAACATCGTCGTGCCCCGGATCGCAGTCGATGATGACCGGTACAGACACCCCATCCCCCTTTCTCCGTGTTTCGTACCCAAGATCGGCCCGCGTCACAGGAGGGTGCCGCCGAGGGCTTGGAAGCGGGTGAGGGTGTCGTCGATGCGGGACAGGGTGTCGGGGTGGAGGGTGATGTCGGCCGCCGCCAGATTCTCCTCGATGTGGGCGGGCGTGCGGCTGCCCGGGATGGCCGTCACGTGCTCGTCCTGGTGCAGCAGCCAGGCCAGGGCGAGCTGGGCGGGCGTGATGCCGAGTGCGGTGGCCAGGTCGCGGATCGGCGCGTAACGGTCGTTGTTGCGTGCCAGGTTCTCAGCCGAGAAGCGGGGCGCGTGGTGCCGGAAGTCCCCCGCGCCGAGGCTGCGCACGGTCCCGGTGAGGAAGCCGTTGCCCAGCGGACTCCACGCCACGATCCCCACGCCCAGCTCACGGGCGGCCGCGAGCAGGTCAGGGTCGACCGGCCGCCACATCGACCACTCGTTCTGCACGGCCGCGATCGGGTGGACGGCGTGCGCGCTGCGCAGCTGCTCGGCCGTGACGTTCGACAATCCGAGGTGCCTGACCAGGCCGGCGCCGACGAGCTCGGCCATCGCGCCCACCGTCTCCTCGATCGGCACGCCCGGGTCCGGGTAGTGCGCGTAATACAGGTCGATCACGTCGGTGTCCAGGTTGCGCAGGCTGCGCTCGGCGTAGCCGCGTACCATCCTCGGCTCGCCGTTCACCCGCAGCTCGCCGAACTCGTAGCCGACGGGGAAGGACCTGCTGTCCTCGCCCGCGGGGATCGCCAGGCCGAACTTGGTGGCCACGACGACCTCGTCGCGCCGCCCCTTGATCGCCCGTCCGACCAGCCGCTCGTTGTGCCCGTCGGGGCCGTAGGCGTCGCTGGTGTCGACGTGGGTGGCGCCCGCGTCCATCGCCGCCTTGAGTGCGGTCTCGGCCCGCACGTCGTCGATCTCGCCGTACACGCCGGGTGAGAGCACCATCGCCCCGAAGCCCAGCGCCGGCACCTGCAAGTTGCCAAGTTCACGTGTCTTCATGGGGTCCATCGTGCGGCTCGATGGAGTGCCAGGTCCAAGACCCCTTGGTATAACCGATGGTTATGGAGGTGCATCTGCGGGACCTGCGGTACTTCGTCGCGACGGCCGAGGAGCTGAACGTGACCCGGGCGGCCGAGCGGCTGTTCGTCTCGCAGCCGGCCCTGTCCAAGCAGCTGCGTGCCCTGGAGCGGCAGCTGGGCTTCCAGTTGTTCGAGCGCGTCCACTCCGGCATGGCGCTGACCAGGCAGGGCGAGACGCTGCTGCCCACCGCCAGGGAGCTGCTCGACCGCTGGGACCGCGGTCTGGAGGAGGCCAGGGCGGCGGCGCCCACGGGGACTCTGGTGGTCGGGCTGCAGACGGCCGTCGGCCGGGGGCTGCAGCAGCGGGCGATGCGGGGCTTCCGCGAGCGGATGCCCGGCTGGGAGGTCTCGCTGCGGCTGGTCGGGTGGGACGACGCCAGCGCGGGGCTGCTCGACGGCACCTCCGACGTGGCGTTCCTGTGGCTTCCCGCGCCCGACGGGCTGGAGATTCGGGTGCTGTCCACCGAGCCGCGCGGCGTCATGCTGCCGGAGGGGCATCCGCTGGCCGTACACGAGGAGTTGCTCTTCCGGCAGCTGACGGATGAGCCCTTCGTGGCGCTGCCCGCCTCGGCGGGGGCCAGGCGCGACTTCTGGCTCGGCAACAGCGACGTCAAGGTCGGCACGACGGTCACCTCGGCGGAGGAGACGTTCGAGGCCGTGACCGGCGGCATGGGCGTCGTGCTGGTCTCGGAGGGGAACGCGCGGCTCTACGAGCGGCCGGGTCTGGTGTACCGGCCCGTGACCGACCTGGGGCCGAGCGAGCTGGCGATCGCCTGGCGCAGGGGCGATCGGCGGCCGCAGGTAACCGCCTTCCTCGAAACACTGACATAGCACCTTTTGTCGCCACTATCGTCTGACGCATGAGCGACTACGCGATCACGTTCGACCTGGTCGACGCCGACTCCGATGGGCGGATCTCGGCTGACGAGCTGGTGCGGTTGATGGAGGTGCTGGGGCAGCCGATCACGCGGGAGGCCGCCCAGGCAGGGGTGAGCAAGCTCGACAAGGACGGCGACGGCCTGATCGATCTGGAGGAGTTCTCGGCATTCCTCGGTAAGTGAACCCATACAAATCTTCTGTCGCCTGGGTCACAATGGGCCGCAGGAGGGACGATGGGCATCAGGAGCGACACCCGGACACCTGCTGACATCGTGCAGACGCTCAGGGCGGGCATCGCACGGGTCTCGGCCGAGGTGATCAAGGAGATCCAGAACCGCATCCCCGAGTACGCCCGCCCGTCCGACGAGATCTACATCAAGGTCATCAGGATGGCCGTCGAGCAGGCCATCGACGGCTTCCTCGACCGCGTCGAGAACCCCGACGCCGCCTGGGACCCTGAGCCGTTCCGCATGATCGGCCGGGGCGAGGCGGCCGAGGGACGCAACCTGGAGCCGTTGCAGACCGCGCTGCGCCTGGGCGCGCGGGTGGGCTGGCGGCGCCTGACCGACTTCGCCGAGCCGCTCGGCCTGTCTCCCCAGTCGCTCTACGACCTGGGCGAGGCCATCTTCATCTACCTGGACGAGCTGGCCGATGCCGCCGCCGAGGGCTTCGACGAGGCCAAGGCGCGCGCCGCCGGCGAGATGGAGCGCCGCCGTGCCCGCCTGCTCGACCTGCTGCTGACCCGCCCGCCCGCCGCGCTGGAGGCGATCGCGGACATGGCCAAGGCGGCGAACTGGCGGCTGCCGAAGACCGTGGCGTGCGTTTCGCTCGACGGGCCGCAGCGCCAGCTCGCGCTCTCCCCCGACGTGCTGGCCGGTCAGGAGTGCGTGCTCGTGCCCGATCCCTCCGGTCCCGGGCAGGCCAGGATGCTGGAGGTCGCGCTGCACGGCATGCGGGCGGCGATCGGGCCGGCCGTACCACTGCTCGAGGCGGCGACGTCGCTGCGGTGGGCCGGTGAGGCGCTGGAGCTGTCGCGGCGCGGCGTGCTGCCGCGCGGGCTGGTGCGCTGCACGGACCACATGGCCACGCTGATCCTTTTCAAGGACGAGGAGCTGGTCAGCGTGCTGGCCAGGACCCGGCTCGCGCCGCTGGCGCACCTGCGGCCCACCCAGCAGGACCGGCTGGCCGAGACGCTGCTGGCCTGGCTGCGGCACGGCCGCGGCGCGGGCGAGGTCGCGGCCAGGCTGCACGTGCACCCGCAGACGGTCCGCTACCGGCTGCGCCAGCTGGAGGAGCTGTACGGTGACCAGCTCGCCGACCCCGACATCCGCTTCGAGCTGGAGATCGTGCTGCGGGCCCGCCAGTCGGTCATGGACGGAACAGCCTGAGCCGCTCCTCCCCGATCCGCGCCCGGGTCTTTCTCAGACGTGGATGAGCACCTGGCCGAAGACCGCGGACAGGTTCTTCAGGTCGGTGGCCTGGTCGGCCTCGGGGTTGGCGGGATCGTAGATCGTGGCCAGGCGGGCGTGCACCGCGGTGAGCTTCTTCAGCTGGTCCCAGGTGGCGTTGGCGCCCCACTTCTCGCCGTAGGCCCGGTGGACCTGACCCTGCTGGTCCTGCCAGCGCGTCCACAGCGTCACCGACGACGCGCCCGCGTCCTGGAGCGGCGTGGCGATCCGGGCGGTGATCGCCTTGGTGGCGTCCTGGGAGGGCTGGGCGGCGTCCTGGGAGGGCTGGGCGGCGGCGAAGGAGGCGTCCTCCGCGGCGATCTGCGCGTAGGCGTCCCAGGCGTGAGCCCGAACCTGGATCCACTGGTTGCGCTGCGCGGTCGCGGTGTCGATCTTCCAGGTGGAGTAGTCGGTGCCGCTGTCGAGCGCGAGCTGGTCGAGCTGCCCCTTGGCCAGCCAGGCGCCCACCCGGTCGGGATTGAGCAGCGGGTACTTCTCGGTCATCGCGGTCTTGCACGCGTCGTTGGCCCCGCACCCGAACACCGGCATCACCGTGTGCGCCGCCAGCCGCTTACCCGGCAGCGTCTTGCGCAGCGCGGCCGAGGCCTCGGCGACGAACTTGTCCAGCTCGTCCGCGTCGGTGAAGGTCTGGTTGTAGCCGAGCTGCGTGGCGAAGCGAACCCCCACGACCCCGTCCTGGTAGGCCAGCGGAGCGAGCTCCTTGACCGCCTCGTCCAGCTTGCCGGCCTTCCAGTCGTCGGCCAGCTCGGTGTCGATCCACACCCGCATGCCGTTGGACGCGGCGGCCTTGACCGCCTGCCCGCCGGTGGTCTTCTCCGCCTTGGCCAGGTCCTGCTTGGACACCTCCGACGGGTCCACGAAGCACTGGTCGCCGTTGGCGCACTCCGGCGTGCCGCCGTCCTCGGCGCCCGGCACGTCCGGGTCGCCGTCGCCGTGGGCCTCACTGTCCGGGGTGTCGTTCGGGCAGGTGTTGGCCGGGTCCGAGCAGTCCGCGTGGTATCCCGTCGGCGGGTTCGCCGCCTGCATGTTCTGGTTGTCGTTGTTGCTCCAGAACCGGACGATGTCCTCCACCTGGTCCGGCGTGGCCATCCAGCGGCACATCACGTACGCCGGGGTGCCGTCGGCCATCAGGTCGTTGCAGCTCTTCGGGTCGTCCTGCGACCAGGCGGGCACACCCACCCCGAGCAGCGAAAGCGTCAGTCCGATGACCAGGATCGGCCTCAAGCGCATGGCGTTGACTCCAAGGGGGTGATCGCGGGGCACTTCGCACAATATCCGGATGATCAGCTACGTTCAACGCAGTCGATCGCATTCTTCACCCCGTCTTCAACCCGCAGTCGCCTCCCGAGTTGCGCCGCCTTCTCGCGATATTCCGGTACGGCAAGCAGCCGCGCCCCCCAGTTCCCGCGCGGTCAGCTCCGCCCTCAGATCACGCTGAATACTCGGCAGCGCCACGGTCACGACGGTGTTGTCCAGCGTCGTGATGAACCCGGCCAGGCCCACCACCAGCACCATCCCGCCCGCCGACCACCACAGAGGCGCTCACGAGTCCACCTCCACCCACACCCACCCCGGACCTTCAGGATTGGCCTTCACCACCCGAGCCCGCCCAACCCCCACCTTCACCCACCCGTTCCCCTCCGCCGTGCCCGTGTGGGACTCGACCGGCCCACCCCCCTCAACCCCGGCTGGCGTAGTACCCCCGCCCCCGGCCGTCCTGGGCGTGGATCTCCCGGACTCCTTGGGGGTGGCTATCTCTGGGGGCTTGGGTGGGAGAGAGACGGACTCTGGCGGGTTGGGTTCGGTTGGCTCGGCCGCGTATGGGATTCTGCGCTTGGGGTGGCCATTCGGGATCGGCTCGGTGTCTTCGAAGGAGACGGGCACCGGGTCGGTGTCCAGCCCGAACACGGCCGGCCGCCCATTCCACGTCACCCCTGGCCCTCGCGCGGACTCTTCCTCTTCCAGCGCCGTCGGCCCCGCCGCACCCTCCCCTGCGGCCTCCGTGCGCACAGCGTCGTCCGCCTGACGTGCCGCGTTGCTCGGCATCGATGGCGTGTCGCCATCCGCATCTGTCTCAGGCTCCTCGGCCCAGTGCCACCCGGGCCCGTTCGGGTTCGGCTTGACCACCTTGCGCCGCTGACCACTCACCGCACCCAGCCGCCGACCATCACCGACGTCCCCACTCACCACCCCGCCGCCCGATGACGCGGAGCGCATAGATCCCAGCGCCCTCGGGTCCGGTGCGGCGTCCCCGATGACACCGCGCCCGACGCCCGGCGCCCCTGCCGGTAGCCCAGGTGCGGACCCCGGGGAACTCGCCGTACCAGGGCGCCGACCTCCACCGACGCCCCTGCCCGCCGACCCGGCGCCCGGTGGTGCGGCGCCCCTGCTCGCAGCCCCGGTGCCGGGTGGGGCAGCGTCCCCAGCGGTGGCGTCCGTAGCCCCAGGCGCGACGCGAGCGGGCGCGCCGGGTCCCGAGGGGCTCGCCGTAGCAGGGCGCCGACCTTCACCGTCGTCCCTGCTCGCCGACCCGGCGCCTGGTGGGGCGGCGCCTCTGCTTGCCGGTGGGGTGCCTGGGGAGGTGGGGCTTGGCGTTGCGGAGTTTGGTGTGGCGCCTAGGGCTGGGGGGCGGGGTGGAGCGGAGAGGGGCGGGGTGCGGCGGGCGGGAGTGGGGACGGGTAGGGCGGGGGCGGGGTTGGAGGTGGCGACCGCGGGGTTGGAGGTGGCGACCGCGGGAGTGAGGGTGGCACGCGCGGCAGTCGGGGTGGCGACGGCGGGGGTGGCTAGGGCGGGGGTGGAGGTGGCGAGCGCGGGGGTGGAGGTGGGAGGGGTGTGGGTGGGGAGGTGGTGGTGGAGGCGGCGGAGGAAGGGGGGGAGCCACCAGTTGGCGGGGCCGAGGAGGCGCATGGTGGCGGGTACCAGGAGGGCGCGGACGAGGGTGGCGTCTATGACGATGGCGACGAACATGCCTACGCCGAGGAGTTTGACGATCGTGATGCCGGCGGTGGAGAAGGCGCCGATGACCACCAGGAGGAGGAGCGCGGCGCTGGTGATGACGCCGCCCGTCTGCTGGAGGCCGCGGGCGACGGCGACCGTGTTGTCGCCGGTGCGGAGCCACTCGTGGCGGATGCGCGACAGGAGGAAGAGTTCGTAGTCCATCGACAGGCCGAAGACGACCGCGAGGATGAGGACCGTGACCGTGGGCTCGATCGTGCCGGTGGAGGTGAAGCGGAGGGCCGTGGCCAGGTGGCCGTCCTGGAAGGCCCAGACGATGACGCCGAAGGAGGCGCCGATGGACAGGACGTTCATCAGCAGCGCCTTGAGCGGCAGCAGCAAGGACCCGAAGGCGGCGAACAGCAGCACGAAGGTGGCCCCGCCGACGACCAGCGCCATCCACGGCAGCGTCCGCAGCAGGCTGGCCAGCAGGTCCATCTGGGCCGCCGTGGAGCCGCCGACCACGACCTGCCGCACGTTCGGCTCGAGCTTCATCGACCGGATGAGCGTGACCAGGTTCTGCGCCTGGGTGGACGTCGGGTCGTAGGAGTAGCGGACGGCCAGCCGTACCGCGCCGTTGGCCTGGGAGAAGCCGGCGAGGTCGACGCCGTCGACGCCGGGGAGCCTGCGCAGGCGGTCGGCGAAGGGCTTGGCGTCGAGCGGCGTGATGGTCGTGACGGCGCTGATCGGCGTGTGGCCCTGGCCTATCGGCCCGGGCGTGGCGGGTTTCTCGCTGAAGGTGCGTTCGATGAGCACGTGCACGTCGATGGTGGCCATCGAGTTGCGGGCGAAGTCGCGGTCGATGGTCTCGGCGACCTGCCGGCTCTCGGAGGCGACGGGCAGCACCCGATGGTCGACCTGGCCGAACTTCACGTGCAGGAACGGCATGGCCAGCGAGACCAGCACCAGCGTGACGATCCCGAGGTAGAGCACCGGGCGGCGCATCACGCTTGACGCGATCCCGTGCCAGAACGTTCCGCGGGCGAAGCCGAAGTCGGGCGTGATCCGCAGCGCGTCCACCCGCGGCCCCAGCACGGACAGCACGGCGGGCAGCACGACCAGCGCCGACAGCATGGCCACCAGCACGACGGCGGCCGCGCCGAGCCCGATCGAGTGCAGGAACATCTGCGGGAACAGCAACAGCCCGAGCAGCGCCGTGGCCACGGTCAACCCCGAGAAGGCGACGGTACGGCCGGCCGTGGCCATGGTGTGCACCACGGCCTGCTCGGTGGTCGATCCGCGCCTGATCTCCTCGCGGAAGGCGTTCAGCACGAACAGCGAGTAGTCGACGGCCAGCCCGAGCGCGAGCATGGTGACCACGTTCAGCGAGAACACCGAAACCTGGGTGAGCTCGGTGAGCAGCCGCAGCAGCGCGAGCGCGCCCACGACGGCGAACGCCCCCACGACCAGCGGCAGCCCGGCGGCCACCAGGCTGCCGAAGACGATGACCAGCAGCACGAGCAGCACCGGCATGGAGATCGCTTCGGCGCGGGCCAGGTCGGCGGCGGTCTGGTCGTTGAGCTCCTTGGTCAGCGGCACTGAGCCGCCCACCGAGACGTCGAGGTTCTGGACGTGTTTCAGCTGGTCCTTGATGGCGGCGAAGGAGGCCTGCTTGTCGCCGCGCAGCGTGACCAGCGCGTAGGTGGAGTGCTCATCACGAGATTTCAGCTCATGAGACCCCGTAGTCCAATATGTCGCCAGTTGTTCGACATAAACCCCAGGCAGGGACCGCAGCGAGGCGTGCACCGCCCGCTTGAACCGCGGATCGCTCACCTTGACCAGCGGATGCCGGTAGAGCACGACCACGTCGGGCGCGCTGCCGCCGTACCAGTCCTTGCTCCAGTGCGCCGCGGTGGTCGACTCGGCGGCAGGGTCGTCGAACCCGCCGTCGGCCATCCGCCCGAACAGCTCCATCCCGAACGGCGCGACCAGCACGGCGACGGCCAGGCTCACGACGAGCAGCGTCCACCGACCCCGGTAGACGATACGGCCGGCCGTCTCAAACAAACGCGCCCTCCAGGTAGTCCCGCAGGCACGCGCGCCGGGCGATCTTCCCGCTGGAGGTCCGCGGCACCGAGCCCGCGATGGCCAGGTCCTTGATCCGCCCGGTCACGTACAGCTGCCCGTCGTGGATCACTCCCAGGTCCCCGGTCCGCAGCCAGCCCCCGGCGAACACCTCGGCCGTCCGCACCGGGTCCCGCCAGTAGGCGCGGGCCACGTTCGGCCCGCGGACGCAGATCTCGCCGACCTCGCCCTCCGGCCTGGCCTCGCCGTACTCGCCGAAGATCCGCACGGTCTGGCCGGTGGGGCGGCCGCAGGAGACGAGCGTGCTGCGCGCGCCGATCGTGTACGGCACGGCGTGCCCGGCCCGCAGCGAATCCCTGTCGAAGTCGGTGACCAGCGGGCGGGCGTCACGCTCCATCGCGGCGACGAAGCCGGTCGCCTCGGCGAGCCCGTAGGCGGGCGTGTGGGCCTGGGGGCGCAGCCCGCACTCGGCGAAGGCGGCGTCGAAGGCCTCGATGGTGCCGGGCCGTACCGGTTCCGCGCCATTGAGCATGACCTGAACGCCCGACAGGTCAAGCCCGGCCTTGTCGGCGTCGCTGACGCGGGCGGCGGTGTACTCGTAGGCGAAGTTGGGCGCGCCGGTGTAGGCGTCGGCGTGCTCGCCGAGCAGCTGCAGCCAGCGCACGGGCCGCATGACGAAGGCCACCGGGTCCATGAACACGGCGTGGTTGCCGCCCACGATGGGCATGGCCACGATCGAGACCAGCCCCATGTCGTGGAAGAGCGGCAGCCACAGCACCGCCACCGAGGTTCGCGGCCTGGCCCGGAACGCCTCCCACAGCTGCGCGGCGTTGGCCGCCATGTTGCCGTGGGTGATCTCCACCCCGGCGGGCGACCTGGTGGACCCGGAGGTGTACTGCAGGTAGGCCAGGTCGTCCGGACCGGCGGGATGCCCCTGCCATTCGTCGGCCAGCAGGTCGGAGACGGTGTCGAGCAGCACGACGTGCTTGGGCGAGGCGAACTCCTCGACGGCGGGCAGCGCGGCCGTGGTGGTCAGCACGAGCGTGGGGTCGGCGTCGGCGTAGGCGCACGAGAGCCGCTCGGCGTGCCCGGGCAGGTCGGGCGTGAACAGCGGCACGGCCACGATCCCTGCGTACAGGGCGCCGAGCATGGCCACCACGTAGTCCAGTCCCTGCGGGGCCATGATGGCCGCGCGATCCCCGGGTTCGGCCAGCTCGCGCAGCCGTACCGCCAGCGCCCGCGCCCTGAGGTCGGCCTGGCGCCAGGTCAGGGTGTGCCGCATACCGTCGCCCAGATAGTCCACGAAGACGTAGGCGGGCTCGTCGGGTAACTCGCGCGCCCACCGCGTCACCTGGGCGATCAGTGCGTCAGGCATGCGTTGCAAACTACGGCAGGAAAGCGCTCGATTCTTGCCAAACCCCTGCGAAAAGCTCGATCGGTCTTGTTACCGGTGTGACAGATATTGAGGCGACACCCCACGTGGATTCCGCCAGAATGGGGGCATTCGCAAGGGGGGCGTGCCAGGTGAACAGCTATGTCCGCGATCTCGGGCTGCTCCGGGATCGCCGGTTCAGCCTGCTGCTCACCGCTCGCACGATCTCCGTGCTGGGCAGCGCGTTCGCCCCCGTCGCCCTGGCGTTCGGCATCCTGGGCCTGCCCGGCGCGGATGCGACCACGCTGTCGGTGGTGCTGACCGCCGAGGCGCTGCCGATGGTGGTGTTCATGCTGGTGGGCGGCGTCATCGCCGACCGCTTCCCGCGCCGGCGGGTGATGATGGTCGGCGAGTCGATGAACGCGCTGGCCTTCTTCGCCTTGGGCGCGATGCTGCTATCCGGGTGGACGCCGCTGCCCGCGCTGGCCGCCGCGGCGGGCGTCAGCGGCGCGTCGATGGCCGTGCTGTTCCCGGCGCTGACCGGGATCATTCCTGAGGTCGTGCCTTCCGACCGGCTGCAGACCGGCAACGCGCTGCTCGGGCTGGGCGCCAACACCTCCAGGGTGGCGGGCGCGGTGCTGAGCGGCGGCACGGTGGTGCTGTTCGGCGGCGGGTGGGCGCTCATGGTGAGCGGGTTGATGTTCGCCACGGCGACCGTGCTGATCGCGTGCCTGCGGCTGGAGTCCGGCGAGCAGGTGGCGGGCGAGAAGCACTCGGTCATCGCCGACCTGCGTGAG
Organism: Nonomuraea sp. NPDC050536; assembly: GCF_044457685.1. Taxonomy (NCBI): domain Bacteria; kingdom Bacillati; phylum Actinomycetota; class Actinomycetes; order Streptosporangiales; family Streptosporangiaceae; genus Nonomuraea; species Nonomuraea sp. NPDC050536. The sequence goes on from NZ_JBITHD010000018.1 coordinate 103,640, forward strand.
GGGTGGCGCGAGTTCGCCTCGCGGCAGTGGATCTGGGTGGTCGTCGCGCAGTTCTCGATCCTGGTGATGGCGTTGCAGGCCGGGCACGGCGTGCTCGGGCCGCTGATCGCCAAGGAGAGCCTGGGCGGTCCCGCCGCCTGGTCGGCGTTCCTGGCGGGCGAGGCCGTGGGCACGATCGTCGGCGTGATCGTCTCCCTGCGGGTGCGGCCCAGGCGGCCGATCCTGGTGGGAGTGCTGCTGTGCTTCCCGACGGCTCTGCCGTACGTGCTGCTGGGGGTGGGGGCGCCGCTGCCGTTGCTGGTGGCGGGGTCGTTCGTGCTGGGCGTGTGCTTCGACGTGTTCGGCGTGCTGTGGCAGACGACGATGCAGCGGGAGATCCCGCCGGAGTCGCTGTCGCGGGTGAGCTCCTACGACGCGCTGGGGTCGCTGATGTTCGGCCCGATCGGGCTGATGCTGGCCGGTCCGGTGGCGGCCATGGTCGGTACCCAGGCCGCCCTGCTCGGCTGCGCCGCGCTGGTGGTGGTCTCCACGCTGGCGGCCCTGCTGTCTCCCGGCGTACGCAACCTGCGCGCCCCGGTCACGACCTCCTGAAGTACTCGTTGGCCCGCGGCTGGAACATCAGCAGCATGGCCCCGAGCACGGCCGTCAGGTGGAGCGCCCGGCTGCCGGCGAACCACGGGCCCATCGTGGCCACGATCTGGCCGACGGTCTCCCCGGCCATCAGCTCCTTGATCGGCCCGATGACCAGCGAAAGCGTGCCGAGGCAGCCCAGCAGGACGGCCAGGCTGACGCGCGCCCAGTTCTTGCCCACGCGCAGCCGCAGGGCCAGGAAGATCGCGGTAGCGAACACGACCAGCCGGATCCCGACCCCGGTGATCAGCGCGCCGGGGCTGAGGTTGCCGCCGGTCACGGCGAGGAGCGTCTCGAAGACCCCTGCCCCGACCGCGACCAGCCACAGCGTTGAGGCGGCCTGGACGGAGGGGGGCGCTGTTGCGGTGAGTTGCTTCATGACTTAAGTTTCCGGCTGCGAGGCCGTCCGGATCATGCCCGCCGTCCCCCGAATCGCAGGTGAGGCAGGCCCTACCCGATCAGTCCGCTCGTCCGCAGCCCGCGGGCGGGCAGCCGCTCGTGCAGCCCGAAGCGCGCTTCCGGCTCGTGAGTACCGTCGAGGATCCCCGCCACGTACTCGGCCAGCACCGGGGCGTGCTTGAACCCGTGGCCCGAGTCGCCGCCCAGCAGCCACACCCCCGGCGCCGCCTCGGCGATGATCCACTCGGCGTCCGGCGTGAGCGCGTACTGGCACACCTGGCTGAACAACACCGGCGCCCCCGCCAGCGACGGGAACCTGCGTGCCAGGTACTCCCTGGACCGCTCGACGCTCTCCGCGTCCACGGCGCGCTCGCCGTCCTCCGGCTCGTACGGCCGGCCTTCCTGATCCGAGGTGGCCTTCATCCCCACCCCGTCGACGTCGCCGTGCCCGTAAGTGGAGGAGTCGTAGTCGCACCAGGCGGGCGTGCCGGGCGTGACCCAGGCGGGCGGCACCGCGAAGTGCAGCGTGTCCTGCTTTGTCACGCTGATCGGCACGTCGAACAGCCCGGGCAGCCACGCGCCGCACGCCCACACCACCCGGTCGGCCCGCCGTACCTCGCCGTCGACCTCCACGGCCGCGCCGTCGGCGGGCGTGGCGCGCGCCCTGACCAGCTCGACCCCCGCTGCCTTGGCCAGGCGGGCGGTGACCTGGGTGGCGCGGCGCGCCCTGAGCACCCCGGCATGCGGCTCATACAGCAGGAACGCCAGGTCGTCGCCGCGGAACTCGGGGAAGAAGCGGGCGCCGTCGGAGGGATCGAGTACCTCGCACGGGATGTCCAGCTTGCGCAGCACCCTGGCGCTGTCGCTCTCCCAGCCGTCGTGGGTTCCGGCGAACCAGACCAGGCCCGCCTCGTGGAAGAGGCCCTCCCCGGCCCGCTCGCCCAGCCGGCGCCAGCCGTCCCTGGCCTTCCACGCCATCCGCGCGTACCAGTCGTCGGTGCCGTGGGCGCAGCGCATCAGCCGGGTCTCGCCCGCGCTGGCCTGCCGTACGTGGCCCGGCGTGTGCTGCTCGACAAGCGTCACCCGCCAGCCCGACTCGGCCAGGCGCAATGCCAGTGATGAACCCCAAATGCCCGCTCCGACCACAATGACCGATTTCATGGGACCACCGTGACCGGTCGGGGGCTCGCGCCGCAAGACTCAGACGACGATGAGCGTCACGACCACCCCCGCGCAGTTGCCCGCCACGCAGATCCTGACCGGCACCTGGGACACGCCGGGCTTCCTGGGTACGCCGCCGACGTGCCCGTCGGGGCCGATCGACACGCCGTCGGGCAGCGCCTGGTCGTCGGTGACCGTGTAGGTGGCGGGCACGCCCTGCGGGCCGCCGTTGACCGCGATCTCGCCGTCGAAGGGCCTGCCCACCCGGCCGGGGAAGGTCAGCTCGCCCGGCTCCCACGGCACGTTCCTGAGCACGACGAGCGTGATGCGCTCATCGACGCACTCCGCGGCCCGGCACAGCCGTACGGGGGCCGAGTACGTGCCCGCACGCGCCGGAACCCCGCTCAGCCAGCCGTTGCCGTCCAGGCGGATGCCGGCCGCCAGGTCGCCGGGCTGGAAGGTGACGTCGGCTTCGACGGGCAGCAGCCGGTCGTTCACCGCTATGCCCTGGGTCAGGTAGAAGGTGTCCTGGACGATCAGGCTCGACGGGCTGGGATCCAGCCTTTGGAAGGGGGTGTCCCGCACCATATATGCGGTTTGCGCCCCCACGGTGGGGAAGACGGGGATCAACACGCACATGGCCATTCCCCCGAGTAGGAGGAGCCACATTTGCCGCATCTTTACCCCCAGGTCTGCCTAACCCGGTACGTACCCCTTTCACCTCGGAGCGTCACTACATACTTGGTGCCATGGCCGCAGAATCCGCTCAGACGCTCGAACGCGGGCTCCAACTGCTCAGGCTCCTCGCCGACGGCAAGGGCGGGCGCACGCCCACCGAGCTCAGCACCGAGCTGGGGCTGAGCCGCCCGGTGGTGTACCGCCTGCTGACCACGCTCATGAACGAGGGGTTCGCGCGGCGGGACGCCGAGGGGCGGGTGCACCTCGGGTTCGGGTTGCTGGTGCTGGCGCAAGCCGTACAGCCGCTGCTGCGGGCGGCGGCGGTGCCGACGCTGCGGCGGCTGGCCGAGGAGGTGGGGGCGACCGCGCACCTGACCGTGGCCGAGGGCGACGACGGGCTGGCCGTGGCCGTGGTGGAGCCGTCGTGGACCGACATGCACGTGGCCTACCGGGAGGGATCGCGCCATCCGCTGGCCAGGGGGGCCGCGGGCCGGGCGATCCTGGCGCTGCGCGAGGGGCGGGCCGACTACCTGGTCACCGAGGGGCAGTTGCAGGAGGGAGCGCGCGGGATCGCGGCGCCGGTGACCGGGCTGCCGTGGCTGGAGGCCTCAGTCGGAGTGGTGACGTTCGGCCCGCTGGACGAGGCCACGGGCTCGCGCGTGGTGGCGGCGGCCGCGGAGCTCACGGTCGCGCTTGGTTGACATCTCCCAGGCGATGGACGACGGTTGTACATATAGAGGACATATCTGTCCGATAATCGGATGTTCCTGGAGGGCTCATGCCGTACTACCGCGTCGTCGGCGAGGTTCCCCGCAAGCGTCACGTGCAGTTCAGGCGGCCCGACGGCGGACTGTACGCCGAGGAGCTGATGGGCGAGGAGGGCTTCTCGTCCGACTCGTCACTGCTGTACCACCGCTACCTGCCCACGGCGATCATCAAGGCCGAATCCGTCACGTCGCCGACCGACTCCCGGCTCGAGCCCAACCTGCCGCTCTCGCCCCGGCACTTCCGCACCCAGGACCTCAAGTCCGCCGGTGACCTGGTCAGCGGCCGGATGCTGCTGGGCGGCAACGGCGACGTCCGATTGTCGTACGCCACCAGCGACCAGCCCAGCGAGCTGTACCGCAACTCCATGGGCGACGAGTGCGTCTACATCCAGAGCGGCCGCGTCCGCTTCGAGTCCACCTACGGCGTGATCGAGGCCGGCGAGGGCGACTACATCGTCATCCCGACCGGCACCATCCACCGCTGGGTGCCCGACGGGCAGGTCAACGTGCTGGCCATCGAGGCGGCCGGGCACATCAGGCCGCCCAAGCGCTACCTGTCGCAGTACGGCCAGTTCCTCGAGCACGCCCCCTACTGCGAGCGCGACCTGCGCACCCCCGCCGAGCCGTTCACCGTCGAGGGCGAGGAGGTGCCGGTCGTGGTCCGCACCCGCGGCGGGCTGACGCGGCTGGTCTACCGCAACCACCCCTTCGACGTGGTCGGCTGGGACGGGTACCTGTATCCGTACGCCTTCAACATCAGCGACTTCGAGCCGATCGTGAAGAAGACGCACGCGCCGCCGCCCGTCCACCAGACCTTCGAGGGGCCCGGGTTCGTGGTGTGCTCGTTCATGCCGCGGCCGCTGGACTTCCACCCCGAGGCGGTGCCGATCCCCTACAACCACCACAACGTGGACTCCGACGAGTTCATGTTCTACGTGGGCGGCGACTACTCCGCCCGCAAGGGATCCGGGATCGACGTCGGCTCGATCTCGCTGCACCCGGCGGGATTCACGCACGGTCCGCAGCCGGGCGCGGTCGAGGCGATCATCGAGGCGGGGGCCAAGGACACCAGCGAGATGGCCGTCATGGTCGACACCTTCCGGCCGCTCGACCTCGGCCAGGGCGCGCTGTCCTGCGAGGACCCCGGCTACGCCTGGACCTGGGCCCGATGAGCGCCCAGTTCAGCGCTCCCGAGGCCTCCGGCCTCTTCGATGCCCTCGTCGACGACGCCGGGCTGTTCCCGCCCACGTCGCTGCCCATGGACCAGGCGCTGGAACGCCACCGCCGCGACCAGGAGCGCGCCCACCCGGTGCTCACCCACCGCTTCCTGTGCCCGGCCAGCCGCCTGGACTCGCTGCGCCGCTCGGAGCCGGTGCCCGACAGGATCGGGCTGATCGTGGACACGCCCGAGCTGCCGGACTACTCCGACCTGCCGGTCGACTTCGTCGAGACCCGCACTCCCGGGCTGCGCCCTCCTGCCGGGGTCCGCCTGTTCCTGGAGGTGCCGCCGGACGAGCCCGTGACCGGCCTGCCCGACGGCGCCGGGCTGAAGGTGCGCTGCGGCGGGCTGACCGCCGACGCCTTCCCGACGGTCGAGCACCTGGGCGCCTTCATCCGGTTCTGCGTGGACAACGACATCCCGTTCAAGGCCACCGCGGGTCTGCACCACGCCGTGCGCCACTTCGACCCCTCGCTCGGCGTCGACCGGCACGGCTTCCTCAACCTGGTGCTGGGCGTCTGCGAGGCCGTCGAGGGACGCGACCCGGTGACCGTCCTGCGCACCACGGATGTGGGGTACCTGGTACGGCTGGCGCTGGCCGTACCGGAGGAGACCACCAAGCGCGCCAGGCAGCTGCTGGTCAGCTACGGGTCGTGCAGCACGAGCACGCCCATCGAGGATCTGACGACATTGGGGGTCATATGAGTTTCGGGATCGACAACCTGCCTTACGGCGTGTTCTCGCGGCGGGGGGAGTCGCCACGAGTCGGCGTGCGGTTCGAGGACCGGGTGCTCGACCTGGCCGCGGCGCTGCACGACGAGGTGTTCTCGGCGCCTTCCTTGAACCCCTTCATGGCGCGCGGACGGCAGGCCTGGCACGACACGCGGGTGCTGATCCAGAACAAGCTCACCGACGACCGTTCCGTCACCGAGCAGCACCTGATCCCGCTCGACCAGGTCACGCTGCACCTGCCGTTCGAGGTGGCCGACTACGTCGACTTCTACTGCTCGATCGACCACTCCTCCAACATCGGCAAGATCTTCCGGCCCAACTCCGAGCCGCTCACACCCAACTGGCGGCACCTGCCGATCGGCTACCACGGCCGCTCGGGCACCGTCGTCGTGTCGGGCACCCCTGTCAGGAGGCCACACGGGCAGCTGAGGGCCGGGGTGTTCGGCCCGTGCGAGCGGCTCGACATCGAGGCCGAGCTGGGCTTCGTCGTGGGCGTACCCTCCGAGCTCGGCTCGCCCGCCGGCGCGTTCGAGGACCACGTGTTCGGGGTGACGCTGCTCAACGACTGGAGCGCGCGCGACATCCAGGCCTGGGAGTACGTGCCGCTCGGGCCGTTCCTGGGCAAGTCGTTCGCCACGTCGATCTCGCCGTGGATCACCCCGCTCGAGGCGCTGCCGCGCGTGCCCGGGCCCGCCCAGGACCCCGAGCCGCTGGACTACCTGCGCCGCAGGGCCGACTGGGGGCTCGACATCGCGCTCGAGGTCTCGCTCAACGGCGAAGTCGTGTCCCGCCCGCCGTACGCGAGCATGTACTGGACGCCCGACCAGATGCTCGCCCACATGACCGTCAACGGCGCCTCCCTGCGCACCGGCGACCTGTTCGCCAGCGGCACGATCTCGGGGCCCAACCGCGAGGAACGCGGCTCGCTCATCGAGCTGACCTGGAACGGCACCGACCCGATCAAGCTGTCCAGCGGCGAGACCCGGGGCTTCCTCCAGGACGGCGACACGGTCACCATCCGAGCCACCGCCGGCGACCTCACGTTGGGGGAAGTTTCCGGAACCATCCGATAAGTTACTCAGCGTGCTTATAGCGTCGCTCACCGCTACGCTTGGAGACCCCGTCCCCAAGAGAGCAGGAGAGCGATGCGCCACGCCCTTCTCCTCGGCCTTCTGCTGATCACGGGCTGCTCCTCGGTGTCGGCCGAGGCGCCCCGGCCCTCGCAGCCGGTCGTCGCGGTCTACCCGGCCTTCGACGCCAAGCACGCCAGGCCCGACCGCGGCCTGGTCGTGCACACCAGAGGCGGCACACTCAACCAGGTGCTCGCCTACGCCGGCGACAAGCTCGTCACCGGCAAGCTCGACCCGACCCGCACCACCTGGCACTCCGACTGGACCCTGGCCCCCGACACCGAATACACCGTCACCGCCACGGCCACCAGACCCGGCACCCCGGCCACGGTGGCCATGGGACGCTTCCGCACCCGGCCGGCCGTCCAGGGCTTCCAGGTCGCCTCCGCCGAACCGCTGCCCGACGAGACCGTCGGCGTGGGCATGCCGATCATCCTCAACTTCGACTCCCCCGTCCGCGACAAGGCCGTCGTCGAGCGAGCGCTGGAGGTCAAGGCGAGCAAACCCGTCGAGGGCGCCTGGCACTGGATCAACGACACCCAGGTCGTCTACCGCACCCGCAGCTACTGGCCGGCCAGGCAGCGGGTCACGGTCACCGCCCACCTGTCCGGCGTGCGCCCCACCCTCGGCATGTACGGCACGGCCGACACCACCTTCTCCTTCACCGTGGGCCGCAAGCAGACCAGCACCATCGACACCGTGGCACACCAGATGCTCGTGCGCCGCGACGGCAAGATCGTCCAGCGCATGGCCATCAGCGCCGGCATGGCCACCACCAAGGAATACACCACCACCAGCGGCGTCCACCTGACCATGGACAAGGGCAACCCGGTCCGGATGATCTCCCCGGGCCGCAAGAAGGGCGACCCCGGCTTCTACGACGTGATGATCGACCACGCCGTACGCATCTCCAACAGCGGCGAATACGTGCACGCCAAGAACAACCTCTGGGCCCAGGGCCGGGCCAACGTCAGCCACGGCTGCGTCAACGCCAGACCCGACCAGGCCACCTGGTTCTTCGATTCCTCGCTGCGCGGCGATCCGGTAACGATCACTGGCACGACCCGGGTGCTCGAGTGGGACAACGGCTGGGGATTCTGGCAACTCCCGTGGGAGAAATGGCAGCTCGGGAGCGCTCTCTACGACCCCACTCCGGCCGGCGGCTGGGTACGGCAGGCACCACCGCCAACCCTGCCGTAGCTTGAAAGAGAGGAATACCGTAGATAAGGGGAACCAGTTGCGGATATAGGCCCGTTAACCAGTTTGGAGGGCCGGAGCATGGATGAATGGATCATCTGGGTAATCCTCGCTGTAGTGCTAGGCGTGGCCGAAATCTTCACCGTGACAGCCTCGCTCGGCCTGCTCGGCGCCGCCGCGCTCCTGGCTGCCGCCACCGCGGCCATCGGACTGCCGGTTCCCATCCAACTGCTGGTCTTCGCCCTGTCGTCCGCGGCCGGACTGATCATCGTCCGCCCCATCGCCATGCGCCACCTCCGCCAACCGCAGTTGCAGCGCTTCGGCGTCGAAGCGCTCGTCGGCAAACCCGCCTACGTCGTCCGCGAGGTGACAGGCAGGGACGGCAGGATCCGCATCGGCGGCGAGGAATGGTCGGCCCGCGCCTATGACGAATCCCTCGTTATCCCCATCGGTGCCACCGTCGATGTCATGGAAATCGAAGGAGCCACCGCCGTCGTATATCCACGGGAATGACAACTTTCCCCGGCAACAGGAGGTGCGCAGCTTGAGGTTCACGGTCTCCCCGTGCGGGCTCGGCCCGCACTTCCGGCGAGTGTCGGGCTTGGCCGCGTTCCCGCAGCAGGGCATGGACCTGCTCGCGAGCGGGAATCAGCCGGTAGCGGGACGCGTGATCACGCCGGCGGGCACGACCGACACAAGCGCGCGGCAACGAGCCGCGTTTCCTCCCGCCCCGAAGAACCGGGGCAATAGGCAGTAAAGAGGACTGGTGACGCCATGGATCCGCTGTTGATAGTTGGAGTACTCATCATCCTCCTGGCGGTCATCACCGTGTTGAAGGCGGTGCGGATCGTCCCGCAGGCGCGGGCGCGGAACGTGGAGCGGCTGGGGCGCTACCACCGGACGCTGAAGCCGGGGATGAACTTCGTCATCCCGTACGTCGACCGCGTCTATCCGATGATCGACCTGCGCGAGCAGGTGGTCTCCTTCCGGCCGCAGCCGGTCATCACCGAGGACAACCTGGTCGTCGAGATCGACACCGTGCTGTACTTCCAGGTGACCGACCCCCGGGCGGCCGCCTACGAGATCGCCAACTACATCCAGGCCGTCGAGCAGCTGACCGTCACCACGCTGCGGAACGTCGTCGGCTCCATGGACCTGGAGAAGACGCTGACCTCCCGCGACACGATCAACAGCCAGCTGCGCGGCGTGCTAGACGAGGCGACCGGCAAGTGGGGCATCCGGGTCAACCGCGTCGAGATCAAGGCCATCGACCCGCCCAAGACCATCAAGGACGCGATGGAGAAGCAGATGCGGGCCGAGCGTGACAAAAGGGCCGCGATCCTGAACGCCGAGGGCCAGCGCCAGTCCCAGATCCTGACCGCCGAGGGCGACAAGCAGAGCTCGATCCTGCGCGCCGAGGGCCAGCGGACCGCCGCCGTGCTCAAGGCCGAGGGTGAGTCGCGGGCGATCGACCAGGTGTTCCAGGCCGTGCACCGTAACGACCCCGATCCCAAGCTGCTGGCCTACCAGTACCTGCAGGTGCTGCCGCAGCTCGCCCAGGGCGGCAACACGACCTGGGTGATCCCGAGCGAGGTCACCTCCGCCCTCGGCGCCGTGTCCAAGGCGTTCACCGAGGCGCTGCCCAAGGTGGAGGCCGTACGCGAGGAGCCGGAGTTCTCCGCCGCCGAGGAGGAGATCGCGAAGGCGGCGGAGGCGGCGGCCGAGGCCGTGGCGGACGCCCAGGAGGCCGAGAGCCCCAACGGCCCCCGCCAGATCGCCGCCCCGTCCACCGAGCCCGACCCCCTGCACGACCTGTCCAAGGACCCCAAACAAGCCGAACGCTGACCCCCACCCGATGCCCGCCGCCTCCACAGCGGCGGGCATCCTGCTGTACGGCCCGCCTTTCCCCGAGAGGTTGATCAGCCTACGAACCAGGCGGTGGTGTTGCCGGGGACCTCGTTTGGGGGGCAGGGGGTGGAGGCGAGGAGGGGGGTGGCCTGCGGGGTTGGGTAGGGGGTGGGGCCGAAGACTGTGAGGACGGTGTGGGGGCCTCGGCGGAAGGCGATGACGTCGTCCCTTGACGTGGACAGCCATTCCAGGGGGCCGGTGAAGTCACGGCGGAGGGTGAGGGCCTGGCGGTGGAGTTCCCAGGTCGAGTCCGGGTGGCCGATCTGGTCCTCGATCGCGTAGTCGGCGAACCACGCGGGCTGGGGCAGCCACGGCGAGGGTGACCGGGAGAAGCCGAATGAGGGGCCCGTGGAGGTCCACGGGAGGGGGACGCGGCAGCCGTCCCGGCCGTAGTCGGCGGGGCCGGAGCGGTGGAAGGTCGGGTCCTGCCTGGCCGAGTCCGGCAGGTCGAGGACCTCGGGCAGGCCGGCCTCCTCGCCCTGGTAGAGGTAGACGGATCCAGGGAGGGCGAGCGTGAGCAGGGCCGCCGCTCTGGCCCGCCGTACGCCCAGGGCGACGTCGACCTCGCCGCGGGGGCGGGTGGCCGGGCCGCCGGTGCGGGTGAGCAGGCCGTAGCGGCTGACGGAGCGGTGGACGTCGTGGTTGGCCAGCGTCCAGGTGCCGCCGGCGGTGGACAGGCCGCGCGTGATGGAGTCGCGGAAGCGCCCGGCGTCCCACGGGCACACGAGCAGGTCGAAGTAGAAGGCCTGCGGCAGTTCGTCGGGGCGCAGGAACAGGGCCAGGTCGTCGACGGTGGGGACCCAGATCTCGCCCACCAGCGTCAGGTCGCGCGCGTAACCGTCGGCGATGCGGCGCCAGCGCCGCAGGACGTCGTGCACCTCGGGCTGGTTGCTCATGTGCGGGTTGTGACCGGTCCCCGGCCAGTCGAGCAGTTCGGCGTGCTTGTACATCATGTGGGCGACGTCGATGCGGATGCCGTCGACGCCCCGGTCGAACCAGAACCGCAGGACCTGCTCGAAGTACTCGGCCACGGCCGGATTGCGCCAGTTGAAGTCCGGTTGTTCCGGGGCGAAGCTGTGCAGGTACCACTCGTCGTCGACCTGGGTCCAGGCGGGTCCGCCGAAGATCGACTGCCAGTTGTTCGGCTGCCGGCGGAAGATGAACCGGTCGCGCATCTCCCTGTCGCCCGCCAGCGCCGCCCTGAACCACGGGTGCTCGACCGAGCAGTGGTTGGGCACCAGGTCCATGAGCACCTTGAGCCCGTGCGCGTGCGCATCCCCCAAAAAGCGATCCCAAGCGGACAGACCGCCATACAGAGGATCAATGTCCATATAGTCGGACACGTCGTAGCCGTGGTCGGCGCCAGGCGACGGGTAGCACGGGTTGAGCCAGATCCCGTCCACCCCCAGCCGCCGCAGGTAGTCCAGCCGCTCCCGCAGTCCCTCCAGGTCGCCTACGCCGTCACCGTCGGAGTCGGCGAACGAGCGCAGGTAGACCTGGTAGACGACGGCCTGGCGCCACCACGGTTCGGTCAACGCATCTGCCCCCGGTCGAAGTAGGCGGCCAGCTCCGCATCGAGCGGCGGGATGTCGTACGGCATGCCACCCTCCCGCAGCGACAGCGTGGCCATGTAGCCCGCCGCCACGCTCATCCGGGCGGCGACCGGCGAGGTGTCGGTGACGCCACCCTCCCGGACGAACCGCACGAACTCGCCGATGATCTGCGGATCGGCCCCACCGTGGCCGCCCTTGGCCTCGGGCACACGGTAGGCGATGTCGCAGTCGTCGCGGTAGTCCGTGGGCCCGGTGTTCCACACCTTGACCGTGTCGCCGGGCCGGTCGCCGAAGTTCTCCAGCCGCCCCTCGGTGCCGATGACGGTGTAGTTGCGGAAGTAGTCGGGCGAGAAGTGGCACTGCTGGTAGGCGGCGATGACCCCGTTGTCGAGCCGCATGTTCATCACGCTGACGTCCTCGACGTCGATCACGCTGTTCAGGTCGCGCCGCTGGGCGGGCGGCCAGTCGAACTCCTTCAGCCAGCCCTCGGGCCGGGGCGTGTCGGGCGCCCTGCGCGGCAGGTCACCGTACAGCATGAGGTCGCCGAGGGCGTTGACACGGGTGGTGTAGCCGCCGGCCAGCCAGTGGACGACGTCCAGGTCGTGGGCGGCCTTCTGCAGCAGCAGCCCGGTGGTGCGGGTGCGGTCGGCGTGCCAGTCCTTGAAGTAGTAGTCGCCGCCGTAGGAGACGAAGTGGCGGACCCAGACCGTCTTGGGCTCGCCGATGACGCCCTTGCGGATGATGTCGCGCATCAGCCGGACCACGCCCATGTGGCGCATGTTGTGGCCGACGTACAGCCTGGTCCCGGTACGGCGGGCGGCCTCCAGGATGCGGTCGCAGCCCTCGACGGTGATGGCCAGCGGCTTTTCCAGGTAAACAGGCTTGCCGGCTTCCAGGCAGTCGATCGCGATGCGCTCGTGGGTGTCGTCGGGCGTCATCACGATGATCGCGTCGAGGTCGGGCCTCTCGAGCAGCGTCCGGTAGTCCTCGGTCAGGACGCCGGCCTGGAACTGGCCTGCCTGCCTCTTGAGCACGGCCGGGTCGGTGTCGCAGAGAGCGGCCACGACCGAGCCCTTGCCCGGCCGGTGCGCGGCGCGGGCGAGGCTGGTGCGCAGTCCCAGCCCGACGACGCCGATGCGCAGGTCTTCCACTGGTGTCCTTTCACTTCGAGCCGGTGAACGCGATGCCCTGGATGATCTGCTTCTGCATCACGATGAACAATATGATCATCGGCAGGCTGGCGACCAGCGAGCCGGCCATGAGCACGTGGAACTCGTTCAGATGCTCCTGCTGGAGCGAGGAGAGCCCGGCCGAGAGCGTCATCTGCTCGGGGTCGGTGTTGACGATGAGCGGCCACATGAGATCGTTCCACGACCACATCACGGTCAGCACGCCCAGAGCCATCAGACCCGGCTTGGCCAGCGGCAGCATCACGCTCCAGTAGATACGGATCGGGTGGGCCCCGTCGATCCTGGCCGCCTCTTCGACCTCGCTGGGGAGGCCGAGGAAGAACTGGCGCAGCATGAACGTGCCGAACGCGCTGAACACCCCTGGCCCGACCAGGCCGGGCAGCGTGTTCAGCCAGCCGAGCCCCTGAATGATCTGGTACTGCGGGATCAGGAACAGCTGCCCGGGCACCATCAGCACCGACAGCAGCGCCACGAAGATGACGTTGCGGCCGGGGAACTTGAGCCTGGCGAAGGCGTAGGCGGCCATCGAGCAGAACAGCAGTTGCCCGCAGGTCCTGATGACCGTCATGGCCACGGTGTTCCAGAACTGGTGCAGGAACGGCGTCTGCTCGAAGATCTTGACGTAGTTGGACCACTGGAAGGAGGGGATCCACACCGGCGGCACCCTGGTCGCCTCGGTGAAGGTCTTCAGCGACGTCAGGACCTCCCAGAAGAACGGCAGGACCATGGCCGCCGCGCCCACGGCGAGGACCACGTGGACGGGCCACAGACGGTCAGCTCGCATAGTGCACCCACCTCTTCTGCAGCCGGAACTGGATCACGGTCAGTAGCAGCGTGATGATCAGCAGCACCACGGCCAGCGCGGCGGCGTACCCCTTGGCACCCTCTTCGAAGGCGTAGGTGAAGAACAGCGACACAACGGTCTGGCTGTCCTCCCGCGCCGGGTTGCCCTTCCTGAACAGCAGGAAGAACATGTCGAAGGCCTGCAGCCCGCCGATGACGGTCAGCACGGAGACGAAGAACACGCTCGGCGACAGCAGCGGCAGCGTGATCTTGAAGAACTGCCGGATCCTGCCCGCGCCGTCGATGGAGGCGGCCTCGTAAAGGTGCTGCGGGATCGCCTGCAGCCCGGCCATGAAGATGACCGTGTTGTAGCCGATGGCCGACCAGATCGCGATGATCACTACGGCGTACAGCGCGGTGTCGGGATCGGCCACCCAGGAGGTGCCCTTGATGCCGACCAGCCCGAGCAGGTAGTTGAACAGGCCGTAGTCGCCGTTGTAGAGCCAGGCCCAGACCATCGCGACGGCCGCGGGCATGGTCACCACGGGCAGGAAGTACAGCGTCCGGTAGAGGCCGACCAGGCGCAGCCCCTTGGCGTTGAGCAGCGCGGCCACCATGACGGAGACCGGGATGCCGAGCAGGATCAGCACCGAGTACACGAACGTGTTGACCAGCGCCTTCCCGATCGCCGGGTCGTGCAGCAGCTTGGTGTAGTTGGCGATCCCCACCCAGCTGGAGTCGCCGAACAGCGTCCACTCGGTGAAGCTGTAGTAGACGGACTGGACCATCGGCCACAGGTAGAAGACCCCGAGGCCGAGGACCGTGGGCGCGATCAGCAGGTAGCCCCAGACCCACTCGCGGTCGCGCATCCTGCGCCTGGGTATCGGGCGGGCGGCCGCCGCCGGAGCGGCGACCGTCCTCTCGACTGTGCTCATGTCACTTCTCGGCGGACAGGTCGGCGTTCATGCTCGCCGCGAACTCCTTGGCGATCGGCTCCACCTGGTTGCCGTCGGTGTAGGCCTTGGTGATCGCGTCGACCTCCTTGCGCGCCCAGACAGCGGTGTTCTGGGAGATCGGGTACGGCACGGCCGTCTTGGCGGCGTCGAGGAAGATCTGCAGGTTCTTGCCGGGCATCGACTTGGCCCAGACATCGGCCAGCCCCTCATAGGCCGGGATCACCGAACCCGACTCGGCCTGGATCCTGTTCCCCTCCTCCGAGGACAGGAACTTCTCGAACTCCCAGGCCTCCTGCGGGTGCTTGGTCTTGGCGTAGACGACGTTGGCCAGGCCGTGGATGATGCTGGCGTTGCTCTTGGGGCCCTTCGGCATGGGCGCGACGTCCCAGTTGAGGCCCTTGGAGCTCTGGTACATGACCGCGTCGTATGAGCCGTCGTAGAACATGGCCAGCTTGCCGTTCTGGAACAGCACGCTCGGGTCGGTGTCGGTCATCTGCTGCTGCGTCGGCGACTGCTTCTTGTCCAGGAAGTCCTTCCAGAACTGCAGTCCCTGGATCGAGGCGGGGTCGTCGAAGCCCGACTTCTTCTTGTCGTCGGAGATGATGTAGCCGCCAGCCTGGACCATCGTGTCGTAGTAGTGGGTCTGGTTCCAGGCAGGAGCGCCGATGCCCCACACGCCGCTGCCCGCGTCGGTCAGCTTGGCCGCGGCCTTGCGCACGTCGTCCCAGGTCCAGTCGGCGGTGGGGTACTTCACCTTGGCCTTGTCGAACAGGTCCTTGTTGTAGAACAGCCCGATGGTGTCGTAGTCCTTCGGGATGCCGTACTGCTTGCCGTCGAGCTGGTAGAGGTCGACCAGCGCCTTGGGGTACTTGCTCATGTCGAGCTTGTCCTTGGCGATCTGGTCCGACAGCGGCAGCAGCGCGCCCTGGGAGGCGTAGACGCCGATGCGCGGGCCGTTCATCCAGAACACGTCGGGAGCGCTGCCGCTGGCGGCGGCGGTCTGCAGCTTGGTCCAGTACTCCTTGTTCGGAGTGAACTCGATCTTGATCTTGATCTTCGGGTGGCTCTTCTCGAAGGCCTGCGCGAGCTTGGTCGCGGTGGGGCCCCAGGTCTCCGCCGTCCCCCAGTGTCCCCAGGTGACGGTGACCGTGCCATCCGAACTTTCGCCCGAGGAGGAGCATCCCGCGAGTCCTGCCACGAGCGCACCGGCGCACATCAGCGCCCGCATCTTGCCTGTCATGTCGTCCCCATCTGTCGGGCTGAACGAGTGACTGGAGGCTAAGGCGTATTTATGCAAGAAACTAGGGTTAATCACTCAGATGCGGTCAGAAGATGCGCGCACGAGGCCGTCCTGTGACAGTCTCGTGACCGATTTATCCAGACAACCTACGAAAAGAGCACCTTGTCCGCATGATTGAGTGCGAGCCGGACGGCACCCAGCGTGATCGACTCGCTGCCCAGCTCCGAGGCCACCACCAGCGGCGGGTACAGGCAGGTGTCGTCGAAGACCTCCTGCACCGGCCCGACCAGCAGGTCACCGGCGGGCGAGAGGCTGCCGCCGATGACGACCAGCGACGGGTCGAGCGGGTTCACGATCGTGATCAGGCCCTCGCCCAGCCCCACCCCGAACGCTTTGACGGCGTCCGAGGCCTTGGCATCCCCGCGGCGGGCGCGCTCGATCGCGAAGCGGGCACAGTCCAGCGGCGAGCGCAGCTCCCCCGGCTCGACGCTCATCGCGTAGTCGGTGACCGCCTTGAAGGCCACCCAGGTGCCGGCCGGCATCTGGCCGATCTCGCCCGAGGCGGCATGGGCTCCCCGGTACGGCATGCCGCCGATGAGCAGGCCGAGCCCCAACCGGGTCCCGGTGTAGAGGTAGACCACGTCGTCGTAGCCCTGGGCGACGCCACGCCAGTGCTCGGCGATCACGGCCAGGCGCATGTCGTTCTCCACCACCACGGGCACCGGCAGCCGGGAGGCCAGCTCGGCCTGCAGTGGCACGCCCGTCCAGTCGCTCAGCACCACACTCTTGACCACCCGGCCGTCGCCGTCGACCACGCCGGTGGTGCCCACGCCCACCGCGGCGATCTCGTGTACGGCCAGCCTGGCCTGGGCGGTGACGGTGGTGACGAGATCCACCACGGCCGCCAGCCGGTCGGCGGCGCGCACGCCGGGCGAGATCGGCACGGCCTGGACGGCCACGGTCGCGCCGTTCAGATCGGAGACCATGGCCTGCACCGACGTGTGGCCGATGGAGACGCCCACCACGTGCCCCGCCGAGGCACGGAACCTGAAGCGGCGCGCCGGCCTGCCGCGCGGCCTGTCGCCGGGCTCGTCGGGGCACTCCTCGGCCCAGCCCTCGGTCACCAGCTCCTCGACGATCGCCTCGACCGTCGGCCTGGACACCCTGGCGCCCCTGGCCAGCTCGCTCAGCGTGAGCACCTCGGCGTCACGAAGCAAGCGCAGGATGGCGGCCGAGTTCAGCCTGCGCAGGAGTGAGGCGTCACCGCTCTGCTGTAGCACCAGATCATCCTACTTTTAGTGAAGAAGGTTGTGAAAATAGATTTTGCAGCACGTTCCCGCCCCGACACCCGTTTTCGCCCGCCCAGCCAGGGTAAGCGCCCCCTCGACCACCGGATACGCTCCCCCGCCCGTACGGCACGCCAGGGAAATCGCGGTGCCCG
The DNA here is from genome assembly GCF_044457685.1 of Nonomuraea sp. NPDC050536. Classification (NCBI taxonomy): domain Bacteria; kingdom Bacillati; phylum Actinomycetota; class Actinomycetes; order Streptosporangiales; family Streptosporangiaceae; genus Nonomuraea; species Nonomuraea sp. NPDC050536. Next base: position 120,624 of record NZ_JBITHD010000018.1, read on the forward strand.
GGCCTCACCGCGCCGGGGTCGGCGAGGAGGCGTGTGGCGGTCGTCCGGCGCGATGTACGGCGACGCGGGAGGACCGCGGTGCCTGGATGACGAATCGCCGTGACGGCGGGCAAGCGGCACCGACTCGCCGGAAGCGCCGGGCGCAGGCCCTCAGCCGAAGTACGAAGGGCGGCCGGTGGCGGCGGCCTCGCCGTACGAAAGAGCAATGAAGACGCCGTACAGCAGGAGATTCATGAGGCGTGAAGAAGCGCTGTGGGGGGAGTTAAGAAACCCTCGATGGACACCTCCAGAGCGCAGCGGGCACAGTGCGTTAGGTTCAGACGAGGGGGTTTGGCCGATGAAAGCGCTGGTCAAGGAGAGGCCCGAGGCCGGGCTGTGGCTCATGGACGTGCCAGAGCCCGAGGTCGGCCCCGGCGAGGTGCTGATCAAGGTGCTTCGCACTGGTATCTGCGGCACCGATCTACATATCCGGAAATATGACGACTGGGCGCGGCACACGCTGAAGCTGCCGCTGATCGTGGGACACGAGTTCAGCGGCGAGGTGGTCGAGGTCGCGCCCGGCATCGAGGACATCAAGGTCGGCGACCTGGTCAGCGGCGAGGGCCACATCGTCTGCGGCAGGTGCCGCAACTGCATGGCGGGCCGCCGCCACCTGTGCCGCAACACGATCGGGCTGGGCGTCAACCGCGACGGCGCCTTCGCCGAGTACGTCACGCTGCCCGCCTCGAACGTCTGGGTGCACCGGGTCCCGGTCGACCCGGACGTGGCGGCCATCTTCGACCCGTTCGGCAACGCCGTGCACACGGCGCTGTCCTTCCCGCTGGTCGGCGAGGACGTGCTGATCACCGGCGCCGGCCCGATCGGGCTGATGGCGGCGGCGGTCGCCACGCACGTGGGCGCGCGCAACGTGGTCATCACCGACGTCAGCCCCGAGCGGCTGGCTCTGGCCGGCAAGCTCGGCGTCAACCTCGCGCTGGACGTCTCGCACAGCTCGCTCGAGGACGGCATGAAGCGGCTGGACATGCGGGAGGGCTTCGACGTCGGGCTGGAGATGTCGGGCAACCCGGCGGCCATGCGCGAGATGATCGCCCACATGACCCACGGCGGGAAGATCGCCATGCTCGGCCTGCCCGCCGAGGAATTCGCCGTCGACTGGTCCACGATCGTCACCTCGATGATCACCATCAAGGGCATCTACGGCCGGGAGATGTACGAGACCTGGTACAACATGTCGGTCTTGCTGGAGAAGGGCCTCGACCTGACGCCGGTCATCACCGACCGCTTCTCCTACCGCGACTTCGAGGCCGCCTTCGACACGGCCGCGAGCGGCCGCACCGGCAAAGTCATCCTGGACTGGTCATGATTTCGTACGGCGAAGCCGCAGAAGGATCCGTGGGAGGGTCACATGTTCACTGAGGTGCGCTCGCAACTGCGGGAGACCCTCGAGGAGATCACCGAGGCCGGGCTGCTGAAGCCGGAACGGGTGATCACCACCCCGCAGAACGCGTCGGTCGGCGTGGCCGGGCGGGAGGTGCTGAACTTCTGCGCCAACAACTACCTGGGCCTGGCCGACAACCCCGAGGTGATCGAGGCCGCCAAGCAGGCGCTGGACCGGTGGGGCTTCGGCATGGCGTCGGTGCGGTTCATCTGCGGGACGCAGGAGGTGCACAAGGAGCTCGAGGGCCGCGTGTCGGACTTCCTCGGCATGGAGGACACCGTCCTGTACAGCTCGTGCTTCGACGCCAACGGCGGGGTGTTCGAGACCCTGCTCGACGCACAGGACGCGGTGATCTCCGACGCACTCAACCACGCCTCGATCATCGACGGCATCCGGCTGTCCAAGGCCCGCCGCTACCGCTACGCCAACCGGGACATGGGCGAGCTCGAGGCCCGGTTGAAGGAGGCCGCGGACGCCCGCCGCAAGCTGATCGTGACCGACGGCGTGTTCTCCATGGACGGCTACCTCGCGCCGCTGCGCGAGATCTGCGACCTGGCCGACCAGTACGGCGCGATGGTCATGGTGGACGACTCGCACGCCGTCGGCTTCGTCGGCCCGACCGGACGGGGCACGCCCGAACTGCACGGCGTCACCGACCGGGTGGACATCATCACCGGCACGCTGGGCAAGGCGCTGGGCGGGGCCAGCGGCGGCTACGTGGCGGCCCGCAAGGAGATCTGCGACCTGCTGCGCCAGCGTTCGCGGCCGTACCTGTTCTCCAACTCCCTCGCCCCGGTGATCGCCTCGGCGTCGCTGCGCATCCTGGACCTGCTGGAGACGACCAGCGAGGCGCGCGAGCGGCTGCGTGACAACACCTCGCGGTTCCGCACGAAGATGACCGAGGCGGGCTTCGACATCCTGCCCGGCGACCACCCGATCGCGCCCGTCATGATCGGCGATGCGTCCGAGGCCGCCGCGATGGCCGAGCGCCTGCTCGAGCTGGGCATCTACGTGATCGGCTTCTCCTACCCGGTGGTTCCGCACGGCCAGGCCAGGATCCGGGTCCAGCTGTCGGCCGCGCACTCCACCGAGGACGTGGACCGGGCGGTGGAGGCGTTCATCCAGGCTCGGGGGTGAGTATCCTCGCTGCGTGATAGACACGCGGCGCCTGCGCACTCTGCGGGCGGTGGCCGACCACGGTACGGTCACCGCCGCGGCGGCCGCGTTGCACCTGACGCCGTCGGCAGTGTCCCAGCAGCTCGGCGCGCTGGAGCACGAGGTGGGGCACCGACTGTTCACCCGTGACGGCCGGGGCGTCCACCTGACCGCGGTGGGCAAGATCATGCTGGGCCACGCCAACGAGGTGCTGGCCCAGCTGGAGCGCGCCGAGGCCGAGGTGGCCGCCTACGCCAACGGTGCGGCGGGCGAGGTCACGGTGGCCTGCTTCGCCACCGCGATCAGCGCCGTGCTCTCCCCCGCGATGGCCGCGCTGTCCGTGACGAAGCCGGGGCTGCGGGTGCGGGTGCTGGACGCCGAGGGCGACCAGGGGTTGAAGATGCTCCTGGACGAGCTGGCCGACCTGACGATCGCGGTGGAGTACCGGGGCGCGCCCGACGCGACGGACCGCCGCATCACCCGCCGTCCCCTGTACGCCGAGCCGTTCGACCTGGTCCTGCCGCCTGGCCGCGACGAGCCGGTGGACCTGCCCGCCTTGGCCGAGGAGACCTGGATCGGCCCCTACCCGGGCAACCCGGTCCACGACGTCATCACCTTCGCCTGCGAGCAGGCGGGCTTCACCCCGCGCTTCGCCCACTCCTCCGACGACTTCAGAGCGGTCGTCGCCCTGGTCGGCGCCGGCGCGGGCGTCGCCCTCGTACCGAGGCGGGCGCTGCGGGACATGGCCCTCCCGGGCGTGACGATCCAGCAGGTCTCCGGTCCGGAACGACGGGTTTTCGCCGCGGTACGCAGAGGCGCGGAGACGCATCCGCTGCTGAAGCCACTCCTGGACGCGCTTTCCGCCGCGTCCTAGCGACGGGTACCGTGCGCCGTGACGGCGGGTCACCGTCCCCGACTCGCCGGAAGCGCCGGTCGCGGGCCCTCAGCCGAAGTACGGCGGGCGGCCGGTGGACGGCTTGCCGTAAAGGATCAAGCAGGGTCGTGGACAGTCGGGGCGGTCCCCTCACGGTGGGCGCGCAGGCAGTCGTCGACGAACTCGCGCGACAGCATGGCGGTCAGGACGGCGACGCCACCTCGTGAGATCCGCACCTCGCCGTGGCGGATCTCGCCGATCAGGCGGATGCGCGGGCCCGACTGGCTGGGAAGGCCGGTCCAGTCCTTGACCTTGCCGCGGCCGATCATGCGCAGGTCCCACTGGTCGATGACGGCGTCGTCGGCGACGAGCAGCTTGATCGCGGAGCGCCCGGCGTCGATGCGGATCTCGATCTCGTCGGCCTCGATGGCGCGCAGGTCGAGCACGGCGTAGCCGCGGTGGGCGCGCAGTTCGAAGCTGCTCGCGTCGGTCCACCGGCCGAGCTTCTTGGTGGCGGTGTGGAAGGCCTCGACGCGCTGGGTGGTCTGCAGGGTGTTCATCGTGGTGCCCCTCTCCGGAACTCTTGATTCTCCTATATCTTGGCATTCAAGTTATTTGGCTGTCAAGAGACTTCTTATACTCGACCCATGTACAGAGATCTGTTACGGCGGCCCGGGCTGGCGGCGCAGGCCATGCTGGGGCTCGCGGCGCAACTGACCCAGCAGGTGGCGCCCGTGGGGACCGTGCTGGTGGTGCGGGATTCGACCCGGTCACTGGCGCTGGCCGGCGCGTGCGCCGCGGCGATGTCGATCGGCACCGGCCTGGCCAGGCCGGTCCAGGGGCGGCTCATCGACCGCCGCGGAGCCAGGCCGGTGCTGGTCGTCACGGCGCTCGCGCACGTCGGCGCGCTGGCCGGGCTGGTCGCCTGCGCGGGCGTGCGCGCGCCCGGCTGGGTACTGGCCGTGCTGGCCCTGGTGGCCGGGGGGAACCTGCCCCCCATCTCGGTGAGCATGCGCCTGGAGTGGGGCCGGCAGAGCGAGGACCGCACGGGCGCCTACAGCCTGGTCTTCCTGGTGCAGGAGCTGGCGATCCTGACCGGGCCGCTACTGTTCGGTGTGGCTGTCGCGCTGGCCTCGGCCTCCCTCGCGCTCGGCGTGGTCGCCGTCGCCGCCGGGGTCGGCACGCTGGCCTTCTCCGCATTGTCCTCGCGTTCCGAGCCGGGCACCCGCGAGGGGCGAGGCCGGGTGTTCGCCCATCCCGGCATGCGGATCCTGCTCGCCGTGATGGTCCTGCTCGGTGGCACGATCGGCGCCTTGGAGGTGGGCCTGCCCGCGCTGGCCGCCGCCCGCGGCATGCCCGCCGCCACCGGCCTGCTGGTCGCCGCGCTCTCGCTGGGAGGCATCGCCGGCGCCGCCCTGTACGGCATGCGCGAGTGGACCGTGGCACCGCGGACCCGGCTCGTGGTCCTCATGCTGGCGATGGGCGTGGCCACGCTCCCGCTCGTGGTGCTGCCCTGGCTACCCGCGTTCTGGGCGATGCTCTTCGTGGCGGGGATGGCGCTCAACCCGGCACTGACGACCACGTCGCTGCTGGTGGACGAGCTCGCCCCGGCGGCGCAGGCCGAGGCCTTCGGCTGGATGTCGACGGCCGCCAGTGCCGGGGCCGCCGCGGGCTCTGGCGTGGCGGGCGTGGCCGGGCAGCAGTTCGGCACGATGGCGCCATTCCTGGTGGGCGCGCTGTTCGCGCTGGCGGGCGCGGGCCTGGCTACTCGGCGGGTGACTCCCTGAGCACGTAGCCGACGCTGCGCAGGGTGTGGATCAGGCGCGGCTCGACGTCGTCCACCTTGCGCCGCAGGTAGGAGATGTACGACTCGACCACGCCGGTGTCGCCGCCGAAGTCGTAGTTCCACACGTGGTCCAGGATCTGCGCCTTCGACAGCACCCGCCCGGCGTTGGTCATGAAGTAGTGCAGCAGCTTGTACTCCGTCGGCGACAGCCGGACCGACTTGCCCGCCCGGGTGACCTCCCCGGCCTCCTCGTCCAGCACCAGGTCGGCCACCTGCAGGAGGCGCTTGGGCGCGGCCTCTCCCCTGGTACGGCGCAGCACCGCGCGAACCCTGGCCTGCACCTCCTCCAGGCTGAACGGCTTGGTCACGTAGTCGTCGCCCACGCCGAGCCCGACCAGCTTGTCCTCGGTGGACTCGCGGGCGGTCAGGAACAGCACGGGGGCGTCGATCCGCTTGGCCACCTCGAACCCGTCCAGGTCGGGCAGCATCACGTCCAGGATCACCAGGTCGGGTCCGGCCCGCTCGGTCACCTCGACGGCCTCGTAGCCGTCGGCGGCGGTCAGCACCTCGAAGCCGGAGTAGCGCAGGCTCGCAGAAAGCAGGTCCCTGATGCTGGGCTCGTCGTCCACCACCAGGATCAGCGCTTCCGGTGTACTCACACTCTCAGGATGACGCGGTCACCTGAAAGAAGACTGAAGGCTCACTCCAAGGCGAGTGGGAGTTCCACCCTGAACGTGGAGCCGATTCCCACGGCGGAGTCCACCGTGACGGTGCCGCCGTGCGCATGCACGAGCGCCTGCACGATGGCCAGACCCAGCCCGCTGCCCCTGTCCTCCCCCGACACCCGGCGTGACCTGGCCGAATCGGCCCGGTAGAACCGTTCGAAGACGTGCTCCACCTGCTCGGGCGTGAGCCCGGGCCCCTGGTCGACGACCTCGAGGAAGACCGTCTGGTGCGTCGCCCCGACCCGGATGGTGACCGGCGTGCCCTTCTCAGTGTGGATGAGCGCGTTGGTCATGAGGTTGCCGACGACCTGGCGCAGCCGTACCTCGTCTCCCGAGACGATCAGGGCCGCGCCTCCGACGACGTCCAGGTTGATCGTCCGGTCGGCGGCCAGGATCCTGGCGTCGTGGACGGCGTCGGCGGCCAGCGCGAGCATGTCGACCGGCCGCATGCGCAGCGGGCGGTGCTGGTCGACCCGCGCGAGCAGCAGCAGGTCGTCCACGAGCAGGCTCATCCGTCCGGCCGCCTTCTCCACCCGCTGCATCAGCTCGGCGGGGTCGGCGTTCGGGTTCTGCCTGGCGTACTCGGCGAAGCCCTTGATCGAGGTGAGCGGGGTGCGCAGCTCGTGCGAGGCGTCGCCGACGAACTGGCGCATCCGGTCCTCGGAGCGGCGCGCCGCCGCCTCGGAGGCCGAGCGGGCCGCGAAGGCCGCCTCGATCTGGGCCAGCATGCTGTTGAGCGACCTGGCCAGGCTCCCCACCTCGGTACGCGGGTCGGCGTCGGGCACCCGGCGGCCCAGCTCGCCGCCGGCGATGGCGTGTGCGGTCCGCTCGATCTCGCCCAGCGGCCGCATGCTGCGCCGCACGGTCGTGACGCCCACCACCGCCAGGATCAGCAGGATCCCGCCGCCGCCCAGCACCTCGATGAGCACCAGGCGCTTGGTGATCTCCTTGACCTCCTCCAGGTCGGCGGCGACCACGAGCGTGCCGTAGGGCGTCACGGTCTGCAGCACCCGCCACTCGCCGCCGCCCTTGACCGCGAGCGCGGTGAAGGGTTCCGGCCCGGCATCGGGCGGCAGCGCGGGGCCCGGCTTGAGGTCGACGTCGCGCCCGCCGGTCCCCAGCGGGGTGAACGCGTCGTCGTCGGGCTGCTTGACCAGCACGATCGAGTCCGACTCGATGAGCAGCGGCGTGCCGCCCGGCTGGTGGCGGCCGAGCTTGAGCCGCTTGGTCATGCGCTGCGCGAGCAGATCGACCTGGCTGTCGACGCGATCGACCAGGTAGCCGTGCATCACCGACACGCTGACCACGCCGATGAACGACATGCCGAGCACGAGCAGCGCCAGCATGGCCGCGATCAGCTTGATCCGCAGCGGCAGGGCCCGCATCAGGGACTCGGCGGCAGGCGCAACACGTAGCCCACGCCGCGCAGGGTGTGGATGAGCCGCGGGTTCCTGTTGTCGATCTTGCGGCGGAGCACGGAGACGTACGACTCGACGATGCCGACCTCGCCGCGGAAGTCGTAGTCCCACACGTGGTCGAGGATCTGCGGCTTGGACAGCACCCGGCCGGCGTTGGTCATGAAGTAGCGCAGCAGCTTGAACTCGGTCGGCGACAGCGCCACCATCTGCCCGCCGCGCCAGACCTCGTGGCTCTCCTCGTCCAGCTCGATGTCGGCGAACGTCAGCCGCGGCGGCGCGGCAGGCGCCTCACCCGCGGTACGGCGGAGCACCGCGCGGATCCTGGCCACCACCTCTTCCAGGCTGAACGGCTTGGTCACGTAGTCGTCGCCGCCGATGGTCAGCCCGCGGATCTTGTCCTCGGTCTCGTCGCGGGCGGTCAGGAAGACCACCGGCGTGTGCACGCCGCCGCCGCGCAGACGGCCCACGACCTCGAACCCGTCCAGGTCGGGCAGCATGACGTCGAGCACGACCAGGTCAGGGCGGTGCCGCTGGACGGCGGTGACCGCGTCCGTGCCGCTCTTGGCGGTGGTCACGTCGAAACCCGCGAACCTCAGGCTCGCGGCGAGCAGCTCGAGGATGTTCGGGTCGTCCTCGACGATGAGCAGGCGCGCTTCCATTACTTCCAAGGATGCCCTCACCTGACCGGTGCTGGGACAATTCCGGCAATGTGTCGGGCAATTGCCAGGCTCGAGGTGGCCGCCGGCGAGGGCGCGTTGCGGACCAGGACGACGTTCCCGTGCACGTCCACGGCGAAGTCGTCGACCAGCTTGCCGTCCCTGGACACCGCCTGGGCGCGGACGCCGCCGTGGGCGCGCTCCAGGTCGTCGGCCACGAGTTCCGGCACGTAGCGCTGGGCGGCCTTGAGGAAGGCGCGCTTGATCAGGGAGCCGTAGACCTCTTTGACGCCGGTGCGCCAGTGCTGCCTGGCGAGGCGGATCGTGCCCGGCCAGGACGCGATCTGCCGGACGTTACGGATATTTCGCCATCTGTAGCCTTCGTAGGCCAGGGCGAGCACCGCGTTCGGCCCGACCAGGACCTCGCCGTCGATGTGGCGGGTCAGGTGGACGCCCAGGAACGGGTAGCGCGGGTCGGGCACGGGGTAGATCAGGCCGTTGACCAGGTCCTTGGCGTTGCCGGTGAGCGCGTAGTACTCGCCGCGGAACGGCACGATCCTGATGTCGCCCGGATCGCCCGCCATCCGGGCCACCGCATCGGTGCCCAGCCCGGCGCACACCACCAGCCGGTCGAAGGTGAACCTGCGCCTGGCGGCCAGCACGTCCACGCCCCGGGAGGTCTCGCGGATCGCCCGGACCGGGTGCGACAGCCGTACCGATCCGCCCTGGTCGGCGACATCCCGGGCGAGGCGGCGTGCGATCGCGGGGAAGTCGGCGATCGCGGTGTGCGGCGAGTGGATGGCGCCGACGCCGACCGCGTGCGGCTCGATCTCGCGCAGCGTGAGCGCGTCGAGCTCGGCGATATCCGGCACGCCGTTGGCCCTGGCCCGCTCGGCCAGCGCCTTCAGCCTGGGGCGCTCGGCCTGGTTGGAGGCGATGACCAGCTTGCCGACCTCCTGGTACGGCAGGCCGTGCTGGGCGCAGTACTGCTTGAGCAGGGCCACGCCCTCGCGGCACAACCTGGCCTTGAGCGAGCCCGGCGGGTAGTAGATGCCCGCGTGCACGACGCCGCTGTTGTGCCCGGTCTGGTGGGCGGCGACGCGGTTCTCCTTCTCCAGGACCGTCACCTCGGCGCCTCTGGCACCCAGCTCGCGAGCCACGGCCAGCCCGACGATCCCGGCCCCGACGACCCCAATCTTCTCCGTCACGTCGCCAGTCTCCCGATTTTGCGGGGATTCAGGTGGCCTTCGGCGGCAAGCCACCGCAATGTGTCCGAAACGGTGTCTTCCACCAGGCGCAGCGTCACGCCGAGCTCCTCCAGGGCGAGGGAGTCGTCGGTGGGGACGAGGGTGAGCATGAAGTCGGCGGCGTCCCTGGTGAGCGGATGGTCGACGATCCTGATCGCGTCGAGGGCGGCGCCCATCGCGCGCAGGGTCCATCCGGGGATGGGGAACGTGGTGGGCTTGCGTCCCGTGAGCCGGGCACACAGCTCCGCCACTTCCCGCCAATTCCGGAAATGTCCGCCTATGAGGTAGCGGCGGGCGCCCTGTCCCTCGGTGAAGCAGGCGGCCAGGGCGGTGGCCAGGTCGCGGACGTCCAGGATGCTCACGCCGCCGGGGACGATCGGCCAGCCCATCCGCAGGCCCGCGCACAGGCCCTCGTTGAGCGCGTCCAGCGTGGGCTGGTACGGGCCGACGACGCCGCCCGGGTAGACGATGGTCACGCCGCCGAGCCCCCTGGCGTACCGCTCGCCCTCGACCTTGGAGCGGCCGTAGGCGTTGCGCGGGCTGGCCAGCGGGCTGCCGGCGGTGATCAGCGGCTCGTTCGGCGGGACGAAGACCGCGACCGTGGACACGTGCACGACGGGATCCAGGCCCAGCTCGACGGCCTGGCCGAGGACGTTCTCCAGGCCCTGGACGTTGGCGCCGCGCAGGTCGGCGCCGTGGCCGGTCACGCCCATCTCGGCGGCGGAGTGCAGGACGGCGTCGCATTCGGCCAGGGCCTCCCTGACAGCGGTCCTGTCGCGGATGTCGCCCGGGACGATGGCGGGCCGTACGTCTTGTTGCAGCAGGTTGGCCAGCACGCGAACGGCCTTGTCCGGATTTCTCACAAGAAGGCGGACGTCGTGGCCGGCCGCGAGAAGCGCCACCGTCGCGTGCGACCCGACGAAGCCCGATGCCCCGGTGATCAAGACCCGCATGGCAGGAAGCTACACTATCCCCCAACCCACCTGTACGCACTTGCGCACGCTGTGCGCTATGCTGGGTCGCCGCAAGGAACGAGGAGGACCCCGATGGCTGCCACCAAACCGACCATTCCCTCCGTGTGGGCCCGTGAGCGCACCAAGCGGGAGCAGCCGGCGCTCAGCCGGGACCGGATCGTGTCGGAGGCCGTTCAGCTGCTGGACGAGGAGGGCATCGACGCCCTGAGCATGCGCACGCTCGGCACCAGGCTGAACGCCGGGGCGACCTCGCTGTACCGGCACGTGGCCAACAAGGACGAGCTGATCGAGCTGGTGGTGGACGAGGTCTACGGCGAGGTGCGGGTGCCCGAGGTGTCCGACCCCGCACAGTGGCGGGCCGGGATGACCGAGTGCGCCCACAGCCTGCGCGCGGTGATCCTGGGGCACCCCTGGCTCGTCTCCGTGCTCGGCCAGGTGGGCCTCGCCGACCTCGGGCCGAACCTGGCCGGCCAGCACGACCGCATGCTCGCCCTGTTCAGGGACGCCGGGTTCCAGGCGCGGGAGGCGGAGCAGGCACTGAACACGCTGATGGCCTTCGTCATCGGCATGACGACCAGCGAGGCGGCCTACCTGTCGCTGATCGCCAGGAGCGGGCTGTCGGAGCAGGAGTGGGTGGAGAGCATCCGCCCGGCGGCCGAGCAGGCGGCGCAGGAGCATCCGTACGTGCGCGAGGGCTTCGCGTCGCTGCGCGACGAGGACCCCCAGGTGATCCGCGACGCCGACTTCCGCTACGGCGTCGACCGCATCCTCGACGGCCTGGCGACCCGGTTGCCCTGAGTTCCCCTCTTCACCTGGGAAGTCGAACCTGGGGACGGGTCGGTGACATGTACTCGAACCTGAGTACGATTGACGGCATGTACCTGCCGCCGGAGTGGCCGTCCGAGGTCCGCCCGCCCAGCGTTCCCGACTGGGAGACCTCGGCCGTGGCCTGGCTGCTCGATGCCGTGCCGCCCGACTACCGGGCCTACGAGGTGCTGCGCCGCCACCCGATCGCGCTGGCCAGGATGGCGATCTACCACGTCGACTCGGCGATCGAGGCGGCCAGGTCCGGCTACCGGGGCGCCTCGGTCGACCTCAAAAGCCACCTCCCGCCGCACGCCGTGGAGGCCGTCCTCGACGTCTACCGCGAGGAGGGGCCCCGCCTGGTCCGCCTGGCCCGCTCCATCCAGGTCGTCGACCGCGCCCTCCGCGGCGAGATCTTCACCCCCACCCTCCGCAACCCCTGAAAGGGGCGGCTCGCCGTACAGGAAGAACCGCGTAGAAAAGAAGAAGAAGTTATCTCGTGCGGCGGGCGATGAAGGTGATGAGGGCGACGGCGCCCAGGGCGGCGGCGATCCAGATCACCAGCCCGCGCCCCGTGAGCCCGGAGCCGCGGTCGGCGGCGGCGGTGTCGGCGACCGGGCGGGCAGACGGGGTCGAAGAGGGGGAAGCCCGCACAGGCCGGGCGCGAGAGGGGATCGGGACCCGGTAGACGGGGCTGTTGAGGCCCTCGCTACCCGTCAGCAGGGCCTTGCCGTCGGGCGCGTAGGCGATCGACTCCGCCTGGTGGAGCTCCGGCATCGACACCCGGGTGATCATCTCGCCCGACGGCCGGTAGAGGGTGGCCGAGAAGTAGGTCCGGATCACGTAGCTCGACCCATCGGGCGCGTAGGCCGCGTCCGTGGCCATGATGGGCGCGTCGCCCACCTTGCGCAGGATGTTGATCCCCGAGGTCCTGAGCTGCTTGGGCGCGATGTAGACCGACCCGGAGAACTCCTTGGAGACCACGTACAGCCGCCCGGTCCGCGGGTTGATCATGATGCCCTCGGCGTTGCGCCCGCCGCCGGAGTACCGGAACCGGTACCGGACCGCAGGAAGCGTGGCGTCCTTCAGCACGGTGGGCTCCATCACTCGATAGATGGACACGTCGGGCCAGGCACCGTCCATGTTGTCGCCGATGTCGGCGAACCACAGCACGCCCCGCCCGGTCTTCGGGTCCTTGGTGGCCGCCATGGCCTCCCAATCGCGAGATTCCGCCCCCCGCAGGCGAAACGTGGCCTTCGTCCGGCCGTTGGGGCCCAACGCGTAGAAGACCGGCCCGGCGCCGCTGTCGTTGTGGGTGTAGTAGACGTCCGGGTGCGTGGGCGAGACGGCCAGGCCGCTCGACTCGGCGATCCGCGGATCCTTGATCGTGAAGAGCTTCTCCTGGGCGTCGTCGTCCGAACGGGACGCCTGGGTGGGTGCCAGGATGGCCGCCTGAGCAGGCGTCGGGAACAGCGCGCAGGTCACGACGGCGGCGGCGAACATTTTGATCAAGACATCCCCCATTCCGACATCATGCCCAATCCGCGGCCGAGCCAGCCCTGGCCTGGAGTGCACTCCAGGTGCTTAGGGTTGAAGGCATGGATTACGTGAACCTTGGACGAAGTGGGCTCAAGGTCAGTCCGCTGTGCCTCGGCACCATGAACTTCGGGCCGCTGACCAGCGAAGAGGACTCCTTCGCGATCATGGACAGGGCCCATGAGCTGGGCATCAACTTCTTCGACTCCGCCAACGTGTACGGCAGGCAGGCCGGCCGTGGCGCCACGGAGCAGATCGTCGGCCGCTGGTTCGCCCAGGGCGGTCAGCGCCGTGAGAAGACGGTGATCGCCACCAAGCTGTACGGCTCGATGGGCGACTGGCCCAACGAGGGCATGCTGTCGGCGCTGAACATCCGCAGGGCGTGCGACGCCTCGCTGAAGCGCCTGCAGACCGACTACATCGACATCTACCAGGCACACCACGTCGACAGAGACACCCCGTTCGAGGAGTTCTGGGAGGCCATGGAGGTCCTGCGGCTGCAGGGCAAGATCCTCTACGTCGGCTCCTCGAACTTCGCGGGCTGGCACCTGGCCAAGGCCCAGGAGACGGCCAAGCAGCGCAACTTCTTCGGTCTGGTCACCGAGCAGAGCCACTACAACCTGCTCACCAGGACGGCCGAGCTGGAGGTGCTGCCCGCCGCGCAGGACTACGGCATCGGTGTGATCCCGTGGAGCCCGCTGGCCAGCGGCCTGCTCGGCGGCGTGCTCCGCAAGATCGACAAGAACCGCTCGGCGGCCGACCACATGGTCAGGGAGCTCGAGAAGCACCGCGACAAGATCGAGCAGTACGAGCAGTTCTGCGACGAGCTCGGCGAGGACCCGGCGAACGTGGCGCTGGCCTGGCTCCTCACCCGCCCCGCCGTCGTGTCGCCGATCATCGGCCCGCGCACGATGGAGCAGCTCGAGGGCAGCCTGCGGGCCGTGGAGATCCAGCTCGACGACAAGGCCCTGGCCCGCCTGGACGAGATCTTCCCCGGCCACCGCACGGCCCCGGAGGACTACGCCTGGTAGAAGCATCAGGCGCGGCGCGCTGAGCGCCTAGGTGAGCAGCGCGCCGATGATGACGATGAGCAGCAGGAGGCCGAGCACGAGAGGCAGCAGCCAAGGGCGAGGACGGTCCACGTTGTGGAGCCTAACCCCGCCAGACGGGTGCGAGCGCCGTGATTTCGGCCTCACCTGCCCAGTGTCCACGCCCTCAGCGTCTCGTACCGCACCTGGGCTCCCGGGTAGCTGCGCACGAGCCGCACCTCCTCCGCCCGCCACGGCGAGCCCTGGAATCCAGCCAGCGACTCCACCAGCGGGCGGAGGTCGGTCTCCGACTTCGCCCGGCCCAGCGTCAGGTGCGGGTGGAAGCGTTTCTCGTCGGTCTGTACGGCTCCCGCCCGCCGGCCCGCGGCCCGCGCGGAATCGGCCAGCCGGTTCATCGGGTCGCCCGCCACGCCGATCCAGAACACCCTGGCCCGCCGTACGGAAGCGAAGGCCCCGAACCCGGCGAAGGACACGTCGAGCGGATCGTGCCGGCCGGCGGCGCGGGCCAGCCGTACCTCCAGATCGGGCAGGACGTGATCGGGCACGTCGCCGTAGAAGGCGAGCGTGATGTGCCAGGTGGCCCGGTCGGGCCAGCGCAGCCCCGGTACCTGCCCGACATGCGGTGCGATGGCGTGGGAGATCTCGTCAAGCACCGGTTCGGGCGGCAGCAGGGCCGCGAACAGCCTCATTCGTCGTGCACCAGCTCGGCGACCGTGACCCGGAAGTGGTAGTCCCTGGTGGCGCCCTGCACGATGGTCACCCAGTGATCGTCGTCGACCTTGAGAACCGAGCGCCGCTGCGCGAACGCCGGGTGCCGGGGCACGTGAGTGCGCGCCAGCTCTTCCGCCTTGGCCCGCGCCAGCCACCGGTCACCGTTGACCTTGACGGTCGAGGTGCGCCATTCCTTGGCATCCGAGGAACCATGGTTCTCCTCGATCAGAATCCACCACATTCCATGATTGTCTACGCAGCGATCATGCGGTGGCCAGAGCCGGCTTGGCCACGCGCGCGCCGATCATGCGGGCGCACAGCACCGCCAGCCCGGTGCCCACCAGAACCATCAGGCCGGAGAGCAGCACGCCCGCGCGCGGCCCGCCGAGGTCCGACAGCCACCCGATCAGCGGCGCTCCGAGCGGCGCCCCGCCGGTGAAGACCAGCATGTAGATACCCATCACGCGCCCGCGCATGTCGGGCGAGGTGGCCAGCTGCACGCTCGCGTTGGCGGCCGTGTTGATCGTGATCAGCGCGATCCCCGTCGGCACGAGCAGCAGCAGGTAGGCCGGGTAGAACGGCGCGACCGCGGTGGCCACCTGGAACAGCCCGAATCCGATCGCCCCCGCGATCAGCATCCGCTTCGACGGCCGGGCACGCCGCGCGGCCAGCAGCGCACCACCCAGCGCGCCGATGGCGAACATGCTCGAGGCCAGCCCGAACGACGACGCGCCCGCGTTGAACACCTGCCGCGCCATCAGCGCGATGGACATCGAGAACGACTGCGAGAACATCGACACGAACGCGATCAGCAGGATCGGCAGCAGCAGCTCTTCGCGCTGGATCACGTACCGCAGGCCCTCGCGCAACTGCCCCTTGGCGCGCGGCACCGGGACTGCCGGGTTCAGCTCGGAGCGGCGCATGAAGACCAGGCTGGAGATCACCGCGGTGAAGGTCAGCCCGTTGATCAGGAACAGCGGGCCGGTGCCGCCGAGCACGTAGATCAGCACACCGGCGAGCGCCGGGCCGACCACGCGGGCCAGGTTGAACATGGAGCTGTTCAGCGCGATCGCGTTGGACAGGTCGCGCCTGCCGACCATCTCGACCACGAACGCCTGCCGGGTCGGCACCTCCACACAGGAGATCACGCCGAGCGTGAACGCCATCAGGTACACGTGCCAGACCTGGGCGACCCCGGTCACGGTCAGCACGCCGATGGTCAGGGCGAGCAGCGCCATCAGCGACTGCGCCACGATCAGGATCGGCCGCTTCGGGTACCGGTCGGCCAGCACGCCGCCGAACAGGCCGAACAGCAGCATGGGCAGGAACTGCAGCGCCGTGGCCGTACCGAGGGCGGCGGCGCTGCCGTGCGTGAGGTCGAGCACCAGCCAGTCCTGCGCGGTGCGCTGTAGCCAGGTGCCGACGTTGGAGACCGCGGTGCCCGACAGGAACATGCGGTAGTTGCGAATCCTGAGCGACCGGAACATCCCGGTCCCGGGATCTTCAGGCTCTAGATCCTGCTGAGCTTCTCCAGAATCGGCGCCGCCTGCCTGAGGATCGCCCGCTCCTCGGGTGTCAGCTCCTTCAATCGCTGGTTCAGCCACGCCTCCTTGCGGCGCCGTTCCTCCTTCAGCAGCGCCTGCGCAGCCTCGGTCACGGTCACGGTCACCTGACGCCGGTCGGTCGGGTGTGGGGTGCGCGCGACCAACCCGCGCTCCTCGAGCGCCGCGATCACGCGTGTCATCGAGGGGGGCTGCACCTTCTCGAGCTCGGCCAATTCGCCGGGGGTTATCCCGGAATGCCGTTCCACCGCGGCGAGCGTCGCGAACTGGGTGGGAGTCAGCGAGTGCGCCGCCGCCTGTCGTCGTAGTCGCCTGGTCAGCCGCGCCAGTGACACGCGCAGGGCTGAAGCCAGGCCTGCGTCGCTCCGCAGGTCCATCTTGTGCTGGTTCTTGGTTAGCATGAGTCATTACCTTTGCTAACTATATACACTGCGCGGTTATTTCCATAGTGCCTCGTACGGCGGGCCGTCCCACCGTACGAGACAGGATCGAACCCCTAGAGATGCAGCAGAGCCTTGATCGGCCCCAGCGCGAAGTAGACGATGAACAGCACGGCCACGCCCCACAGCAGCGGGTGCATCGCACGTCCCTTGCCCCGCACGAGCTTGATCAGCACGTAGCTGACGAAGCCGGCGCCGATGCCGTTGGTGACGGAGTAGGTGAACGGCATGACCACGATCGTGAGGAAGGCCGGGATCGCCACCTCGTAGTCGGTGAAGTCGATGTCCTTCACCGAGGTCATCATCAGGAAGCCCACCACGACCAGCGCGGGCGCGGCCGCCTCGTAGGGCACGATCTTGACCAGCGGCGCGAAGAAGATCGCGACCAGGAAGAGCAGTCCGGTGACCACGCTGGCCAGCCCGGTGCGCGCGCCCTCGCCGACGCCCGCGGCCGACTCGATGTAGGTGGTGTTGGACGACACCGACCCGGCGCCGCCCGCGGCCGCGCCGATCGAGTCGATCAGCAGGATCTCCCGGGTGCGCGGCAGCTGCCCCTGCCCGTCGACCAGCCCGGCCTGCCGCCCGACGCCGACGATCGTCCCCATCGTGTCGAAGAAGTCCGTGATCAGCAGCGTGAACACCAGCAGTACGGCCAGCAGCACCGAACCGTGGGTGAACGCGCCGATCGGGTCGAACTCCTTGAACAGCCGGAACGGGTTCTCCAGCCCCGGCATGCTGTTAGGGACGGCCGGCACGTTCAGCTGCCAGCCGCCGGGGTTCTTGTCGGAGGAAGGCCCGGCCTTGGCGATCAGCTCGACGACGACGGCCAGGATCGTGGTCCCGATGATGCCGATCAGGATCGCGCCCTTGACCTTCCTGGCCACGAGCACGGCCGTCACCAGCAGGCCGACCACGAACACGAAGATCGGCCACGAGGTCAGGTCGCCCCTGATGCCCATCTCCAGTGGCGGCCCGGCCGGGACCCGGCGCACGAAACCGGAGTCCACGAAACCGATCAGCGCGATGAACAATCCGATACCCACGCTGATCGCGGTCTTCAACTGGGCGGGGATGGCGTTGAACACCGCCACCCTGAATCCGGTCAACACCAGGATGCCGATGATGACACCCTCGACGAAGACCAGGCCCATGGCCTCTTCCCAGGTCATCTTGGTGGCGATGTTGAAGGTGACGAAGGCGTTGAGCCCGAGCCCCGCGGCCATGGCGAAGGGCACCCTCGCCACCACGCCCATGAGGATCGTCATGATGCCGGCCACCAGCGCCGTCCCGGCCGCCACCAGGGGCAGGTTGGCGCTGGTGCCGTCGCCGATGAACTGGCCCTGGATGTCCTTGCCGTTGGCGATGATGATCGGGTTCAGCACGACGATGTACGCCATGGTGAAGAACGTGGCTAACCCGCCACGGACCTCACGGGAGATCGTCGAGCCTCGTGCGGAGATTTCGAAGAAACGGTCTATTGCACTCACGCGCGCAGAGTGGCAGCCGTCCCGACCGGTCAGATAGATCCGGTGATCGGATCGAGACCTGATTGGAAGCTATGGTGACTAATGTGGACAAACAGTGGCATCCCGATCCGGAGCCGATCAAGACCAATGACGCGGCGGCCGTCGCCGTGGGGATTGGGCTGTGGGCGGTCGCGCTGGTCATCCTGCTGATCTTCCGGCCCGCGCCCGAGAACTCGTGGTGGATCTGGACGTGCGTGACCGGGATCGGGTTCGGCCTCTTCGGTCTCTGGTTCGTGCGCAGACGCGCGTCCCGGAGCTGACATTAGTCACCTCCAACCGCTGTTTTTGGCCACTACCTGGGCAAAAGCGGTTCGATCACGCTTTTGTCCATGAAGAAGACCGTTGCCACCTCCCTCCTGTTCGTGCTCGCCCTCGCGGGTTGCTCGGCCTCGGAGAAGCCTTCGACGGGCAAGCCCGCGTCGGGGACGCCCTCCTCCCCCGGCGGCTCGCTCGCGTGGGCGCCGTGCACCGATCTGACCGGTCCCGACGGCCGGCCTGCCAAGCCCGACCCCGCCATCGAGTGCGGCAAGCTCGCCGTCCCCCTGGACTACGCCAAGCCTCAGGGCGAGACGATCGACCTGGCGCTGATCCGCGTCAAGGCCACCGGCGACCGGCTCGGCTCGCTGGTGTTCAACTTCGGCGGGCCGGGCGCCTCAGGCGTCACCACGCTCGGTATGGCGGCCAAGGCGTTCGCCGGGCTCGGCAGCCGCTACGACCTGGTCAGCTTCGACCCGCGCGGCGTCGACCGCAGCGCCGGGGTGAAGTGCGGCAACCTCATCGAGAAGCTCACCTCGGTCTCCGACGACGTTCTGCCGATCGAGCTCACGGGCCTCAACAAGCAGTTCGTCGCCGCCTGCGAGAAGGACTCCGGCAAGGTGCTGCCCTACGTCGGCACGGTCAACGCCGCCCAGGACCTCGACCGGATGCGGCAGGCGCTCGGTGACGCGCGGCTCAACTACTTCGGCATCTCGTACGGCACGCACCTCGGAGCCGTCTACGCCACCAAGTTCCCCAAGAACGTGGGCCGGTTCGTGCTCGACGGCGCCTTGGACCCGTCGGTGACGCTGGAGCAGCGGACGGTCATCCAGATGCACGGCTTCAAGCACGCCTACGACGCCTTCGCCGCCGACTGCGCCAAGCGCGCCTGCGCCCTGGGCAAGGACCCCGCCGCCGTCGACCGCACGCTGCGGGACCTGCTCAAGCGCATGCCGATGGACGTCAAGGGCCGCACGCTCACCAAGGGCCTGGCGCAGCTGGGCATGCTCACCTCGCTCTACGCCAAGCAGACCTGGCCGGTGCTCGAGCAGGCGACGACGGCGGCGCAGCAGGGCGACGGGAGCATCCTGCTGGCGCTGGCCGACGCCTACACCGGCCGTAAGCCCGACGGCACGTACGCCACCATGCTGGCCAGCAACACCGCCGTCAACTGCGCGGACACCACCGAGCGCCCCGACGCGGCGGCCATGAAGCGCATCGTCACCAAGGTGGGACGCATCTTCCCGCTCCTGGCCACCTCCAACGCCGGTGTCTTCTGCCAGGACTGGCCGGTCAAGGGCACGGACGAGGCCAAGCACGTCGACGCCACCGGCTCGGCCCCCATCGTGGTGGTCGGCGGCAAGGGCGACCCCGCCACCCCCTACGAGTGGGCCCCCAAGCTCGCCGCCTCCCTCAAGACGGGTGTCGTGCTCACCTACGAGGGCGAGGGCCACGGCGCCTACCTCAGCGGCAGCCCCTGCGTCACCCGGGCCATCGACACCTACTTCCTCAACGGCACCCTGCCCGGCGCTCCCGCCACCTGCCCCGCCGTCTGATCCCGGCGATGCCTGGCGGGCGGGCTAGGAGAGGTCGGCCTCGGCCAGCAGGAGGGGGACCGCGGTGGGATCCCTCAGGAGGGCGGCGACCGCGAGCCGGTCGCCCCACTGCCCGGTCGCCCAGGCCAGCCCGCGCGCCAGGCCGTCGGGGCCGGTGCAGTGGACGGCGCCCTCGAAGTAGCGCCAGGCGCAGGCCACCCCGTCGACCAGGAGCTTGTCGTGCTCGACGTAGGTTTCGGGCGCCGTGGGAAGCAGCGAGCGCACCTCGGCAGGCACGGGACGTACGACGCCCTCCGAGGTGACCTCCCCGGGCGCCAGCTCCCCGGCCAGCGGCAGGTCGAGCAGCTCGGAAAGCGACTCGGCCAGGTCGTAGGACGCGAGCACCAGCGGCCGGGAGGTGACCAGCTGCAGCAGGTCGGGCGCCTCCACCACGACGGCGTCCTCCGCGTCGGCCACCACGATGTCGCCGCCGAGCACCGCCCGCACCTTGGACGGAGGCGCCACCCGCGAAGGGTCGACCCCCGCCAACGCGATCCACAGCGCCCGCAGCTGGGCCCTGTCGACGGAGATCTCCGGATCGGCCATCAGGTCGAGCAGCTCCTCGGGCCCGCCGTGCGAGACCAGCAGCTCCGCCAGCGTGGTCCGCACGCCGATCATGCCGAGCGCCGCCTCGTCCAGCCCGGCCGGCGCGTCGGTGTACAGCCCCTGGAGCAGCGGGTCGGCCCCGGGCAGCCGCAGCTCGCGTGGCCGCCGCCCGCCGAGCACCGGGTGGTTGCCCAGCCACCAGGCGGTGTAGGAGGGCACCTCCACGCCCTGCACGCGCAGCGGTTGCAGCACCGCCCGCAGCGGCGGCCTGGTCAGCAGCCGCAGCGCCCCCTCCCAGTCGGCCACCAGCTCCAGGTCGCGCACCGCCGAGAACTCCGCCACCACCGGCGGCACCTCGAGGTCGGGCAGCAGGTCGTGCACGTGGTCGAGCCAGTCGTCCTCGCTGTCGAGGTCGTGGTCGCAGTCATCGTGGTCGAGCAACACGTCGGCGTCGTTGACGACGGCGAACCCGTCGAGCACGCCGACGGCCTCCAGGACGCGCGCGCCGTACCCCTCCTCGAGCTCCCGCGCGGCGACGCCGAAGTGCGTGTCGTCTTCCAGCAGCCTGGCCAGCGCGCCGTCGCCGAGCAGCAGCTCGCCGGCGGGATAGAGCTCGCCGTCGGCGCCGCGCAGCGCCAGGTCGGCCAGCCACGGCAGCTCGCCTGGCGCGAGCGTCGCGGCCTGGACCAGCGACAGCACGGCACGCGCCACCGGCTCCGGATCGGGACTGTCGAGCGACTCGGCGACGGCCGCCCTGGTGAGCGGGTCTTCGAGCACGGTGCGCGGCGTGGCCTCGGCGGCGCCCAGGCGCAGCAGCAGCGGGTGGGCGGCCTCCGGGTGCACGATGCGCAGCCCCAGCGCCTCCAGGTCGAGCTGGGCCCCGGTGAGGATCAGCGTGCCGCGCGGCCCCCGCACCAGCCGGCCGTCGGAAAGCGGGACGGGCAGCGCGCCAAGCGCCTCGGGGTCGTCGGCGGGCAGCACCTGGTAGAGCGACTGCCACCAGGCGGGGTCGCGCCCCTCGACGGCCTCGCCGGACAGCAGGTCGACCACGTCGGCCAGCTCGACCCTGCGCACGCCGAGCGCGTTCATCCCCGGATGCCGGGCGGGCCACCCGGCCGGCAGCAGCCCGGGCACGAACGCCGCCAGCACCTCAAGCAGCTCGGCCGAACCGGCCACCACGGACGCCTCGCGCCCGCGCACCACCCAGCCGTCGCCGTCGGGCTCCTCGACGGGGTGCTCGACCTTCCACTCGGCGTCGGGCTCGTAGACGGCCGCGTCCTGGAAGGTCGGCGTCCGCACGGCGGGCGGCGGCGGAGACAGCGCGGGCAGCAGCGGCACCTCGGGCAGGCGCGCCAGAATCGCCCGCCGGATCCGCGCGTCCAGCTCACCCTTGCCCATCAGCGCCGGGACCAGGTCGAGCAGCTTGGGCGTCCTGGGCAGCTCGCGCAGCAGCCGGACGTAGACGTCGGCCGCCTTGTCCACCAGGAAGTCGGTCAGCGGCCCCTTGGCGACGTGGCGACGGTCGGTGGCCATCGGGAACGACGCGATCAGCAGCGCGGGCAGGTCGAGCGGCTCGTCGCTCGGCGTCGGCGCGTGCACCATCTGCGGCACGGCCTTGGGGAAGCCGTCAGGCTCGCCCGAGGGCTGGGTGACGGGGACGGCCCAGCGGACGGACCAGTAGGGGCGGGCGCGTTCCTCGGTCGGGCGGGTGGCGAAGAGGTGCGCGATCTCCTCCGGGGTGAAGGTGCCGGAGTCGGAGACCTCGTGCCAGCCGTCGGCGGCCACGGTGCGGGTGTCGCCGTCGAGGTCGATCTCGATGGACGACAGGGCGGACAGGCCGAGCAGCAGGGCCGGGGACGTCTGGGTCAGCATCTGGCGGACGGCGTCGACGGCCGCGCGGTCGCGCAGCGGCAGCCGTACGAGGGTGTCGAAGCCGTCGGGGACGTCGATCGGGTCGGCGGGGAAGGGCAGGCGCAGCAGCGGCACATGACCCGAACGCGAGGCGTGCTCCGCCGACAGCGCGGGCATCGAGGCGACCACGTCGGCGGTCTCCGCGCGGGACCAGCGGACGAACCCGGACTCGCGGGACCCGATCACCGGCTCGTCGCACACCGACACGACCGCCGCGAAGCCGACACCGAAGCGGCCGGCCGCGCCGGCCTCGTCGCGCTTGCCGGACACCCGCAGCGTCGACAGCCCCTCCACGCCCGTCGCGTCGAGCGGCGCGCCCGTGTTGGCGGCCGTCAGCACGCTGTCGCGGAGCGTCAGCCGGAGCACCCCTGGCACGCCGGTGCGCAGGGCGGCGTCGGCCGCGTTCTGCGCGAGCTCCACGATCAACCGGTCGCGGTAGCCGCCGAGGGCGAAATCCTCCTCGGCGTTGGCGTCCTCGCGAAATCGGGCAGGCGAGGCCGTCCAGGCGGCGAGCACTGCTGCCCGCATCCGGTCGGTGCCGAAGGTGTCCACGGTCCTCCAATGTGCGTAGGGGGCTCACGTACCCTAGCGGCCCCCACCGACACCCGTTTTCACACTCGCACGACGCCCGAACCACCGGGCGTGGGGCAGGTCAGGAGTGGCCGAGGTCCTCGATGGCCGACTCATCGACCGAGCCCTCCTCGTCCGCTGCCCCCTCCTCCTCGATCAGGTCGAAGCCCAGGTCGTCGAGGATGGGCGAGGCCGCCTCTATCGGCGGCGGCATGACCGCGGCCTCGGAGTGGGCGCCGCAGCCGTGGTCGGCGGCGACCACCTTGCCGTCGTCGGGGGCGTACTCATTGGTGCACACCCCGAACATCTGCCGGAGCCCACCCCCGAGCAGCCAGTAGAACCCGCAGGTGGAACACTGCGCGGGCGCGGCGTGTGCGATCGGCGTGTGCGGCCCGTGCTCGCCAGAGTGCCAGCGCCTGGCCGCCCTGTCTCTGCCGATGGCCGAGAGCACACGGGCTCGGCCCAGGCCGTACTCGAAAATCTGCTGGCGATCGACGTCGTCGCCGGCTTCGGTGAAACCCGGCGCCAGCCGGTCGTCGTCCTCCGGGGTGGGCAGCAGGTCGCCCACGCCCAGGTCGCCGGGGCGCAGCCGCTCGCTCCACGGCAGCCATTCGGGGGCGAGCAGGGCGCCGGTGCCCGGCAGCAGCACGGCCTCGCTGACCGTCACGTTCTTCGCGCGGGAGGCGCGCGTGACGGTCACCGCCCACCGCCAGCCGCGGTAGGCCCGGTCGAGGCAGGCGAAGTAGTGGGTGACGATCCGGTCGCCCTCGACCTCGAAGCCGAGGTGCTCGCCGGGCTCGCCGGGCGAGGCGAGCTCGAGAGCGGCGTCGCGCGCCAGGTCAACCGCGGCGAGACAGGCCTGGTCGGGCGCGGAGGCGCGAGTCCTGGTCCGGGTCATCGGGCCGCCTCCGCCGAAAGGTGCTGTTCGCTCACACTTCATTCTCACCCATCCAGCGACCTGCCGGTGCCGACAGTCCCGAACCGGTCCCAGATCCTGTACGGCCCGCCTTCCAGGGACCATGACGGCGGATGACGGGCGCCGTGGCGGCGGGCGAGCGTCCCCGACTCGCCGGCAGCGCCGGTCGCGGGCCCTCAGCCGACGTGCGGCGGGCGGCGGGTTGGGCGGCTCGCCGTACGGGAATCTTCAGGAATCCGCTCCGTGTCCGGTAAAGATGCCGGATCGGGTAAGACTGTTAGCTGTGGGTGGCTGGGATCGAGCGCGCGAGATCTCGCGGCGCGTCGGGCATGGAGTCGCCGACGCGAGCCGCGCGACGTTCCGCGCCGGGAAGGCCACCGCCGTCGGCACCAAGAAGGCAGGTCAGGCCACGGCCAGAGGCGCGCAGCGGGTCGGCCGCGCCACCAGGAAGGTCACCTACGCCAACGGCGCAGACCGCACCGGGCTTGGCCGGCTGATCGAGCTGAGCGCCGGCGAGAGCGCGGGCGACGCGCTGGTCACGGTGGCGCTGGCGAGCACGGTCTTCTTCGGCCTGCCGGTCGGCGAGGCACGCGGGCCCGTCGCGCTGTACCTGGTCATCACGATGATCCCGTTCGCGCTGCTCGCGCCGTTCGTCGGGCCGATCCTCGACCGGTTCAGGTCGGGCCGCCGCTACGTGATGGCCGGCACGCTGTTCGGCCGGGGCCTGCTCTGCTTCGCCATGGCGGCGGCCGTGGGCCCGAACGACCTGGTCACGCTGTTCGCCGGGGCGTTGGGCGTGCTGGTGCTGTCGAAGGCCTACAACGTCTCCCGAGCGGCGATCATGCCGAGCGTGCTGCCCGCCGACATCTCGCTGGTCTCGGCCAACGCCCGCATCACGCTGTTCATCCTGCTCTCGGCCGGCATCGCGGTGCCGGTCGCGGGCGGCCTGACGGCCTGGCTGGGCAGCGCCGCCATGCTGCGCATCGCGATGGTCGCCTTCCTGCTGGTCGGGGTCTTCGCGGTACGGCTGCCGCGGCACGTGGACTCGCCCGACGTGGAGGAGGAGCACCCGGCGGAGGGCAGGGCCCAGCGCTGGCGCACGCTGCTCAAGGTCGGCCCCGTGGTGGGCGAGGCGGTCGGCGCGAACCTGCTGATCCGGCTGTTCTCCGGGTTCCTGCTGTTCTTCCTGCTGTTCATGGTCCAGGACAAGGCGGCGCCCTGGCTGCTGGTGCGCGACACGTTCTTCGACGTCAAGGTGACGATCGGGCTGCTGGCGGTCGCGGCGGGGGTGGGCGGCCTGGTGGGCGCGGCCGTGGCCAACTGGTCGCGTAACCACTCGCCGCAGCTCATCACGCTGCTCACGCTGGCCGTCACGGCGATCACCACGATCACCACCGCGGTCTTCTTCAACCTGTGGGCGGCCGTGGCGATCTCGTTCATCACCGCGTTCGCCTCGGGCCTGGGCAAGCTGGCGCTGGACGCGATCGTGCAGCAGGAGATCGGCGAGGAGGTGCTCTCGTCCACGTTCGGCGTGACCGAGGCGATCCTGCAGCTGTCCTGGGTGTTCGGCGGGCTGATCGGGCTGCTGCTGTCGCTGACCGAGAACGGCACGGCGGGGCTGGTCACGCTGGCGGTGGTGCTGACCGCCGGCCTGGTGTGGCTGCTGATCAAGCGCAGGCGGCGGATCCGGGCGGTGAACGCCCGGATCCAGCGCGAGCACACCGAGCGGCTGAGCAACCCGCCCGAGCCGCTCGGCAATCCGCAGGGTTAGGCGTCCAGGTCGTCGGCCACGGCGCGGAGCACCTGGGCGATCTTCTTGGCGTGCGCCGCCTCGGGGTGCTTGCCCCGCTGGTAGGAGGTGGAGACGTCGTCGAGCAGCTTGATCAGGTCTTCCACGATGACGACCATCTCGTCCGGCTTCTTGCGCTTGGCCTTGGGCTTGGCCGCCGCCTTGGCGAGGGTGGGGGGTTGATCGAGGATCCTGACCGAGAGCGCCTGCTGGCCGCGACGGCCCTCTGCGACGCCGAACTCGACCTTCTGGCCGGGCTTGAGCGGCGCGGCCCCGCTGGGGAGCGCGGAGGAATGCACGAAGACCTCACCACCGTCGTCACGGGTGAGGAAGCCGAAACCCTTGTCGGCGTCGTACCACTTGACCTTGCCACTCGGCACGTGACAGACCTCGTTCAAACAGTCGGAAAAGATGGATGGACGTAGGTTATGCCCCGCGAGGCGCGGGAGCGACCGGGTATTTGACGGGCAATTACCCGATTACGCGGCGAGTACGCCAGTCGGCGAACCATGTGGAGAATTCCGTGAGGTCGCTCAGCGCCACATCAGCTCCGTGATCACGCAGCTCTCCCACCGTGTAGGGTCCCGTGGCGACCGTCACGCTGACCGCGCCACCTGCTCGCGCCGCCTCGATGTCCGCGACGTGATCACCAACATAGGCCGCGGCGCCGAAGCGCGCGAGTGCCGAACCCTTGTCAGCGCCGAAGACCGAGCCCACCACCTCGTCGACGGCGAACCCGAGCAGCTTGACCGTGGCGGTTGCGTCGCGGACGTTCTTGCCCGTCACCACGATGACCCGGCCGCCGCCGGCCTTGACCGCCTCGACGGCCTCGTGCGCGCCCGCCATCGCGGTGTGCGCGGGCACGCCGACGTCGGGGTAGATCTGCCGGAAGATCTCGACCGCGGCGGGCACCTCCTCGGCGGGCACCCAGTTGGCCAGCTCGCGCTCCAGCGGCGGCCCCAATCTGGTGATGATGGCCGCGCTGTCGATGAAGATCCCCAGCCGAGCCGCCAGCTGGTCGTAAACGGCCGCTATGCCCGAGCGCGTGTCCGCCAAAGTCATGTCAAGGTCGAAGCCCATCGCAGTTCCCACGCCAGCAGGATGCCAAACACCGGTGCATTACACGTAACGGGGGCTCTTGTGGGACCGTTGGAGTGGGAAGAAAGGAATTACTTATCCCACGGCAAGAGCATGGAGGAGAGGCCATGACGGAAAGCCCCAAACCGCCTGAGCCTGGAGACCGGCTCGTCGCCGCTCCCCTGGAACCACCCCACCGGCACCGGCCCGCCCGCCCGGCGCAGGTCTCGGCCGCGCGCAGCGCCTGGGGGACGACCGTGACGTTCCTGGTCTGGGCGGTCCGGGTGGCCACCAGGCTGGCCGCGCTCATTCTGGTCCTCTACGCGGTCTTCACCGTGTTCAAGGCCAACCCGGCCAACGTCTGGTACCAGTTCGTCGAGTCCCTGGCCGGTTTGCTGTCGCTGGGCCTGGCCAACCTGTTCCAGGTCTCCGACGCCCGCTGGACCACCTTGATCGACTACGGGCTGGCGGCGGTCGTCTGGCTGATCATCGGTTCGGTGCTGGCGAGCCTCATCCGGCGTCTGGCGCCGTGACCATAAACTAGGACGGACATGACCAGATCGCCTAGCGCAGGAGCTTCCGCCAAGCGGGAAGCGGGCGCGACCGTGAGCACGCGCGAGCGGATCATCGACGAGGCCCTGCGCCTGTTCGCCGAGCGCGGCTATTCGGCCACCTCGGTCGCCGAGATCGAGGCCGCCTCCGGGCTCTCCCCCGGCGCCGGGGGCCTGTACCGGCACTTCAAGTCCAAGTACGAGGTCCTCGCCGCGGCGATCAACGAGCACGCCGCCCGCACCCGCACCCAGGTGGCCGAGAGCCTGGCCCACCTCGACACCATGGAGCAGGCCGACCTGGAGCTACGGCTGTCGCACCTGGTCAGGGCGGGGCTGGCCAAGGTCCGCGAGGAGTCGGAGCTGACCCGGGTCTTCTTCCGCGACCTGAGCCAGTTCCCCGAACTGGTCTCGGTGGTGCGCGAGGGGCTGCTCCAGCCGATGTTCGACGCGATCGTCACCTGGTTCCGCGCCCAGCCCGAGTACGCCGCCGCCAAGGTCGACTGGACCGGCATCGCCGCCGTGCTCGGCGGCTCGGTGGTCCACTACCGCCTGTTCCAGGAGACGGTGGGCGAGTCGCCGGGCCACGCGGAGAAGGACCAGTTCGTCCAGGCCTGGGTACGGCTGGCGGTGGGCCTCCTGCCCACCCCCGCGCCGGTCAGTTGACGTCGAAGAGCCGGTAGGCCAGCCAGACCACGCCCAGCCCTGCGCCGATCATGAACATGACGCCGCTGACGTCGTAGAACTGGACGAAGAACGCCTGCAGCCCCTGCTGGCCGCCCGCCCGCAAGCCGCCCACGAGCACACCTCCCACGGTGTAGCCGAGGATCGGCGCGCCGAGGCCGAGGAGCCGGTCACGCAGCGTCCAGCTGTCGCCGGCCAGCACCAGAAGCGCGCCGAGCGCCCACACCAGCACCGGCACCCGGAAGATGGCCACGGCCGGCAGGTTGAAGGGGATCAGCAGCGCCGACAGCACCAGGATCGCCATGGCCACCACCTCGCGCCGATGCTCCCGCAGGATGGACACGGCGTCGCGCCCCTCGGTGGCCATCGGGTTGGCGCTGGACATCGCGGCCCTGCGTAACCCGGCGAACGACAGCCCTCGCCCCCTGCCTGCCAGCCGCTCCTGCGCCACCTTCCTGCCCAGTTGCACCCCCGGCGGCGGCAACGTGGGCTCGGCGTCGTCCACGATCGCCGGGAAGATCACGGTGGACCCGTCGGACGCGGCGTCAGCGCCGGGATAGCCCGGCAGGCCGCCCGGGCCCGTGGGCGGGCTTCCCGAAGCGCCGGCGGCCAGCCGGTTGACCTCGCGGGCCACGAGGGCCTTGGGGTCACCGAAGCGGGCGAGAACCCTGGCCACGTCGCGGGCGTTCTGGCTGCCGCGCCGTTCCTCCTCGATCCTGGCCCGCAGCCGCTTGACGAAGTCGAGCCGCTGATCGGACCTGAGGACACCGTGAGCGGCGTCAGCGGCCTTGCTGACGTAATTCAGCACGAGCTGGTCCGCGCGCTCTATCACGGGGCCTCCTTCGCGGGCCCCTTGATAGAGATCAAGCCGCGTTTGATGGTTCGCTCGCTGCGCTCGCTCACGCGAGCCACTCTGCCCCAATCGGGTGGGACATACCATGGCATCGATGGAGTTCACGGAGTGGATCAGGGGGCGCACCGACGCACAGCTCAGGGCGCTGGTTTCCGCGCGTCCCGAGCTGATCACTCCGGTGCCCGCCCACCTGGAAGGGCTTGCCTCCCGGGCCGGCAGCCCGTCGGCGATCGGCCGCGTCCTCGACCGGCTCGACCGGTTCACGCTGGCGGTCGTCGAGACGCTCGCCGTACAGCGGAAACCGCCGACCAAGGCGGCGCTCAGGAGGCTGCTGGCCAAGGCGCTGGCCGAGGGCGAGGCGGGGCCCGCGCTCGAGACGGCGCTGGAGCGGCTGCGGGAGTTGGCGCTGGTCTACGGGCCTGACAGCGCTATCGCGCTGGCGCCGGGCGTGTGCAAGGTGCTGGACGACCCGGCGGGGCTGGGGCCGCCGGTGGCCGAGGTGTTCCGCCACCATCCGCCCGAGCAGCTGGAGGACATGGCCGACGAGATCGCGCCCGGCACGACGGGGACGGGCAAGGAGCGGCTGGCCGCGGCGCTGGCCGAGCCCGCGCAGCTGATCGCCGAGGTGTCGCCGGAGGCCAGGACGGCGCTGGACCAGCTCGCGTGGGGCCCGCCGACGGGCCGGGTGCCGAACGCCAGGCGCGAGGTGCGGGTGGAGTCGGCCCGCTCCCCCATCGAGCAGCTGCTGGCGCGCGGCCTGCTGGCGGCGACCGGCGAGGAAAGCGTGACGCTGCCGCGCGAGGTGGCGCTGTACCTGCGTGACGGGCGCGTCCACCGCGACCTGCACGCCGTGCCGCCCGCGCTGGACGGCTCCACGCGGGACATGAAACTGGCCGATCGGACGGCCGCGGGACAGGCGTTCACGTTCGTCAGGCTGGTCGAGGAGCTGTGCGAGCGGTGGAGCATCGACCCGCCGGGCGTGTTGCGCACGGGCGGGCTCGGCGTACGCGACATGAAACGGGCGTCCGCCGACCTGGACGTGCCCGAGTGGGTGGCCGCGCTGGTGGTCGAGGTGACGCACGCGGCCGGGCTGGTCGCGGCGGGCGGCACCGTGGACGGCGAGTGGCTGCCCACCACCGGCTACGACCTGTGGCGGGTGCGGGCGACCGCCGACCGCTGGGTGTCGCTGGCGGCGACCTGGCTGCAGATGGACCGCGTGCCCGGCCTGGTCGGTGAGCGCGACGACCGCGACAGGCCACTCAACGCGCTGCACACCGACCTGCGGCGCTCGGCCGCGCCCGCGGTCAGGGCGGCCGCGCTCGGCGTGCTGACCTCGGCGCCCGGCCTGGCGCCGACCCGCGACTCGGTGCTGGACCGGCTGGCCTGGGAGCAGCCGCGGCGCAGGGGGCCGTTGCGGGAGCGGCTGACGGAGTTCACGCTGCGCGAGGCCGAGCAGGTCGGCATCACAGGGCTGGGCGCGCTGTCGGTGCACGGGCGGGCGCTGCTCGAGGGCGGCGCGGCGGCCGTGGCGCTGGAGCCGCTGCTGCCCGAGCCGGTCGACCACGTGCTGCTGCAGGCCGACCTCACCGCCGTCGCGCCGGGCCCGCTGACCAGCGACCTGAACCGGTGGATGACGCTGGCGGCCGACGTGGAGTCCAAGGGCGGCGCGACCGTCTACCGCTTCAGCGAGGGCTCCATCCGGCGCGCGCTCGATGCGGGCCAGGGTGCCGAAGAGATGCTGGCCATGCTGGAGCGCCACTCGGCCACGCCCGTCCCGCAGGCCCTGTCCTACCTGGTCGCGGATGTCGCGCGCCGCCACGGACGCATCAGGGTCGGTACGGCCAGCGCCTACATCCGCTGCGACGACCCGGCGCTGCTCGACCAGATCACCGCCGACAGGCGCTCCGCCCAGCTGCGGCTGCGCAGGCTGGCGCCCACCGTGATCGCCTCCAGGTCGTCGCGGGCGGTGCTGGTGGACTCGCTGCGGGCGATGGGGTACGCGCCGGTGGCCGAGTCGCTGGACGGCGATGTGATCATCTCCCAGCTCGACAGCCGGCGCACCGAGGGGCTGCCCCCGGCGCGCACGGTCTCCTCGGCCAACGGGCTGGACCCGGAGGTGGCGGCGGCAGCCGTACGGGCTCTGCGAGCCGGTGACGCGGCGCACCTGGCGCGGCGCGAGCCGGTGGCGGCACCGGGCGGTCAGATCCCGCGCGGGCCGGCCACCGCGACCATCAACGCGCTGCAGGAGGCCATCAGGCAGGGCGTGCGGGTGTGGATCGGCTACCTCGACTCGCAGGGCAACGCGACCTCGCGCATCCTGGAGCCGGCGCGCATGGAGGGCGGCTACCTGACCGCCTACGACGAGACGCGGGCGGCGGTGCACCGTTTCGCGCTGCACCGCATCACCGGGGTCGCCGGCCTCTCTTGACGCGCTGTCTTGACGGGGCCCCGCGCCCGGGTGACTTTGATGCCATGACCACATTGGGGCGGCTGGCCGAGGAGTCCTGGGAGCGGTTCGGGGACTACGAGTCGGTGTTCTACGAGGGCGCCTGGCATCGCAGCCACGCGCTCGCCGAGCGGGCCAGGCGCGTGTGCGGCGGGCTGATAGAGGCGGGCATCGGGCCGGGTGACCGGGTCGTGGTGATGATGGCGAACTCGCCGGAGGTGCCGCTCATCTACCAGGCCGTCTGGTCGGCGGGTGCGGTGGTGACGCCCGTGGTGTTCCTGGTCGGGGCCGAGGAGCTGCGGCACATCCTGACCGACAGCGGGGCGAGCGCGGTCATCACGTCGCCGGAGCTGGTG
This sequence comes from Nonomuraea sp. NPDC050536, assembly GCF_044457685.1. NCBI lineage: Bacteria > Bacillati > Actinomycetota > Actinomycetes > Streptosporangiales > Streptosporangiaceae > Nonomuraea > Nonomuraea sp. NPDC050536. The sequence goes on from NZ_JBITHD010000018.1 coordinate 152,071, forward strand.
CCGACCGTCCAGGCCACCGCCGTCGACATCCCGATATATGTGGACACGGGGGAACTGGAGCGGGTCGCCGAGCACGGGCCGGTCGCGCGGGATCCAGGCGACCTGGCCGCGCTGATGTACACCGGCGGCACCACGGGCAAGGCCAAGGGGGTCATGCTGACCCACGGCGGGCTGTGGCACACCGGCAGGAGCGCCTTCCAGATCTCCCACCAGGAGGGGATCAACCGCGGGCTGGTGCCGGTGCCGCTCTCGCACTCCTACGGGCTGATCGTCACGGTCGCCGGGATGCACGCGACCGAGCCGCAGCAGGCCGTCCTCATGCGCTGGTTCGACCCCAAGGCCTTCCTGGCGCTGGCCGCCGAGCAGCGCGTCCAGTTCGGGACCGTGGTGCCCGCGATGCTGCAGATGCTGCTCGCGGAGCCGCTGGAGGCGACCGCGTTGCCGGATCTGGCGTACCTGACCTGCGGCGCGGCGCCGCTCGGGCGGGACGTGCTCGAGGAGTTCGAGCGCCGGGTGCCGGGCGTGCAGATCCTCGAGGGGTACGGCCTGACCGAGACGAGCGCGGTGACCTCGTTCAACCCGCCCGGCCGCCGCCGGGTGGGCAGCGTCGGGCTGCCGATGCCCGGTTACACGGTCACGATCCGCGACGCCGACGGCGCGGCCATGGAGGCCGACGATGTGGGCGAGATCTGCATCCGGGCCGGCTCGCTCATGCTGGGCTACTGGGGCGCGGCGGAGAGCGGCGACACCGCCCTGGTCGACGGCGAGCTGCGCACCGGCGACATCGGCTGCGTGGACGAGGACGGCTACCTCTACATCGTCGACAGGAAGAAGGACCTGATCATCCGCGGCGGGTTCAACGTGTTCCCGCGCGACGTGGAGGACGCGCTCAACCAGCACCCCGACGTGGTGATGTCGGGCGTCGTCGGACGTCCCGAGCAGCGCATCGGCGAGGAGGTGGTGGCCTTCGTCCAGCTGCGCCCCGGCGGCACGGTCACCGCCGATGAGCTGATCGCCTGGGCCCGCGACCGGGTCGGCCGGGTGAAGTACCCCCGCGAGGTGGTCTTCGTCGACTCGATCCCGATCACGAGCGTGCTCAAGCTGGACCGCAAGGCGCTGCGGGCCCTGCTCTAGTCGTTGTCGTCGGGTGCGCCCATCCCGGGGACCTTGGCGCCGTCCTTGACGGCCAGCACCCGGCCGTCCCCGTCGTAGGCGGTCACCGTGCGCAGGTCGCCATGGACGTAGGGCTTGTGGGCGCGGGTTCTGATGATGAAGAAGCCGTTGCCCAGCACCGCCTCGGCGCGCCTGCCGTCCTTCCACACGGCCTCGACCCGCTTGACCTCGGGCTTCACCCGGCCGGCCACGACGTGGAAGAGCGGGTCACCGTCCTTGGGCGGGTTGATCATCGACTGCATCTGGAGGTCGTAGACGTCCACGCTCAACGCCGCGTCGAAGGCCAGGTCGCCCGGCGGTTCGACGCCCCAGTAGGCGAAGAGCGCGTCGGTCGGGTAGCTCACCCCGCGCACGCCCGGCGTGCACAGCACGAACCCCTTCAGGCTGCCCACCAGCCTGGTCACGCCCTCCTTGTCGGCGGCCTCCACCAGCCAGCGGAAGTCCTGGGGCACGCCGTGCTGCGGCAGCACCCGCTCGCCGTCCATGTTGTGCACGGTCCCGCCGTGCGGCATGCAGGCCAGGACCTGGCCGAACCGCTCGGAGTCGTTGGCCGGCAGCGGCCCGAGCGCGGGCGCCCCGCTGTTGGTGGGCGACGGCGTGGGCGTGGGATACATGGGCGACGGGTTGACCGGGATGGGACCCACCAGGGTGGGATCCTTCGTCTCGACCGGCCGCAGCTGGACGACTCCGTAGGCCGTCAGCGCCGCCGCCGTCACCAGCCCCGCCACCCAGCGCGTGCCGCGCCGCCGTACCCGGGATCGCAACGCCCGCCTGGCCAGCGGGGCGGGGTCGGCCGGGGTGGCGCGTGCGGCCATGGTGCGCAGCGCCTCGCTGATCGTGCGTTCGTCGACCGCCATGTCAGGCCTCCAGCTTGACGTGCTCGCCCACGACCTCGCGCAGGTGCTTGATCGCTCGGTGGGTCTGGCTGCGCACCGTGCCGATCGAGCAGCCCATGATGCGGGCCACCTCCGACTCCGGCAGGTCCTCGAAGTAGCGCAGCACCAGGACCGCGCGCTTCCTGGCGGGCAGGCGGCGCAGCGCCTGCTCCAGGGTGATCCGCTCGTCGACGCCCGCGGTGCGGTCGCTCTCGGCGGCCTCCGGCGGCGCCTCCATCACCCGCTCGCGGCCCCACCGAGGGCTGCGCCAGCGGCCGACCTGTTCGTGGTACATCACCCGCCGCACATAGGACTCCGGGTCGCCCCTGATGCCCTTCCAGCGGTCCGCGGTCTTGGCGAGAGCGCTCTGGAGCAGGTCTTCGGCGGCGTGCTGGTCACCGGTCAGCACGTAGGCCAACCTGATCAGGCTGTTGGAGCGCGTGGCGACGAAGTCCGTGAAGACGCGCTGGTCGTCCGGGTGCAAGCGGGGCCTCCCTGCTCGGGGTCTCCCCCTCCTAGACGCCATCAGATCGGTCTATCTATGCCGACGCGTGATAAATGTTGACGGGTTATGAGATACGGCGAGCCGTACGGCAACCAACCACCTCCCAGCTGGGGCCACCCGCCGCCGCGCCCGGAGGCCGACAAGGCCAGGGCCAACGCGATCGTGGCGCTCGTGCTCAACTGTCTGGCGATTCCCTCCTGCTGCAACCTCCTGGCGATCCCCGGGGCGATCATGGCCGGGCTCGCACTGGGCAGGGTCAACAACGACACCGCGGGTGCCCGCCGCATGCTCGTGTGGAGCTGGGTGCTGTTCGGCCTGGGGTTCGCGGTCAGCATCGGCGTGTTCCTCTTCCTCGGTCTCAACGGCTATCTGGACGAGGAATCCAGCTGATTGCCTGTTCGGGGACTGTTCTTGCCGTCACTTGTGTTGGATAGGCGGTAGCCGGAGGAAGGGAAGTTCGTGAACGACGGCCCGCTCATCGTCCAATCGGACAAAACGCTGCTGCTCGAGGTCGACCACGAACGGGCCGACGAGTGCCGTAAGGCGATCGCCCCGTTCGCCGAGCTGGAGCGCGCACCCGAACACGTCCACACCTACCGCGTCACCCCGCTGGCGCTGTGGAACGCGCGCGCCGCGGGCCACGACGCCGAGCAGGTCATCGACGCGCTCATCAGCTTCAGCCGTTACCCGGTCCCGCACGCCCTGCTGGTCGACGTGGCCGAGACCATGTCCCGCTACGGCCGGCTCAGGCTGGAGAAGGACCCGGTCAACGGGCTCACGCTGACCTCCAGCGACCGCGCGGTGCTGGAGGAGGTGCTCCGTTCCAGGAAGATCCAGCCGATGCTGGGCGAGCGCCTGGGCCCCGACAGCGTCATCGTCCACCCCAGCGACCGCGGCAACGTCAAGCAGGCGCTGCTGAAGCTGGGCTGGCCCGCCGAGGACCTGGCCGGTTACGTCGACGGCGAGCACCACCCGATCGAGCTGCGGCAGGAGGGCTGGTCACTGCGCGCCTACCAGCAGGAGGCCGCGGACGCGTTCTGGAACGGCGGCTCGGGCGTGGTCGTGCTGCCCTGCGGCGCCGGCAAGACCATCGTGGGCGCGGCGGCGATGGCGCACGCCCAGGCCACCACGCTCATCCTGGTGACCAACACGGTCTCGGCGCACCAGTGGAAGACCGAGCTGATCAAGCGCACCTCGCTCACCGAGGACGAGATCGGCGAGTACTCGGGCACCAAGAAGGAGATCCGCCCGGTCACCATCGCCACCTACCAGGTGATGACCACCAGGCGGAAGGGCGTCTACAGCCACCTGGAGCTGTTCGACGCGCGCGACTGGGGCCTGGTCGTCTACGACGAGGTCCACCTGCTGCCCGCGCCGATCTTCCGGATGACCGCCGACCTGCAGGCCCGCAGGCGCGTCGGCCTGACCGCGACGCTGGTGCGCGAGGACGGCCGTGAGGGCGACGTGTTCTCCCTGATCGGCCCCAAGCGCTACGACGCGCCGTGGAAGGAGATGGAGAACCAGGGCTGGATCGCGCCCGCCGACTGCGTCGAGGTCCGCGTCACGCTCTCGGACGAGGAGCGCCTGGCCTACGCCATGGCCGAGGCGGACGAGAAGTACCGCTTCTGCGCCACGACGCCGTCCAAGACGTACGTGGCCGAGGCCCTGGTCCGTAAGCACCTGGGCGAGCAGGTGCTGGTCATCGGCCAGTACATCGACCAGCTCGACGAGCTGGGCGAGCACCTGAACGCGCCGGTCATCAAGGGCGAGACCCGGGTCAAGGAGCGCGAGCGGCTCTACCAGGCCTTCCGCGACAAGGAGATCCAGGTCCTGGTGGTGTCCAAGGTCGCCAACTTCTCCATCGACCTGCCCGAGGCCACCGTGGCCATCCAGGTGTCGGGGACGTTCGGGTCGCGCCAGGAGGAGGCGCAGCGGCTCGGGCGGGTGCTGCGGCCCAAGTCCGACGGCGGGGGCGCCCGCTTCTACACGGTCGTCAGCAGGGACACCATCGACCAGGAGTTCGCCTCACACCGGCAGCGCTTCCTGGCCGAGCAGGGATACGCCTACCAGATCATCGACGCGGACGACGTGCTGGAAGTCTGAGGCCTGGTCCGCTGGACCAGGCCCCGGCGTGAACGTTCAGGTCCACGAGACTCCGCGGGCCGTCGACAATCGAACCACCCCCCTCACCTACGTGCTTGGCCGCCGCCTGCGGCATACCCCATGATCCGACAAACGCACCTGGTATGCCCGCATTTTTCGCTTTTGGTTACCTGGCAATCAGCTGGCAATCAGGCCGCCGAGGAACAGCACGCCCTCGGCGATCACCCATGCCACCACCGCGGACCCCATGAGCAGCGAGAACGTCCGCTGATCGCGCCGCGAGGCGGGCAGCAGCCAGGCGGCGGCCGTGCAGCAGGCGGCCAGCACCGCGAACAGCCCCGAGATCGTCGAGACCGAACCCAGCCGTTCCGCGCAGGATGCGGAGCCGTCGCAGAACGCCTGCAGGCCCCACCCGGCGAACACTGACAGCCCCCACAACGCCGCGAGCAGGAAGCTCGCGATGGTGGGGATGATCGGTGAGAACCCTAACCGCACGCGTGCCACGCCCTCCCCCTACCCCCGGTAAATGCTTTGGAAGCCTGCCGGGGCGCGGATTAGACTGTCCGATTCGCTACCTGCCGAGAGGTGCTTTTCGCATGCCCGGACATCAATTGGCTCCCGACATACCCTCCGACGTCCTCGCGGCCGAGCAGGCCCACCTGGCCGAGTCGCGCCAGGCGCTGCAGGCGATGCGGGAGCACGCGCAGTCGCTGTCGGCCGACGCCGCCGGCGACTGGGTCTCGCAGCAGATCCTGCAGTCGCTGCTCGACCAGCGGGTGGCCGCGCTGGCCGACCACCCCGACACCCCGCTGTTCTTCGGCCGCCTCGACCGTGCCGCCGTCGACGACCTGCCGGGCACGATCTACGTCGGCCGCCGCCACGTGCACGACGGCGGCAGCCGCCCGCTCGTCATCGACTGGCGCGCCCCCGTCTCCCGCGCCTTCTACCAGGCCAGCCCCACAGACCCGATGGACGTCGTACGGCGGCGCCGCTTCGGATACCACGGCGGCGCGCTGACCGCGTTCGAGGACGAATCGCTGGCGGACGGCGCCGAGCTGGGACCCGCGAGCGGTGCCTCCAAGATCCTGACCGAGGAGATCGAGCGCCCCCGCACCGGCCCGATGCGCGACATCGTGGCCACCATCCAGCCCGATCAGGACGAGATCGTCCGTGCCGCGCTGGCCCAGACCGTCTGCGTCCAGGGCGCGCCCGGCACCGGGAAGACCGCCGTCGGCCTGCACCGGGCCGCCTACCTGCTGTTCACCCACCGCGAGCGGCTCGCCCGTGCCGGGGTGATGATCGTCGGGCCGAACAAGGCGTTCCTGTCCTACATCTCCTCCGTGCTGCCCGCGCTCGGTGAGGTCAAGGTCGACCAGACCACGGCCATGGAACTGCTCGGCGGCCACGCGGCGCCGGAGGATCCCGAGGTGGCCGCGATCAAGGGGTCGGCGCGGATGGCCGCCGTCCTCGAGCGGGCGCTGTGGCTGCACATCGTCAAGCCCGCCGAGGGCGTGGTGTACACCAAGGGTGTCTACCGCTTCCGGGTGGCCGACCACGAGGTGCGCGAGATCGTGGCCTCCCTGCGCGGCACGACCCGCTACGGTCCCGGGCGGGCGGCGCTGGCGCAGCGGCTGGCCCACCAGGTGCTGGTGCGGATGGAGCAGCGCGGGGAGTCGCCCGACGACCGGGTCCAGGACGCGGTCGCCCGCTCCAAGCCGGTCAAGGAGCTGGTGGACGCCGTCTGGCCCAAGCTCGTGCCCGCGCAGGTCCTCTACCGCTTGCTGTCCGACCCCGACTTCCTCGCCCAGGCGTGCGCCAAGACCGAGATCTCGGCCTCCGAGCAGGAGATGCTCCTGTGGCCACAGCGTTCGTCTGGCGCGTCTTCGACACGACCGTACCGGAGCTGGAAGTCCGCCAAGTGGTCGGCGGCCGACGCGGCGCTGCTCGACGAGCTCGCGGACCTGATCGAGCGCACTCCCTCGATCGGCCACCTGGTCGTGGACGAGGCACAGGACCTGTCCGAGATGCAGCTGCGCGCGCTCGGCCGCCGCTGCCGCACCGGATCGGCCACCGTCCTCGGCGACCTCGCCCAGGGCACCACGCCCTGGTCGACCAGCTCGTGGGAGAGCGTCCTCGAGCACCTCGGCCAGACCACCGGCGAGGTCACGGAGCTCACGCTGGGCTTCCGTGTGCCGCGCGAGGTCCTCGACTTCGCCGCCCGGCTGCTCCCGGCCATCGCCCCCGAGCTCGCCCCGCCACGCTCCCTGCGCCCCGGCGCCGGCTCCCTGACGGTACGGCCCAGCGGCACGATCACCGACACGGTCCGCGAGGTGCTGGCCAGGGAGGGCTCGATCGGCGTCATCGCCCCCGACGACCTGGTCCCCTCGATCTCCTCGGACCTCTCCGGCGTCCCCCACGCCGTCCTGGGTCCCGAGTCGACCGAGGAGCACCGCGTCCTGGTCATCCCGGCGACGCTGGCCAAGGGTCTCGAGTACGACCACGTCATCGTCCTCGAACCCGCTGACATCGTCTCCGCCGAACCCCGCGGCCTGGCCCGCCTCTACGTGGTCCTCACCCGCGCCGTCACCTCCCTGACGGTCCTGCACAGCAAACCTCTCCCCGCACTGCTGGCGGGTTGACCCGGCTTCCACCGAGCGTCAGTCGGTGAGGCATTCCTGGGCGGCGCGGTGGCCGGATTCGACCGCGCCGTCCATGTATCCCGCCCAGCGGGTCGCGGCGCCCACCACGGCGACGTCGGCATCCATGATCCCGGGATACCCGCGCCCGGCGTGGCCACTCCTAGGATGGTGCCGAGGAGCTCTCACCCAAGGAGGATGCCGTGCCTGCACCGCTTCCGCATGATCATCTGCCCTCCGTCCCGTCGCTCACGGTCGAGAGCGACGACATCACCCACGGCGAGCGGCTGAGCGACGCCCACGTCTTCAACGACTGGGGCATGACGGGGCAGAACCAGTCCCCGCACCTGCGCTGGTCCGGGGCGCCCGCCGACACGCGCAGCTACGCCGTCACCTGCTTCGACCCCGACGCGCCCACGGGCAGCGGCTTCTGGCACTGGGTCGTCTTCGACATCCCCGCCACGGTCACGGAGCTCCCCACGGGCGCGGGCACGTCGGCGGACTTCAAGGGCCTGCCCGAGGGCGCCGTCCACGCCCGCAACGACTACGGCTCCAAGGACTACGGCGGCGCGGCCCCGCCGCCCGGTGACCCGCACCGCTACGTCTTCACGGTGCACGCCCTCGGGGTCGACAAGCTCGGCATCGACGACTCGGTCAGCCCCGCGGTGGCGGGCTTCAACATCACCGCCAACACCCTGGCCCGCGGCCACGTCGTCGCCCACTTCGGCATCTGATTCGCGTACGGCAAGCGCCCCGGGCCGCGACGGGGAGGTCTGGTAGTTTCGCGGGTTATGGGCGAGTTCGGGGTTAAGGTCCGATCCGGGACGGTCGAGGATGTCGAGGCCGTGCTCGACTTCTGGCTGTTCGCCGCCGAGGGCACCGACCGGCGTGACTCCGCCGGCAAGGTGCTCGCCCTGATCGAGCGCGACCCAGAAGCCCTGATGATCGCCGAGCTCGGCGACGACATGGTGGGCACGCTGATCGCCGGGTGGGACGGCTGGCGGGCGCATCTGTATCGGCTCGCCGTACATCCTGATCACCGGCGCAAGGGCGTGGCCAGGACGCTGCTGGCCGCGGCCGAGGCGCGCTTCGCCGAGTTCGGGGCGTTCAGGGCCGATGCCATGGTGCTCGACGGCAACACGCTGGCCCACCACGCCTGGTCCGCCGCCGGATATCGGCGCCAGCCCGAATGGGGCCGCTGGGTGAAGCCGCTGTAGCGGCGCGCCATACGCGGGCACGAAAAAAGGGCGCCCGTTACGGACGCCCTTCTTCGTGGACGGACTAGAAGTCCATGTCACCGCCACCGGGCATGCCGGCGGGCGCAGCCGGGTTCTTCTCCGGCTTCTCGGCGATGACGGCCTCGGTGGTGAGGAAGAGCGCCGCGATGGAGGCGGCGTTCTGCAGCGCGGAGCGCGTCACCTTGGCCGGGTCGATGATGCCGGCCTCGAACATGTTGACGTACTCGCCGGTGGCCGCGTTCAGACCCTCACCGGGGGTGAGGTTGCGAACCTTCTCGACCACGACGCCGCCCTCGAGACCGGCGTTGACCGCGATCTGCTTGAGGGGCTCCTCGAGAGCCTTCTTGACGATCGCGGCACCGGTGGCCTCGTCGCCGTTGAGCTCGAGCTTGTCGAAGGAGTTGGCGCCGGCCTGCAGCAGGGCCACGCCACCGCCGGGGACGATGCCCTCCTCGACGGCCGCCTTCGCGTTGCGAACGGCGTCCTCGATGCGGTGCTTGCGCTCCTTGAGCTCGACCTCCGTGGCGGCGCCGGCCTTGATGACGGCCACACCACCGGCGAGCTTGGCCAGGCGCTCCTGGAGCTTCTCGCGGTCGTAGTCGGAGTCGGTGCGCTCGATCTCGGCGCGGATCTCGTTGACCCGGCCGGCGATCGCGTCGGCGTCACCGGCGCCGTCGACGATCGTGGTCTCGTCCTTGGTCACGACGACCTTGCGGGCGCGGCCGAGCAGGTCGAGGGTGGCGTTCTCGAGCTTGAGACCGACCTCCTCGGCGATGACCTGACCGCCGGCCAGGATCGCGATGTCGCCCAGCATGGCCTTGCGGCGGTCACCGAAGCCCGGAGCCTTGACCGCGACGGAGCGGAACAGGCCACGGATCTTGTTGACGACCAGAGTGGCCAGGGCCTCGCCGTCGACGTCCTCGGCGATGATCAGGAGCGGCTTGCCGGACTGCACGACCTTGTCGAGCAGGGGCAGCAGGTCCTTGTTGGCCGAGATCTTCGAGTTGACGATCAGGATGTACGGGTCCTCGAGCACCGCCTCCATACGGTCGGAGTCGGTGACGAAGTACATCGACGTCATGCCCTTGTCGAAGCGCATGCCCTCGGTGAGCTCGAGCTCGAGGCCGAAGGTGTTGCTCTCCTCGACGGTGATGACGCCTTCCTTGCCGACCTTGTCCATCGCCTCGGCGATGAGCGAGCCGATCTCGGGGTCGGCGGCGGAGATGGAGGCGGTGGAGGCGATCTGCTCCTTGGTCTCCACGTCCTTCGCGAGCTTGGACAGCTCCTCGCTGACGCGCTCGACGGCGGCCTCGATGCCCTTCTTCAGGGCCATCGGGTTGGCGCCGGCGGCGACGTTGCGGAGGCCCTCGCGGACCAGCGCCTGGGCGAGCACGGTGGCTGTGGTGGTGCCGTCACCCGCGACGTCGTCCGTCTTCTTGGCGACTTCCTTGACCAGCTCAGCGCCGATCTTCTCCCACGGGTCCTCGAGCTCGATCTCCTTGGCGATGGAGACACCGTCGTTGGTGATCGTGGGAGCGCCCCACTTCTTCTCCAGCACGACGTTGCGGCCCTTGGGACCCAGGGTCACCTTGACGGCGTCGGCGAGCTGGTTCATACCGCGCTCGAGACCGCGCCGGGCGTCCTCGTCAAACGCGATCATCTTGGCTGCCATAAGGCTAGACCTCCCAGATGCAGGGTGGCTTCTCAAGGACCGAGCCGACGCCCGCGACGGCATATGGGTCCGCAACTCCGTTCGGCAGACCCCATCGTCTCGATCCAGTGCTGGCACTCTGCATCAGAGAGTGCCAACGAACTGTTTAGCACTCTACCCCGTCGAGTGCAAGCGACAGCCACTCCTGCCCAGGTCATACGGCACGGCGGGTCCCCCTCAGGACCCGCCGCACCCCAGGTCGAACGGTAAGACGGGTGGCAGGTCGCACGGACTGCGCTGCCGTGCGATCTGCCGGTGCAATGACGTCAGACCGCGCGGACACCCTCCGCCTGCGGCCCCTTCTGTCCCTGCGTGATCTCGAACTCGACACGCTGGCCCTGTTCGAGAGAGCGGTATCCGTCCATCATGATCGCTGAGTAATGGACGAATACATCTTTACCACCGTCAACAGCGATGAAGCCATAGCCCTTGTCCGCGTTGAACCACTTGACGGTGCCCTGCGCCACTTCCGACTCCTCTTACTGGGCTCACAGATCTCGCCCATTCCTCTCGCGAGACCCGCAATCGCCATGACTTATGCGAAATCAAGCCAGACGATCGCCCTCGACCATACCTGTGGCACGGTGTATGGCAACAGAGTCAATCGGAAAACTCCGCATTTCATCCAGGGCTGAGTTGTTCAATCTTGAATTGTCCAGAAATGTGGAAGGCGCCCACAAGGGGCGCCTTCTCGTCCAGCGGGTCAGCCGCCGGCGACCGCCGGGATGATGGAGATCTGTGCTCCCTCCGGGGCTGCGGTGTCGAGCCCCTCGGCGAATCGGACGTCCTCTTCGCCGATGTAAACGTTGACAAAACGACGAATCTTGCCCGATTCATCCAGAATCCGCGGGCCGATCCCCGGATAGTCCGAGTCGAGCTTCGCGAGCACCTCACGCAGAGTTGCACCTTCGCCACTGACTTCTGCGTTACCCCCGGTGTAGGTGCGCAGAATGGTGGGAATCCGCACTGACACGCTCATTTCCAAAACTTCCTTTCAGATCGCGCGGAACGCGTCGAGAGAGGGCCGGATCACGGCCGTCGGCTGGGCATCGTCCGAGACGGCGTCGAGCGTCTTGAGCCCGTCGCCGGTGTTGAGCACCACGGTCTCCGCCTCGGGGTCCAGCGTGCCGTTCTCGACCAGCTTCTTCAGCACGCCGACCGTGACCCCGCCTGCTGTCTCGGCGAAGATCCCCTCGGTGGAGGCCAGCAGCCTGATCGCCTCGACGATCTCGGGGTCTGTGACGTCCTCGACCGCTCCCCCCGTACGGCGGGCGATGTCGAGCACGTAGGGCCCGTCGGCCGGGTTGCCGATGGCCAGCGACTTGGCGATGGTGTCGGGCTTGACCGGCTGGACCACGTCGTGCCCGGCCTTGAACGCGGCCGACACCGGCGAGCAGCCCAGCGCCTGCGCCCCGAAGACCTTGTACGGCGTGTCCTCCACCAGCCCGAGCGCGATCAGCTCCTTGAAGCCCTTGTCGATCTTCGTCAGCTGGGACCCGGAGGCGATCGGGATCACGATCTGCTCCGGCAGCCTCCACCCGAGCTGCTCGGCGATCTCGTAGGCCAGCGTCTTGGAACCCTCGGCGTAGTAGGGCCGCAGGTTGACGTTGACGAAGCCCCACTTGTCGCCGAGCGGGTCGCCGATCAGCTCCGAGCAGAAGCGGTTGACCTCGTCGTAGGTGCCCTCGATGCCGATGAGCTTGCCGCCGAACACCCGGGCCATGGCGATCTTGGCCTGCTCCAGGTTGGCGGGGATGAACACGCACGCGTCGAACCCGGCACGAGCGGCGGCGGCCGTCACGGCGCCGGCCAGGTTGCCGGTGGAGGAGCACGACAGCGTGTGGAAGCCGAAGTTGCGGGCCGCCTCGACGGCGATGGCCACGACCCGGTCCTTGAAGGAGTGGGTGGGGTTGCCGGAGTCGTCCTTGACGTGCAGCGAGCGGATCCCCAGGGCCTTGCCCAGGTTGTCCGCCTTGACGAGCTTGGTCCAGCCCGGGTTCATGTTCCGCTTGGACGCCACGTCGGCGGGGACCGGAAGCAGGGGCTGGTAGCGCCAGATGTTGGTGGGACCCGCCTCGATCTGCGCGCGGGTCACCGTACCGAAGTCGTAGGCCGCTTCGAGCGGCCCGAAACACTCGATACAGGCGAAGTTGGGACCCAGGTCGTAACGGGCGCCGCACTCGCGGCAGGACAGAGCGACGGCAGGACCAAAGTCGAGCGACATGAAGCGAGGCCTTCCCTCATCTTCGCCCGCGGCCACCTTGACCGCAGACCGGAATTGGCACCTGTCCCGGTCGGCCTCGCCCTGTCGCGAGTCTCAAACCGGGAGGGTTGCCGGGGCTTCGCAGGGCCGGTCCCTCCACCCCTCTGGATGAGCAATATTCGGTTGTTGACCAGTACTGTACCCGGGCGCAACGGGGCCCAGAAAAACGTCTCAGCAAATGAGACTCAGCGGTAGTCCTCCCCGAGCACGCCCTGGACGTACTTGCGTGCCTGGTGGATGCGGGACTTGGCGGTGCCGAGCGGGATGCCGAGCTGCTCGGCCACCTCGTTGTAGTCGAGCTGGACGATGTCGCGCAGCACCAGCGCCTGGGCCAGATCCGGCTTGTCGGACTCCAGCGCCTCCATCGCGTCGAGCAGGTCGAGCCGCGACCCGGCGATCACGCTGACCCGGCGCACGTCGGGCTTCTGCATGGGCAGTTCGTCGGAGCTCTGCTCGGCCGCCCTGCGCTTCAGCGTGCGGTAGGTGGTCCGCGCGCAGTTGGCGGTCACGATGTGCAGCCAGGTGCTGAACCTCGCCCGCCCCTCGAACCGCCCGATGTTGCGCGCGACGGCCAGCAACGTGTCCTGGGAGGCCTCCTCCGCATCCTGGTGATACGGCAGGATCCGGCTGCAGTGCCGCAACACATCGGGCTCGATCCGCCGCAGGAGCTCGCCGAGTGCGCGATGATCTCCGGCGGCGGCGGAGCGGGCCAGTTCCTCGGTTAGCTCATCAAGCGCCATAGCTGGGATCCTATGGTCGGAGGGAGCTCAAATGAACAGCGTCCTGGTGGCCTCCAATAGAGGGCCCGTGTCGTTCACCGTGTCCGACGACGGGGTTCTCACCATGAGGCGCGGTGGTGGTGGGCTTGTTTCCGGGCTGTCCGGAGTGGCCAAGGACGGGGGTGTCCTGTGGGTTTGCGCGGCTCTGTCCGACGGCGACAGGAGTGCCGTACGGCAGGCTCCCGGCGGCCGCCTGGATCTCGCCGGCTACGAGACCGGGGCGGTGCGGATGCTGGATATTCCGCCCGCCACGTTCCACCGGGCGTACAACGCCGTGGCGAATTCCACGCTGTGGTTCGTGAATCACCTGCTCTACAACACCCCGAACGCGCCGCTGTTCGGCACCAGGTTCCAGCGGGAGTGGGAGTCCTACCGCGACTACAACGGGGCGTTCGCGATGGCGCTGGCCGAGGAGGCCGGCCATGGGGCGCGGGTGATGGTGCAGGACTACCACCTGACCCTGACCCCGGCGATGCTCCGCGCCGAGCGGCCCGACCTGCGCATCGCGCACTTCAGCCACACCCCGTGGGCGCCGCCCGAGTACTTCTCGCTGCTGCCCGACGAGGTGGCCAGGGAGGTGCTCGAGGGCATCCTGGGCGCCGACCACGCCGGGTTCCTGGCCAAGCGGTGGGCGTCGGCGTTCATGGACTGCTGCGCCGCCCTCCTAGGTGCTGATATTTCCGAAAATAGCGTTACTTATGAGGGGCGCACGACCCAGATCGGCGTGCACGCGCTCGGCGTGGACGGCGACCAGCTGTGGGCCCGCGCCTGCGAGCCCGATGTCGAGTCGCACGTGACCGCGCTGCGCGAGCAGGTGGGTGATCGCCGTCTGATCGTCCGCATCGACAGGACCGAGCTGTCGAAGAACATCGTGCGCGGCCTGGTGGCCTACCGCGAGTTCCTGGCGGCCCACCCCGAGTGGCACGGCCGTGTGGTCCACCTGGCCTTCGCCTACCCCTCGCGCCACGACCTGCCTGAATACCGCGAGTACACCGCCGCGGTGCAGCGCTGCGCCAAGGAGATCGAGGACGAGTACGCCACCGAGGACTGGGACCCGCTGATCCTGAACGTCGACGACGACTATCCGCGCTCGCTGGCCGCCTACCGCCTGGCGGACGTGCTGCTGGTCAACCCGATCCGCGACGGGATGAACCTGGTGGCCAAGGAGGGCCCGGTGCTGTCGGAGCGGTGCGCGCTGGTGCTGTCGCGGGAGGCGGGCGCGGCGGCCGAGCTGGGCGAGCACGCGCTGGTGGTCAACCCCTACGACGTCAGCGAGACGGCCGAGGCCCTGCACGAGGCGCTGGTGATGCCGGAGGAGGAGCGCCGTCGCCGCCGCGCGGCGCTCAGGGCGGCGGCGACGGCGCTGCCGCCGCAGCGGTGGATGGCCGCGCAGCTCGACGCGCTCGGGACGGCCTGATGCCGCAGACGTCCGAGCGCGCCCGGTTATCACGCGATCGGCCCACCTGGCTCATCTACCTGCAGCTCGGCGCCTTCGCCACCTACCTGTACGGCCTGAGCGCCGCCGTGCCGCTGCTGCGCATCGACGAGCGCACCTCGGCCGCCGTGGCCGGCCTGCACGGCACCGCGATGGCCGTCGCCACGATCGCCGCGGGCCTGGCCCTGCCGTTCCTCACGGGCAGGTACGGCAGGCGGACGGTCACCTGGCTGGGCGTGGCGGGCATGAACGCCGGCGTGGTCCTGGTGGTGTTCTCCTCCTCGCTGCCGTTCACGCTGCTGGGTTACGCGGTGGCAGGGGGCTTCGGCTCGCTGATGCTGTACGCGGCGATGGCGGCGCTGAGCGACCACCACGGTCCGGCGGGGGCGGCGGCCATCACCGAGGCCAACGCGGTCGGCGTGGTGATCGGCAGCTCTGTCACGTTCCTGATCAGCGCGATGGCGAACACGGCGCTCGGCTGGCGTGCGGCCTTGCTGGTGACGCCGCTGCTCACGCTCGCGGTGGCCGCGGCACTGGGCCGGGTGTGGACCTCGGCGCCCGCGCCGCCGCCCGAGCGCGTGCTCGACCCGGCGCCGGGACCGGGGTGGCGCTTCCACGTGAGCGGGGCGGTGCTGTGCTGCTGCGTGGCGCTGGAGTTCTCCTTCAACCTGTGGGCCGCCTCGCTGCTGGCGGCGCGGACCGGGCTGAGCGTGGCCACGGCGGCCACCGGGCTGAGCGCGCTGATCGCCGGGATGGCCGCGGGCCGTTTCGCGGGGGCGCAGCTGGCGTTGCGGGTGCCGCACACGCGGTTGTTCACCGGCGCCCTGGCCGTCGCGGGCGCCGGGTGGCTGATCTTCTGGATGGCCACCGAGCCGGTGCTCGGCTATGCGGGGCTGGCGCTGAGCGGGCTGGGCATCTCGTTGCACTTCCCGCTGGCGCTGTCCGCGATGATCGGCAACTCCGGCGGCAGGCCCGACCTGGCGGCGGCCGCCTCGCCGATGTGGGCGGGCGCGGCGATGGCGGTCGGGCCGTTCGTGCTGGGCGCGCTGGCCGACGGTTTCGGCACGCGGACGGCGTTCCTGCTGGTGCCCGTCCTGATCGGCCTGGCCGTCGGCGGGGTGCTCACTGCCAGGAGGCGTTCTTGAGCACCGCGTCCAGGCCAGGGGTGCCGAACTGGTCCACGACCAGGATCCTGCTCTTGGGCAGGAACCATTCGCGCTGGACGTAGTGCAGCTTCACGGTTTCGAGGTGCTCGTAAGGACGGCAGGAGAAGTTCCACGCCCGGTAGGCGGCCTTGTGGCCGGGGCCGACCTGGCGCAGGCCCTCGGCCTTCGGCTTGTCGAAGCTCTGGGCCAGTTTGCGCTTGATCGGGCACGGCTGCACGTCGGTGGCCGGGTAGTAGGGGCGCTTGCCCGTGTAGGGGTTGAACAGCTCCTGGCCCTCCTTGATGGCCTTGGGGCCGAACACCCAGAAGGCCTGGCACTCCTGCCCGTTGTAGCCCGCCTTCGGCTTGGCGCACGTGCCGGTCACCACCTTGAGCCAGTCGCCCTTGCCGGAGACCTTCCAGCCGCTCGGGAGGGTGAGCGTCATGCCGCGGAAGCTCAGCTTGGCGGTGGCGGCGTGGGCGGGAAGCGCGACCAGAGCGGTGGCGGTGGCGGCGATCGCTGCCACGGCCAGTAAGGATCTCCTCATGGGCGCGACCCTAGCCACGCGCACTTTCAGCCGGGTTGCAGGCTGTCGCAAAGCTCGCGCAGCAGCGCCACCACGCCTTCGGGGCCGTCGACGACCAGGTCGGCCCGTTCGGCCAGGGCGGTGACCTCGGCCGATCCGCTGCAGACCTTCACTCCCGGCAGGCCCGAGGCGTCGACGGCGTCGAAGGCGGCCAGGTCGCCCAGATCGTCGCCGGCGAACATGACCGAGCGAGCCGCCCGCTCGGCCAGGAAGAGGCCGAGGGCGTGGCCCTTGTCCATGCCGGGCGGGCGCAGTTCCAGGACCATGCGGCCGGGCTCGACGACCAGGCCGTGTTTCTCGGCCAGCTTGGCCAGGGGTTCGCGCAGGACGGCCAGGTAGCCGTCGGGGTCGGGGCTGCGGCGGGTGTGCGCGGCGACGGCGCGGCCCTTGTCCTCGATCGTGACGCCGCGCAGGCCGAGCGAATCGAGCAGCAGCGGCAGTTCCGCCGCGGCCCTGGGGACCCCGGGTGGTGGCGGAGGCGCGCTGATGCGCCCGTTCTCCCAGCGTTCGAACCCGTAGTGGCCGAGCACGACGAGCCCCGGCACGTCGGCCAGCCCCGGTCCGAGCTCGAGGGCGGTGGCGGCGGGCCGTCCCGTGACGATGGCCACGGCTCCCACGTACCTGCCGAGCTCGGCGAGGACGGCGCCTGCCTGGGGGTGGATCCGCGCCGCGGCGGGATCGGGCACGATCGGCGCCAGGGTGCCGTCGAAGTCGAGCCCGATCACCGCGCCCGCGGGGTCTTTCAGTATTGCCTGGATTCCAGGGATGTTCCTCACGCGGCAGCCGTACCCAGCCGGTCAGGGGCGCATGCCGAGCCGTCTGGCGGCGCGCTCGCGCTGTCGCGAGGCCCGCAGCCGGCGTAGCCGCTTGACCAGCATGGGGTCCTGCTCCAGCGCTTCGGGTCGGTCGATGAGCTCGCCGAGGAGCTGGTAGTAGCGGGTGGCGGAGAACCCGAAGGTCTCCTTGATGGCCTGCTCCTTGGCACCCGCGTAGCGCCACCACTGGCGCTCGAAGGCGAGGAGCTCGAGATCACGGTCGGAGAGAGGGTGGCGGGATGGTTCCTGGGCAGCACTGTCACCGCTGACCGGTGCAGTGTCCATGGTCTCCTCCTCGGTGGGAGCGCCCGACGATCGCGTCGTGCGCACGCGGCCCGCAGCCATCGTAATGTGCCGAGTACGGGTGTTCACGGCGGATTGGGAGACGTACAGTCACTAAATGTGACCCAAGTCATCACGCTTCTCACCGACTATGGGCTGGAAGATGGCTATGTGGCGGCTTGTCATGGAGTGATTGCTGGGATCGCTCCGGAGGCCCGGGTAATCGACGTGTGCCATCTGGTGCCTTCCGGCGATGTACGGCGGGGCGCCGCGATCCTCGCGCAGACCATCCCGTATCTACCCAAGGGCGTCCACATCGGTGCGGTGGACCCGGGCGCGGGCGGGGCGAGACGCGCCGTGGCGGTCGAGGCGGGCGGGCGGATCTTCATCGGCCCGGACAACGGGCTGCTGTCGTGGGCGATCCACGCCAGCGGTGGGGCGCGAGCGGCGTACGAGATCTGCAACGAGGAGTACTTCCTGCACCCGGTCTCGCCGACCTTCCACGGGCGGGACGTGTACTCCCCGGTGGCCGGGCGGCTGTGCTGCGGGCTGCGGGCCGCCGATCTGGGGCCGGCGTTCCCGCTGGGGAGGCTGGTGTCGCTGCCTGAGCCCACCTCGGTGATCCGTGAGGGCTCGGTGGAGGGCGAGGTGGTCTCGGTCGACCGTTACGGCAACACGCAGTTGTCGATCGCGGCGGGCGATCTGGCCGCGCTGGGCGTGCGGACAGGCGACACGCTGGGCGTGCGGCTGGGGCGGCGGCAGCTGTCGATGCCGTTCCGTGAGACGTACGCGGCGGTGCCGCCGGGCGAGCTGGTGGCCTTCGCCGATTCCGCGGGGCTGATCGCGATCGCGGTGAACGCCGGTGATGCGGCGCAGCGGCTGGGATTGCCGCCGGGCGCGCATGTTCGCCTGTCACCAACACCCTAAATGTCCCGACTTTTCCCGATTTAGTGGTGCGAAAGTGGCAGAAGGGAATTACTCCGCGTATCGGTCTGTTTACTGAAGCGTCGGATTGCAGCGTCGATCGCATGCCAGAATGCACGACCAGATCGGGCCTCCCTCCCCCCTTCTCCAGAGGTCGGCGTGTTCCAACTATCCGTCGTGCTGCTGTCCCTACTGAATCTGGTCTGGCCCTCGGCCGAGCCGCCCGTCCCCGAGCGGTGGCACGAGTGGCCGGTTTCGCGCGTCTTTCCCGATACGGTGCCCGGGTCCAGCCCCTCAGGGGCTCGGGTGACCTACGTGCTCGAGGGCATCGCTCCCGAGGCGCCCTGCCGGGAGGCGCTCCAACCTGCCGCCCTCAGGGCGCTGCCCGGCTGCCGTACCGCGCTGCGCGCCACGTACGCCGACAGCACCCAGACCTACGTCGCCACGGTCGGCATCGCCGTCCTGGACGGCAAGGGCACCCGCACTCCGCTGGCCCGCATGGGCGGCTCGGCGGCCGAGCATCTGGCGCTGGCCGGCGGCGATGCGGCGGGCATCACGGCAGCGGGGCCGGAGGGCGCCGCGTGGGCGGGCAGTTCCGGCGGGCTGGCGAGCACGGCGTGGGCCGGCGAGCCGGGTGGCTCGCTGGGCGCCCTGGTGACCTCGGGCAGCGGGCGGGTGCCGAGCGTGCGACCGGTGGCCTTCCCCGACGGCCCGGCCGAGCGGTTCGGCGAGCGGCAGTACGTGACGGGCGCGATCTCCTTCGCCAACGACCGGTACGTGGTGCTGACCGCGGCGGGATACGCCGACGGCAGGGCCTACCGGCCCGGCGTGGCGCCGCCGAGCAGGCTGGCGGGGGTCGCCAGGCAGCTGGCCGCGGAGTTGCACAGGGTCCTGACCAGATGACGCGGATGCTGGCCGGGCTGCTCCCGGCCTGCCTCACCGCGCTGCTGTTCACCGGCGCGGGTCAGGACGACGCCGACGACATCGGCTCGGCGGCCCGGGCCCGGCAGTGGCAGATCTCGGCGCTGCGCCTGCCCGAGGCGTGGAAGCTCAGCAAGGGCGCGGGCGTGACGGTGGCCGTGCTCGACACCGGCGTCGACGCGCGCCACCCCGACGTGGCGGGCAGCGTCACCGAGGGGCCCGACCTGACGGGCGCGGCCCGGGACAGGCCGCTGTGGGGGCACCACGGCACCGCGATGGCCAGTCTGATCGCCGGGCACGGCCACGGCACGGGTGACAGGGAAGGCATCGTCGGGGTGGCGCCCGCCGCGCGCATCCTGTCGGTGCGGGTCACGCTGGAGAACGGCGATCCGCTGCGCGAAAAGCAGCGCGCGGGCGGCCGCGACGGCCTGGCCCGGGGCATCCGCTACGCCGTCGACCACGGCGCCGGCGTCATCAGCATGTCGCTGGGCGGCGGCAGCGGCGCGTGGGAGGGCTCGGCCGCCGAGGAGGAGGCCGTGCAGTACGCCGTCGCGCGCGGCGCCATGCTGGTCGCCTCCTCGGGCAACGACGGCGACACCACCAACAGGAAGAACTTCCCCGCCGCCTATCCGGGCGTGCTCGCCGTGGGCGCCGTGGACAAGCGCCTGAAGGTGGCCGCCTACTCCAACCGCCAGGACTACCTGTCGGTCGTGGCGCCCGGCACGGAGATCGTCAGCGCCGACGGCGCCGACTCCTACGTGGTGGGCGACGGGACCAGCTCGGCGGCGGCCATGGTGGCCGGCATCGCCGCGCTGATCAGGTCGGCCCACCCGGACCTGTCGCCGTACCACGTGCGCATGGCCATCGAGCGCGGCACCCGGCACCGCCCCGCCAAGGGCTACGACAGCGCCTACGGCCACGGCGTGGCCAACGCGCTGCTGGCCCTGCGTGAGGCCGACCGGCTGGCCGCGCCCGCCTCGACGGCCGCGGGGCCGCGCTCGGCCTACTTCGGCGACGGCCCGCCCGCGCAGGAGTCGACCTCCCGGCTGGCCGTGGTGATCGCCATGATCCTGCTGACCGCGGGCATGTCGGCCAGGGTGATCGTGCTGCACCGGCGGCGCGGGAGGGATTCAACCTAGCAAGCGCTTGTGTGATACTCCTGCCTATGACCTTAGCGATCGACGGCTGGTTCGCCATCGACGAGGCCGGCACCCAGCTGATCGGCACCGTGTGCGCCGACTGCGGCACCGCCTGCTTCCCGCCGCAGCACGGCTTGTGCCGCAACCCGCACTGCGAGGGCGAGCGCCTGGAGGAGACCAGGCTCCCCCGCCGCGGCCGCGTCTGGTCCTACACCAACGCCTGCTACGCCCCACCGGAGCCCTACGTCGCGGCCGAGCCGTACATCCCCATCGTGCTGGCGGCGGTGGAGCTGGACGGGGCAGGGCTGGTGGTGCTCGGTCAGGTCAGGGACCTGACCGTCGACGAACTGGAGATCGGCATGGAGCTGGAGCTCACGCACGGGCCACTGGCCGACGGGCCGCTGGTGTGGATGTGGGGCAGGCCCTCGTGAGCGGCCAGGTGGTGGTGCTGGGCACCGGCATGCATCCGTGGGGCAAGCAGGGCAGGCCCTTCCAGGAGTACGGCGTGGCCGCGGCGAGAGCCGCGCTGCGCGACGCCGGGATCGCGTGGACCGACGTGCAGTTCGTGGTGGGAGCCGACACGATCCGCAACGGCTATCCCGGTTTCGTGTCCGGCGCGACCTACGCGCGGGCGCTGGGCTGGTCGGGCGCCCGCATCGCCTCCTGCTACGCGGCGTGCGCCTCAGGAGCGCAGGCGATCGACATCGCGCGCGCGCGGATCCTGGCAGGCCTGTGCGACGTGGCCCTGGTCGTGGGCGCCGACTCCACGCCCAAGGGCTTCTTCAAGCCGGTGGGCGGGCAGCGGGCCGACGATCCGGACTGGCTGCGCTTCCGGCTGCTCGGCGCCACGAACCCGGCCTACTTCGGGCTGTACGCCAGGAGGCGGATGGCGCTGCACGGCTCGACGCCTGCCGACTTCGCCGCGGTCAAGGTCAAGAACGCGCTGGCCGGGTCGCTGAACCCGATGGCCCGCTACCGCAGGACCGTCACGGCCGAGGAGGTGCTGGCTTCGCCGATGGTGGCCGACCCGCTGCACCTGATGGACATCTGCGCGACCTCCGACGGCGGCGCCGCGCTGGTGCTGGCCTCGGCCGCCTACGCCGCCGGGCTGGGCGTCACGGATCCGGTGCGGATCGCGGCGGTCTCCACGGTCACGCCGGTCTTCCCGAACACGGTGCTGGAGCTGCCGGAGTTCGCCACCGACTCCACCGCCGCGGTGCCGGCGCCTGAGCGGCCCTTCCGCGGGTCGATCGCGCTCGCCGCCTACGAGGAGGCGGGGCTCGGTCCGCGCGAGGTCTCCTTCGCCGAGGTCTACGACCTGTCCACGGCGCTGGAGCTCGACTGGATCGAGGACGTCGGGCTCTGCGGGCCGGGTGAGGCGGACAAGCTGTTGCGCGCGGGCGACACGGCGCTGGGCGGGCGGATCCCGGTCAACCCCTCCGGCGGGCTCGCCTCGTTCGGCGAGGCCATCCCCGCGCAGGCCATCGCCCAGGTGTGCGAGCTGACCTCCCAGCTGCGCGGGACGGCGGGCCCGCGCCAGGTGGAGCGCGCCCGGGTGGGCCTGGCCGTCAACCAGGGTCTGTTCGGTCATGGGTCGGCCATCATCGCCACGAAGTAGCGGGTGTCGGCCCGGAGAGCAGGGGTAGGCCATAGACTGATCACAGTCAGTTACTGACTGTAGCGGATTGTCATCGGATTCGGGGGAACCAATGATCCGCCCCATTCTCACCGCCTCGGCCGTCTTCGGCCTCGTCCTGGCGGGCGGTTCCGGCGTCGCCGCCGCCCGGACCACCACACCGCAGTACGCCGACCGCTGCCTGTACGGCCTGAGCCTGCGGGTCCTGTGCTCGCTGCCGGTCCTCGGCCAGGTGGACAAGTTCACCAGAACCGTCCCGACCTTCAAGACCGCAGCCGACCTCACCGGCGGCGCCCTGGACGCCGACACGCTGAAGAGGCTGATCAGCGCCTTCCCCGCGCCGAACGTGGACACGCTGACGAGCCTGACCCGCGCCTTCCCTGGCGCGCACGCCGACCTGGACGAGGACGACGAGGCCGACGAGTACGGCGACTGAGGCCGGACACGGCGAAGCCCCCCACGGATCACCGCGGAGGGCTTCGTCGCGCCGTCAGCCGACGTGCACCACGTCGTGCGTCTCGGCGAAGTGGCACGCGCTCTCGTGCGCCGTCCCCGGCCGGATCTGCAGCAGCGGTTCCTCCTGCGCGCAGATCTCCTGGGCCTTCCAGCACCGGGTGCGGAAGCGGCAGCCCGAGGGCGGGTTGGCCGGCGAGGGCGGGTCACCCTGCAGGATGATCCGCTCGCGCTGCTCGCGGCCCTCCGGGTCGGGGACCGGGACGGCCGACAGCAGCGCCTGGGTGTAGGGGTGCGCGGGCTTGTCGTAGACCTCGACGTCCTTGCCCAGCTCGACGAGCTTGCCCAGGTACATCACGGCCACGCGGTCGGCGATGTGGCGCACCACCGACAGGTCGTGGGCGATGAAGATGTAGGCCAGGTCGAACTCGTTCTGCAGCCGCTCGAGCAGGTTGATGACCTGCGCCTGGATCGACACGTCCAGCGCGGAGACCGGCTCGTCGCAGACGATGATCTCCGGCTGGAGCGCCAGCCCGCGGGCGATGCCGATGCGCTGGCGCTGGCCGCCGGAGAACTGGTGCGGGTACCGGTTGATGTGGTCGGGGTTGAGGCCGACCACCTCGAGCAGTTCCTGCACCTTGCGCCGGCGGTCGCCCTTCGGCGCGACCTCGGTGTGGATGTCGAACGGCTCGCTGACGATGTCGCCGACCGTCATCCGCGGGTTCAGCGAGGTGTAGGGGTCCTGCATCACCATCTGGATGTTGCGGCGCATCCGCTTGAGGTTGGAGCCCCTGGCGCGGGCCATGTCCCGGCCGTTGATCTTCACCGAGCCGGACGTCGGCCGCTCCAGCGCCATCAGCACCTTGGCCAGCGTGGACTTGCCGCAGCCCGACTCGCCTACTATGCCCAGGGTCTCCCCCTTGGCGAGCTCGAACGAGACGCCGTCCACGGCCTTGATCGCACCGATCTGCCGCTTGACCACGATCCCCTGGGTCAGCGGGAAGTGCTTGACCAGGTCGCGCACCTCCAGGATGGTCTCAGCCATCGACGACCTCCCTCCAGTAGTGACAGGCGCTGCTGCGGGAGGAGCTGATCTGATGCAGCGGCGGGACTTCGGTCACACAGGTGTCCTGACGGTAGGGGCAGCGGGGGTGGAAGGCGCAGCCGGTCGGCATGTCCAGCAGGTTCGGCGGCGTGCCCTTGATCGCGTACAGGTCCTGGCCCTTCTGGTCGACCCGGGGGATCGACTCGAGCAGGCCCTTGGTGTAGGGGTGGGCGGGCGCACGGTAGATGTCGTGCACGGGCGCGTTCTCCACGATCCGCCCGCCGTACATGACCGAGATCTTGTCCGCGACGTCGGCGACGACGCCGAGGTCGTGGGTGATCAGGATCATGCCCATGTTGCTCTCGCGCTGCAGCTCGCCGAGCAGCTCCATGATCTGGGCCTGCACGGTCACGTCTAGCGCGGTGGTCGGCTCGTCGGCGATGAGCACCTCGGGGTCGAGCGCGATCGACATGGCGATCATGATGCGCTGCCGCATACCGCCGGAGAACTGGTGCGGGTAGTCGTTCAACCGCTGCTTGGCGGCGGGGATGCGGACCCGCTCCATCAGCTCGACCGCCTTCTTCAGCGAGTCGCGCTTGGACATCCCGCGGTGCACCCGGAACATCTCGCTGATCTGCCAGCCGACGGTGAACACCGGGTTCAGCGCCGACAACGCGTCCTGGAAGACCATCGCGATCCGCTGACCGCGGACCTGCGTGCGGGCCTCTTCCGACAGCTTGAGCAGGTCGGTGCCCCGGAAGCGGATCTCCCCGCGGGGGATCCGCGCCGGCGGCATGTCCAGGATGCCCATGATCGCCTGGGCGGTCACGGACTTACCGGAACCCGACTCGCCCAGCACCGCGAGCGTCTCGCCGGGGTTCAGCGAATAGCTCACGCCGTTGACCGCGCGCACCACGCCCGCGCGGGTGTGGAACTCCACGTGCAGGTCGTCGACCGCCAGCAACGGCTCGTTACCCAGCCCTCCCTCGGCGGGCAACACTTCCGTCGTCGTGTTCTTCATGTGATCACCTGAGCTTGGGGTCGAGAGCGTCGCGTACGGCATCGCCGAGCATGATGAACGCGAGCACCGTGATGCTCAGGAACACGGCGGGGAACACCAGAGGCAGGGGCGCCTCGAGGAACCGGTTGCGCGCGTCGGCGATCATCAGGCCCCACGAGATGTCCGGCGACTGCACGCCGACTCCCAGGAACGACAGCGCCGCCTCGGCCGCGATGAACCCACCGAGGTTGATGGTGGCGATGACGATCACGGGGGCGAGCGCGTTGGGCATCAGGTGGCGGAACATGATGCGGCCGGGACTCGCGCCCAGGGCGCGCGCCGCCACCACGAAGTCCTGGTTCTTGGCCGTGATCACCGCGGCCCGCATGATGCGGAACGTCATCGGCCAGCCGAGCACGGCCAGCGCGATCACCACCAGCAGGATGCTGTTGATCGTGCCGCGGAACGTGGCGGCGATCAGCAGGGCACCCAGGATCGGCGGGATGGCGAAGAAGATCTCCGTCACCCGGGATGACAGCGTGTCGACCGCCCGGCCGTAGTACGCGGCGATCAGGCCGAGCAGGCCGCCGACGATCGCCACGATGACCGTGGTCAGCACGCCGATCACGATCGAGTTGCGCGCTCCGTAGATCGCCCTGGCGTAGACGTCGCAGCCCTGGCTGTCCTTGCCGAAGAGGTGTCCGGCGCTTGGCAGGTGCCTGGCGGTGGACAGGTCGCAGGTCTTGGCGTCGAACGGGTTGATCGAGGTGAACAGCGACGGCCAGATGGAGATGACCAGCAGGACGGCGATCAGGACCACCGAGATGACGAACATGGGCTTGCGCCTCAGGTCGTACCAGGCGTCGGTCCAGAGGCTGGCCGGCTTGCCCTCTTTCTTCTTGTGCTTGCCCGAGCCCGGCGACGGAGTCGCCATGACCTGATCCACGCTCAGCGTCTGCGTGTCCGGACGCATCGGGCCGATGTGCGGCGGGGTCTCACTCATAGCGAATCCTCGGGTCGAGCACGGCGTACATCATGTCCACGACCAGGTTGGCCACGATGTAGATGAGCACCAGGATTGTCACGATGCCGACGACGACCGGTTGCTCCCGCAGGTAGACCGACAGGTAGAGCTGGTTGCCGATGCCCCCGAGGTTGAAGATCGTCTCGGTGATGACCGCGCCGCCCATGAGGTTGCCCAGGTCGGCGCCGAGATACGTGATCAGCGGGATCAGCGCGTTGCGCAACGCATGTCTGCCGATCACCCGGCGTCTGGACAGTCCCTTGGCCGTGGCGGTGCGGATGTAGTCCGATCTCAGCGTCTCCACCAGGCTCGTCCTGGTCAGCCGTGTCAGATAGGCGATCGACGTGCCCGCGAGCACGAATCCCGGCAGCAGATAGGATTTGAAGCCGCCCGTGGTGCCCGCGACGGGGAACACCTCGAAGCCGACCGCGCCCTTGAGCCAGACGCCCAGCCACAGCTGCAGCACGAAGCCCGTCACCAGGGTGGGGACGGAGATGAGGATCAGCGTCGAGGCTAGGATCATGGTGTCCGTGGCCTTGCCACGCCGCAGCGCCGCCCACAGGCCCAGGCCGACGCCGATGATCGCCTCCATCACCAGCGCGGTCATCGCCAGGTTCAGCGTGACCTGGAACTTGCTCCCGATGAACTCCGAGACCGGGACCCTGGCGAAGGTGGTGCCCAGGTCGCCGCGGAACAGCACGCCGCTGATGTAGTACCAGTACTGCAGCAACAGGGGGTCGTTGAGGTGGTACTGGTCGCGCAGGATCTGGACGATGTTGGGGTCCATCCGCTTCTCACCGGCCAACGATGCGATGGGGTCACCCGGCAACGCGAAGACGACGGTGAAGATGAGCAGCGTGGCACCCATGAGCACAGGTATCGCCTGTAGCAGGCGCCTAATTACATATCGGGCCATTCAAGCCTCCGTACATGCCTAGAGGACAGCCGCCGGAGCCCGAGGGTTACGTGCTCCTGGGCGGCTGTCCTCTAGCGGACCCTCAAGGGGATCGTCAGGACTTCTCGACCTGCGGCCAGTCGATCTGGTTGAGCAGGTTGACGTGGACGTTCTTCACCTTGGTGGAGTAGCCCGAGTTGTTCCGGTAGAAGTACACCGGGATGTACGGCATTTCCTTGAGCAGGATGTCGTCGGCGGCCTGATACTGCTTCAGCGCCTCCTCAGGGGACGAGGCCTGGTCACCCTTGGCGACCGTGGCGTCGAAGTCCTTGTTGGAGTAGCCGGCGTAGTTCGAGCCGTTGGCGATGGCGCCGGTGGAGAAGATCGGGGTCAGGTAGTCCTCGGCGGACGGGTAGTCGATCGCCCAGCCCATGCGGAACATGCCCTTGTACTTCTTGCCCTGCAGGTCGTCCAGGATGGCCGCGAACTTCTCGAACGGCCTCACCGTGACCTCGACGCCGAGGTTGGCGCGCAGGTTGTTGGCGACGGCCTCGATCCACTCCTTGTGCCCACCGTCGGCGTTGTAGCCGAGCTCGAGCTTCTGGGGGCCCTTGGCCGCGGCGTACTGCTCCTTGGCCTTGGTGGGGTTGTACTCACAGGCCGTGCAGGCGCCCTGGCGGTAGCCGGCGATGGCGGGGTTGATGAAGTCGTCGGCCGGGGAGCGCGTGCCGGAGAAGACCGTCTCGGTGATGGTCTTCCTGTCGATGGCCATCGAGATGGCCTCGCGCATCTTGACGTCCTTGTAGTCCGGGTTGTACTGCAGCGGGAAGCCGATGTAGCCGACGCCGGCGTCCGCCTGGTCCTGGTAGCGGTCACCCAGCACGGTCTTCGCGCTCGCGATCGCCGACGGGGGCAGCGAGTCGTGGATGTCGAGGTTGTCGGCCTGCAGGTCGTTCCAGGCGGTCTCGGAGCTCGTGTAGATCTTGAACTCGAGCTTGGTCCAGTTCTTCGGCTTGGCGCCCTGGTACTTGTCGTACACCGACAGCTCGAGAGTCTGGTCGCTGCCCTTCTTGTAGGGCTTGTCCAGCTTGAACAGACCCTGACCGATCGGCTTCTCACCGAACTCGGCGGTGACCTTGCCGTCGGCGCCGAAGGCGGCCTTGGGCAGCGGGTAGAACGACGTGTAGCCCAGCATGGTCTTGAACTGGGAGAACGGCGCGCTCAGCGTGACCTGGAGCGTGCTGTCGTCGACGGCCTTGAGGCCCTTCATCTCCTTGGTCGCGACCTGCTTGCCCGTGCCCGGGTTGAGGTCGGCGTAACCGTCGATGCGGCCGAAGAAGTAGCCGCCGTTCTGGGCGTTGTCCTGGTTGGCGCCGAAGTTCCAAGCGTCCACGTAGTTCTGGGCGATGAGCGGCTCGCCGTTCTGCCACGTGTAGCCGGACTTGAGCTTGATCGTCCAGACCTTGTTGTCATCGGTCGTGATCGACTGGGCGACTTCCTCGACCGGGTTCTTGTTCTCGTCATAGCGCACCAGCGGTGCGAAGATGGCGGCCAGAACCTCGGAACCCTCGGTCTCCGTGGTGTTGGTGGGGATCAGGGTGTTCTGCGGCTCGCCTAGTTCCATGCGGACTGGGGTCTCGCCACCAGCCGCAGTCGTGTTGCCGCTGGTGGAGCCGCCGCCACACGCGGCAAGCGCGAGGGCCAGCAGCGCGGTACCGGCGACGATCTGTGCGCCCTTAGTAACACGCATGGTGAAGAATTTCCTCCCTCTACAGGTGGGCGTAAGCGCTGAGCTGCGTGCTTCTGATGCAGCCTGACGGAGGTCCTGGTAATCCCCCGGCTTTGGCTGACATGGTCAAACCAGCCGACGCCCTGCCAGTCGATCGCGACTATCCCTCAAGAGTTGCCACCAGCGCGTCTCTGCCACATTGCAGTTCGGTCACACGTGTCGTTATCCAGCGTCACAGACATATCCCGTAATGGCCCCACTAGCGGGTAAACAGGACGCAACCTGACAGGTCGCCTGGAGGAACAGTTGGGTAAAAGTACCCTCGAGCGGACAGTGCTCGTGCCGTTCCCGTCACGGCCGGCTTCGCTGAGCTACCGTTGAACCTGTCTTGACTGTGCCTTGGAACCGTTCCCGTCAAGACGTCGTCCAACTGACTGCGCCCGAACCAGCCATGGCGGGCACCCCATCGACCCGGATCCAATAGAGTCCATGCCATGAGCCAGCCGGAATCCGCAGTCGCGGACGCCCAGGCGGGCGGCCGAAGCGGGCAGGAGCCGCTGGCCAAGCTCGCCGAGAGATACGGACTTCGCCGTGCGATCGCCCGGCCGAGGTTCCCTGTCTACATGCGCCAGCTGCTGCAGCGACGACACTTCATCCTGACGTACGCCACCTCGCGCAACGTCTCGAAGTACTCCAGCTCGGCCCTCGGCCAGCTGTGGCAGGTGCTCACCCCGCTGCTGAACGCCGCGATCTATTTCGTGATGTTCGGCGTCATCCTGGGGGGCAACAAGCACATCGACAACTACCCGGCGTTCCTGCTGACCGGGATGTTCATCTTCACCTACACCCAGCGCTCGGTCACCGCGGGGGCCAAGTCCATCTCCGGCAACCTGTCGCTCATCAGGGCGCTGCACTTCCCCCGGGCCTCGCTGCCGCTGGCGTACACGATCCAGGAGCTGCAGCAGCTCGCCGTCTCGATGGGCGTGCTGCTGGTCCTGATCGTCATCACCGGAGAGCTCCCCACCTGGTACTGGCTGCTGCTGCCGGTCCTGCTGGCGGTCCAGTCACTGTTCAACGTGGGCGCCAGCCTGGTGATGGCCAGGGTCGGGGCCGGCGTGCGCGACATGAACCAGCTCCTGCCGTTCATCATGCGCACCTGGCTGTACGCCTCCGGCGTCTTCTTCTCCATCGAGGACAGGATCCACCAGGCAAAGCTGCCCGACTGGGTGGCCAAGCTGATGTATCTCAACCCGGCGGCCTCCTTCATGGAGTTCGGCCGTGACATCCTGCTCAAGGACCAGGGGCCGCGGCTCTGGGTCCTGGGCAGCTGCGTATTCTGGGCAGTGTTCGCACTCGGCTTCGGCTTCTGGTACTTCTGGCGCGCCGAGGAGAGGTACGGGCGTGGCTGAACTGATCGAGGAGTTGTCAAAGGTGAAGGGCGAGGAGCCCACGGGCATGCGACCCGTGGACGCCCCGACGGGCACCCCGACCGTCATCGTCGACGACCTCCACATCGTCTACCGCGTCTACGGCGCGGCCACGGACGCGGAGAAGGGCAACGCGGTCAACGCCCTCACGCGCATCCTCAAGCGGCAGGGCAGGCCGCAGATGAAGGAGGTGCACGCCGTCCAGGGCGTGACCCTGGTGGCCTACCACGGCGACGCCATCGGCATCGTGGGCCGCAACGGCTCAGGCAAGTCCACGCTGCTGCGCGCCATCGCCGGCCTCCTGCCGCCGCACAGCGGCGGCGTCTACACCGACGGCCAGCCCTCGCTGCTGGGCGTCAATGCGGCCCTCATGCGCGAGCTCACCGGCGAGCGCAACATCGTCCTCGGCTGCTACGCGATGGGCATGACGCCCGCCGAGGTCAGGGAGAAGTACCAGGAGATCGTCGACTTCTCCGGCATCGACGAGTTCGTTCAGCTGCCGATGTCGACGTACTCCTCCGGCATGGGCGCGCGCCTGCGCTTCGCCATCTCCTCGGCCAAGACCCACGACGTGCTCCTCATCGACGAGGCGCTGGCCACCGGTGACCGCGACTTCCGCAAGAAGAGCGAGGAGCGGATCAAGCAGATCCGCGAGTCCGCGGGCACCGTCTTCCTCGTCGCCCACGACCTCAAGGTCATCGAGGAGACCTGCAACCGGGTCATCTGGCTGCACAAGGGCAAGATCAAGATGGATGGCGACCCGACCGAGGTCATCGCCGCCTACAACAAGGGCTAGAACCCCGCTCAGCGGTACGGCTCGCGCCGCTCTCTCGGCATGCCCGACAGTCGATCACGTGTGCGGAAACTCGCGCGACACGGGGGGCAAACGACTGACACCGAGACCCGTGTTCCGATAGAATTCGAACGTTAATTCGACCCCAAGGGACACTGATGGAGTGGGGGCGCGCGATGGGAGAGCTCTCGACTGCGATCGACCACCTGGCCATCGAGGATGTGACCGAGATTCCCCGGGTGCAGCTCGCGGAGCAGCTTCTCGATTTGCACTGGCAGATGGCAAGACTGCAAGCCCAGATAGCCCGGCGCACGGGCGTCCGTCTTCCCTGACCGCAGCATTTCACCCAGCACGGCATCCGCCTGCCCTGCGACATGACGAAACCGCCGGCCCTCCGCGAAGGGTCGGCGGCAGGTGCGCCCCCGACAGCAGGCCACTCTGCAGCGCGGCCTGCTGTTCGGGGGCAGCCCCGGACCAGGGGCGCGTCCGCCCCGGTCCGCCATGAGGCCGATGCGCGTCCGCAGCTGACCTCGATGCCCGCGCGGTCGACCGCGAGAGCAGCGGCACCAGGCCCTCTCCGACCGACGCGTCGGTCCTTCCTTCCATCCCGGGCATCCGGCGTGCTCGGCACTGAGCACGCCGGCCGCCCCAGTACGGGCCGGTCCCTGCGCCGCAGGCGACCCGCACGGCTGCGTACGGCGCGCAACGCATCCCGCCACGGAGCGTTCCCGACGCCGTCGCACGCCCGCGCATCGCGCCCAGCGAACGACTCCGACACCGTTGTGCGGCGTTTCCCCGACGGCCGTTGTGGGGCCGTTCGGGGGATGATTTCCGGCGCTCGCGGCGGTCTCCGGCCGAGCATGCGGCACGCCCGCCGTCAGGCAGGCGTCCCTCCCGTTGCATCCTCATGCCGGATGACCGTGGCCAGGCCTGCGGCACGTTCGCCATCTGGCGAGCGCCCCTCCCGTTGCAGACCCCGTGCCGGATGACCGCGACGCCCAAACCGAGGCCGCGGCACGCTCACGCGTCCCTCCCGTTGCGAACCTCGTGCTGGACGTGTCCGGCCCGTCCTCACCTGACATCCGCCTCACACCGGACTCCGGTGTCCGCACGCGGGCTTTCCGTCGAAGCCCACGGCGGCCGGCGTCACGGACGCGAGGCGGTCGCTCGCTCAGCGCCCGATGGCCGTCACCGCTGCGTTGGTCGTTCCCAGCGTGTCGCCGACCGCGCTCGGATTGACCCCGGTGCCCGGCAGCGAGCCGGCCGCGTTCTCGACGAGCGGGGCGACCTCGTCGAGCGCTTGGCCGCCGATCCTCTGCGCCATGAAGTGCATGAGCGGAGCCGCGCCGAGCTGGACGATCTGCCCATCCAGCGGGATGAGCCCACCCGCGCGTGCCGTACCGCTCATGTGCGACTTGGCGGCGCCACTGGCGAGGGTGGCCGTGCGGCCGCCCAGCTTGGCGAGATCGGCGGCGCCGAGGGGCAGGGCGGAGGAGGTGACGCCGCCCAGCACGCCGCCCAGCGGCGAGGCGCCGACCATGCCCGACGGCGTGGTGCCCAGGTGCTCGGCCTGGCCGGCGGCCGGTGAGCCGATGTCCTGCGTCCGCAGGCCGTGCGGGACGCCGGCGCCCTCCAGCGGGATTGCGCCGGTGCGGAGCGGAACGCCGAGGCCACCCAGCGCCGACTTACCGGCGCCGAGGCCTCCCAGCGGGGACACCGCGCCGAGGTTCCCCAGGGGACCGACGGCGCCGAGGACGCTCTTCAGGCTCCCCAGCGCGCCGCCCACGCTGTCGCCGCTGACGCCGCCCCGGAGCGGAGTCAGGCTGCCCGTCACGGTGTTGAGCGGGTCGTCGCCCGCGGGCGACGAGATCGTCTGTGCCTGAGCGGGTATCGACAGCGCGGCTGCCAGCCCGAATGTCGCGACGGCGACAGCCGTCTTGATTACACGATTCATGATTGCCTTCCCGGCTCGTGATCGCCCGCTTTCGCGAATTGCGAATAAGCGAATCGATAACCCCCGAAAGCCGCGGCGTACACGCTCTGGGCACCACACGAAGCGCGCCGTCCCGGCTGAGCTACTGACGCAGTTGTATCACCACTGCGAGCCGCGCGCCGGAGCCGCAAAGCCCGCTGTACGCGGGCTTGACGCAGCTTTGAGCGATCGAGAAAAGGGGGGCGGGTCAGGCGACAAGTCGGGACATGGCGGGGTGCCATTCCGGATATTCCGTCGACGTCTCCCAGCGATTACCGGCACTTCATCCCCGGCCCCGCGACAACGCATGGAAAACAATTGTCACGGGGCGGGGGTTCAGATTTTCCGGTCGCTGGACACGCGCTTTGCCGCTCAGGCCGACAACCGCGTGTCCTCCGCGACTGGTTCGAACGGAAAACGATCCGCGAAGGCGGGCCGCAGATCGGTCAGCCAGACCGCCCGCGGGTCGTAGCGTGCGAAGAACGGCCGACCCACCAGCGAGGGGTCCCGTGCCTGAATGAAGTGGAGCACGAAGACCTGCTGGCCGGCGATCTCGGTGACGCCGTCGACGCAGACTTTGCCCGGCGTGGCCGACATGGACGGCCCCCGGACGGTCCTGCAGAGTCCGGAGACGCTCGCATAGGCGTCCCTGAAGACCTCGTAGGCCCTGGCGAGCGGCACGGCGAAGTAGTCCTGCGGGCCGGTGTCACGCTCGACGAACATGTAGTACGGAATCATCCCCATCGCTAGTTGCTTGCGCCACATGCCCGACCAGATGGCCGGGTCGTCGTTGATCGACCTGATCAGCGGCGCCTGGGTCCTGATCGTGGCACCGCTGGCCAGGATCCGCTGGACCGCGGAGCCGACCAGCTCCGGCTCCAGCTCCCGCAGGTGCGAGAAGTGGGCCATGAAGGCCAGGTTCTTGCCCCGGGAGACGACCCGCTCGAACAGGCGCAGCGTGTCGTCGGCGTCGGGGTCGGTGGTGAAGCGCTGCGGCCAGTAGGCCAGCGACTTGGTGCCGATCCTGATCGACTCCAGCTGCTCGACCTCCAGCAGCGGCTCGATGTAGCGCTTGAGCACCGGCTCGCCCATGATCATCGGGTCGCCGCCGGTGAGCAGGACGCTGGTCACCTCCGGATGCTGTCCGAGGTAGGCCACGAGTTGGTCGATGTCGTCCGAGGCGAACTTCAGGTCCGCATCGCCGACGAACTGGGCCCACCGGAAGCAGTAGGTGCAGTAGGCATGACAGGTCTGCCCCTGCTTGGGAAAGAAGAGCACGGTCTCGGGGTACTTGTGCTGCATCCCCGGCACCGGCTCGAGGCCGATCCGCGGCACGTTGAGCTCCATCTGGCCCGCCGGATGCGGGTTCAGGTGCTGACGAACCTTGTTCGCCTCTGCCTGCACCTCGGCGTTGGGCGCTTCCGCCTTGAGCAGGTCGGCCAGCCTGGACACCTCGGCGGCCGGAAGCATGTCCTCCTGCGGGAAGACGAGGCGGTATATGGGATCGTCGGGCGCGGCCGACCAATCTATGAGTTCATCCACGACGTAGGCGTTGGTCCTGAAAGGCAGCACCGTAGCCACGGCGCGCACCCTCAGACGCTGCTCCTCGCCGAGCCCCGCACGCTGCAGGAGCTCGTCGAGATGCTTGGACGTATAGGCCCGGAAGCGTCGTGTTCCTGCCTGGTTCAAGATCACTAGGCCTTTCCCATCTTTTTTGTTCGATCGGATGTAAACCTCACGACCCTGTCGCGCGTCTACGGTTCTTATACCCGGACGCTGCCCGGACTACTTCCGGTTCCGCTGGGGCCCAAGTTTCTGGAGAGGTTTCACCACTCGCGACATATCGCGAATGTGCGTACACTCCTGAACCGTGACCGACGATCCGTCTCTCCGCGCCTCCGACGCCGACCGCGACCACGTGGCCGCGATGCTCGGCGAGGCACTCGCCACAGGAAGACTCACCAGCGTCGAGCACGCCGACCGCCTGGAGGCCGTGTACACGGCCAAGACGATGGGCGAGCTCGTCCCCATCACCCGGGATCTGCCCGAGGTGTCCGCCACGTCCGCACCCGTGTTCGTCGAACAGCAGACGATCAACTCGACGTTCAGCAAGATCATCCGCAAGGGCCGCTGGGTCGCCTCCCGCAACACCAAGCTCACGGCCCGCTTCGGCGCGCTCATCGTGGACCTGTCCAACGCGGTGCTGCCCGGCAGGGAGATCACGCTGGAGGCCGACGCCAGGTTCAGCAAACTGATCGTGCGCGTGCCCGACAACGCCCGCGTGATCGACGAGGGCGCCTCCCTGTTCGGCAAGCGCAACGTCACCGCCGGCACCGAGGGCGACGGCCCGCTGATCCGCGTCACCGGTCGATCCATGTTCAGCAAGGTAATCGTGACGAGGGGCGTATCAGACTGGAACCTCGCATAAAGGAATGGGTCGCCGACCAGCCTGACCCCGGTCCCGCCTACGATGCGGAGTACGAGGTGACCATTTGGCAGAGAGCAGGCCGGTCGCGCTGGACGCCATGGGCGGCGACCACGCGCCGCACGAGATCGTGGCGGGCGCGGTCCACGCGGTCAGGCAGCGCGGCGTCCAGGTCGTGCTGGTCGGCCCGCCCAGGATCCTCTACGAGGCGCTCGCCGAGCACGACGCGACCAGGGAGATCCCGATCGTGCGCGCCGAGGAGGCGCTGGCCATGGACGAGGGCGCGCTGGCCAGCCTGCGCCGCCCCCGCTCCAGCATCGCGATCGCCTGCCTGCTGGTACGGCGGGGCGACGCCGGCGCCGTGGTCTCGGCGGGCTCCACGGCCGGCATCGTGGCCACGGGCAGGCTCCGGCTGAAAGGCCAGCAGGGCGTGCTGAGACCCGCCATCGCCGTGGCGCTGCCGACCACGCCGAGCCCCACGATCCTGCTGGACGCCGGCGCGAACGCCGAGGTCAAGCCGGAGATGCTGGTGCAGTTCGCGCACCTGGGCTCGGCCTACGCCGAGACCGCCTTCGGCATCACCAAACCGCGGGTGGGACTGCTGACCATCGGCGCCGAGGCGGAGAAGGGCGACAAGGTCGTCAAACGCGCCCACGAACTGCTGTCCGGCTCGCCCGCGCTGAACTTCGTGGGCAACGTCGAGGGCCACGACCTGCTCACCGGGATGGCCGACGTCATCACCACCGACGGCTTCACAGGAAACGTGGCGCTCAAGACCATGGAGGGCGCTGTCCGCTACGCCTTCGACCAGCTCAGGCAGACCATCGACGAAAGTAGGGTGGCCAAGCTCGGAGCGCTCATGCAACGCTCAAGGATCAGACGGCTCTACACGCGGCTGGACTCCGAGGCGCACGGCGGAGCCGTGCTGCTGGGACTGAACGGCACGGTGGTCATCGCGCACGGCTCGTCACGGGCGCAGGGGATCAGCGCCGCCTGCGAACTGGCCAGGGACCTGTCCGCGAGCGGCATCGTGGCGAGGATCGGCGAACGAATCTCGTCAACCCCCCGAACGCACCGCATCTGGTAGATCTTGGGTGGTTCCGCAAATCGGGGGGTTGTGTGAACGGACTCACCACGGCACAGGTGGCGGCGGCGAAGACCAACGACGTGCCACGGCGATCGAGCAGGTCGCTCGGCGCGATCGTCAGATCGAACGTCTTCACGCTCTTCAACCTGGTCATCGGCGTGCTCTGGGCACTCGTGATGATCTTCGGCGAGTGGCAGGACGGCCTGTTCGGCCTGGTCATCGTGGCCAACGCGTTGATCGGCATCATCCAGGAGCTGCGCGCCAAGCGCACCCTGGACAAGCTGGCCGTCATCAACGAGGCGCCCGTCCGCGTCCGCCGCGACGGCCGCGAGCAGGAGATCCAGCCGCACAAGGTGGTCCTCGGCGACCTGATCATGCTCGGCCCCGGCGACCGCCTGCTGGTCGACGGCGAGGTCGCCGAGTCCGACGGGCTGGAGATCGACGAGTCGCTGCTGACCGGTGAGGCCGACCCCGTGCACAAACACCCGGGCGACCAGGTGCTGTCGGGCAGCTTCGCCGTCGCGGGCTCGGGCGCGTTCGTCGCGACCAAGGTCGGCACCGACGCCTACGCCGTACGGCTGGCCGAGGAGGCCAGCAAGTTCCACCTGGCCCACTCCGAGCTGCGCGACGGCGTGGCCAACTTCATCAAATACATCACCTGGCTGGTCATCCCCATCGGCGCCCTGCTGATCTACAGCCAGCTGCGGCACAACACCGACTTCGGCACCGCCATCACCGGCGCGGTCGCCGGCATCGTCACCATGATCCCCGAGGGCCTGGTGCTGATGACCTCGATCGCCTTCGCCGTCGGCGTGGTACGGCTCGGCCAGCGCAAGTGCCTGGTCCAGGAACTGCCCGCGATCGAGGGCCTGGCCAGGGTCGACGTGCTGTGCCTGGACAAGACGGGCACGCTCACCGCGGGCGGGATGGACCTGGACGAGGTCATCCCGCTGGACGGCAGCCAGCCGGTCGGCGACGCGCTCGCCGCCCTGGCCAACGTGGACCCCCGGCCCAACGCCACCGCCCAGGCCATCCAGGCCGTCCATCCCGCCATGCCCGCCGGGTGGGCCGCGGTGTCGACGACGCCGTTCTCCTCGGCCCGCAAGTACAGCGGCGCCGATTTCGGTCCCCATGGCAACTGGGTCCTCGGCGCCCCCGACGTGCTGCTCGACCCCGGCACCCACGCCTACGACAAGGCCGCCTCCATCGCGGCCACCGGCACCCGCGTGCTCGTCCTGGGCCGCGAGAACGGCACCATCGCCCCCGCCGCCCTGGTGACGCTTCGCCAGCGGATCAGGCCCGACGCCCACGAAACCCTGCGCTACTTCGCCAAGCAGGGCGTCACGGTCAAGGTGATCTCCGGCGACAACCCCGAGGCGGTCTCCGCGATCGCCACCGGGCTGGAGATCCCCGGCGGAGACAAGGCGATCGACGCCCGCACGCTCCCCGAGGACGACCTGGACAAGCTCGGCGAGCTGCTCGACGCCAACACCGTCTTCGGCCGGGTGACCCCGCAGCAGAAGCGCCAGTTCGTCTCCGCCCTGCAGGCGCGCGGCCACACCGTGGCCATGACCGGCGACGGCGTCAACGACGTGCTGGCGCTCAAGGACGCCGACCTCGGCATCGCGATGGGCGCGGGCAGCCCCGCCACCAAGGCGGTCGCCCAGGTCGTGCTGCTCGACAACCGCTTCGCCACGCTGCCGCACGTCGTGGGCGAGGGACGGCGGGTGCTGGCCAACATCGAGCGGGTCTCCAACCTGTTCCTCACCAAGACGTTCTACGCCATCGTGCTGTCCCTGCTGACCGGCGTGCTCGGGTTCATGTTCCCGTTCGCACCTCGGCACTCCACCCTGGTCAACGCGCTGACCATCGGCATCCCCGCCTTCTTCCTGGCCTTGGCGCCCACGATGGAGCGCTCGAAGCCCGGATTCGTGCCACGGGTGCTGCGCTTCGCCGTACCTGCCGGTGTGATCTGCGCGGCGGCGGTGTTCCTGTCCTTCTGGGCCGCGGGGGGCCAGGTCGCGGACCGCACCTCGGCCGTGATCACGCTGTTCCTGACCACCTGGTGGGTGCTCGTGCTCATCGCCAGGCCGCTGACCTGGTTGCGAGTGGGGCTGGTCGCGGCCATGGCGGCGCTGTTCGCGATCGGGCTCGCGATCCCGTTCGTCAGGGAGTTCTTCGCACTCGAGCCGGGCGACGTCGGCAACGATCTGGTGGCCGTCGGGATCTCCGTGGTGGCGGCGATATGCATCAGCGCCGCGGTGAAGGTCACCGGTACCCTTAGAACATGACCGACCCGCAGATAGTGCTCACCGAGCGCGTCCAGCAAGCGCTGGCCAACGCGTTCGGCCCTGAGCACGCCGACGCAGATCCGCTGATCCGGCCCTCCCAGTTCGCCGACTTCCAGGCGAACGTCGCGATGAGCCTGGCCAAGCGCCTGCGACGTGCCCCGCGGGAGGTCGCAGCCGAGATCGCCGCGCAACTGTCGGACTTTCCCGGCACGGTCGAGGTCAGCGGGCCCGGCTTCCTGAACATCACGCTGGACGACTCGTGGATCGCCACCGAGGCGTCCCAGATGTTCGACGACCCGCGGAACGGCGTGGGCACCACCACGCCGCCGCAGACCGTGGTGGTCGACTACTCCGCGCCCAACGCGGCCAAGGAGATGCACGTCGGCCACCTGCGCACCACGATCGTCGGCGACTCGCTGGCGCGCCTGCTGGAGCACCTGGGCAACAACGTGATCCGGCAGAACCACCTGGGCGACTGGGGCACGCCGTTCGGCATGCTCATCGAGCACCTGCTCGACATCGGCGAGGACGCCGCCGTCGCCCAGCTCGAGGCCGGCATGGGCACCGAGTTCTACCAGGCGGCGCGCACCCAGTTCGACAGCGACGAGTCGTTCAAGACGCGCTCGCGGATGCGGGTGACCACGCTGCAGTCGGGCGACCCGGAGACCATGCGGCTCTGGCACGTGTTCATGGACGCGACGGTCCGCTACTTCAACAAGGTCTACACGATGCTCGGCGTCACGCTCACCGACGCCGACATCGCCGGCGAGAGCATGTACAACCCGATGCTCGAGCAGACCTGCGACGACCTGGAGTCCGCCGGGGTCGCGGTGATGAGCGAGGGCGCGCTGTGCGTGTTCCCGCCCGGCTTCACCGGCTCCGACGACAAGCCGCTGCCGCTCATCATCAGGAAGAGCGACGGCGGGTACGGCTACGCCTCGACGGACATGGCGGCGGTCCGCTACCGGGTCGACGACCTGAAGGCCGACCGGATCCTGTATGTCGTGGGCGCCGACCAGGCGCTGCACTTCCGGATGGTGTTCGCCGCGGCACGGCAGGCCGGCTGGCTGCCCGACACGGTCTCCGCCGAGCACGTGCAGATCGGCATGATGCTGGGCAAGGACGGGCGGCGCTTCAAGACCCGCTCCGGCGAGTCCGTCAAGTTGACCGACCTGCTCCAGGAGGCCGTCGACCGGGGCGCCGCCGCGATCGCCGACCGGGGCTACGACGAGGACGTCAGGGCCGAGATCGCGCACGCGGTCGGGATGGGCGCGGTGAAGTACGCCGACCTGTCGATCAGCCACGACAGCGAGTACGTCTTCGACTACGACCGCATGCTCGGCTTCACCGGCAACACCGGACCGTACATGCAGTACGCCACGGCCAGGATCCGCTCGATCTTCCGCAGGGGCGGCTACGACCCGGCCGCCGCGCGCGGGCCGATCGTCCTGGGCGAGCCCGCCGAGCGCGCGCTGGCCCTGCACCTGCTGGGCTTCGGCGCCGTGGTCGAGCAGGCGGCTCGCCTGGCCGAGCCGCACCGGCTGTGCGCTTACCTCTTCGAGGCGGCCAGCCTGTTCAGCACGTTCTACGAGGAATGCCCAGTGCTCAAGGCCGACCCGGACGTGCGCGAGCAGCGGCTGGTGCTCTGCGCGCTCACTCTCCGTGTTCTGGAGACCGGTCTCGACCTGCTGGGCGTGCCGGTACCCGAGCGTATGTAACCCTTCGGGGCGCGCCTCCCGCTGGTTGGCGCGCCCCCCGGCTAGGCTTTACGCGGTCATGAACTGAGGGGGGAGTTCTCTGCCTTGAGCACGGACCTGACCGCGAGCCCCCAAGCCGCGACGGAGCTGCGCCGATACGCCGAGGCGTTGCTCGCGCACCTGGCGGCCAACGGGACCGCGCCTCCCGCCGCTCCGGGCTTCCGTGACATACCCGGCTACTGGCTTCCGCCTGCCGTTGAAGCGCTGGTGACCATCCTGTCGGGCGAGGATCCGCTCGAGCCGCTCAGCCGGGCGGCCACCCGCGACCAGCAGAAGACCGCGCTCTTCCTGTGCCTGGCCCTGGCCGTGGCCGGCCACGGCAGCCGCATCCACGCCTCCTGGCTGGGCACGGCCTTCGGAGACCTCTCCTTGGTCCGGCCTGTCGCACACGGTCAGCGGTCGCTGTGGCTGGCCGCCGCTCGGGGGGCGTACGGCCCGGCCGGCAAGATCTTCGTGCTACGGAAACTGGACGCCCTCGCCGTACAGGAGCATGCGGACCCGAAGGAGTGGGTGCAGGCTCTGGCGCCCGGGGAGCCTTCCGTGGTGGTTCCCGCCTCGCTCGTGGACTTTCCGGAAATGGCGGAGATTCCGGAGCTGGCGCGTCCGGCGCAGGCCGCCGCGCGGCTGGCCCGGCTGCGGGCGCGGTGCGCGGAGATCACCTCGGCTCGGCAGGCGGAGCACGACTCGTCGACTCCGCTCACCAACAGCGCCGGCAGTCTCGTCACGACGTGGGCGGAGGACGAGCCGCTGGCCGTACTGCGCAGCCTGATCGGGTTGAGCGGGCCCGAGGGGCCGATGGCGTCGCTCAACTCGCACCTGCTCGACGACCTGCGGCCGGGCGCCGATCCGCACCTGGCGGCGATCGCGCTGCACGTGGCGGCGCCGATACTGCGCCGGGTCGCCGAGGAGCTGGAGGAGACCACCCGGACGGCACCGCCCACCTCGGTCACGGTGCCGCTGCTCGGGCACACGATCGCGCTACGGCCCGAGGGGCCCGACGCGCAGTCGCTCGCGGACGCCGAACGCACCATCGTCGCCGACGCGGTGCCGCCTCGCCGCGGTCCCTGGACGGCGTACACCCTGCTCGTGGTCGGGCTGTGCTGCTTCACCGCCGCACTCCTGTCGGCCGCCCTGTGGGCGGTGCCGGGGGTGCTGGTGTTCGGCCTGGCCGGATGGCTGCTGTGGCGCCGCCACCAGGCCGTCGAGTCGGACGCCCGCTACGTGGCGGCTCAGCTGGCGGAGCTCAAGGAGCTTGCGGACGGGGCGGTGTGGGCGCTGCACGACTACGCCCGCGAGGCGGACGGCCGCGCCAAGAAGGCCGCAGACGACGCCGCCGAACTAACCCGCCTAATCCGCCGCGGCCCCCGAGCCGCCAAGTAACCCACCCCCAGCGCTCTCCCCACCGACGCACGCCACTCTCACGCCCTACGCACCCGCCGACGCCGTGCCCCTCTCGCAACCTCGGGCCACTTCCGCCAACGCCGTGGACGTATCTGCCAGTGACGCTGTGACGCACTCGCAGCCTTCACGCTGCTCCCGCCACAGACGCCGCGGCGCCCTCGCGACCTCGGGCCGCTTCTACCGCCGACGCTGTGGCGCTCTCGCCACCCGCGCACTACTCCTGCCGCAGACGCC
Source organism: Nonomuraea sp. NPDC050536 (assembly GCF_044457685.1). NCBI lineage: Bacteria > Bacillati > Actinomycetota > Actinomycetes > Streptosporangiales > Streptosporangiaceae > Nonomuraea > Nonomuraea sp. NPDC050536. The sequence continues at coordinate 193,770 of NZ_JBITHD010000018.1, forward strand.
GTGCCCTCTCGCGGCCTCGGATCACTTCCGCCGCCGACGCTGTGGACGCGCCTGCCCCAGACGCCGTGACGCGCTCGCAGCCTTCACGCTGCTCCTACCCGCAGACGCCACGGCGCTCTCGCGACCTCGGGCCGCTTCCGCCGCCGACGCTGTGGCGCTCTCGCCACCCGCGCACTACTCCTGCCGCAGACGTCGTGACTCTCTCGCGGCCTTCGTGCTGCTCCTGCCGCTGGAGTCTTCGCGTCCTGCGGCTTTCGCGCTGCTCAGGAGATGCCGGTGCTCACCAGAGCAACGTCCCGGCCGACACCCTCGCTGCCTTGCGTCCGCCGTGCCGTACGAGCTCAGGCGAAACCTTCGCGCAGCGCCTTGCGCCCGCCCAACAGGTGCGGCGCAAGCGTTGCCCGATCAGCCGCTCCGCGCAGGCCGCAGCGCTCCTGCGGCCTCATCCCCCGCAGCCCGTGGGCTGCCGAAACCCCGCACGTGGCGGGTGTGGGCGGCTCCCCCGCGAGCCGCCTGTGGACCTACTCGCTGGTCTCGATCTCCACGTGCGCGGGCGCGAGCAGGAACACCCGGTCGGCGATCCGCTCGATACGGCCCTCGCATCCGTAGGCGAGCCCGGCCGCGAAGTCGACCATCCTGGTAGCCTCGGGCATCGGCATACCGGTGACGTCCATGATCACCGTCTGCCCCTCGCGGAAGTGCTGCCCGATCATCGGCGCGTCGTTGTACTTGAGCGGCTGCACCATCACGATTCGCGACGGCTCGACGGTGGACCGCCACCGCTTGGCCGCCCGCTCCGTCGCCGGCATGTACTCCTCTTCGTACTGCTCGTCGTCGTAGCCCTCGTCGTAGTGGTCGATCCCGCCCAGGCCAAGGTAGCTCACCACCTTGCGCACTGCCCCCATCGGCTTTGTCCTTTCCTCAGGAACTCACCGCAATCGGCACGTCCCTACACATTGGACGGTAACCGACGATTCCGTGTTCGCCATGCGACACGCCCATCACTTATTCCATTTTGTACGTCTAGCGTCCCGGTTTCGAGTGGATATCTCGCCGCCTATAGCATCCTGTCATGCGCCTGTTCACTGTGGACGCCTTCACGGACACTGCTTTCAAGGGAAATCCTGCCGCAGTCTGCCTGCTCGAGTCAGCTGTACCGGACGAGTGGATGCAGGCCGTGGCGGCGGAGATGAACCTGTCCGAGACAGCCTTCCTGCTGGGCGATTCGCTGCGCTGGTTCACGCCCAAGGTCGAGGTGTCGCTGTGCGGCCACGCGACGCTCGCCACAGCTCACGTGCTCTATTCGACCGGGGCCGACGGCGAGCTGAAATTCTCCACGGCCAGCGGAACGCTCACGGTGAATCGCCAGGCAGACGGCATGATCGCGATGGATTTCCCGGCCAAGGAAGTGACGCCCACCACAGTTCCTCCCGGCCTCGAAAAGGCCCTCGGAGTGACTCCGGTCACGGTCGGCAAGAGCAATCTCGACCTGCTCGTCGAGGTCGATTCCGAGGACACAGTACGCACTCTCACCCCAGACATCGAAGCACTCACATCAGTGGACGCGCGCGGAGTAATCATCACAGCCCGCGGCACTTCAGTGGATTTCGTATCTCGCTTCTTCGCCCCTCGAGTAGGAGTCCCAGAAGACCCGGTAACGGGCTCCTCCCACTGCGCCCTGACCCCCTACTGGTCCCACCGCCTAGGCCGCACCCACCTGACAGCCGCCCAACTCTCATCCCGCGGCGGCCTCATCCACGTCACCCACCGCGGCCCCCGCGTAACCCTCGCCGGCCACGCCACCACCATCCTCACCGCCACCCTCCACGCCTAACACGCCCCACCCCCGGACCGCCCGGCCCACCCTCCACGCCCCCACCCCCAGGCCGGCCGAACCCGCCGTCCACGCCTAGCGCGGCCTCAGCCCTGGACCGGCCGGACCCGCCTGGTGACCTTGCCCCTCCCGGCTCCGGCCGCGTCCACATAGCCTGGTCCCGGACCGCCCTGCCGTACACACCGAGCCGGGCGAAGTCCCTACCGGACCCCGACCGCGACCTCCTGCTCGTCACCCTGGTCCCGAGCCGCCCGGCATGGCACCGAGCCGGGCGAAGCCCCTGCCCGAGCCCGACTACGGCCTGCTGCTCGTCGCCCTGACCCCGGCCGCCCCGGGGTGCTAACCGAAGCGGGTGAAATCCCCGGCGGCCTGCCGGAGCCGCGACCTGCTGCTTGTTGCCCTTGGCCACGGCCGCCCCGGCGTATGCACCGAGCCAGGTGAAGTCCCTGCCGGAGCCCGACCTCGGCCTGCTGCTTCCCGCCCTGACCCCGGGCCGCTCCGGCGTACGCACTGACCCGGCTGAAGCCCTGCGCACCTCGGCTGCAGCCTCTTGCTTGTCGGTCTGGGACAGCAGCGCTACACCCAGGTCCGTCCGCGCGTCGCCAAGCAGCAGCGGGTCTCATCGATACAGCAGGCCCCCGATCCTGCCTGCCCTCTCCTCCGAGAGCTTCTCCCACCCAAATGGGCCACCCCCCAATATCCGCTCCGGCAAGCTCGCCAGCTGGGTGTCGTGCCCCGGGTATCCCGACCCACCGACCCACCGACCCACCGACCCACCGACCCACCGACCCACCGACCCACCGACGAGCAGACCACACCCACGAACGGCAGACGTGGATCCGGGACGTAGCCACAAGCCCCGGACGGGGATCCCGCACGCTACCCACGAACGCCAGACCGTGGACCCGCGCGCAACCCACAAACGCCGGAAGCGGATCCAACTCGCGGGAGAGGAACTTCCCGACCACGGCGGATACCCCCGCTACCGAGGCTGACCGCCCACCCGATCCACAGTGAGGCATTGTGTCCTGGCCTCCACGTGAGGCAGTGCCGGCGGCAGGCGATGCTTCGGCTGAGGCGAGCGCGAGCAACGAGCGCCCGCTCGCGGGATTGCCGGAGTCCCAACTGGGCTCGCGGAGTTGCTGCGTAGGGAAGGGGAAAGGCGGCGAGCGTCACGCTCGTCGGGTGCGGAGGCTCCACGTTGATTGTCAGAGACGTACGTGTCACGTGACGTTGATGGTCAGAGAAATGGCGTGTCACGTGCCCGTTCGAAACGCCGTCCCGAAGGCCGCAGGCCGGGAGCAACGAAGACGAGCCTGTAACGCGAGGGCTCCGGAAACGTGAAGGGGGCCACCTCACCGTAGACGACCCTCGGAAGAACTCAGCACGGCACCTCACCACCCGGGATGGCGCAGCCGAAACGCATGATGGGGTCGAGCACGCGAGGGGTCACTCCAACCACTGGCAGCACCCCTGAAGCGCGAAGGGGCCACCTACACCGTGGACGGCCCCGAAAAACACAGCAAGACACCCCGCCGCGGGGGATGGCCGGTCGAGGCACGCGAGGGGTTGCCCAAGCCCCTGACCGCACCTCTGAAACGCGAAGGGGCCCACCTACACCGCGGATGACCCAGGCAATCGCAGCAAGCCTCCCCGCTACCGGGGATGGCCGGTCGCAGCACGCGAGGAGATCACCACGGGCTTGGAGCAGCACCCCTAGAACACGAAAAGGGGCCACCCCGAGGTACGGGATAGCCCCTCTGGAACGCGAAAAGAGGTCAACCACACCGTGGACAGCCCCGCAAACCCAGAAAGGGACCACCCCAGCGTGCGGGATAGCTCCCCTGGAAACACGAAAAGGGCCACCCACACCCCGTGGATGACCCCTCGACACGCGGAAGGGGGCCGCCCCGACCTCGGGATGACCCCCGAAACGCGAAAAGGGCAACCCTGACCCCCGAGATGGCCCCCTGAAACGCGGGAAGAGAGGCCACCCCGACGCGTGGGAGAGCCCTGTAAACACGGAAAGGGGCCATCCACATCCGTGGACGACCCCCGAAACGCGGAAAGGCCCACCCCATACGGGGTGGGCCTTTCCAGTAATATTTGTGCGGCGGTGACCTACTCTCCCACACCCTCCCGAGTGCAGTACCATCGGCGCTGGGAAGCTTAACTTCCGGGTTCGGAATGTAACCGGGTGTTTCCTTCCCGCC
>NZ_JBITHD010000019.1:0-181504 GCF_044457685.1 Nonomuraea sp. NPDC050536
CTACCTGGTGGCGATCGGCCTCATAGGCCTGGCCCTGGTCACCGCCCACGCCCTGCTCCCCCCCCCGACCCCGGGCGGCCGGGCGGGCGCGGCGCCCCCCCCCCCCCCCGGGGGGGCGGGCGCGGCGCCCCCCCCCCCCCCCCCCCCACCACTCCGGTCGGGTCCCCTTCGCGCATGAAATGTGATATTTCACATATCGTGGAACTTCTCTCCCGTACCGGCCGCTTCACTTACGGCTCCCCCCGCGCGATAACGGTGCACGACGACCAGGTGGCGCTCTTCCTGCGCTCGACCGGCCCCGAGGACCCGGTCGAGAAGCTGTGGACCGTCGATCTCACCACCGGCCAGGAACGACTCCTGGCAGATCCGGACGCTCTGGCCCCCCACCGCGGCGACCTCGCTCCCGAAGAACGGATGATCCGCGAACGGGTCCGCCTGTGGGCTCCGGGCATCGGCACCTACGACAGCGACGGCGTCCACGCCGTCTTCACCCTTGGCGGCCGGCTCTTCCGCAGCCACCTCGCCACGGGCGAGACCGAGGAACTCCCCACCGGCGGGCCGGCGTTCGACCCCAGGATCAAGGGCGACAAGATCGCCTATGTCGTCTCCGGGCGGCTCCTGGTGCTCGACAGCGAGATCACCCGGATCATGACGACGGAATCCCACGTGAGCTGGGGCGTAGCGGAGTTCGCCGCCGCCGAGGAACTGGGGCGGCTGCGGGGGCACTGGTGGTCACCGGACGGCGGGCTGCTGCTGGCCGCTCGGGTGGACGAAACGGGCGTGCCCCGCCGCCACCTGGCCGACCCCGCGCGCCCCGAGCAGTCCCCGCTTCGCCTGCCGTACCCGCAGGCCGGAGGGCCCAATGCCCTGGTCGAGCTGCATCTGCTGGGACTGGACGGCGCCCGCAAGCAGGTGCTCTGGGACGACCGCCGCTTCCCCTACGTGTCAGCCGTGGACTGGAGCGACCGGTTGGTGATCACCGTCCTGGATCGGCTCCAGCAGCACGGTCGGCTCCTGGAGGTCAACCTGGCCACCGGCACCACGTCGGAGCTGCAGGCATTCGGCCACCCGCAGTGGATCGAGCACGTGCCCAGCACCGATGGCGACCGGGTTCTGGAGATCGTCGAGAGGGGCGAGGTCCAGGCGCTCGCGATCGACGGCGAGGTCGTCACCCCGCCCTCGCTCTATGTCCGCAAGGTGGCCGGGCGGCTCGGCGCGGACTACGTTCTGGAGGCCCACGAGAGCGACCCCGTCGAGCAGCATGTCTACCGCCTGTCCCCCGACGGCGACCTGACCAGGATCACCCACGAGTACGGCGTTCACAGCGCCATGGTCAGCGGCTCCACGCTGGTGCTCACCTCCGGCACGCTGGAGAGCATGCGGACCCGCCGTTTCATCGGCGACCTGGAGGTCGGCGACCTGTCCGCGGCCGTGCCGTACCGGCCTCGCCCGATCCTCGAGCGTGTGACCGTGCACCAACTGCCGGCAGCGGTCCTCTATCCCGAGGATCACGTGCCCGGCGAGCGGCTGCCGGTCCTGCTCGACGTGTACGGCGGGCCGGGGCACCAGGTGATCGCCGCCGAACCGGGCCGGTGGATCCGCAAGCAGTGGTGGGCCGACCAGGGCTTCGCGGTCGTCACCATCGACAACCGCGGCACGCCCAACGTCGGGGTCTCCTTCGGACGGGCGATCTTCCGCCGGTTCTCCCAGGTGGCGCTGGACGACCAGGTATCCGGGCTGCACGAGCTGGCCGAAAAGCACCCCGACCTGGACCTGTCCCGGGTCGCGGTCCGGGGCTGGTCCTACGGCGGCTACTTCGCCGCGCTGGCCGTGCTGCGCCGGCCCGACGTCTTCCACGCCGCCTGCGCGGGAGCGCCGCCCACCGACTTCCGCTGGTACGACACCGCCTACACCGAGCGCTACCTTGGCCTGCCCCAGGACAACCCCGAGGGCTACGCCGCCGACTCGCTCATCGCCGACGCCCCGAACCTGTCCCGCCCCCTGCTGCTCATCCACGGCCTGGCCGACGACAACGTCTACCCGCTGCACACGCTGCGCCTGTCCGAGGCGCTCACCCGAGCCAGGCGTCCGCACTCGACCGTGCTGCTGCCCGGGGTCAGCCACATGACGCCTGACGGCATGGCGGAGCACGTGATGGCCCTCGAGCTGGACTTCCTCCGCCGAAACCTTCCTCACCGTCCGGCATGATCTACTCTGCGATGGAATCCAGCGTGAACAGCGGGTCGGGGGCCCCGGTGACCAGGTGGTGCGCGGTCAGGAGCACCCCGGCCGAGCCGCTCCACAGGTCGGCGCTGAGCTGGAGGAACCGGTCGCCGACGAAGCGGATGCCGCCGTCGTCACCGGGGATCGCGTACTTGAACAGCCCGGCGCCCGACCTGATCGCCTCGGCCCGCAGGCCCGCCTGGGAGAGCGTGAGAGCCAGCCCGGCCATCCCCTGGAAGAGGCCCACGCCGACGGTGAACCGTACCGTGCAGTTGCGCAGGCAACGACGCAGCACGCCGGCCAGCTCGGCGTCCTCGACGACGGTGAGATACCGGGAAAGGACCGAGGCGTAGCCCGCGCTTCCCGCGAAGAGGTAGGGCATGTTGCGCTGGTCCACGGCAGACACCCGGAACCCGAGCGCGTCCGTCTCCACGGGAAGCCGGTGCCGCAGTTCGTCGCGCAGCAGCTGGAGCCCGCGTTCGAGCGGCTCCCGATCGCCGGTCAGGCGGGCCAGGTAGTAGAGGGCGAGCGCGACGCCCGGCCGCCCGTGCACCAGGCCGGCGGCGTCGTCGGGCCCGAGCTGCCCCGGCGTGCCGAGCAGTTCCCCGGCCCGGTCGAGGTGATGCTCGTCCCGGGTGCGGCCGTAGAGGGACAGGTGCGTCATGGCGACGCCCGCCGCGCCGCCTCCGTAGGTCGCGGAGGTACGGCTCAGCGGATGCCGGTCCGCGGCGGCCAGCAGCTCCGCGGCGGCCTCCGCCTCCCCCAGCGAGGCCAGCACCCAGGCGATCCCGGCGCTGCCGTACAGCAGGCCGGGCGGCATCGAGTGGCGCTCGGCCAGCGACTCGTCACGCAGCCGGGCGACGATCTTCCTGTCGACCGGGCGGCCCGCGACGTGGAGGGCGTGGAGCACGCCCGCCGTGCCGTGCGCCACGCACCGGGTGTTGGAGGAGAACCCGGCTGGGGTCGTCGGGTAAACCCACCGGGGGTTGCCGGGCTGCGCCATGGTCTCGATCGCGTCGGCCGTACGGCTGCTCAGCCGGCTCAGCCAGGTCAGCGGGTCGCTTGCGACCTCGTCGGGCGTGGGCAGGGCCCGGCGCCGGGGGCGCGGATGGACGCGGGTGACCCGGGACCAGAGGCGGTCGGGCAGCGGGGCGAGCGCGGTGACGTCGTGGTGAATGTGGTCGAGGACCTCCGGCGCGCGGATCACGACCTCGTGCAGCGGGAAGACCATCAGCTGCGCCACCGCCGACAGCGCGTAGTCGTCGAGGTCGCGCGGGCTCACCGAGCGGCTGGGCTCGAACGCCTCACGCGGGATGTAGCCGGGCGCCCCCAGCGGTACGGCGGGGCCGTCGGCGAGGAGGTGGGCGGCCTCGAAGTCGACGAGCCGGACCCGCAGGTGGTCGTCGACGAGCATGTTCTTGGGGTTGACGTCGACGAAGGCGTACCCCAGCTCGTGCAGCGCCGCGATGGCGGCCTCCGCCTGGCCGAGGATGTCCAGGCACCGCCGGTAGTACTCGGCGAACACCTCCGGCGGCTGCTCGATCTTGACGACGGGCGAGTTGGCCACCACCCACTTGCTCAGCGTCGTCCCGGGCACGAGCTCGGTGACCAGGTAGGTGTTCTCCCAGTGGGAGAACAGCTCGATCGGCTCCGGGCACAGCCCGGGGGCCTGGGCGTGCACGGCCTTGAGCGTTTCGTACTCCTGCTCCAGCCGCAGCTGGGCGCTGCGTGCCTCGGCGTCGTAGCCGGTGTGGGCCCAGGCCTCCTTGACGAACACCTCGCGTCCGTCCGCGGCACGGGCGCGGTAGGCGCCGCCCGCGTTGCTGTGCTGGAGGACGGCCTCGAAGGTGTAGCCGGCGAAGCTGACCGCCTCGTCGCCGTCGTCCTCCGGGGCGGCGAACAGGTCGGTCACGCCGGGCGGGAGCACGAACTCGGGCCGCCGCTCGTCGGGGATCTCCCGCCCGGCGGGGTCGAACAGCGTGGCCTCGCGGGTGCCGTCGGGCCGCAGCCGGAACCGTTCGCGGAAGGAGCCGTAGCGGTAGAAGACGCAGGAGCCGAAGCGCCGGTCGCTGCGGACGTACGGCCCCGCGAAGCCGGCCAGGTCGTGCTCCAGGCGGATCAGCAGCGCGCGGGCGACCTCCGGGTCCGGCGGGTAGAGGGCGCAGAACTTGCCGCCCTGGGCGCGGTTGCCGTGCTTGCTGTGGACCCACAGGAAGAACGACTTCCCGCTCAGGTGCTTGAACGACACCGAGAACTCCACGCAGGCCGCGGCGACCAGGTCGAGGACCCGCTGGGCGTCCTCGACCGCGCTGGAGACGTGGATCTTCCACCCCTGCTCAGGCACCTCCACGCCGGGCGGCGCCCAGTCGGTCCAGATCTCCCGGCTGCTCCGGCTCCAGTCCTGCGGCATTCCAGCGGGCCGGTACGGCAGGCCGGGGTCGATGAGCTCGAGTGGTTCGTAGTAGTCGGCGTGCGCCAGCGTGAACGCGAGCTGTTCCTGCATCGCGCTTCCTTCCTCGTCGAAGTCGAAGTGTCAGAGCCAGCCGCGTCGAACCGCTTCGACGCCCGCCTCGAACCTGCTCGAGGCCTGCAGCCGGGCGGTCAGGCGGGCGATGCGCCGCCGCAGGTGCCGTACCGACACCCCGAACTGATGCGCGGTGGCTTCGTCGGTGCTGCCGGAGGCCATGAGCGCGAGCAACCGGCGGTCGTCGTCGGTCAGACCGGGTTCAGGCAGCTCGCGGGCCTCGTTCCAAAGCCGTTCGAACAGCCGCAGGAACCCGGTCAGCAGACCCGGCTGGCGCACGACGAGCGCGCCCCGGGCGTGGTCCTCCGGGTCGATCGGCACGACGGCCACCCGCTCGTCGATGACGACCAGCGGGTCCAGCCGCCGGTCGAGCACACGGACGCGGGCCCCGGCGGCCAGCAGCCTGTCCGGGTCTCCCAATGTGCGACGTTCGTGGACGAACCGCAGGTCCACGCCCCTGCGCAGGTAGAGCGCCGTCGGTGATGGGTGGACGCAGAACAGGCTCGTCCGGGTGAAGAACGACAGCTCCTCCAGCCGTTCGCGCACCTCGTGCTCGCCCTCGATCCACTCCACGCCGAGCTCGTCGGGCAGCGACATGATCACATCTCCCTCGTGGCAATTTGGCCCCCTTCGCTGGAGATGGCGTGACATATCCGTTCCGTCGCCGTTACACGGCGAGCCCGGTGTGCCGGGCGACGAAGGCGAGCGCCGCGGCCGACCGCCAGATCCCCCGCTCGCCGCCGGCCCCGGTGTGCCCGGCTCCCTCGATCGCGTAGTGCAGGACCGGCCCCCTCCCCGGGGCGCGCTGCAGGCGGGCGGCCATCTTGCGGGAGTGCAGCGGGTCAACGCGCGTGTCGTTGCTGCCGGTGATCAGGATCGCGGCGGGGTGGCCGCGGGACACGTTGTGGTAGGGCGAGTAGCCCAGCAGCGCCTCGAACTCCGCCGGGTCCTCGGGCGAGCCGTACTCCTCCCGCCAGACCGCCCCCAGCCCCCACCTCTCGTAGCGGATCATGTCGAACGGCGCCCCCGCGCAGCCCACGACCGCGTACGCCGCGGGGCGCTGGACCGCGGCCGCCATGGCCAGCAGGCCGCCATTGCTGCCGCCCAGCAGGGCGAGCTCGTGACGCGGGGACCAGCCGTGCCTGACGAGCCAGTCGCCGGCCGCGTGCAGGTCCGCGAGTGCGGTGGGCTTGTTCGCGCCGCGGCCGTCCTCGTGCCAGCGGCGTCCCCGCTCGCCGCCGCCCCTGACCCCCGCGACGGCGACGCAGCCACCGCTGAGGACCCACGCCAGCAGGTCCGGCTGGTAGGCGGGCCGGGCAGGGACGCCGAACCCGCCGTAGACGGCCAGGATCGTCGGCCGCGGACCGCGCGCGCCGTGGGAGAGGATCGTCAGCGGGACCTCGGTGCCGTCGGCGGAGCGGTAGGCGTGCCGGCTGACCTCGACGTCCACGCGTGCGGGCGGCGGGCCGTACGGGGTCACCCGCCCGGTGCGCGCGTCCAGGTGCCACACCGACGGCGGGGTGTCCCAGCTCGCGTAGCCGAGCGCCAGGACCTCCGGGTCACCGGTCGGCCTGACCCAGCTCACCGTCCCCTCCCCCGGCAGCCCGGCCTCGGCCAGCAGCGCGCCCGTCGCGGGGTCGTGCACGGTCATCCGGCTGACGCCGTCCCGGTGGCGCAGCGCGACCAGGCGGGTCGAGGTGAGGGTGATACCGAGCAGGACCGTGCTGTCCTCGGGCACGAGCACCCGCCAGGGCCCTCGCCCGTCGCCCGCGAGCACCTGCCCGAAGTCGCCGCAGGTGGCCAGCAGCCGGCCGTCGGCGTCCACCGCGACGTCGGCGTCGATCGACAACGGCTGGAGAAGACCGCCGGTCCTGACGTCGGCGACGCTCGTGCGCCTGGCCCGAGCGGTCCCGTCCCTGGCGGCGACGACCAGCCACCTGTCGTGCCAGAGCGCCACGTGGTAGCGGGTGGTCGCCGCCTCGTCGCCGATGACCTGTTCGTCCCCTCCTGCGGTGTGGTGGTGGACGCCTGCGCCGCGGGTGTAGAAGAACGACTTCTCGTCGGCGCGCCACTCGACCGGCGAGTAGCGGGTGTCGGGGATCGACTCGACGACCTGGCCGGTGGCCACGTCCACCAGCGACAGCGGGGTCCTGTCCTCGGCTCCTGCCACGCGGACCTGGACGGCCACGAGGCTCCCCGCCGGCGAGGGGTGCCAGCGCGCGATGACCGCGTCGGGGTGCAGGCCGGACGCGGCCACGACCGTCCGCCAGCCCGCCTCCCACACCTGGAGCTCGCCCTCGGCGACCCGGAACCTGCGGGCTCCCGCGTACTTGACCGCGGCTTCCGCGCCGCGGGGGGCCAGGTCGCGCAGCATCCGGGCGAACCGCTGCCTGCCGGGCAGGCCTTCCAGGTAGCCGACGCTGAGGGACTGCTGGTCGCGCAGCCAGCTGCGGGTGTCCTCGGAGTCGGGGTCCTCCAGCCACCTGTACGGGTCGGCGACGGGGCGGCCGTGGAAGGTCTCGGTCACTCCGTCGCGCCGCGCTTGCGGATATTTCACGAAAGCACCTCTGCCGGCGGTGGGGCAGGCGTACGGCCCCGCCGTACCGCGATCAGCAGGATCGTCACCGCGACGAAGGCGATGCCCTGGCACACCCAGATGCCGTCACGGATGCCGAGGCGCTCCCCCAGAACCCCGCCGAGCAGAGCGCCGACGGCGCTGGCGAGCGTGATGAGCGACGACATCAGGGTGGTCATCCGGCCGAAGTACTCATCGCCGATATCGTCGGACAGGATCGTGATGAGCGCGAGGTTGCTCGCCGCGCCGAACAGCCCGGGCAGCGCGATGCCGATCGTGACCAGCGTGAGGATCGACCAGAGAGGCCCACCTGCCAGCGGCAACGCGGTGGTGGCCACGACCGAGGACAGCGAGCACATCAGCATGAGGCGGCGCGGCGGGATGCCGCGCTTGAGCACCCTCGGGGCCAGCAGCGAGCCCAGGGCGCCCAGCAATGTGGCGACCACCATCGGGGCGCTGTAGAGGGCGACAGGCAGGTGCAGCGTGTCCAGCAGGTAGAGCGCGCGCTGGGCGAGCGTGCCGTTGGTGGCCACGTTCAGGATGACCGCGTAGATCGCGTAGGCGGTGAGCAGCGGGTTCCCGAGCACCACCGAGACCCCGGCGCGCATCTCGCGCAGGATCCCGGTCCTGGGCTTGGGTTCGGTCGTGCGCCGGTCAGGCGAGCGGAGCATCCGCAGGAAGGAGGCGCTGAAGGCGTAGGACAGCGCGTCCACGAGGAACATCAGTGGAGCGCCCACGGTCGCCAGCAAGGGGCCCGCGATGCTCCCGGCGATCGTGCGCGAGACCATCTCCGACGACTGCAACCGCCCCCGCGCCGCGCTCAGGTCCTTGACGTTCTCCAGGCCGCGCAGATGGGTGAAGTACAGCGCGTACACGAAGATCTGCGACAGCCCGATCAGGAAGCCCACCCCGCACAGCACCGCCACCGACAGCTGTCCGGTGAACGCGGCGGCCGCGCAGGCGAGCACCACGGCGCCGCAGATCAGGTCGACCAGCACGAGCACGCGCCGCGGCCGGAGAATCCGATCCGCCAGCACCCCGCAGATCGGCCCGAAAACCAGCGCGGGAATGGTCGCGCTGACCACGATGAAAGAGATTTCCCGCGGGGTGGCGTGCAGGCTGGTCACGGCGACCACGGAGGTGGCGGTGGCCGTCAGGGAACTGCCGAAAACCGAAGCGGTCTGCCCCGCCAGATAAAGCCGTAGATCCGAAACCATGGTTACTCCGAATCGGGAGACGGGCGCGGGAGCGAGCAGGTTGCTCCCGCGCCCCGGATGATTCCTAGTTCTCCGCGTTGCCGCAGTGCGACCAGCTCAGCGTGCTGAGAGCCGCGTCCTCTTCGACGCCGGCGTCGACAGCGATCTGGGCCTGCAGCTTCAGAACGTCACTCATTTCGAGTTCCTTTCGATGCGTGCCATGAATTTGTTCACGGCGCCTGATCAACATCATTACTTACGACCGCGCCCGTGTTGTGGTCAGCAACCGGACATAGACGATGTCAAGTAGCTGACATTCGACGGAGAAGAGGCCAGATTAATGTGAATTCGTGGTCCAGAGAAATGGAATAGTCGTCATCGGCGCCGGGCTCACCGGAATGTCGGTCGCGATGATGCTCGCCCGGCGCGGCCTGCCCGTGCTGGTCGTCGAGCGCGACCGGCGCGAGGCGTTCGGCCGGCGCGAGGGATATCCCGCCCTGCGGGCAGGAGCGGCGCACGCACGACGTCCTCACCAGCTCATGGCAGGGGCGCGTGACGTGCTGCGGCGGTCGCTGCCCGATGTGGCCAAGCGGGTCTACGAGCTGGGCGCCCGGGACGTGATCGAATACCCCGGCGCGTCACAGGCCGCCTTCATGAGCCTGCGCAGAGCGCTGCTCGAACGCGCCATGCTCGAGTGCGCGGACGGCCTGCCGACGCTGACCCTGCGGTTCGGGGAGCGCGTGCTCGGGCTGTCCTGCGCGGACGGAACCGTCCAAGGAGTCCGTACGGCCGGCGGCGTCCTGCCCGCCCGGCTGGTCGTCGACGCGACCGGGATCCGCACGCGGCTCGGCACGCCGTACCTCGGGATGAGGTCGTACCTCTACTACACCTCACGGCCGGTACGGCTGACCGCGGAGGGGTTCGCCGCCACGCGGGGGGCGGTGTCGCTGCGAGCCGAGCCGGAGCTGGAGGAGGGCGGGCACGTGCGGCTGTTCCTGCACGATCCGCCATTCGCCTCGATCCTGGTCGCGCTGCGTGGCGAGGGGCAGCCGCCGGAGCAGCGGGTGGTGGAGGAGACCTACCGGGCGGTGCTGTCGTCGCGGCGGCTGGGAACGCCGCTGCGGGGCGTGGAGCCGCTCGCGCCGATCCAGGACTTCGGCTATCTGCGCAGCAGGATCCGGCTGTCGCCCACCTCGCAGGTGCACGGGCTCCACCAGGTCGGGGACGCGCTGGCCGCGCTCAACCCGCTCACCTCGCGCGGCGCCGGGCTCGGGCTCATCCAGGCGGAGCTGCTGGCCGAGGCCGTCGCCCGCGACGTGGACGACTTCGCGGCCCAGCAGGAGGTCATGGCGAGCGCCTACCACGAGTGGGTCGCGCCGCACTGGGCGATGGGCGTGGTCCAGGCGTTCCTGCGGCCGGGCGCCGAGCCGCCCGCCGAGGCCGCCGACCTCGTGGCCACCGCCAGGCGCAGGTGGCGCCGGATCCGCGAGCTCCGCCAGGCCTGGCACGGGGATCAGGGGGCGCTGCTGAAGGACCACAGGAAGACCGTGCTGGAGGTGCTGGCGCTCCAGGCACCGCCCGCCGTACTCGACTCTCTGCCCGAAAGGACGAACCCGTGAAGTACGGACATCCCCCGGCGTTCTGGTCCGGCGTGACGATCACCATGGTCGGGGTGCTGTTGCAGTTGCCGGACTACCTCATGGCGGGCGACATGCACTACCACCTGGCCGGGATGCCGATCTCGACCGGGATGGGCATCGGCATGGTCCTGATGTTCATCGGCGTCGGCATCACCGCCTACGGCCTCTTCCCTCCCGCGCGGAGCCGGCGGCCCGAGCTGAGCAACGTGAGCATCGCGCCGCTCGACGACGCCAGGATCAAGCCCGCCCACGTCGGGCTGCTGCTGGTCATGGCCGCGGCGATCACGATCGACGTGATGAAGCCGACCGCGTTCGCCTTCATCGTCCCGGGCGCCGCCGCCGAGTACGGCCTGCGCGGGCCGCTGAACCCGACCGCCCACGCGCTGCCGGTCGGCCTCTACCCGCTGGCCGGCATCGCCGGCACCATGATCGGCTCGTTCGTCTGGGGGTGGCTGGGCGACCGCATGGGGCGGCGCGCGTCGATCCTGCTGGCGGCCATCATCTTCATCGCGACCTCCACCTGCGGGACGATGCCCGAGTTCTGGATGAACCTGGTCACCTGCCTGGTCATGGGGCTCGGCGTCGGCGGCATGCTGCCGCTCACGTTCGTGCTGCTGTCGGAGACCGTGCCGCGCAGGCACCGAGGCTGGATGATCGTGCTCATCGGCAGCGACATCGCCGGCGCCTACATCATCGTGAGCTGGCTGGCCTCCACCTGGGCCTCGCCCGGGCAGTTCGGCTGGCGGCTGCTGTGGCTCGTCGGCCTGCCCACCGGGCTCGTCCTGATCCTGCTGAACCGCTGGATCCCCGAGTCGCCACGGTTCCTGATCATGCAGGGGCGCTCCGCCGAGGCCCGGGCCGTCATGCGCAAGTACGGCGCCGCCGTCGTCGAGACGCCCTCCTCCGAGCTCGCCGTCGAGCAGTCGCTCCATCGGGGCTCCCGGCTGATCCTCAGCAGGCCCTTCCTCGGGCTGACCGCCGTCGTCGTGCTGCTCGCTCTCAGCATCGGCACCACGCAGTACGGATTCCAGCAGTGGATGCCCTCCAACCTTCAGCGGCTCGGCTTCTCCCAGGTCAACGCCAGTGAGATCCTCCGCAACGCCGCGATCATCGGATTCCCGTTCAGCCTGCCCGTCGCGCTGCTCTACGGGTTCTGGAGCAGCAAGAAGACCGTCATCCTGGTGATCGCGCTGATGGGCGGATCGCTGGCCGCCTTCGCACTGCTGGGCGACCGCGTCGCCGCCAACCACGGCCTGCTCTACGTCCTGCTGGTCGTGCCCGTGTGGGGGATCAGCATCCTCAATGCCGTGCTCGCCGCCTACACCGCCGAGATCTACCCCACCGTGATCCGCGCCCGCACCAGCGGCCTGTCGGCCGGCGCCACCAAGGCCGGCGGCGTGCTCATCCTCGCGCTCGTGGTCACGGCGGTCGCCGTCCCCTCGGTCCGCGTCACCGCCGCCATCGGCGTGGTCCCCATGGCCCTGGCCGCCGTCGCCCTCATCGCCTTCGGCCCGGAAACCCGCCACAAACAACTCGAACGCATCACCGCCGAAGAGCTGGCGGCGTGAACCTCAGCCGATTGTTTGGTCGACTCTAGGGGTGTCCGATGGATCCTTGTTCGTAACACACCCGGACAGAAATCCACTGGACACGCCCCCAGGCTACTTGACGCAGCCCTGAATGGTGTTCATCGGACTGCAGTTATCGGGGATGTTGTCACGGATAACCGAGTTATGGATGCTGACATTGGCGTTGCCGGTGGCGATTCCGCCGCCGCCGGATCCCTTGTTCCGCATGACCACGACGCGATCGAGCGTGGTGGTTCCCAGGTTGGAGATGCCTCCTCCCAGGCTGCCGGATGTGTTGTCGGTCACTATGCTCTGGATGACGTGCGACACGCCAGATCCCTGAGTGTTCAGCCCACCGCCGTTGATCGGTGCACTGTTCTTGGTCAGGGCGCTGTTGGACATCGTCAGCATCCCGAAGTTGAGGATGGCGCCGCCTCCGACGCCCGTCGACGAGTTCTCTTTCAGCGCGCTGTGGGAGATCGTCGCCTTGGCGCCCGGAGTATTAACGAGCGCGCCACCGTTTCCTGCGTGGTTTCCGGCCATGAGGGTCTGGTCCAGAACCACGGTGCCCGCGTTGAGGATCCCACCGCCTTGGCCCGCCGTACTTCCGCCACGGATGGAGATCCTTTGGACATGAAGGGTTCCCCCGGATGCGACCTCCAGGACACGGAAGGCGTCGGGTGCGCTCGGATCGCGCCTGATAGTCGTGCTCGCCCCGCCCACCAGAGTGATGTCGCCGGTGATGACCGGGAGTGCGTCGCCGGCGTCACTCGTGGTGGTGTAGTTGTAGACACAGGCCGGCGCGAGAAGGAGCCTGGCGACTCCCATCCCGTTGGCTGTTTTGATCTGAGTGACGAGCGCGTCCGGGTCGCACGGGACGTGCACGTCCTTCGCCAGACCGGACATCGCCTGTGCCGGCTGCGACGCCGCACCCAGCGTGATCCCCGCGAGAGCAGCGGCCCCCATGCCGCCGATGATTCTAGAAAAAGAGCCCATCGGGCCGCCCCTATATAGAAATGGACATTCGTCCTGTCGGTAACGAATGGCGTGCCTGTCGACATCGCCGACAACAGGGAAACATGCCGGGGCTAAGTGGATGTTCGGGGCGCCTCTTTGTTCGGAACAGTTGACGAAGCTTTGCAGGCGCCTTTCATGGCGCCAGCCGCCTGCTGCGATGCCCGACGTCCAAAATCCTGCTCTGGCCGAGCCAGCATCTACCTCAGCGAGACGGCGCGCCCGGAAGGGCTTTCCTAGCTGATCCTTGACGGATCACAGACAAGGCCGCGCGAGCGGTGTCGGCGATTCCACCCGGGCTGATGGCAATGTGCTGGAGGGTCCTCCAGCGGCCTTTGAGCAGGGCGAATCCGCGTTCACCGAGGTGATCTCAGCGGAATAGCCTCCGGCCAGTTGCTCGCCTACACCTCAGCGCCCGCGCTGGTCACCCTCACCTACGCGGTCTTCGCGCTCGGGGCGGTGCTGCTCTTCCCGGCTTTCGTCGCCCTGGCCCGGTGGGCGGGTGGCGGCCTGGCCTTCTGGGGCGCCACCCTGCTGGTCGCCGGGCTCCTCGCCCGCCTGTACTTCGCCGGTGCCGACCAGACCGCCTTCCAGCTCACCGAGGTCATCGGGCGGGACCAGGCGACGTACGCGATCATGAAGGAGTACGTCGACATCTCGCTGGTGACCGGGCCAGACTGACCACGATCGCCTTGTACGGCAGGCCAGGGAGACCGAGACGCCAGGAAAGGGAAGCGCCGTGGCCTGCTGAGCCGCGCGTCGGTCGGCCGTCTGGCGCGGATCAAGGCCCGGTTTGGGTGTGCTGGGCGGTGGTGTAGAAGCGCACCTCGTGCCCGTCGGGGTCGTGCAGGTTCGGCAGGATCCAGCCGATGGTGGCGAGGTGCACCCCGGCGTGTTCCTCGCCGAGCGAGGTCAGGTGTTCGGCGAGCGCGTCGATGGCGGGCTTGTCCGGCACGCCGATGGCGAAGTAGTCGAACCCGGCCGCGACCTTGGCCCGGTCCGGGTCCAGGCGCAAGGCGAGCACGGGGCCGCCGCGCGGGTGGTCGAGGGCGCAGCCCATCAGGACGCCCTGCTCGGTGAACTCGATGCCGATCTCGTAGCCGAGCCGGCTCTGGTACCAGGCCAGGGAGCGTTCCAGGTCGCTGACCGGGAGCTTGAGGTGGTGCACTCCGTCGAGCCGCGGGATGTCCGACATGACCCCTCCTGTTTGCAGTCTCACTGCATCGATGCAGTTATACTGCATTCCATGTCGGACCCCGTCAAGCGCGATTTGCGCGCCGCCCGTGTCGCCGAGACCGAGGACAAGATCCTTCGCGCCGCCACCGACCTGTTCCTCCGGCACGGCTACGCCGCCACCACCCTGACCGCCGTCGCCGAGCAGGCCCGCGTCGGCGCCCGCACCCTGTACGTCCGCTTCGGCACCAAGGCCGCCTTGCTCAAACGCTGCGTCGACGTCGCCTTCGCCGGCGACACCGCCGCGATCGACATCCGCGGCCGGGACTGGTACACCCGGGCCGGCACCGCGCCCACCGCCGAGCAGCGCATCGCAGCCCTGGCGGGCGGCGGCCGCCAGATGATGGAGCGCGCCGGGGACATCCTGGCCGTCGCACTGCAGGCCGGCGCGACCGAGCCGGACCTGGCCGCCGCCGCCCAGGCCGGCCGCCAAGCCACCCGCGACAACATCGCCCAGTTCTGGACCAAGATGGCCGACGACGGGCTGCTGCCGCCCGGCCACGACCTCGACTGGCTGACCGACACGACCGCCGTGCTCGTCCACGCGGAAACGTACCTGCTGGCCCGCGACATGATCGGCTGGACCCCCGACGGCTACGAGCAGTGGCTCACCACCACCCTCACCCACCTGCTCACCGATCCCGGCCCACCCGCACACGAGCGTCCGCCAAGCTGATCCGAGGCAAGAACGAGCCGATCCTCTCGTGTCCTGCGGGTATCAAGGAATACGGTCGGCGTCCGGTCTGGCGGCCCAGCCTCCGTACTCGTACTGCGTGTACTGACCACCCTGATAAGGCTCGGTGTACGGCTGGAGCCGGTCGGCGAACTCCTCCGCGTCGTCCTCCGGCCGGTATCCGAGGGCACTCGCGGCGGGGCTCTGCGACCACCACGAGCGCGTGTTGCGGGAAACCCCGTAGATCGTGACGTGGCCGATCCCGGCCGGAGCCGCCAGGCACGCCTCGTAGAGCCTGGACGCGTCGGAAGGGCTCAGCCAGGTGTGCAGGTGACGCGGCTCCGACGGTTGTTCCTCGAAGGAGCCGATCCGCACCGAGACGACGTCGAGACCGAACCGATCGGCGTACATGCTCGCGACCGCTTCCCCGAAGGCCTTGGCCGCGCCGTACAGGCCGTCCGGACGTACGGCCTCCAGCCCGTCGAGCGTACGGCCCGCGGGGTGGAACCCCGTGATCCGGTTGGAGCTGGTGTTGACGACCCGCGGCACTCCCTCGAGCCGGCAGGCCTCGAACACGTTGTAGACGCCTTCCAGGTTCGCGCCCTTGAGCGCGGCGAAGTTCGTCTCGTCAGCCACGCCGCCGAGGTGCACGACCGCGTCCATGCCGCGTACGGCGGCCCTGACCTGGTCGAGATCGGTGAGGTCGGCCTGGACGAACTCCTCGTGCTCCGCCGCCTGGCCGACGGGCCGGATGTCGGACAGGCGGACCTGAACGATCTTGCGAAGGAGAGTGCCGCGCAGCGAGGTGCCGATGGCGCCGGCGGCTCCGGTGACCAGGACGCGGCCCGGAAGCCCGCTCATCCGTTCTCCTCTCCGGCCAGGCTGAGCCCCCGCAGGTAGTTGCTGCGGGTGGCCGCGGCCGCGGCGCCCGCGTCGTGGTCGAGGACGGCCTGGATGATCTCGGCGTGCTCGCGCGCGGACTGCCCATCGGGTCCGCGGTTGCGGAAGTACAGCGACACGACGCGGCTGGTGTGCATCTCCAGCGAATCGATGCTGGAGGCGAGGAACCGGTTGCCCGTCCTGCTGACCAGCACGCGGTGGAACGCCATGTCGGCCAGGCGGGCCCTGTCGATGGCGCCGTCCTCGATCGCCCGCAGAAGGTCGCTGTTGTGCCTGCGCATGGCCGCCACGTCATCGTCGGTCGCGTACGGCGTGCCAAGCTGGGCGGCCAGCGTGTGGAGCGCGCCGAGCGGGGCGATGATCAACGCCAGGTCATCGGGCTCGGCCTCGGCGACCTTGGGCCTCCGGCGGGGCATGGCGGTCACCATGCCTTCGCGCTCCAACTGGATGAGCGCCTCTCGGACGGGAGTCCGGCTTACGGAGATCTCCTGCGCGATCGTCGCGTCGTCGAGAATCTCCCCAGGTCGCAGACGACCCTCCACCAGCCCGCTGCGGAGATACGCGTACGCCACATCCCGCGCCGACGTAACTGAGTGCTCCAAAACCACAAACAATATATAGTATGAAGTACACCGGAAGGTCAATCGTGGCGTGCACCGCCACTGCTTCGGCATGTCACAGCAACCCCCTGCACGTCTCGACCTGGGCAGGATGAGGCCCGCCAGTCATGGGGGACGAGCAGCCCTAATTCTGGTTCTGGTCGGGAGGATATGCGGTCTCCGGCATTTGGGCCTCCAAAGTCTTCGACAGGAAGCCTATTTTCAGGGAGCCATTCCAGCACCAGGAGGTACCCGTGTTATTACCCTCCGTACGCAGATGGGCTGTCGCGCCCGCCGCCGCGCTCTTCGCGCTGGTCCTGGCGGCAGCGCCCGCCCTGGCGAACGTCGCGATCACCCAGATCGGTGAGGACCCGTTCACCAACGCCACCAGCCAGCACAAGACGCAGGTCGAGCCCGACACCTTCCAGTACGGCTCGACCATCGTCGCCGCCATCCAGACAGGACGCTTCTTCGACGGCGGCTCCTCGGGAATCGCCTTCGCCACCTCTACCAACAACGGCGCCACCTGGACACAGGGCGTGCTGCCCGGCATCACCACGTTCCAAGGCGGGCCGTACGACAGGGTCACCGACCCGGCCGTCGTCTTCGACGCCAAGCACGGCGTCTGGCTGGCCTCCACGCTCGGGCTGTCGGAGGCGGGCGGCGTGCACGGCGCCGCCGTACTCACCAGCCGCTCCACCGACGGGCTCACCTGGGGCAATCCGATCGTGGTCAACGTCGGGAACGACCCCGACAAGAACTGGATCGTCTGCGACAACACCGCCACCAGCCCGTTCTACGGCAACTGCTACACCGAGTGGGACAACTTCGGCAACGGCGACCGCCTGCAGATGAGCACCTCCAGCGACGGCGGCCTGACCTGGGGCCCCGCCAGGAGCACCGCCAACAACGCCACGGGACTCGGCGGCCAGCCCGTCGTGCAGCCCAACGGCACCGTGGTCGTGCCGGCAGCAAGTGCCAACGAGAGCCAGATCATCGCCTTCACCTCCACCAACGGCGGCGCCAGCTGGACCAGAACCCGGCGTGTCGCGGTCGTCAGCCTGCACACGGTCGCCGGAAACCTGCGCAGCGGGCCGCTGCCCTCGGCGGAGATCGACGCCTCCGGCAAGGTGTACGTGGTCTGGCAGGACTGCCGCTTCCAGGCCGGGTGCGCCGCCAACGACATCGTGATGAGCACCTCCACCAACGGCTCGACCTGGAGCTCGATCACCAGGGTCACCAACGACGGCGGCGACCACTTCATCCCCGGAATCGGCGTGGACCGCTCCACCTCAGGCGCCTCCACCAGGATCGGCGTGACCTACTACCGCTACCCGGCGGCCAACTGCACCGCGGCGACCTGCCAGCTCACCATCGGATTCACCTCCTCCACCAACGGCGGCTCCTCCTGGTCGGCGCCCACCCAGGTGGCCGGGCCGATGAACCTGGCCTGGCTCGCCGACACCAGCCAGGGGCGCATGGTGGGCGACTACATCTCCACCTCTGTCCTGCCGGGCGGCAACGCCTACCCGGCCTTCGCGGTGGCCACCGCCAACTCGGGGAGCAGCTTCTTCGAGCACATGTTCACCGTCACGGGCGGCCTGCCGATCACCGGCGGCACCCTCGCCGCCGAGACGGCCCCGGCCAACGGCGGCAACGCGGGGACGACCCCCTCGGCACAGAATTCGCACCGCCACTGAATCGGGAACCGCCTGCGCACGGCAACCACCGTGCGCAGGCACGCCACGAAAGCAAAATCAGCGGTCAAGGAGGCCACTGCCAGTGACGGCCAGTTGACGCCGCTGAAGGGCTGATCTGGCCGCGAATAGGCCGCACCTGAGGGCGCGACCACTTCTGGGCGTCAGCGCGCCCGCAAACAGCTCTCCTGACTTTCCGCATGACGAAGGTTATGAAAATGAGTCTTGTTTGCGGCGAATGAACGGCCCACTCTTCGCGCGCACCACGTCGTTCGTGAAGGGAGCCCGCAATGCCATCTGCGTTACGCAGCGTACGCGTCATCCTCGTCGCGTTCGTGACCGCGGTCGGCGCGTTATCCGCCACGGCACCGCAGGCGCACGCCGTACCGCCGACACCCCCGCAGGTGACCGTCCAGCAAGCCGATCACCAGGACGTCTCCCCACCCCTCAGCTCCATCACCCCGACAGGGACGCCGCAGACCCGGCGCGTCTACCCGCTGCGGCCGATGCCGCAGAGGCCGCAGACCAGCGCGTCCGACCCGGTCGTGCAGCGCAGCCAGCAGAAGGCGGTCGCCGCGCCCACGCCGATCACCAACTTCGACGGCGTCGGCCAGGGCAACTACTCCATCACCGGCGTGCCCCCCGACCCCAACTCCGCGGTCGGGGCCAGCCAGGTGGTCGAGCTGGTGAACACCGCGTTCGCCGTCTACAGCAAGACAGGAAGCCTGCTGTACGGCCCGGCCGACACGAACACGTTGTGGAGCGGGTTCGGCGGCAGCTGCCAGACCAGCAACGACGGCGACGCGACCGTCCGCTACGACAATCTGGCGAACCGGTGGGTGATCACGCAGTTCGCCAACGTGACCTCGGCCAGCGGCCCGTACTACGAGTGCCTGGCCGTCAGCCAGACCTCGGACGCGACCGGCGCCTACAACCGATACTCCTTCCAGTACGCCAACTTCCCCGACTACCCGAAGCTGGCGGTCTGGCCTGACGCGTACTACCTGACCTACAACCTGTTCAACAGCAGCGGCACGACGTTCCTCGGTACTGAGGCGTGCGCGATGGACAGGGCGAAGATGCTGGCCGGGCAGGCCGCCACCCAGCAGTGCTTCACCACATCGGCCACCTACGGCAGCCTGCTGCCCTCCGACCTGGACGGTACGGCGGCGCCACCGGCCGGCGAGCCGAACACCTTCGTGGCGCTCGGGACCACGGCCACGACGCTGGTCTACTGGAAGTTCCACGTGGACTGGACGACCACCGCGAACACCACGTTCACCGGCCCGAGCACGCTGACCGTGGCCGGCTACAGCCCGATGTGCGGCACCTCCGGCACGTGCGTGCCGCAGTCGGGGACCTCGCAGACGCTGGACGCGATCTCTGACCGGCTGATGTTCCGCCTGGCCTATCGCAACCTGGGCGACCACGAGTCGCTCGTGGTCAACCACAGCGTCGGCACCGGCGTGCGGTGGTACGAGCTGCGCATGTCGGGCGGCAACCCGACCGTGTTCCAGCAGGGCACCTACTCCCCCGACGCGACCTACCGGTGGATGGGCTCGGTCGCGATGGACAAGGTGGGCAACATCGCGCTCGGCTACACCGCCTCCAGCTCCTCCATCCATCCGCAGATCCGCTTCACCGGACGGCTGGCCGCGGATCCGGCCGGGCAGATGACCCAGGGCGAAGGCACGCTCGTGGCGGGCAACGGATCGCAGACCTCGTACTCGCGCTGGGGCGACTACTCCAGCATGAGCGTCGACCCGACCGACGGCTGCACCTTCTGGTACACCCACGAGTACATCCCGGCCAACGGCAACTTCAACTGGCACACCCGGCTGGCCTCCTTCCAACTGCCCAACTGCACCGGCCCGCCGTCCAACAACTTCTCCATCGCGGTCAACCCCACCTCGGGCACCGTGACGGCCGGCGGCTCGACCACCGCCACCGTCAGCACCCAGGTCGTCTCCGGCACCGCCGAGACCGTGGCGCTGTCGGCCTCCGGGCTGCCCTCCGGCGCGACCGCCTCGTTCAACCCCGCGTCGGTGACGGCCGGCGCCTCCTCGACGATGACCATCACCACCTCGGCCTCCACTCCGCAGGGCACCTCCCCGATCACGATCACCGGCACCGCGCCGTCGGCCACGCACACCGCGTCGTACTCCCTGACCGTCAACCCGACGGGCGGCGGCGGCCTGACCAACGGCACCTTCGAGACCGGCAACCTGTCCGGCTGGACCACCACCGGCACCGCCGCGGTGACCACCTCGGGACCGCACGCCGGGACCTATGCCGCCCTGGTCGGGGCGACCCCGGGGGCCACCAACGGCGACTCCTCCATCGCCCAGACCTTCACCGTTCCCTCCGGAGTGGGCACGCTGGGGTTCTGGTACAACATCGCCTGTCCCGACACCGTCACCTACGACTGGGCGACCGCGACGCTGCGCGATAACACGGCCGGCACCACGTCCACGGTCCTGCCCAAGACCTGCACGAACACCGGCGCCTGGGTGAACGCCACCGCGCCCGTCACCGCAGGGCACTCCTACACCCTCACCTTGACCAGCCATGACGACAACTACGCCGGTGACGGCACCGCCGTGAAGTACGACGACGTCACCCTGGCCGCCGCCGCTCCCAACCCGATCACCAACGGCACCTTCGAGACCGGCAACCTGTCCGGCTGGACCACCACCGGCACCGGCGTGGTGACCACCTCCGGCCCGCACGCCGGGACCTACGCCGCCCTGCTCGGGGCGACCCCGGGAGCCACCAACGGCGACTCCTCCATCGCCCAGACCTTCACGCCCAGCGCCTCTGGAACGCTCGGGTTCTGGTACAACATCACCTGCCCCGACACCGTCACCTACGACTGGGCCACCGCCACCCTGCGCGACAACACGGCGGGTACGACCGCGACCGTGCTCGCCAAGACCTGCACCAACACCGGCGCCTGGGTGCAGAAGACCGCGCCCGTCACCAGCGGGCACTCCTACACCCTCACCCTGACCAGCCACGACGACAACTACGCCGGTGACGGCACCGCCGTGAAGTACGACGACGTGGCCGTCTCCTAGAAGATCGATGGTGTACGGCACGGCCGTGCCGTACACCATCTCCTCAGCCGACGCCCCGCAGCAGCGTGAAGGTCGACAGGAACTTGTCGTACTGGGCGAAGGCGGGCGAGCGGTGGGAGGCCTGGAAGGTGAACGTGCCTTGCGGGGTGCCCGTCAGGGTCGTGACGAGCACGCCGGAGATCGTGTTCAGGCAGCGCTTGCCGGTGAAGGAGCCACTCAGGCGGACCTTGCGGCAGTAGACGTTGCCCTGCCTGCCGCCGCTCGGCGGCGCGCCGAGCTTCCTGGTGAGGACGAACTGGTCCGTGACGTGGGGCGGAGCGATGGTCAGCCGGATCGAGCGGTGGCTGCCGTGCTTCTCTCTGACGATCCAGCCGGGCGGGTGCCAGATCGCGAACTGGCCGTACTGGCTGGTGTAGATCTCCCAGCGCGGGGGCGGGCCGGTGGTGGGGGTCGCCGCCACGCTGAGCGCGGATGTCGGTGCGCAGGCCGCCAGCAGCAGGCAGCCCGCCGACAGGATCAAGGAGTGCCTGGCCATCCTGATCGGCCTCCTCGGCAGATGTCACCACTGTATGTCCGGATGCGGACATTGTTCAGGGGTTGGCGGTGCAGAAGGTCGGGCATACGGTCGCGTTCGCGGGTCATCCCTCCGAACCGGGTGGGGCATCGTCGGGGGGAACCCGGCTACACCCTCATCGTGTCTTGGAGGCAGGATGCGTTTTCGCCATGCCCTCGTTCTGACCAGCACACTCTTACTCCTGGGGGCGGTCGCCCCCACCGCCACGGCCTCGAGCTTCGGCTACAACGACCTCAAGCCATGGCAGAAGCGGCTCGCCTCGGGCGCGCTCACCGACGCGCTCGCCGAGACCAGCGCCGCCAGGCAGGCGCTGACCGGATTCAGGAAGGCCACCCCGAGCTGCGACGGCCGCCGCGGCGACAACATCAAGGTCAACCAGAACTGCGCCAACATCACCGATCCCGACCTGCACGGCCGCGGCCAGGCGCAGAACGAGACGTGGATCGCCGCCAACCCGAACAACCCGCGGCAGGTCGTCTCCTCCTACAACGACTACCGGCGCGGCGACGGCACCTGCGGCGTGTCCTACAGCGCCGACGGCGGGTCG
This sequence comes from Nonomuraea sp. NPDC050536, assembly GCF_044457685.1. Classification (NCBI taxonomy): domain Bacteria; kingdom Bacillati; phylum Actinomycetota; class Actinomycetes; order Streptosporangiales; family Streptosporangiaceae; genus Nonomuraea; species Nonomuraea sp. NPDC050536. Next base: position 22,041 of record NZ_JBITHD010000019.1, read on the forward strand.
CACTGGGCCGACGCCACGACCCCGAACGGGTTCACCAGGGGCGGCACGTTCGGCGGCTTCCCCCGCGAGTACTGGCAGGCCGGTGGCGACACCTCGGTGGCCTGGGACAGCCGCGGCAACGCCTACCTGTCGTGCCAGGTGTTCAAGCGCGGCAACGGCGTCACCGAGGACGCCGACCAGTCCAGCGCGTTCTACGTCTACAGGTCCACGGGCACGGGCGGGGCATCGTTCAACTTCGCCGGACGGCCGGTGGCCGAGCACGACGACCTGGCGGGCGCAGGCGACTTCCTGCTCGACAAGCAGCTCTTGACCGTCGACCACTATGTGGCCAGTCCGTTCCGCGACCGGATCTACGTCACGTGGACGACCTTCGCCGCCGACGGCACCGCCTACATCTACGGCGCCCACTCCGCCGACTACGGCGAGAGCTTCAGCGCCCCGGTGCTGATCAGCTCGAACTCGGCACTGTGCTCGAACACCTTCGGCATCCCGACGCCGCAGGGCTCGTGCAACGTCAACCAGTTCTCCGACCCGGCGGTGGGCCCGGACGGCGCGCTCTACGTGACCTGGGCCAACTCCAACACCACGCCCACGAGCGCCGGAGACAACCACCTGCAGATCCTGCTGGCGCGCTCGACCGACGGTGGCGCCACGTTCTCCCCGCCGGTCAAGGTCGGCGACTACTTCGAGCTGCCTGACTGCCCCACATACCAGGGCGGCGCGGACCCGGGCCGTGCCTGCGTCCCGGAGAAGGGCACCACCACCAAGTCGATCTTCCGCGCGGCCAACTACCCCTACGTCGCGGTCAACCCGCGCAACCCCAGCCAGGTCGTCGTGACCTACGGCTCCTACCTCAACCGCAACTCCGGCTCCTGCACGCCCGCCGGGTTCACCGGTCCCCTGGGCAACCCGCTCTACAACGGCGTGAAGGGCGACTGCAACAACGACATCGTGGTCTCCGAGTCCTCCACCGCGGGCGGCGGCTTCACCGGCGGCTCTGCCGACGTGCGCACCCTGCCCTCGGTGGGCGACAAGAGCGACCAGTTCTGGCAGGGCATGGACTTCTCACCGTCAGGCAGGCTCGTGGTCATCGCCTACGACCGCCGCTACGGCGACGACCAGCAGACCGGCTTCTCCGACATCTCCCTGTCGCTCCGGTACGGCGGAGCCTTCCAGACCCGGCGCGTGACCTCCTCCAGCATGCCGCCGCCCACCCAGTTCGGCGGCACGTTCTACGGCGACTACATCCAGGTATCGGCCACCTCCGACACGGCCTACCCGTCGTGGTCCGACACGCGCGCACCCGCGCCGTTCCTGTGCCCGGGAGGCGGCCCGCCCGAGGTGTGCACCGTGCCGGCGCCCCAGGCCGATCCGGCCAACGACCAGGACATCTACACCGCGAGAGTTCCCGATTAGCAGGAGGCACACCATGCTCTCCAGAAGACTGACGGCCTTACCGGTCGTGATCTTCGCGGCGCTCACCCTCTTCGCCGCCCCGGTGCTGGCCAACGTCGCGGTGACCGAGATCGGCGCCGACACCTTCACCAACGGCACCAGCCAGCACAAGACCCAGGTCGAGCCCGACTCCTTCCAGTTCGGCTCGACCATCGTGACCGCCCAGCAGACGGGCCGCTTCTTCGACGGCGGCTCCTCCGACATCGCCTTCGCCACCTCCACCAACAACGGCGCGACATGGACCAGGGGCAACCTGCCCGGCATCACCACGTTCGCCGGAGGCACCTTCAACCGGGTCAGCGACCCGTCAGTGGCCTTCGACGCCATGCACAACGTCTGGATGATCTCCTCGCTGGCCCTCACCGACACCAGCGGCGTCGTGGGCGCCGCCGTCGTGACCAGCCGGTCCACCGACGGCGGGCTGACCTGGAGCAACCCGGTCACCACCGCCTCGGCCGGCGGCGGCAACCTGGACAAGAACTGGATCGCCTGCGACAACACCTCGGCCAGCCCGTTCTTCGGCCGCTGCTACACCGAGTTCGACGACAACGGCGCGGGCAACGCGATCAAGATCGCCCGCTCCACGAACGGCGGACTCAACTGGACCGTGGTCAGCACCTCCGCCACCGGCCTGGGCGGGCAGCCCGTGGTACGCCCGAACGGGACCGTGCTGGTGCCCTACCTGAGCAACAGCAACCAGGTCCGCTCCTTCCGCTCGATCGACGGCGGCGTGAGCTGGCGGGCCACCGTCCTGATCGCCACCGTCCAGGACCACGCGGTCGCCGGAGGCCTGCGCAGCGAGCCGCTGCCCAGCGCGGAGATCGACTCGGCCGGCACGGCCTACGTGGTGTGGCAGGACTGCCGCTTCCAGTCCGGCTGCCCGGCCAACGACATCGTGATGTCCAAGTCGACCAGTGAGACCACCTGGGGCGCCGTCACCCGCGTCACCGCCGACGGCGGTGACCACTTCATCCCGGGCATCGGCGTCGACCGCACGACCTCGGGCGGTACGGCCAGAGTCGCGGTGACCTACTACCGCTACCCGACCGCCAACTGCACGGCCGCGACCTGCCAGCTGACCGTGGGCTACACCTCCTCCACCAACGGAGGCGGCAGCTGGGCGGCGCCCACGCAGATCCAGGGGCCGATGACGCTGTCGTGGATCGCCAACACCAGCCAGGGCCGGATGGTCGGCGACTACATCTCCACCTCGGTCATCCCCGGCGGCAACGCGTTCGCCGCCTTCACCGTCGCCACCGCCCCGAGCGGCAGCACGTTCAACGAGAACACGTTCACCTTCACCGGCGGCCGCCCGATCACCGGCGGCCCCGCCAGGCTCGCCCCCGACACCGCGGTCGCGACCGGCGAACCCGCCCCGACCGAACTCCGCACCGCCCGCTAGCGCAGTGGGGCCGGGTGACAGCCCGGCCCCACTGGAGTTCAGAGATGCTCAGCCGTTCGTCCACTTGATCTCGTATGGCGCGAGTGTGACGCTTTTGCCGTCCACCGTCGCGCTCAGCCGGCCCCCCGTGGTGTTGACCATCAGGAGCTTGTCCTTCTGCGCCAGCACGCGGACCCTGGAATCGGAGGTGATGACCTGGCGCAGCTTGGTGCCGGCCGGGAACCACCTGACGAAGTTGCTGATCAGGTCGCCGGTGGGGAGCGCGGAGCCATCCTGAGAACTCCACATGCAGCCAGCGCAGTCGCCCTGCTTGGTCTGCGGATTCCAGTACAGGGCGGTGGCGGCGCCGGAGGCCGCGAGTTCGATCATGGAGACCGCCTGCACCGCCAGCCGCATGTCCTCCGGCCACTTGGTCTTGCCGTCCTCGGGCATGATGTACCACTCCGACCACCAGATCGGCAGGTTGCCCGTCTTCTCGCGCAGCCACCGGGTGGCCGCGCCGAACTTGGCCGTGGCGCCGAACGGGTCGGGCAGCAGCTCATGGTCGTCCGTAGGAGAGGCGCCGTCGACGACGACGAAGTCGGCGCCCCTCTTGTGCTTGTTCCAGTAGTCGAAGGCGTCCAGGACCGGCTGGTCCACCGCGCCCCACTTGCCCTTGAGCTCGGACGCATCGACGTCGCTGACGCTGTCCATGCCGAGGTACGGCCCGCCGATCTTGGCGTCCGGCCTGACGGCCTTCACCGCGTCGTAGACCTTGTTGTAGAAGGTGGTGTAGCCCGCGATGTCCGGCGGCTGGGAGTGATCGGGCCAGAAGCCCTTGAGCTCGTTCCACACCATGAAGTAGTCGACATTGTCGTAGCGTTGCGCGACCGCAGCGGCCAGCTTGGCGAAGTCGTCGAAATGCGCCGGCTCCGGCGCCGCCTCGAAGTGCTCCTTCTGCCAGGAGGTCTGCCCCGCGGGCCCGCCCTTCATCCAGTCAGGCGCGCAACACAGCGTGATCACGGGCAGGCCGCCGGAACGGTCCATGAGCCGCATACGGCTGTCGAGATCCTCGAAGTGGAACTCGCCGGGCTGCTCCTCCGGGTTGCCCACGCCGAAGCCCATGATGTGCTGGTTCTGCAGCATCGGAACCCGTGACAAGGTCTGGGAAGCGCCGTCGAGCAGCCGCTGGTCGCCGTTGTTGCCGCTGGTCTGGGTGTGCGTGAGTCCCCAGCGCGGCCAGCCGGGATCCACGGGCGGAGGCTCGGCCACGGCCGAAGTCGCGGGCGCGCTCGCCGGGCCCCCCGCCGTGGTCGCGCCTTCAGGAGCGACCGCCGAGCACGCCGACATCCCGGCCACCACGAGCGCCGCCATGACGACGGTCGTGGTCCGGCGAAGCCGCGTCGAACCCCTGCCACGCCACCCCATCAGACCCCTCACCCGATCGTCATGACTCTCGCCCAACGGAGAGTGGCATGTCCGGCATACCGGAGACCAGGTGGAGCCGACAGTTCTCAGGCAACTCTCATGAAACGAGCGCGCTTGGTTGCAAGACAGTCAAAAAGTTGCGCACCCGGGCAAGCGTGCCCGAATCTATGATCGCGAGTGCCGCCATAACGGACCTCGGAGGTTGACCAAGACTCTGATCAAGAGGGCAGATGGGTAACAAGCGGGGTGCGGGAGCGGCCATCGGCTGGACGCTGCTGTCGATCCTGGTTCCGGGGGCCGCGCATCTGCGGGCCGGGCATCGGGTGGTCGGGTTCGGTCTGCTGGCGCTGTTCCTCGGCGCGGGCGCGACCGTGGCGGTGATGGTGGTCTCGTCGGGCGGCGCGGCCGTACTGACCGAGGCGTCATGGGCGCGGGCGCTCACCGGAGGCGCCATCGGCGTCGGCGTGACGTGGGGGCTGCTGGTGATCGCCTCCTACGCGACGCTGCGGCCGCGGCGGCGGCTGGTGTGGTCGGATGCGGTGGCGCTGGTGCTGGTGGCGGCGGTGCTGGCGCCGTTCGTGGTGGCCTCCCGAGCCGTCTCAGAGGTGAACGACACGCTGGGCGACGTCTTCACCGCCCCCGAGGAGCCCACCCCCATCAATCACGCCGACCCATGGGCCGGCCGCGACCGGATCAACATCCTGATGCTCGGCGGCGACGGCGCCGCGGACCGGCGCGGGACCAGCATCCGCACCGACAGCATCAACGTGGCCAGCATCGACGTCAAGACTGGCGACACGGTGCTGTTCGCGCTGCCCAGAGAGATGGAGAACGCCCCGTTCCCCAAGGACAGCGTGATGGGCAGGCTCTTCCCAGCGCCCAAGGGCTTCTACATCTCAGGGCCGGGCCGCGAAGCCGAGGACCTGCTCAACGCCGTCTGGATGTACGCCGACATGCACCCCGAGCCGTTCCACAACTCCCCCACCCGCGCCCCGGACGCGATCAAGGGCGCGGTCAGCCAGATCCTCGGCCTGAAGATCGACTACTACGTGCTGGTCAACATGTGGGGCGTGGCCCACCTCATCGACGCGCTCGGCGGCGTACGCATCCACGTCGAGCAGAACATCTGCTACGGCGTGGGCCGCAGCGACGGCGGCGTCATCAAAGCCGGCACCCGCGTGCTGAACGGCAACGACGCCCTCTGGTACGGCAGGGCCCGCGACCACGACGGATCCACCTGCGCCGGCGGCGACAACCACACCCGGATGCGCCGCCAGCACTGCGTCATCTCCGCCATGCTCAACCAGCTCGACCCCTCCACCGTGCTGTTCAAGTTCAACCAGCTCGCCCGTGCTGCTCGTCAGACGTTCAAGACCGACATCCCGCGCGGCAGGCTGCAGGACCTGGTGCCGCTGGCCGACACGGTCAAGAAGGCCCGCGTCACCACGCTGTCGTTCGTCCCGCCGAAGTACAACCCGGCCTACCCGGACTTCCGCCGCATCAGGGCCGACGTGCGCAAGGCCATCGCCCGCTCGCATGCCACCACGACCCCGGTCCAGGCCAAACCCAGCACCACCCACTCGCCGAAACCCACCAGAACCCTGGTGGCGGCGACGGGCAAACTGTCGGACGCCTGCTCGGCTTAGGATGGGCACCGACTCAATGCTTGCTATATTGCGCAACTATAAAATCGGGCGCGGGAGCAAGCATGAGCACACGTACCAGAGGAACCCGGCGCGGGCAGCGCCGGGCTCCGCGGCGCTCCCGCGGCAGGATGCCACTGGTGGTGCTCATCTGCGCGACCCTGGTCGCCGTGGTCGCGGGTGTGGTCGGCACGATCTACGTCAAGTTCGACTCCAGCATCAGCACCTTCGACGAGCAGGGCGTCGAAGGTAACCGCCCCGCGGCCAACGTCGCCGGGCAGAATATCCTGGTGCTCGGCTCCGACTCCCGCTCCGGCGGCAACGCCAGGCTGGGCGGCGGCAGCGGTGACGTCGGGCGCTCCGACACGACGCTGCTGGTGCACGTCTATCGCGACAACAAGCACGCGGTGGCCGTCTCGATCCCGCGCGACACACTGGTCGACATCCCCCGCTGCCGGCTGCCCAACGGCACCTGGACCGCGCCCCAGACCGGCGTGATGTTCAATGCCGCCTTCTCGGTGGGCCTGACCGCCAAGGGCAACCCCGCCTGCACGCAGAACACCGTGGAGAAGCTGACCGGCCTGCGCGTCGACCACACGATCGTGGTCGACTTCAACGGCTTCGCCAAGATCACCGAGGCGGTCGGCGGTGTCCAGGTCTGCCTGCCCAACGACGTCTACCAGGGCGACCTCAACCCGAATCGCGCCTCCCGCGGTCAGCTTCTGTTCGCCAAGGGTCCCCAGACCGTCTCCGGCCAGAAGGCTCTGGACTATGTGCGCATCCGACACGGCATCGGCGACGGCTCCGACATCGGCCGCATCAAGCGTCAGCAGGCCTTCATCGCCGGCCTGATCAAGAAGGTCAAGGCCCAGGGGCTGGATCCCGGCACCCTGCTCCCGCTGGCCGAGGCCGCCGCCTCCGCGATGACGGTCGACCCCGGGCTCGGCTCGGCCCAGAAACTGCTGTCCTTCGCCCTCGGTCTGAAGGACATCGACCTGCACAACACCAAGTTCATCACCCTGCCGTGGCGCTATCAGGGTACGCGCGTCGCGATCGTCCACCCCGACGCCGACGAGCTGTGGGCCGCGCTCAGGGCCGACCGCACCCTTGACGGCACCGACGCCAGCGGCAGAACCCGCCCCTCCCCGAAGCCGAGCACTCCCATCTCCGGCGCGGGAATCCGTCTGGCCGTCTACAACGGGACCACGGTCCACGGCCTGGCCGCCCGCGCCGCGGCCAAGCTCAAGGCCGCCGGCTTCACCGTCACCGCCGTCGGCACCGCCGCCTCGCAGCAATCGCTCAAGACCACCATCCAGTACGGCGCGGCCACCGCCGACCAGGCGAAATCCGTCGCCCGCATGTTCCCCCGAGCCCACCTCCAACAGACCACCACGCCGGGAATCACGCTCGTCCTCGGCACCGACTACACCCCGGCGGCCACCCCGACACCGGCCCCCACGACGTTCACCGGCAAGGCACGCTCCGCGGACGACGACCCATGCTCCAACCTCTCCTACGGCTGAGCCCTCCCCCGTACATCAAGACCACCAGCAGCCGGAGACACGGTCCGACGCCTGGGGGTCATTCGTGTCGGGGGATGCCGGAGACCTCGTGGTCGGCGTGGAAGAGCGCCTCGTTGATGAGGGCCCGGACGTGGACGTCGCGGGCGCGGTAGAGCACACGACGGCCGTCCCGCCGGGTCTCCACCAGCCCGGACAGGCGCAGCTTGGCCAGATGCTGAGAGACGGACGGCCTGGCCACCTCGATGGCGGTGGCCAGGGAACTCACGTCGTACTCGCCGTGGGACAGCAGCCACATCAGCCGGAGCCGGGTGGCGTCGCTGAGCATGCGGAACGCGTCGACCGCGGTATCCACCTGCGCGCTTGTCGGTTGCTGTTGCGGCGAGGTGGCACCTGATCCGTTGTCGCGTGCATACATGGCTACATATAATCCTCCCGACGACGTTCAACGCAAGCGAGGCGCGGCATGGCTGAACAATCGCACGGGCATGGCCATGGGCACGGGCACGGCCATGGGCATGGGGGCGCGCTGAAGCGGGTGATCTCCCGCGCCGGCCACGCCTTCGCCCCGCACAGCCACGACAGCGCGGACAAGACCGACTCGGCGCTGGAATCCAGCAGCCGCGGGATCCGGGTGCTGGCCGTCTCCTTCGCCGCGCTCGTGGTCACCGCGCTCATCCAGGCGGTCATCGTGGCCGTCTCCGGCTCGGTGGCGTTGCTCGGCGACACGCTGCACAACTTCGCCGACGCGCTGACCGCGGTCCCGCTGGCCATCGCGTTCTCGCTGGGGCGGCGGGCGGCCACGCGCCGCTTCACCTACGGGTACGGCAGGGCCGAGGACCTGGCCGGGATCATCATCGTGCTCCTGATCGCGGCCTCGTCCGCCCTGGCCGGCTACGAGGCGATCACGCGTCTTCTCCACCCGCAGGACGTGCGGGCGCTGGGCTGGGTGGCCGCCGCGGCGGTCGTCGGATTCCTCGGCAACGAGTGGGTCGCGCGATACCGCATCAAGGTGGGCCGGGAGATCGGCTCCGCCGCGCTGGTGGCCGACGGGTTGCATGCCCGCACCGATGGGTTCACCTCGCTTGCCGTACTCCTTGGAGCTGGCGGCGCGGCACTCGGCTTCCCCATCGCCGACCCCGTCGTCGGCCTGCTCATCACCGTGGCGATCCTGTTCGTGCTGCGTGACGCGGCCCGCGAGATCTACCACCGGCTCATGGACGCGGTCGACCCGAAGCTGGTCCAGCAGGCCGAGACGATCCTGACAACGGTCCCCGGGGTGCGGCGGGTGGGGTCGGTACGGCTGCGCTGGATCGGTCACGCGCTGCGCGCCGAGGTGGACATCGCGGTCAGCCACGAACTCTCCCTGGTCCAGGCCCACGCCGTCGCGGTCGAGGCCGAGCACCGGCTCATCCACGACCTGCCCCGCCTACGCGCCGCCACCGTCCACGCCGACCCGGACGGACCCGCCGGCGTCGATCACCACGCCGCCCTGACAACCCACCTTTAACGCGGACGGTCAGGTAGGGAGTGGAGCGACTGAGGAGCGGCGGATCATGCGAGAGCGGAGCGTGTGCATCTCGCGGCGTGGTTCCGCGCCGTCGAGGGTGTCGAGGAGCATCTGCGCCGCCTTCTCGCCGAGCTGGTGGACGGGCTGCTCGATCATCGTCAGCGGCGGCTCCATGACCGCCGCCCACGCGCTGTCGTCGAAGCCGATGAGCGCGACGTCGCGCGGGTAGGACAACCCGGCGGCGCGCAGGGCGCGCAGCGCGCCGGTCACCGCGTCGGTCTCCGTGCAGAACAACGCGGTGATCCGGTCGGGGAGGGCGAGCATCCTGGCCACCTCCTGCGTGGCCCGCTCCTCGACCTTGGGCCCGACCATCACCAGCTCGGGGTCGAACGGGATGCGCGCGTCGTCGAGCGCGTCGAGGTAGCCGCGCAACCGCTCGCCGTCGGTCCACAGGTTGCGCGACGCCTCCGCGAGCAGCTCGCGCCGGGTGGCGGGCGCCTGCGGCGCGGGCGGCCCCCACACGAACCCGATGCGGCGATGGCCCGCCTCGATGAGCGTCTCGACGGCTTCGCGCGCCGCGTCGCGGTTGTCGATGACCACCGCGTCGAGGTCGAGCGCGGAGATCGCGCGGTCGACGAGGACCACGGGGATGCCGCGGTCCATGGCCGCCTCGATGTGCGCCACCTCGCGCTTGTCGACCGCGGCCGAGGCGATGATGACGCCGTCGACGCGCTTGTCGATGAGCACGTTCGTGGCCGCGATCTCCTCTTCGAGGTTCTCGTACGTGCTCAGCACGATCGTGTCGAAGCCGCGCGCACGCGAGGTGTCGCAGATGCCGCGCACCACGCCGGCGAAGAACGGGTTGCCGATGTCGGCGACGATCACCCCGAGGGTGTGGGTCACGCCGGTCGACATGCTCCGCGCGAGCGCGTTCGCCCGGTAGCCGAGCTTCTCGGCCGCCGCCAGCACCCGCTCGCGCAGCTCCGGGCTGACGTATCCGTATCCGCCGAGGGTACGGCCGGCCGTCGCCCTGCCGACGCCCGCCTCCGCGGCCACCTCGGAGATCGTCGGCCGCCCACGCTCAGCCCGACCCTGGCCCCGCTCAGCTGGCATGGATGGCGTCCCTCATTTCTCGCGTCCGGAGGCTCATCACATGCTAGTCACGGTGGGTAGCCCCGTGCGTAGCGCAGTGGGCCTGCCGTACCCGAAGGCGCCTTCGACGAAGCACTGCTCGTAGGCCGCCTGCGCGCCCCCGCGCAGGGCCTCCTCGATCATGCCGGGGCGGGCGGCGGCCTCCGCGGACCAGCCGCGGCGCAGCAGCGAGACGGCGAAGCCGGCCAGGAAGGCGTCGCCGCAGCCCATCGTGTCGATCGGGTTCTCGACGCGGTGGGCCGTGGTGGCCATCGTGACGCGGCCGTCGGTGGCGATGGCCCCGTCGACGCCACGGGTGCCGAGCGCGAGCCGGGCACCCCGTCGTACGGCGTCGGACAGCAGGGCCCGCGTGGCGGCTTCGTCGAGGTGGGAGCAGGACAGTAACACCAGGTCGGCGTGCGGGCAGACGCGGTCGAGGTAGGAGGGCGCGCGGAACTCCTCCTCGCTGGAGAGGTCGAAGCTGACCAGCGTGCCGAGTCCGGCGAGTTTGCGCAGCTCGTCTTCGCTGCGCGAGTAGACGCTGGAGTGCACGAGGTCGAAGGACGACACGTAGGCCAGCAGCTCGCCGTCCAGCACGAGGGGCTCGCGCACCGTGACGCCGCCGCCGTTCCAGCCGAGGAAGACGCGGTCGCCGCCGTCGACGCGCAGGGTGGAGACGCCCGTCTCGCCGGCGCGCACGACGCAGCGGTCGACGGAGACTCCCTGGGCGGCGATCGACTCCCTGAGGAAGCGGCCGAGGCCGTCGTCGCCGAAGACTCCCAGGTAGGCGGCTTCGAGACCGAGGCGGCCGGCGTAGACGGCGACGTTCACGCTGTTGCCGCCCGGGTAGTCGAGGCCGCGGTCGACGAACCGGTCGACGATGTTGTCGCCGAAGCCGAGGACCTTCGCCATGGGCTCAGTAGTCCATGACCCGGTAGTAACGGCGCAGGTCGAGCGAGTGGTCGCGGACCCGTTCCAGGTGCTTGCTGACGCGGCCCAACACGGTGTCGAGCACGAGCGGCGCGAGCAGACCCCGGAACTCGGGGCTGATGCCCACGAGCGGGTAGTCACGGGTGTCGAAGACGGTGACGTCCTTGGACACCCGCCTGGCGAAGGCCTCGACGCGTTCCGTGAGGGGCCGCGTCTCGTCCTCGCCCTGGAAGATGATCACACTGGTGTCCTCTTCGAGCAGCTCGAGCGAGCCGTGGAAGAACTCGGCGCTGTGCACCCTGGTGGTGCGCAGCCACTGCATCTCCTCGAGGATGCACATGGAGTACAGGTAGGTGAAGCCCCACAGGTTCCCGCCGCCGACGAGGAAGTGGTAGCCGGTGTCGCGGTGCGCCTCGGCGAAGGCGATCGCCGCCGGCTCGGCCTGCTCGGCCACGTCGAGGAGGATCCGCGGGATGTTCGCGAACTCGTCGGCGAACTTCTCGTAGCCGTCGAACTCGCCCCTGCGCCAGAGCAGCCTGCCCATGAACAGCAGCATCTGCATGTCGAAGGGCCACGTCTTCGGCTCGGTGACCAGGGCGATGTCGACCTTCTCGGCGACGGGCGAGTCGGGGTGGCCGGTGAAGCCGATCGTGTGGGCGCCCTTGGACCTGCAGTAATCGATGGCGCGGATGCTGTCGTCGGTGGTGCCCGAGACCGAGGTGAAGATCGCCACCGAGCGCTCGCCGAGCCTCGCGTCACCGGAGACGATCAGCTCCGCCGCGATGGCGGCGCGCACGTCGAGGGTGGAGCGGCGCCTGGCGAGGTGCTCGTACGGCCACATCTGGGCGTATGTGCCGCCGGCGCCGACGAGGAAGAGGTTGTCGAAGCCCTCCTCGACGAGGCGGTCGACCAGCTCCTCGATTTCGGGCCGCAAGGCCACCGCGCTCTCCAGCTGGGAGAGGAATTCGGGCTCGTCGAATCCGAGCATCGTCGCGTCCTTCCAAGAGTTCTGAGACCGGTATCACGCGGGCATCAACCTGGCACAGCCATCGCTACGCCGTCAACAGCCCAGCTTGCCGTACGTGTCGATAAAGATCTTGATGGTAGGGCTGGTACCGGTCTCAGTTCATCTGTACAGTCGGCCCAACTCTCCCCCGAGAGAAAGGAAGCCCATGCGCCCTCTCGCGCTGACGACGTTCGCGATCCTCGCCCTCAGCGGCTGCGCAGCCGGGGCGACGAACGCCCCCGCGGCCGACATCGCCGCCAAACCGGAGTTCTCCGGCACCCTGAGCATCCTCACCAAGTTCGCCGGCGAACCCCTCAGCTCCTACTTCGAGAAGCTCGCCGCGGCGTACGAGCGGACGCATCCCGGGGTCAAGGTCGAGCTCATCCAGGAGACGGACCAGAGCATCAAGGACAAGACCAAGACCCTGACCGCCTCCAACGCCCTGCCCGACATCTACTTCACCTGGACGGGCAACTGGGCGGAGAACTTCGTCCGCGGCGGCCGCGCCGCCGACCTCACCAAGGTCATCGGCCCGGGCACGCCGTGGGGCAGGACGTTCAGCAAGGCTTCGCTGTCGGCCTTCGCCTACGACGGGAAGTACTACGGGATCCCGCTCTACAACGACGGCAAGTTCATGGGCTACAACAAGGCCGCGTTCGCCAAGGCCGGGGTCAAGGTGCCCACCACCTTCGAAGAGCTCGTCGGAAGCTGCGCCGCGCTGCGCAAGGCCGGCTACGAGCCCATCGCCTTCGGCAACAAGGACGGCTGGCCCGCGCTGCACTACCTGCAGCAGCTCTTCGCCTACGACGTGCCGCCCGCGACCTTGGAAGCCGACTTCCGGCCCCAGACGGCCAAGCTCGACCACCCCGGCTATCTCACCGCGCTGAAGCAGTTCAAGACCCTGGTCACCGACTGCACCGGCTCCCGCGAGGGCACCAACGGCGTCCTCTACACCACGGCGCAGGAGGCCTTCTCCCGCGGCAAGGCGGCCATGTACTTCCAGGAGGTCCTGGAGTTCGACAACGCCACCGCGGGCAAGGGGCTCGAGCCCGCCGACTTCGGCATCTTCCCGCTGCCCGTCCCCCAGGGCGCGGGCGGCGACCCGAAGACGATCGAAGGGGCGCCCGAGGGTTATCTGGTCAACGCCAGGTCACCGCGCGCCGCACTCGCCGTCGACTTCATGAAGTTCGTCACCGGCCTGGAGAACGCGAAGACCCTGTCCGCTCCCCCGTACGGCCAGCCCAGCACGGTCGTCGGCGCCGTCACGGAGAAGACCTCGAGCAAGGCCGTGTTCGAGGGCATCGAGCTGGTCAATCGCGCACCGCGGCTGGCCATCTGGCTCGACACGGTCACCGTGCCGGAGGTCGCCGACGCCTGGCTGTCCGGCGGCGAAGCGCTCATCACCGGCGCGATGACCCCCGAGAAGGTGCTCGACAGCGTGCGCCAGGCCTCGGCGTCGGCCAAGTAGCCGCACCATGCGCGCCATCTCTCAACGGGCGCTCGGGCTCGCCTGGGTCGTGCCCGCCCTCGTCCTGGTCGGCGTGTTCGTCTACCTGCCACTCGTGCAGAACTTCGGATTCAGCACGCTCAAGTGGGACATCTACAGCGGAGAGCAGGAGTTCGTCGGCCTCGAGAACTACCGCAAGCTCCTCGACGATCCGGTCTTCTGGTCATCGTTGCTCAACAACGCGATGTACGCGGTGATCTCGATCGTGTTCCAGGTGTTCGGCGCGCTCCTGCTCGCCGCGCTCATCGAGAGCATTCGCGGCGACCGGTGGCGGCGCGCCCTGCGCGCCGTCTACTTCATCCCCTCGGCGATCTCGCTGACCGTCGCCGGCCTGCTCTTCTACTTCATCTACGAGCCCAACCTGGGCCTGCTCAACCACGCACTCGCCGCCGTCGGGCTGGGAGAGTACGCCCAGGCATGGCTCGGGCAGGAGAGCACCGCGATGCCCGCGGTCATCGCGATGAGCCAGTGGCAGGGCTTCGGCTACTCCACCCTGCTGTTCGCCGTCGCGATCCAGCGCATCCCCTCGGAGATCTACGGCGCCGCGGCCCTCGACGGCACCGGGCCGGTCCGCCGCTTCTTCCAGGTGACGCTGCCCCTGGTCCGGGAGATGACCGGGCTCATGACCATGGTCACCATCTCCGGCGCCTTCCAGGTGTTCAACGAGGTCATGGTGATGACCAGCGGCGGGCCCGACAACTCGACCCAGGTGCTGGGCACCTGGCTGTACCGCAGCGGGTTCGTGCGCAACAACTTCGGTTACGCCGCCGCGGTCGCGACGGTCATCTTCGTGATCACGCTGGGCATCGCCATGGCGCAGCTGTGGGTCACCCGTAGGAGAAGGGTGGAATGGTGAGCCGCCTGAGCCTGCTCGGCGTGATCGGCCGCGTGTTCCTGTGGGCCTTCCTGCTCTGCCTCGCGGCGGTCGTGCTCTATCCGCTGCTGTGGATGGTGCTCAACGGGTTCAAGACGAACGCCGAGCTCTTCGGCGACCCGTTCGCGCTGCCCGTCGACTGGAGCTTCGACAACTATCGCAAGGCGTGGAACCGCGGGGTCAGCGACTACCTCACGACCAGCGTGCTGGTCACGCTGACCTCGACGGTCGCGACCGTGTTCGTGAGCGCCTGGGCCGCCTACGGCCTCACCCGCGTGGCCGTCCCGCTCAACAAGGTGATCTCCGCGCTGATCCTGGGCGGCCTCATGCTCGCACCCACCGTGGCACTCGTCCCACTGGTGCGGATGTTCCAGGCCATGGGCCTGTACAACACCTTCTGGGCGCTGCTCATCCTGTACACGGCCTTCCGGGTGCCCTTCACCACCTTCCTCATCCGCGCGTACATGATCGATCTGCCGCGCGAGGTCGACGAGGCCGCCAAGGTGGACGGCGCGGGGCGGCGGACCGCCTTCTGGCGGATCATCCTGCCCATGTGCAAGCCGATCCTCACCTTGACGGTCCTGCTGCACATCCTCTTCGCCTGGAACGAGTACCTGTTCGCGATGGTCTTCACCAGCGGCAGCGGCGTGCAGACCCTCCCTGTCGGCCTGACGAGCCTGATGAGCAAGCACGGCACGGACTTCCCTGTCGTCTTCGCCGGCATGGCGATCGCCGCCGCCCCGGTGGTGCTGCTGTTCTTCCTCGGCCAGCGCTACATCGTCAAGGGCCTCGCCGACGGGATCGGGAAGTGACGCTGACACCGGATGGTGCACCTCCGCAGGCGACACCGAACTCCCGGACCAAAGGCAGTTCGTCATCGAGGACGAAGGGCGCGTGGTAGATCGCTGAAAGGCTCCTTGGAGCAGGTCGAACGAGCGACAAGGAGATCACGTATGTGGAAGAGGTCCGTCGTGGCGATGGCGGCGGCACTGGCCGTGCTGCCCACTAGCCCAGCGGTGGGTGCACGACGACGGGCGCGTCGACGCGGGCGCCAACCTCGACGGCATCATGCTCGGCCAGGTCGCCCGAAGCGGCGTCACCAAGCCGTTCCTGCAGGTGGCGGGGCAGACGACCACCAGGGCGAGCGAGCCTACCTGGAAGAGCTTCTGGCAGGCCTCCACCGGCTGGAAGCGCGAGGTGCGCTTCACGGGAGTGCAGCACTTCTCCTTCTTCGACCTCCAGGCGATCTTCCCCCAGCTGGCGGGGAAGCTGCCGAACGTGCCCGTCACCGACATGATCGGGACGATCGACCCGGCCCGCTCGATCGCCGCTCAGCGCGCCTATCTCACCGCCTTCTTCGACCAGTGGCTGCGCGGACGGCACAGCCCCCTCTTCGACGGCCCCAGCCAGGCCTATCCCGAGGTGAAGCTCATCCCGTGAGTGCAACCTGGGTTGCACACGGATCTCCGCCTCCAGGCGGAAGCCGGGCGTGAGATCGTTTCCTACCGTTGACCGTGTGCTCGCCCGCCACCAGGACACCCTCGTCATCGCATTGCTGGCGCTGTGCTGCCTGATCCAGATCAGGTACCTCAGCACCGGCGCGGACAACGCCTGGGCCACGCTCAGCCTGCACGCGGCGCTGCTGGTTCCGCTCGCGTGGCGCCGCCGCCACCCGGTCGCCGTCTTCGCGATCGTAGCGCTGGCAAGCCTCATCGGGTGGCTGGCGGGCTTCGCCCTGCTCGCCGCCAACGGCGCGGTCCTGATCGCGATGTACGGCGTGGCCGCACTCAGCCGGCTACGCTGGGCGATCGCCGCCGGAGCCGTCGCCGAGTTCGGCATCGCGCTCCTGGTGATCCGGCCGAACGCCTCGCTCGCCGTGCTGGCGAAGGAGTACGCCGCCTTCTCCGTCTTCGTCGTGGCGATCTGGATCGCCGGCATCCAGGCCGGCACCCGCCGGCGCTACGTCGCCAGCCTGGTGGAGCAGACGAGACAGCAGACCCTCATCGCGGCGGCGGCCGAGCGCGCGCGGATCGCCCGCGAGCTGCACGACGTGGTCGCGCACGACGTGAGCGTGATCGTCCTGCACGCCGACGGCGCCGGGTACGCCCTGCGCACCGAACCCGATGTGGCCGACCAGGCGCTCCGGACCATCGCGGATACAGGCCGGCGCGCGCTCGCCGAGATGCGGCGGCTCGTCGGCCTGCTCCGCGACGACGCCGACTCGCGGGAACCCTGCGCACCCCAGCCCGGACTGGCAGGACTCACCGAACTCGTCGAGCAGGCCCGCGCGTCGGGACTGCCGGTCGAGCTCACCCTGCGCGGCCCCACCCCGTCGCTGCCTGAAGGGCAACAGCTCGCGATCTACCGGATCGTCCAGGAGGCGCTGACCAACGCCCTCAAACACGGCGGAGCCGGCACGCGTGCCCGCGTCGAAGTCGACTTCCGTCCCGGCGAGGTCAGGATCGACATCGCCGACGACGGCCAAGGGGCGCCCAAGGTCCTCATCCTCACGACCTTCGACCTGGACGAGTACGCCTTCGCCGCGATCAAGGCCGGAGCCTCGAGCTTCCTGCTCAAGGACGTGCCCGCGGCAGACCTGTTCAGCGCCATCAGGTCCGTGCACGCGGGCGACGCCGTCATCGCACCGAGCGCCACCCGGCGGCTCCTCGAACGCTTCGCCGTACACCTCCCGGACGGCAGCCCCAGGCCGGAACCTGACAACCTCACCGCACGAGAACAGGAGGTACTCCTGCACGTGGCACGCGGCCTGTCGAACGCCGACATCGCCCAGCACCTGCGCCTCGCGGAGGCGACGGTGAAATCACACCTCAACCGCATCATGGCCAAACTCGGCATCCACGGTCGCGCCCAGGCCGTCGTCTACGCCTACGAGAGCGGCCTGGTCACCCCGGCCGACCAGCGGAAAGGACCTTAGGGGTTCATGCCCGAGTCCAGCCAGTTCTGGAAGGTCGCCACATCGCCTTCGCCCCAGGCGCCGTCGCAGGGCATCTCGCCGTTGATCAGTTTGTCGAGGATCCTCTGGCCGTTGTGCCAGACATCGTCATAGGACCATAGATCAAAGTGGCCGAGCATGGCCTGCCGGTCCTTGTCCCGGAAAAGCGGCTTGATGTCGGTGGCGAAGCTGGGTGCTGTTTCCATGCCAGAGGTTGTTTCCGGACTCCGAGCGCAGGCAAACATCCAGATGAACGGGTGCGGGCCACATCGACGCCCACGACCTGCGCTGGGATAATGGCCTGACCTCCACGGGGGGAGGCCGAAGATGAACCGACCGACGCGCGTCCTCATCGTGGGCGGCGGGTACGTCGGCATGTACACGGCGTTGGGCATCCAGCGGAAGCTGCCGCCCGGCCGGGCCGAGATCACCGTCGTCGACCCGCACTCGAACATGACCTACCAGCCGTTCCTGCCAGAGGCGGCGGCCGGATCGGTCGAGCCGCGGCACGTGGTGGTCTCGCTGCGCCGGGTGCTGCGCCGGTGCCGGGTGCTGACCGCCGCGGTCACCCGGGTGGAGCACGCGCGGCGGATCGCGACGGTGCAGCCCGTCGAGGGCGAGCCGTACGAGATTCCCTACGACCTGCTGGTGATGTGCCCGGGCTCGGTGTCGCGGCTGTTGCCGATCCCGGGCCTGGCCGACCACGGCATCGGCTTCAAGACGATCGGCGAGGCGATCTACCTGCGCAACCATGTCCTGTCCCGGCTGTACCTGGCCGCGTCGACCCCGGAGCCGCGGATACGCCGGCGTGCGCTGACGTTCGTGTTCGTCGGCGGCGGTTATGCGGGCGTGGAGGCGATCGCCGAGCTGGAGGACATGGCCAGGTACGCGCTGCGGACCGTCGACGGCGTCGAACCGCGTGACATGCGCTGGGTCCTGGTCGAGGCCGCGACTAGGATCATGCCCGAGGTGTCGCCGTCGCTGGCCGCCTACACCGCGCAACGGCTGGCCGAGCGGGACATCGACGTGCGGCTGTCGACCCGGCTGGACTCGGCTACCGGTGGGCGGCTCGTGCTCAGCGACGGCGAGACGTTCGACGCCGACACACTGGTGTGGACGGCGGGCGTGAAGGCCAACCCGATGCTGAGCGAGACCGACCTGCCGCTGGATGGCAAGGGCCGGCTGCCCTGTCACGCCGACCTGACCGTCCGCGGCGTCGAGGGGGTGTTCGCGGCCGGCGACTGCGCCGCCGTACCCGACCTGTCGAAGATCGCCCAGGACCCGGACGCGCTGTGCGCGCCGAGCGCTCAGCACGCGGTACGGCAGGCCAGGCGGCTGAGCGCCAACCTCGTCGCGACGGTGTACGGCCGGCCGCGCGAGAACTACGTGCACGCGTACGCGGGCTCCGTCGCCTCGCTGGGCCTCTACCGGGGCGTGGCGGAGATCTACGGGATCAAGCTGCGCGGGATCCTCGCCTGGTTCATGCACCGGACCTACCACGTGTCCCGGATGCCGACGTTCAACCGGAAGGTGCGCGTGCTGGCCGACTGGACCGCGGCGCTCTTCTTCCACCGCGAGGTCGTCGCGCTCGGCCAGCTGCAGCGGCCACGCACCGAGTTCGAGGTCGCCGCCGGCAAGTACGAACTACCCTGAGCCCGCCGCGCCGTGCCTGAAGCCGGCTCCGGGCTCCCAGGAACCCCGCCGGTTACTCTGACCTTGTTCTTCTCCATGATCGACGGGAGCCACATGGTCACGACACAGCCCGTGGTACGGCCGCCCGCGAGGGCTGCCATGTTCGTGGTCGTCACCGTGGCACCCGGCGGCGAGACGGCCGTCCGAGCCGGGCTCCAGGACCTGCCCGGCCTCGCCCGGTCGGTGGCGTTCCGCGCCCCCGACGACGAGCTCACCTGTGCCGTCGGCTTCAGCTCCGCAGGCTGGCCCCGGCTGTTCGACGGCCGGCAGCCGCGCGAGCTGCACCCCTTCCAGCCCCTGCACGGCCCCCGCCACCAGGCGCCGGCCACCCCGGGCGATCTTCTCTTCCACCTGCGTGCCCGGCGCATGGACCTCTGCTTCGAGCTGGGACGGCTGATCGTCGAGCGGTTGGGCGCCGCCGTGACCGTCGTCGACGAGGTGCACGGGTTCAAGTTCTTCGACGAGCGCGACCTGCTCGGGTTCGTCGACGGCAGCGAGAGCCCGATGGGCCAGGCGGCGGCCGAGGCCGTGTTCGTCGGCGACGAGGACCCGCCGTTCCGCGGCGGCAGCTACGTGATCGTGCAGAAGTACCTGCACGACCTGGCGGCCTGGCAGTCGCTGACCGTCGAGGAGCAGGAACGCGTCATCGGGCGCACCAAGCTGGCCAACGTCGAACTCCCCGACGGCGTCAAACCCGCCAACTCCCACGTCGCGCTCAACACCATCATCGAGGACGGCGTCGAGCGGCAGATCGTGCGCGAGAACATGCCGTTCGGAAGCATCGGCCGAGGTGAGTTCGGCACCTACTTCATCGGCTACGCGCGCACGCCCGCGGTGACCGAGAAGATGCTGCGCAACATGTTCATCGGCGACCCCCCAGGCAACACCGACCGCATCCTCGACTTCTCCACCGCCGTCACCGGCGGCTTGTTCTTCGTGCCGAGCGCCGACTTCCTCGACGACCTCGACGCGCCGTCCACCGACGCCGCCGGAACCACCGGGTCGCTGAGCATCGGCAGCCTCAAAGGAGCCTGAACGCCATGACCATGCCAGCCAACAACCTGCACCGCGAGCTCGCCCCGATCACGCAGGAAGCCTGGGCGGAGATCGAGGAGGAGGCCCGCCGTACCTTCCGGCGGCATGTCGCGGGACGCCGCGTCGTCGACGTCCCCGACCCGGCCGGACCGCAGCTGGCCGCAGTCGGCACCGGGCACCTGTCCGACATCGAGTCGCCCGCGCCCCACGTCACGGCCCAGCTGCGTCAGGTGCAGCCGCTGGTCGAGCTGCGGGTGGAGTTCACCGTCAGCAGGGCGGCCGTGGACGACGTCGAGCGCGGCTCCAAGGACTCCGACTGGCAGTCGGTCAAGGACGCGGCTCGTGCCATGGCCTTCGCGGAAGACCGGACCGTCTTCGACGGGTACGGCGCCGCGGGCATCGACGGGCTGCGCGCACGAAGCTCCAACCCGGTGCTCAGCCTGCCGTCCGAGCCCCGCGACTACCCTGACACGGTCAGCCAGGCCCTGTCGTCGCTGCGGCTGGCCGGCGTGGACGGGCCGTACGCTCTCCTGCTCGGAGCCGACGCCTACACCGCGGTCAGCGAGACCTCCGACCACGGCTACCCCATCGCGGCCCACCTGACCAGGATCCTGGACGGCAAGCCGATCTGGGCACCGGCTCTCCACGGCGCCTTCGTGCTGTCCACCCGCGGTGGCGACTTCGAGCTGCGGCTCGGCCAGGACCTGGCGATCGGCTACACGGCTCACGACGCGAGCACGATCCAGCTGTACTTCCACCAGACGCTGACGTTCCTGACCTACACCGACGAGGCCGTCGTCGCCCTCCAAGCCTGAACCCGGCCGGCCGGCGGCTACAGGAGGATGCGCCGGCGCCTCGCCCTCTGGGGTGGGACCTGGATCCTGGACAGTTCCCGCATGGCCCGCTGAGCTCCCGTGCTCCTGGCCAGGTGCAACGCCTGGCGGGCCGCCTCGACCGACCGCTCGCGCTCGTGGGCGTCGGCATAGGCATGGGCCGTGCAGGCCAGCGCGTACGCGGCGGCGTACGTCGACGGGACCTTCCCAGGCGCCCCTTCCAGGATGTCGATCGCGTCCCTGGCCCGGCCGAGCGAGACGAGACAGGCGACACACAGGGTGTTGTGCGCCTCGGGTGAGCAGTCGAAGCGGTAGGGCGTGTCGTCCTCCGATTCCGCGAGTGACTGGGCGGACTCCTCCAACCGGCGACGGCACATGTCCAGGTCTCCGGCGAGGGCATGGCCCTGCGCTTCGTGATGCCGCGACAGCGCGTCCATCCGCGGCGGGAGGTGGCCGTGCACGCGAGCGGCGACAGCCAGGTCGACAACGTGGCCCGGGTCGCCCTCCGCGTCGGACAGGCCGCTCCGCTGGGCGAGCGTGTAGGCCTCAAGCAGCGCGTCCGCCGCTTCACGGGCATCGCGGATGGCCTCGTCCGACCAGGCCAGCGCCTCGTCCGGGTCGCCGTTCTCATAGTGCATGCGGCTGATCAGTTCCGCGTTCTCCGCGGCGAGCGTCAGCAGGGCGTGCCTGACGGGGGAACTGGCGTCGCGATGGAATTCCTCGATCCCGGTGAACACGGGGCGCAGGGCATTGATCTGGTCGGCAGGCCGGAGGTCGGCTTGCGTGTAGACGTCGATGATCGCCCTGAAGTACCTGACCGTTCCGTCGTCGGCCCGCCTGGGCTCCTCGATCGCTCGACCGGTGCGCTCCTCCTCCTCGGCCGTGAACATGCCCGGCAGCAGGGGTATGCCGGTCAGGTAGTGCCACAGCGTGGTCCCGGTGGCGTCCCCGACGAACGCCTCCGCCTCGTCCACGCCGAAAGCCCGGCAGAGCAGCTGCGTGTACTGCTCGTCGGGTCGCTGCTCCCCGGACTCCCAGAGCTGAATCATCCGGGCGAGCGTCTCCTGTGCGGGCAGCCGATCACGCTCGGTCTCGTCGGCTGCCTCCGCCATCCGGTTCGCCAGTTCTCGCTGGCTCCACAGCCGTCCGCGGCGCAACACCCGCAGCCGGGCGGCCCAGATCGGAACATCGATGTCGACCATTGGCGTGCCCCCACTGTCCTAGCGACTATCGATCCATTCGTGGCTATTTGTCCCCAGTATCCGCTTTGTGAGTCAACTCGTCAGCCGCGAACCGCCAAAGATGTTCGGATCGGCTCTGTCGCCTTGGAGCTGTAGGTGTATCGCCATGCCGGCTCACCAGAGGTCTGGGTAGTAGCGGGGGCACACGCAGTTCCTGTCGTCCTGTGGCGGGTCCACGACCTGGCCTGCGACCGCAGCCAGCAGCGCCTCGATCGACCTGGCCGAAGCCACCGCGGCGTCCGTGACGCTGTAGTGATCAACGGTGTCGGCCACGCTGATGTTCAGACGGTCGCCGTGCGACCAGACGTGGGCGCGCTGCCCGGCGATCTCCACGTGCCCCGGCTGGCCGATCCCGGGAAAGCGCGGCATGGCGACCGGGAATCGGGAGAACTCGGCCGCGGAATAGGCGACGCCGGGGACCGGCTGCGGATGGTCGGGGCGAAGCCGCCGCACGGGCACGTCGAGTACGGACAGTGTCCGCACGAGGTCCACCTCCGTCTCGACCTGCAGACTGACCAGCAGGTGATCGCCATCATTGGCGTGCCCACCGTACGCGCGGCAGAAGCGGAAGTAGGCCAGCTCGCGCGCCCACGCGCGAAGCCGCGCCGGCGGGTGACACTCGTACAGGTAGTCGGTCCAGCGCTTCCCGTCCACCCGCCGGATCGTATAACGCAGCGCATCGAAGCTCATGCGGCCGTGGCGGGCCGTCGACCTGCTCGTCGGCGCTGTCCCGGCGGGCCGCGACGACGATGAGGGTGCCGCCAGGTGCCACCAGCCGGCCGACGTTGACGATCGCGGTGTGCCGGTGCGGGTCGGGTGGGGTCACCTTCGGCGATCGACCGCGGCCAGCCGAACGCCCTGGGCACCCCAACCGCCGGAGGTGTGCGCCAGGATTGCCGGAATGACCACAGGCCACACAGACTGTGACATCGGGAGGGCGATCCGGCTACCCGGCCGGCGAGATCCACCCGCTGCCGGCTCAGCGCTCGCCGTCTGTGCGGCTCGTCGACTGGGACGAACCCCGGAGGAAGTTCCTGACCTCCTGCTGCTCCGCGCTTTGGCCGCCTTCGATCCTGGCCATCACGTCGGTGAGCCGGTCGCAGACCTGCTTGATGTTCCTGTGAGCCCGGTTCCGCTCGGCGATGACCGCCGCGAGCAGGAGCGCTGTCAGCGCCGCCGACCCGTTGAACGCCTGGAGGGTGACCATGTTGGTGAAGAGATCATGGTCGGCGAACGGGCCGGTACCGCGCGCGGCGGAGAGGATCGCGATCATCGTCACCAGCAGCGCGCACACCACGGCCCCGACGAGCTCGAAGCGCAGAGCCGCCCAGATCAGGAACGGGAAGACGAGGAAGAGCAGGTTGACGGAGCCAGACGTCGCCATCACCGTCACGATGGTGATGCCCACCAGCAGCGCCACCGCCTCCACCCACCGGGACAGCGCGACGCTCGCGGACGACCGGTAGGTGTGGCGGATCACCAGCAGGAGCGGTGTGCACACGAGCACGCCCATCGCGTCTCCGGTCCACCACACCGACCATGTCGGCCAGAACTTGTCCAGTTCCAGCGCGCCGGACAGCACCAGGGCGCCGGTCCCCATGGTGGCGCTCACCAGCATTCCGCCCAAGGCGCCGAGGAACACCAGCGCGAGCGCGTCCCGCAGCCGGTCGAGCGTGGTACGGAAACCCACGCGGGTGAGCAGCAGGTAGGAGCACACCGGAGCGAGGGTGTTCCCCGCGGAGATCACCACGACCGCGAGGGCCGTAGGCCCGATCGGCACGTTGACCAGGAACGCGCCCAGCGTGATTCCCGGCCAGATCCGGAGGCCCATGAGCAGGAGGCAGGCCAGGGCGATGCCCGTGGGGGGCCATAGCGGCGTCACCTGCCCACGGACCAGTTCGTGCTGAAGCCCCAGCTTGGCTGCTGCGAAGTAGGCGCCCGCGACGCCAAGGGTCTGCAGGCACAGAACAGCGAGCCCGCGGAGCCGACTGGTGTCCTCCGACACGCGCGATTCCCGTCTCATTCAGATCGAGGCTCAACTCACCTTATCGCCTCACAGCCCACGGCATAAGAGCTGGTCAGGGGCAGGAGGATCACATCCCCCGAGTACGGATCCGGGGCTCGCTCCCGTGATGTCCGCCGTCGCATGGTTGTGTACGAGGTGTTACGGCGTCCTGGCGTGATCATCCACCTGGCGCCAGAGCACTATCGAGGGGAACCGCATCCATGGCTGAATGGCAGTTGACCGAGACGTTCTCCAGCACATCCGGCGCCGTTCGCTGGGGCCGGCTGGGACATCCCGGCCGGCAGCCAGTCGTCCTTCTGCACGGCACGCCGTTCTCCTCGTATGTCTGGCGCGCCATCGCCCGCGCGCTGGCGCGCGACTATCAGGTGTTCGTCTGGGACATGCCCGGCTACGGGGCATCGGAGAAGGCCGCAGGCCAGGATGTGTCGCTGGCCGCCCAGGGGCGGGTCTTCACTGAACTGCTGGCCCACTGGGGTCTGCGAGAACCGCTCGTGGTCGCCCACGACTTCGGCGGCGCCGTCTCGCTGCGGGCGCATCTGCTGCACGGCGCCCGCTACCAGGCACTCGCCCTGGTCGATCCGGTCGCGCTGGCGCCGTGGGGATCGCCGTTCTTCCGGCTCGTGGGCGAGCACTCCCAGGTCTTCGAACAGCTGCCGCCCGCGCTGCATCGTGCCCTGGTCCGTGAGTACGTCAGTTCCGCCAGCAGCCCCGGCCTGCATCCCGCGGTGCTCGACCGGCTCGTCCAGCCCTGGCTCGGCGATCCCGGTCAGGCGGCCTTCTATCGGCAGATCGCCCAGGCGGACCAGCGTTACACCGACGAGGTCCAGGACCGGTACGCCGAGATCAGCATCCCGACGCTGGTCTGCTGGGGCCAGAACGACACCTGGATCCCCGTGGACAAGGGACGGGAGCTCACCGCCCTGATCCCGGACGCGAAATGGGAGCCGATCGCCGACGCGGGCCACCTCGTCCAGGAGGACGCCCCCGCCGAACTCACAGCCGCCCTCATCGCCTTCCTCCAAGACCCACGCTGACCGGAATCCCGAAATCCAGGAATCAAGCGGGGTCCGTCAGGGTGACGCGCAGAAAGAAACGACTTCCAGAAGGCAACCGGAACGCCCAAGGGTGCAGAATGCGAATTCGCGAGCTCCGATGAGAGGATCACGAAGTATGCGCTCGCGATCGTTCTGGCCGCAAGCGCCACTACAGGTCTCGCCTGCACATGCAGCCGCATTCCAGGACCCAGCGGTTCTACCGGTCCCGGCTGATTGCAGCGGCCACATTGAGGACGTGGACACACACGCCGCGCCAATCTGCGAAAGTACAACAATGACCGGGGATGATAATCGCCACTCTGGCCCCGGGCAAGAGGCTGCACCTCTTCAAAAAGTACTGAAATAATCGCCAACGGCCACGGCGGGTTTGTGAAAGGTCGTTATCTGTGCGGCCACATCTACAACTACCGCGCCACCTGGTGACGGGAAGAATGACCCGGTGAGGGCCGCCTCCAGCGGCCCGGCTCATGCTCACGGAAGCATGAGCCGGCCGGACGTCATCGGGAATCGCGCTAGGGAAGGACGGTCTGCTTCTGCCCGCAGCGGTCGAACTTGAGCTTGTACGGCTTGCTCACGCAGGCCCAGAACTCGATTTTCCCGTGCGCCATGTTCCTGGTCTTCTGTTCGACGCAGTCCTGGTTCTTGTAGTAATTCATGTACTGGTACGAGTGGCCGCCATAGTTAACCCTCGCCATGGCGTAGCGATGGTCGGTGCTGCGATCGCAGATGAGAATCTTGTTGCCGCTCTCCAATGCGACCTCGGCCAGGACGGCGCCATTCCCGTCGGTGATGTAAGCCTCCGGAGTGTTAGCGGCGGCCGCCGAGGCGGCGGTCGCGCCCACCATGGCGAACGCGAGTCCGGCGATAGCGGTGACCATCAGGGCCTTCTGCATTTCATCCTCCTTGTCGGGATCTCGGTACTAATGACTGCGAAAGACGCCGAGAAGTTCACGGAAAATGTCAGAAGGGTCGACGACGCAGGCCCCCAGCCGCGCCAGCACGCGGATGACCGCGGGCAACGAAACGCCCGCCCTCGGTTGAGGGCGGGCGCTTCTCGTTCACGGCGAGCGATCGGCTGAGCCGATCACGGGTCTCGGCGGATCAGGCCGAGCAGGCCGTCTTCCTCATCATTGATGCCGGCGGCGAACCAGAGTGCGTTCCTGCCACCGTTGGACGAGTTACCGCGAATCAGCCCCCACAGACCGTCGATCGAGATGGGGTCGCCGTCCGGATCACGCAGCGGGCCCTGGAAGCGCCCGGTGAACCTGTTGAAGGCGTTGATGCGGCCGTCACCGAAGTTCCCGATGAGCAGGGAGTGGCTGAACTTGCCGAAGTTGCGCGGCGGCAGCGTGACCGCCCACGGCGCGTTCAGCGGACCACGGCTGTGGAAGCGGTGGATGAAGGCGCCCCTGGAGGTGAAGAAGCTGACGAAGCCCAGGCCGGCGCCCTTCACCTCTTCCCCGGGGTCGTCGGGGTCCTGCTTGGCGTAGGTGACGAACACCTTGTGGCCGATCCTCTGGACGTTGAACGGCGAGAACCCCTTGGGAATCTTCGGGTCGACGAAGCTCGGCCTCTTCTGCAGCTTGAAGTTCGTGTTGTACACGTCGACCGTGCCGTGGAAGAAGTCCGCGGCGAGCAGCAGGTTCCGCGTCCTGGTGCGGATCTGGGTCAGGCCCTTGTAGACCGCGTCTTCCTTCGTCGCCCCGACGATGGCGTGGGTCCTGTCCACGTCCGGGTTCCAGCCCTGGATCGTGCCGCTCTCGGTGGCGAACAGGTACTTCGCGGGAGCGGAACGGCCATCGCTGCGGATCCTGAAGTCCCTGGTCTTGTTGAACACCTGGCCGGTCGGGCCGCCCTCGACCTCGACCTCGAGCGGCACCTTCCTGATGGGACCGGCCGAGCCACCGCCCGTGTAGACGAGGGCCAGGTCCGCGTCAGCGGCAGATACCCACAACGCCTTGCCCAGGGACATGCCCCACGGGTTGATCAGGTGCGGATCGGTGATCTGAGCTCTGCCAGGGATGTTGGAGACCAGGTCGATCTCCTCGAACTTGTTTCCGTGCTTCCCGTGATGACGCGGCCACGCCGCGGACTCCGCCGGAACAACGGTCGTGACGCTCATGGTGAGCGCCACCGACCCCAGGACGATGAGACGGGCTGTGCGCCCGATGGACAGTACGGACGCTAGGCGCCCTCGTCTTGCTGCCTGCATGTGACCTCCACCACATGACCACTTATCGCGGTCAGCCAATCACTTTCCGCTGTCAAATCCAACGAACTAGGAGGTCAACACGCCATTCGAGATAGATGGCAATCGGTCGGTCTTGTCCGAAGCCCGGCTGCGCCGGGCATGCCGTACCGCGACGGTTGTCAGACAGGAGCGGCGGGTATGCCCGCGCCAGGGGGGACCACATGGCCGGCGGCACGGAACACGGGCGGCATTTCGCCCCCGCCTGGGCAGCGATCCTGGTATTTGCCGCTCTTGCCTGGATCGTGACGCTGCAGCAGGCGGGTGGCATGGGGGTCGGGCCCGGGACGATGGGCCTGACGTTGCCGATCTTCCTGGCGCTCTGGGTGATCATGATGGCGGCGATGATGCTGCCGTCGGTGGCGCCGGTCGCGCTCGGCTGGGCGCGGGCGATCAGGAGGCGGACGAGCGGGCTCGCGCAGGCGGGGCGGATCGTCCAGTTCCTGCTCGGCTACCTGGTGGTGTGGGCGGCGTTCGGCGCGCTGGTGTTCGGGCTGCTGGCCCTGACGGACCGCTGGCTGGGGGCGGTGCCCGAGGCGGGGCGGTGGATCGGCGCGGCCGCGTTCGCGCTGGCCGGGTTGCAGCAGTTCGGGCCGCTCAAGCGGGTCTGCCTGCGGCACTGCCGTTCGCCGTTCACGCAGTTGCTGCACTACAGCAGGTTCGGCGGGCCGGGGCGGGACTTCCGGGTGGGCGCGCATCACGGGCTCTACTGCGTGGGCTGCTGCTGGGGGCTGATGATCGTGCTGATCCCGCTCGGCGTCATGAACGTCGCGGCGATGGCCGGGCTGGCGGTCCTGATCTTCCTGGAGAAGCTGTGGCGGTACGGCCGCACGCTGGCCACCGTCGCCGGGGTCGCGTTCCTGGTCCTCGCAGCCCTGGCACCCTTCCAGCCCTGGCTGCTGCCGGGGCTGTCGATGCAGGGTTCGTAGTTCGTGTGCTCGCCGTAGCTGGGTTCTGGGGCATGGTCATCTCGCGGACCCGGTGCGCGGGCTCGCGGTCATGACCGAGCTGCGCGGGGACGACTGCGGATAAATCGCGCGCGATGCGGAGGTAGGGTCTGCCAGGGTGAGGCTCATGGATCTCAGTGACGCCACGCAGCTGGCGCGAGCACTAGGCGATCTGATCCGCGACGCCCACCAGACGATCGAGCAGGAGCAGCAGACCCCAGAGCTGGTAGCCCGGGTCATCGGACACCTGGGCTGCGATCTGCGGCACATCGTGAACGTGGTCGAGAACCTGCCCGGCTGGGAGCACGTCAACCTGCAGCGCGGGGTCGACTCCTACCTGGCCGCGCACGGCCGGCAGGGCGAGTGGTTCGGGATCGCCGGGCACGGACGTGAGCACGAGAGCATCGTCAACATGCTGGCCGGCGCCGCCCGCGGCTGGGACCGGTACGAGCCCGGTGCGGTGGACTACAGCACGGCCGCGGTGGGGCCCGACGAGACGACCGAGGTCATCGCGCTCGGGCTGATCCTGGCGCGGTCCCCCGACGGCGCGCCGGTGGTGATCGGGCTGCGCGGGGCTCGGGAGCACACCCCGCAGTGCGAGGTGGTGGTGCTGGCCAAGGAACGAGCCGACGCCACCCGCACCCGCGACGAGATCTCCCGGCGGATGCGCGAGCACGACGTCTACCAGGGCCAGGTGCTGTCGTTCGAGTGGAGCGAGCATCGGGGCAACGACCTGGTGACGTTCCTGCCCCGGCCGCGGCTGGACGCCGGCCAGGTGATCCTGCCGGAGGACGTGCTGGACACGATCGAGCGGCACATCGTGGAGATCGGCGAGCAGGCCGTACGGCTGCGCGAGCACGGGCAGCACCTCAAGCGCGGCCTGCTGCTGCACGGGCCGCCCGGCACGGGCAAGACGCACACCGTCCGCTACCTGATGGGCCGGATGCGCGGCTGCACCGTGATCGTCATGACCGGCTCGGCGATCAGGTACGTCACCCAGGCGGCGGGGCTGGCCAGGCGACTGCAGCCGGCGATCGTCATCCTGGAGGACGTCGACCTGGTCGCCCGCGACCGCTCCTTCACCGAGGACGGCAACCCGCTGCTGTTCTCGCTGCTGGACGCGATGGACGGGGTGGGCGCCGACGCCGACGTGACGTTCGTGCTCACCACCAACCGCGCCGACGTCCTGGAGCGGGCGCTGGCCGACCGTCCGGGACGGGTCGACCTGGCCGTCGAGATCCCCAAGCCCGACGCCGGCGGCAGGGCCGCGCTGCTGCGCCTGTACGCCAGGGACATCCGGCTCGAGGCCGACCTGGAGCCGATCGTGGCCAGGACCGAGGGTGCCACGGCGTCGTTCTTCAAGGAGCTCGTACGGCGAGCCGTCCTGTCGGCCGGCGCCGTCCTCACCGGCGAGCACCTGGGGCGCGCTCTGGACGAGATGCTCGACGAGCGGGCGGCGCTGACCAGGTCCCTGCTCGGCTCGGGCGAGCGCGAGCGCGAACCCGCCCCCTTCATGTGAACTCGGTGCGCGTGCGGGTGCTGGCGACCACCCTGCCGCCCACGACGACGTGCCGCGGCGGGGCGTGCAGAGTGAGCGCCTGCCTGACCGTCCGCCCCTCCAGGACCACGAGGTCGGCAGGGGCGCCGGGGACAAGGCGGTGGACGGGCCGGCCGAGCACGCGGGCGGCCTCCACCGTCACCATGTCGTACAGCCTGTCGAGGTCGGTGCGGGCCTCCAGCAGGTGGGCCGCCAGGAAGGCGACCTCGAGCAGGTTGTGCCGGCCGAAGGGGTAGTAGGCGTCCTCGATGTCGTCCTGCCCGAGCGCCACCGGCACGCCCGCGTCGGCGAGGGTGAAGACGGGCAGGTGGAGCGGCCCGGTGTGCGGGTCGCTGACGAATCCGAGGCCGGCCGCGCGGCACAGCCCGAGCAGCCGGCGCAGGTAGAGCTCGGGGTAGAGCGCCATCGCACGGGCGTGCTGCGCGCTGCCGCGCACGCCCGTGGCCAGCAGCGCCGACGCGAGCATCTCGGTGGTGCGCAGCCCCGGATCGCCGGCGTCGTCGACGAGCATCGCCACCCGCCTCCCCGTACGGCGGGCCAGCTCCACCATCCGGCGCACGTGCTCGGCGGCGTCGGCGTCGGTGTACTCGATCCACGGGATGCCGCCCACGACGTCGGCGCCGAGCCGTACCGCCTCCTCGATCAGCTCTTCGGTGCCGGGGCGGCGCAGCAGCCCATCCTGCGGGAAGGCGACGACGCGGACCTCGACCCGGTCGCGGAACTCCTCGCGCAGCGCCAGCAGGGCTTCCACACCGGTCAGCCCGGCGTCGGGGTCCACGTCGGCGAAGGCCTGGACGGCGCGGACGCCGTGCCGTACGGATTCCAGCAGCGCCCGCCGGGCACGGTCGAGGACCGCGGCGGCCGTCTGGTCGCGTTTGACGGCCGCGGCGGCCTCGATCGCCGCCATCGCCGCGCTCATGCCGCCCTGGGTGTAGGTCTCGACCGCGTGCGGGCCCACCAGGTCGAGCGTGTGCACCTTGCACAGGTGCAGGTGCGCGTCGACGAACGGCTCGGTCACCAGGTTGCCCTCGGCGTCGATGACCGTGTCGGCGTCGGCACCCGCGTCGGGCTCGACCACGGTCAGGACCCCACGGTCGGCCCCCAGCATCCACCGCCCCGGGCGCCCCCGCAGCCCGGCGTTGCGAATGAGCAGCTCCACACGGCCGACCCTACGACGCGAGCTTCCGCGTGACCATGAGGCGGACCTGGCCCGGCTGGGGTTCGTCGGCGTTCCAGATGTGCCAGTCCTCCCCCACCGGGGTGTTCTGCTTGGTGGGATACATGACGTACGGGTTGCCGATAGGAGGGCGGGGGTCGGGAGCGGGCTCGGTGACCAGGTAGGTGACCTTGAGGCCGCGCTTTTCCAGCTCCGGCAGGGCCTCGCCCACGGTCTTCCCGGCGTAGCCCGCCGGCGTGGCAGGCAGCGTCGAGATGTGGTGCGGCGTGTCGTCGGGGACCAGCTCGCAGGGCGCCACCGGGTTCCGCATGAGGATCGTGCTGGTCTCGGTCCAGCCGTAGACGGGGTCGTTCGACAGGGTCCAGACGAAGGTCTGGCCTGGCTTGAACAGCTTGGTGTCGATCCGCATCCGCCAGCCCATCTCGTCGGCGCCGGCGCCGGGAATGTTCGTGGGCGGCTGGTAGAGGCCGCGCGGGATGTCCTCGACGTAGACGCCGCGCGGCTCCTGCGCGCACTTCTTGCCCGCGGGGACGTAGTCCACGACGGCGGGCACGTGGAGGCTCTCGAGCTGCCTGGTCAGCCCGGCCGCGTCGTGGAAGTCGCGCACGGTCACGTACACGATGCCGTCGGAGTCCTTGGTGACGGCGTAGGCGGTGTCTCCGCCGCCCATCGTGGAGACGGTGACCACGCTCGCCCCCACGGTGACCGCCGCCGCGGCGGCCGCGGCCAGGACCAGGCGGCGGCGTGGCCGCCTGGCCGCGCGCTTGGCGACGTACTCCTTCAGCTCGGCGAGCCGGCGCTCTTCGAAACCGGCGAGGGATCCGTTCATGAGGTTCCTTCCAGGATCGGGTGGCCGGTTTCGGCCTGGAGCCGCCGGTGGGCGCGGTGCAGCCGGACCCTGGCGGTGCCGACGCGGATGCGCAGGGCGGCCGCGGCGTCGGCGACCGACAGGCCGTCGACGTCGACCAGCTCGGTCACGGCCCGCAGGCTCGCGGGCAGCCCCGCGAGAGCCGACAGCAGCGGGCGGGCGGCACGTTCCGCGTCGATGCGTTCCTCGAGCCGGGCGATGTCGTCGGCGTCCAGCGGGCGCCGCCCCGCGGCCCTGCCGTTCTTGTGCAGTTCCCTGGCCACCCGGCGCTGCTCGGCGGCCACCGTGTTGCGCGCGATCCCGAACAGCCACGCCTCCTGGCTGCCCCGGTCGGGCCGGTAGGTGTGGGCGGTGTCGATGGCGGCCAGGAAGACCTCGGTGGTGAGGTCGTCCACCGTGTGCGGATCCGTCATCCGGCGGGCCACGAAGCGGCTCACGCGTTCGGCGTGTCTTCGGTAGAAGGTCTCGAACGCCGCGGGATCTCGCATCGTCTGCCGGAGATCCTCCGATGGATTGTCTGCCATCCACGTGTGCCTTCCGCCGTCTCGGTCCTTTCCCCTTATTGGAAATCCGGCGGTCCGGACATTACATCCGCAGCACGGCGGGCGTTCAGACGCCGAAGAGGGCGTGCTCCACGTGGTCGAGGGCCAGCCGTACCGCACCGAGCGCGGCCGACTCGGCGCCCAGCTCCGAGGTGACCACCCGCACCGGGAACAGGCAGAGCTCGGCCAGCTCCTCGCGCAGCGGCGCGGCGAGCAGCTCGCCCGCCCCTGACAGGCCACCGCCGAGGACGACCAGCTCCGGATCCATGGTCAGCACGGCGGCACCGACGCCTCTGGCCAGGTCGCGGGCGAAGGCGCGGACGATGGCCGTCGCCTCGGCGTCGCCGGCCTGGACGCCCTCGAAGACGCGGTCGCTGCCGCCGTAGGCGAGGAAGCCGTCGAAGGCCGTGTACCACCCGAAGGCCCGCATCACCCCGATCTCGCCGGCGGCGCCGTTGCGTCCCTGGTGGACCTTGCCGCCGATGAGCAGCCCGGCGGCAATGCTGCGGCCGGCCAGCAGGCACAGCACGTCGCCGGCGTCGACCGCGGCGCCCCTCCAGTGCTCGGCCAGCGCGGCCAGGTTGGTGTCGTTGCCGACCAGGACGGGGCCGTCGGCCAGGCCCTTCAGCTCGGTGGGCAGGTCGACGCCGGCCCAGCCGGGCAGCCTGTCGCTGACCAGTATCCGGCCGTCGGCCGGGTCGACCACGCCGGTGGTGGCCACGCCGAGCGCGCGGACCTGCCCGCTGTCGACGCCGGTCGCGCGCAGCGTCCTGCGCACGACGGCGCGGGTGGCGGCGACCCTGTCGGCGGTGCCGGCTTCGGGGGTGACGGCGGTGCGCCTGCGATCGAGGATGCGGCCCTTGAGGTCGGCGGTGATCGCGAGCACCTTGTGCGGGCCGATGTCGACGCCGACCACGTGTCCCGCCTCGGCGCGGAACCGGTAGCGCTTGGCCGGGCGACCGACCGGACGCGGATCCCCCACCTGCACGTCGACCTCCTCGACGAGGTCGGGCAGTCCCGCGATGACGTCCTCGACGGTGGCGCGGGAGATGGAGGTGATCTTCACCAGCTGCGTGAGCGTCAGCTCGTCCGCCGCGTGCAGAGCGCGCAGCACGGCGGCCGCGTTGAGGCGGCGGAGCAGCGAGGGGTCCTGTCCTGTCAGGGTCACGATCCGATGGTAGGGCATTGCGAATTATTTGAGGACCCTCTAAAAATATGTCGTGCGCCCCCCAGCAGAAGGGATCGTCATGAAGAAGGTCATCGTCCTGGCCACCTCCGCCTTGACACTCGCGGCCTGTGCTCCCGCGGGCAGTGACACCCAGCAGCCGACGGCCGGGAAGAAGGAGATCTCCTTCCTGGTCTTCGAGACGCCCAACCTCACCCCGCAGTACTGGGACGAGGCGATCAAGCGCGTCACCGACAAGCACCCGGACATCGTGGTGAAGAAGCTGGTCGCGCCGAGCGCGGGCGAGCGCAACGCCTACGCCAAGCAGCTGCTGGCCTCCGGCCAGCTGCCCGACGTCATGCAGGCCATCGCGCCCAGCGGGCTCGCCGAGGGCGGCAATCTGTACGCCTGGAGCGAGGAGGAACTCAGGAACTACGACTACCCGCACTCCAACCCGCTGGGCGGCAAGATCTACCAGCTGCCGTACAACTCCCAGCCGACGCCGCTGGTCTACTACAACAAGAAGCTGTTCGCCGAGGCCGGCATCACCGCCCCGCCGAAGACGTACGCCGAGCTGGTCGACGACG
Source organism: Nonomuraea sp. NPDC050536 (assembly GCF_044457685.1). Classification (NCBI taxonomy): domain Bacteria; kingdom Bacillati; phylum Actinomycetota; class Actinomycetes; order Streptosporangiales; family Streptosporangiaceae; genus Nonomuraea; species Nonomuraea sp. NPDC050536. The sequence continues at coordinate 56,353 of NZ_JBITHD010000019.1, forward strand.
CGGCCAAGCTCAAGGCCAAGGGAACCAACCCGTTCGTGGTGGGCGGCGGCGGCAAGGACGCCTTCGCCGCCGGCTACCTGTGGATGGCGCTGGTCGGCGCCGACGTCTACGCCAAGCAGCCGGACTTCCTGGTCAAGCGGCGCAAGGGCGAGGTGAGGTTCTCGGACCCGCTGTTCGTCAGGGCCACGCAGAAGTTCGCCGACCTGGTCGCCAAGGGCTACGTCGACAAGGCCGGGCTGAGCCGCGACTATCCCTCGACGGAGAAGGCGTTCCTGGACGGCAAGGGCGCCATGTACCCGATGGGCTCGTGGTTCGCGGCGGTCAAGGCGCCCTTCGACGTGGGGGTGTTCGCCTGGCCCACCGACAGCGGGGAAACGGTCGTGCCCTCCTACACCGGCGGCGGGCCGATCGTGAACGCGCACTCCAAGAACCTGGAAGCGGCCAGGACGTTCGCGCTGGAGTTCAACCAGAACGCCGCCAACAACGACGTGCTGGTCAAGAGCGATGCCGCGATCATCGCGATCAAGGGGTACCGGCCGCCGCAGATGGGCCCGGTCTACAACGCCACGCTGGAGGTTCTCAAGTCCGGCAAGGCGGTCAACGCCTTCACCGTCGAGACGGGTGACGACTCGCTGCTGCCCGGCGTGGGCGACAAGGTGTTCGCGCTGGCCCAGGAGATCATCGCGGGCAAGGCCGACGGCGCGGCCGCGGCCAGGGCGCTGGATCAGGAGTGGGTCAAGGCGGGCGGTCAATGAGGCCGGGACGCTCCCGGCTGGGCTACCTGCTGAGCTTCGTCGCGCCAGGCGTGCTGGTCTACGTCTGCTTCGTGCTGGCGCCGATCCTGCTCAGCTTCGGCTACAGCCTCACCAACGCCAGCCTGGTCAACCCGCGTACGCGCTTCGTGGGCCTGGCCAACTACGCGGGCCTGCTCACCGACCCGGCGTTCCTGACCTCGCTCAAGGTGACCACGATCCTGACGCTGATCGTCGTGATCGTGCCCAACGTGGCCGGGGTGGGCGTCGCCGTCCTGCTGGATCGCCGGGGCTGGCTGTACAACGCGCTGCGCAGCGTGTTCTTCGTGCCCGTCGTGCTCAGCTCCGTGGTGGTCAGCGTCGTGTGGATGGCGATGCTGCAGGACGACGGCCTGATCAACCGGCTGTTCGGCATCCGGGTGGGCTGGCTGTCGGACCCGGACCTGGCGCTGTACTCGATCGGGATGATCATCAGCTGGCAGATGCTCGGCTTCTGTTCGGTCGTCTATCTGGCCGGGCTTCAGGGCGTGCCGCGCTCGCTGATCGAGGCCGCCTCGATCGACGGCGCGACGGCGTGGACGCGCTTCCGCAAGGTGACCTGGCCGCTGCTGGCTCCCGCGCTGACCACGAACACGGTGATGCTGCTGATCACCGGGTTCAAGGCCTACGACCACATCCAGGTGCTCACCGCCGGCGGACCCGGGCTCGGGACCACGGCCACGGTCGCCTTCGACGTCATCCAGATCGGCTTCACCGCCAACCGCACGGGCGAGTCGTCGGCGATGGCGATCCTCATGCTCGTGATCATCGCGGTGGTCTCCGGCGTGGTGCTGCGCGTGCTCAACCGCCGGGAGGTGAACCTGTGAGGAGACTGCTGGCGGTCGCCGTGGCCGGCGCGTTCTTCCTGCCGCTCTACCTGGTGGTGGCCAACGCCTTCAAGCACGGCCCGGACATCACCGCCGCGCCCGCCGCGCTGCCGATCCCGCCCACGCTGGACAACTTCGTGCAGGCGCTGACGCGGCCCGACGGGCTGTTCTGGAACGGCCTGATCAACAGCGTGAGCGTGACGCTGCTGTCGATCGTGATCCTCACGGTCGTGTCGGCCATGCTCGGTCACTACATCTGCCGGACGCAGTCGCGGGTCTCCCGGGCCATCCTGCTGGTGCTGCTGGCCGGGCTGATGATCCCGCCGCAGGTGATCCTGGTGCCGGTCACCCAGGTGCTCAACCTGACCCACCTGATGGGCACGATCAGCGGCCTGGTCCTGTTCAACGTCGGCTACTACGTCCCGTTCGGGGTGTTCGTCTTCTCCGGCTTCATCCGGGCCATCCCGGTGGAGCTGGAGGAGGCGGCCGCGATGGACGGCTCGGGCAGGTTCGGCACGTTCTGGCGGGTGGTCTTCCCGCTGTTGCGGCCGGCCACGGCCAGCGTGCTGATCTTCCTGGGCGTGTGGATCTGGAACGACTTCCTCAACCCGCTGATCATCCTCGGCCCGGCCGGCGGCACCACGGTCACGGTCGGCGTCTACCGGGCGCTGGGCCAGTACCAGCGGGATTACGGCGGCATGTTCGGCCTGATGGTGCTGTCGGCGTTGCCGATCCTGATCTTCTATCTCGCGCTGCAGAAGCATTTCGTCAAGGGACTCACCGGGGGAGCTGTCAAAGGATGATCAACCTGAGGGACCACGTCGGGGAGGTCCTCGACCGGCCGATCACGCTGGCCGTCGTCGGCGCGGGCGCGCGCGGCGCCGCCTACGCCGAGCTCGCCGCCTCCTGGCCGGAGCGGGTGCGGGTGGTGGCGGTCGCCGAGCCGGTCGAGGAGGTCAGGTCGCGCTTCGCCGTACGGCACGGCCTGCCGGACTCGAGGGTCTTCGGCGACTGGCGGGAGATGGCGGCGCAGGGGCGGATCGCCGACGCCGTGATCGTGGCGACGCTCGACGCCGACCACCTGGCGCCCACCAGGGTGCTGGCCGAGCAGGGCTACGACATCCTGCTGGAGAAGCCCATCGCCCCCACCGAGGCCGAGACCGTGGCGATCGGCGAGGCGGCGGCGCGCACCGGCGCGATGATCGCGGTGTGCCACGTGATGCGGTACACGCCCTACACCCGGCGCCTGCGCGGGGAGCTGCCGCGCATCGGTGACATCGTGTCGATCGAGCACCTGGAGCCGGTCGGCTGGTACCACTTCGCGCACTCCTTCGTGCGGGGCAGCTGGCGGCGGACCGACGAGGCCACGTTCGCGCTGCTGGCCAAGTCCTGCCACGACATCGACTGGCTCGGCCACCTGGTCGGGCGGCGGGTCGAGCGGGTGTCGTCGTTCGGCGGGCTGCGGCACTTCCGCGCCGACCAGCGCCCCGAGGGCGCGGGCGAGCGCTGCCTGGAGTGCCGGATCGAGCGGTCCTGCCCCTATTCGGCGGTCCGGCTGTACCGGACCGGGCTGCGCGAGGGCGGCACCAAGCGGTACTTCACCCGGGTCGCGACCGGCGGCGTGCTCACCGAGGAGGCCGTGACCCGGGCACTGGCCGAGGGCCCCTACGGGCGGTGCGTGTACGCCAGCGACAACGACGTCGTCGACCACCAGGTGGTGAACCTGGAGTACGAGGACGGCATCACCGTCTCGTTCACGATGACCGCCTTCACCCCGCTGGAGAACCGGCACACCAAGATCTTCGGCACGAGGGGCCAGCTCACCGGCGACGGACGGTTCATCCACGTCTATGACTTCCTTTCCGAGCAGACCACGACGATCGACACCTCCCTGGACGGCTCCAGCGCGGCCGAGGGCCACGCGGGCGGCGACGAGGCGCTGATGGACGCGTTCGTCCGGGCCCTGCACGAGGGCCGGCCGGAGCTGGTGCTGTCGGGGATCCAGGAGAGCGTCGACAGCCACCGGGTGGTCTTCGCCGCCGAGCGGGCCCGCCGTACGGCCGGCGTGCAAACCCTCTGAGCCCCCTGGCGGGATCCTGACCTGCGCGGTTAGCTGGAGTTGTGTCCGTCACCGTGGCCATGGCCGGAGACACGATGCTCGGACGCGGCGTGGCCGAGCAGATCGACCGCGGAGCCGGCGTCCGGTCGCTGTTCTCCGCCGACGTGCGGGCCCTGCTCGCCGGGGCCGACTTCGTGCTGCTCAACCTGGAGTGCTGCATCTCCGACCGCGGCCATCCCTGGGGCGGCCCCGGCAAGGTGTTCCACTTCCGCGCCCCGCCCCGGGCGGCCGACCTGCTGAGCGAGCTGGGCGTCGGCTGCGTCACGCTGGCCAACAACCACGCGCTCGACTTCGGCTATGACGCCCTGGCCGACACCTTCGACCACCTGGCCCGCGCCGGCATCCGCTTCGTGGGCGCGGGCCAGGACGAATCCGCCGCCCGCCGGCCCGCCGAGCTGGCCGTCGACGGGCTCCGGCTGGGTGTCGTGGGCTTCGCCGACCACCCCGCCGACTTCGCCGCCACGGCCGGGCGGCCTGGCACCGCCTACGCCGACCTCGACGCCGGGATGCCCGGCTGGCTTCCCGCCACCATCGCCGGGCTGCGGGAACACGTCGACGTCGTCCTGGTCACCCCGCACTGGGGCCCCAACATGATCACCGAGCCGCTGCCGTCGGTGCGCACCGCGGCGCGGACCCTGGTCGAGGCGGGTGCCGACCTGGTGGCCGGGCACTCGGCGCACGTCTTCCACGGCGTCGCGCCGCGGGTCATGTTCGACCTGGGCGACTTCATCGACGACTACGCCCGGCACCCCTACCTGCGTAACGACCTCGGTCTGCTGTGGCTGGTCACGCTCGACCGGAGCGGCCCGGTACGGCTGGCTGGCGTTCCGATCCGGCTCGACTACTGCCGCACCCGGATCGCTTCCGGCGACGACCGGCGGTGGGTGCGGGAGCGGCTGGCCGCCGCGTGTGCCCGCTTCGGCTGCGCCGTACAGGAGGACGAGGACGCGCTGGCGGTGGAGTGCGCCGCCGCCGGCCTCGACGTCCTCTGAGGAGCCGTACGGCCGGCATGACCTCCCCGGGGTGCCGGCCGTACCCGTCCCGGTGGCACGTCGGTCGGCTTGGCAAAGCCATGCGGGACCTTTGCTGACCACGCTTGGGACTTTCGTCCCTATTTGCGGTGATAGCGTGCCAGGAAGCATGGCTTTCTGACGACCACCGGAGAGCCTCATGACCGATCCTCATGATCACCACGAGTTGCGCGCGACCGTGTCGCGGCAGCCGGAGTTCGTGCTGTCGATCAGTGGCGAGCTGGACCTGGCCACCGCCCAGGCGCTGCGTGACATCGTGCTCGATGCGCTCGCCCGGCACGAGTCCACGCTCGTGCTCGACCTGTCCGGCGTGCGGTTCTGCGACGTGGTCGGGCTGGGCGTGCTGCGCGCGTGCGCGGCCGATGCCGCGTCGAGTGGTGGCCGTCTCGTGCTGGTCGGGGTCCCGCAGCAGGTCCGGCGCGTGATAGAGATCAGCGAAGCGGCATCGAGGTCTCCGTCCTCTGGAGCATGAGGAGGCCCCGACCATGTACGCGCTGGTGATCTACGAGTCGATGTTCGGCAACACCCGGCGCGTGGCGGAGGCCGTGGCGCAGGGGTTGTCGTCCCACCTGTCCGCCGAGACCGTCGAGGTGAGCCTGGCTCCCGCCGTCGTCGGCGGCGAGGTGAGCCTGCTGGTGATCGGCGGGCCCACGCACGCCTTCTCCATGACGAAGCCCACCACCAGGGCCTCGGCCGCGCGGCAGACGACCCGGCCGCTGATCTCGCCCGGCATCGGCATCCGCGAGTGGCTGGACCGGGCCCACCTGGAGCCGGTGCGGGCGATCGCCTTCGACACCCGGGTACGGCACATGCCCGGCTCGGCCGCACGTGCCGCGCTCACGCGGTTGCACCGGCTTGGTGCCAGGATCGCCGGGCCGACACAGAGCTTCTACGTCATCGACATGACGGGGCCGCTCATGGACGGCGAGCTGGAACGGGCGCGTGAGTGGGGCGAGGAGCTCGGCGCCGCCTGCCGGATGCCGAACGGGGATGCGCTGCCCGACCTCCGGTGCAAGGGCCACGTCAGCGGGAGTGGATGCGGCGGCCGGTGATCTGGTGGGGGACGATCCTGACGTACAGGTTCCGCTCGCCGCCCGCCCAGGGAGTGACGTCCACGTCGGGCGGCTCGGTCAGGTGGTGCGCGGGCCCCTGGATCAGGACGCTCCACCCCTGCCGTGAGGCCTCGTCGATCCTGTCGATCTCGAAGGCGATCTTGAGGTTCACGCCCTCCATACCGGTGCGCAGATCGTCGTCCATCGGGCCGCCGTCCGCGGTCCTGAAGACGATCGCTCCCTCGTGCACGCAGTAGTTCACCGGCATCACGGTGGGCCCGCGCGACCCCTCGAAGGCGACGCGCCCGATCCCGCCCTTCTCGATGAGCCGCAGGCACTCCTGCTCGTCCATCCGCTCCAGCACCGGATCGGCCATCGCCGGCCCGTGCCCCGGCGGACGGTCGGTACGACCGCCGAGCAGTTCGTCCACGGTGGTCCTCAGCGCGGACGCGAGCTTGTACAGCGCTCCCCCGCTGGGCGACCCGGGCTGCTCCTCCAGATACCGCAGGTATCCGGGCGACATGCCGGCAAGCTCGGCAACGTCCTCGCAGCTGAGTCCGAGTCGTTCGCGGTGGTGCACGATGCGACGCCCCAGATCGCTACCCACAGTCATGATGCTACTCCTCGCCCTCCCACCGCCCCCTTCGCCGCCGGGCCACGGTACGGCCGGCCGTACCAGGTCCAGCGGAGGGTGATCTACGCGATGGGTCCGAGCCAGGTCCCGCCGGAGACGTCGACGGTCTGGCCCGTCACCCAGCGGCCCTGCGGGCCCGCCAGGAAGCCGACGACGTCGGCGACGTCCTCGGGCTCGCCGAGCCGCCCGAGAGCGGTGATGGACTCCAGCCCGGCGACCACCTCGGGGATGCCGGTGTAACCCGCGGTCATGTCGGTCCTGATCGCGCCGGGTGCGACGGTGTTCACGGTGATGCCGCGCCTGCCGAGCTCGTTGGCCAGCGTGGGGGCCATCGACTCCAGTGCCGCCTTGGTGATGGTGTAGCCGATCTGCGTGGTGACCGCGAAGCGGCTGGCCGTCGAGCCCATGTTGATGATCCGGCCGCCGTCGTTCAGCAGCGGCAGCGCGCGCTGGATCACGAACAACGGCGTGCTCACGTTGATCGCCAGCAGCCGCTCGAACTCCTCCGGGGTGATGTGGGAGATGGGGTTGGTCGAGGCGATGCCGGCGTTGTTGACCAGGATGTCCAGCCCGCGTCCCGCCAGGCCCGCGGTCAGGCCGTCGAACAGCTCGTCCAGCGCGCCGGGCTCGCCGAAGCGGGCCTTGACGGCGAACGCGCTTCCGCCCGCCTCCTCGATGAGTGCCACGGTCTCCTTGGCCGCCGCCTCGTTGCCGCCGTAGTGGACGGCGACCAGCGCGCCCTCCTCGGCCAGCCGCATCGCCACCGCCCGGCCGATGCCCCGCGACCCGCCCGTAACCAGCGCCGTCTTACCCGTCAGCATGCCCATCGTCGTACTCCTCGCTGGGTAGCCGGCCCCTGGTGGATCCGGCGATGGGTCAACCCTGGCCGGGGCCGCTCACCGCACGCTCACCGCTGCCTCACCGGCCCCGGCGAGGCGGGACTACACCTGCCAGCGGGCCAGAATCGCGGACGCCTCCCCGGGCGAACCCTGGCGTAGCGCCGAGATGACGTCTCTGACCTGTGGGGGAAGGCCCAGCGAGGTCAGCTCCGCCAGCACGAAGGGCAGCGCGGGCGGGTTCAGGGCCAGGTAGCTGACAGGTACGAGGGCGTCGCACAGCACCATGCCGGCGGCGAAGTCGAAATCCAGCCCGCGTACGGCGAGCTCCGCGAAGTGCGCGTCTCCCGTCGCCGCGTACAGGTTCAGCAGGAACAGCGCGATCCCGGCGAGCCCCAGGTAGAGCCCTGGCAGGTAGGAACGGACGCTCAGCGGCTGCGTGAGCAGCCATTTCACCAGGACCTCGGGCAGCGGGCCGACCCTGTTCAGCAACAGCATCGGCCCGCATGCCCCGTAGGCCACGCTGAGAGGGTTGGTCAGCAGGACGCGGGGATCGGCCGTCCACAGCGAATCCCTGCGCGTGACACCCGCGCTGTCCAGGGTGTGCCGGGCGGTCGACTCCAGGGCGCCGCGGACCGCGGCGAGCACCTCGGCTCTGGCCGGGCCGGTCATCAGGCCGCGACCGTCGCCTCGTTGCTCCAGAGTGATCGCCATATCCCGAGGCTAGGGTCGTCGGCGGCCGATTCCCTGAGTATCCCCTACTCATTTGCCGTGCCGGGAACGCCCGGCATCAGCCCCTGTCGCAACCGCCCACGCGCCCCTCGAGGCGGTCAGTTACGGGTGAACTGGAGGGTGGAGACGGTGGTCCAGCCGTTGCGCGCGCGCTTGTCGACCATCTTGAGCGTGGTGTCGTCGCAGGTGAAGGCGGCGTGCTGGACCAGGGGACCGTCGTAGACGCCCTCGGCCAGGTCAGAGCGCACCGACCAGGACGGGCCCTTGGTGTCCACGTAGGTGGTCCTGGCCTTGGCGTTGCCGGTGGCGCCGGCGCGGGAGGTGGTCAGCACGCCCTGGCGGTCGCCGGTCGTCGTGACGCGCACCCTGAGCACGCCGGTGTACTGGTCCCACCCCGACGTGGCATCGCTCCCGTTCTTGAAAGCGATCCTCTGCGAGGCGGTGAAGTCGTAGGTCGCGGTGGTCGCGGTCAGCGTGAGCCTGGTCCCGGCGCCGCCCTTGGAGACGTCCGTGGCCGAGGGGCTGTTGACGGTCTTGCCCTTGGTGACGATCTTCATGGCGGTGAGCTTCCACTGACCGAGGGAGCACTTGGGAGAGGCCTCCGCCGGCACGGCGAGGGCCCCGGAGATCAGCACGGTGGCCAGGCCAAGACCTAAAGCATTTCGGAACATCAAAAATCCCCTTATGTCGCAGGTTCCGAGGAAGATATCGGACCCTGGACATAGGGGATCAAGCGGGCGTCCGGAAGCCCTGGGGCTTCCGGACGCCCGCCTGCTACCACCAGCCGAACGGGCCTGGCACGCGCGGATCCTGCGGCATCTGGACCGTCTGCGTGGCCCACGCCTGCACGGGCACCCCGAGCGGCGGCAGCAGCCCGGCCAGCTGCATCTCGCCGGTGAGCTGGTCGAGCATCGCCCTGATGTCGCCGAAGTTCGGCACCACGCCGGTCACCGTCTTGGCCAGCGCCCGGAAGGCGTCCGGCAGCCCCGCTCCCGTGCGGTTCGAGTCGCCGAGGTCCAGCGGCGTACAGCTGGACTTGATGATCTGGAAGAGCCGGTCGACGCGCCGGGAGTCCCGTGACCTGAACCCGTCCTGGAAGTCGTCGTGGTGCGCCAGGACGAGCGCCGCCAGTCCTGTGATGTGCGGTGCCGCCATCGACGTGCCGTCCCATGCGGCGTAGTCGTCCGGCGGGATCGACGACAGCACGGCCACACCCGGCGCGCAGACGTCCACCTCGGGCCCGTGGCAGGTGAACTGGGCCGAGAAGTATCCGTCGGAGGTGATCGGCTCGAGAACCTGGGCGGCGTGCGAGCTGTCCTCCGGGTACGTGCCGGACTTGCCGATCGCGGCGACCGTCAGCACGATCGGCATGTTGCCGGGGAAGTTGACCGGCCCGGCGTCGTTGCCCGCCGCGACCACGGCGGCCACACCCGCGTTCCTGGCCTCCTCGATCTTGGCGGCGACCAGTGCGGAGCCCTCGGGCGTGCCCAGGCTGAGGTTGAGGACGTCGATCTCCTGGTGGATGCAGTAGTCGATCGCCTCGATCAGGTCGCTCAGCCTGCCACCGGGGAAGATCTTGCAGGCGTGCACCTCCGCCTCCACGGCGAAGCCGACCACGCCCCTGCCGTTGTCCGAGCCGGTGATCACGCCCGCGCAGTGCGAGCCGTGGTGGACGGTGTCCACCCGCCAGCCGAGGGGCTTGTGGTCGACCAGGTCGACGCCCTTGGTGACCTGCCCCTCCAGGTCGTTGTGCTGCCCGCCCACGCCCGAGTCGATGATGGCGACCTTGACACCCGCGCCGCGGAAGGTGGGCGGGAGCCGGTGCAGTTGCATCGCCTCCTGTCCCCAGCCGAAGGTCTGCTGCTCGGGGAAGTTCGGGAAGGTGTCCGACAGCTTCTTCAGCACGACCAGGTTGTCGCGCTCCGTCGACAGCGCCGGCCGGTTCGTCAGCATGCTCCAGAGGCCGCTCTCCGGCTTGAACTCCACCACGGCGATCGAGTCCGGCGTCTCCCCGGTCAGCGTGACCGAGGCCTTGCCGTCCTGCCCGGTGACCGTCTGCGCGGGCCAGAGCGAACCGGTGATCTGGATGGTGGTGCCGGGGATCGGATTACCCGCCGAGTCCGTGACCAGGAAGGAGAAGGTCGAGTTGAGCCCGAGCGGCAGGACCATCTTGGTGTTCGGGGCCTTGGCTGCCACGGCCGTGTAGGTGAGCAGGTGGTCCCGCTCCAGGTGCACCTGGGGCAGCTGGCGCGTCAGCGAGTCCGCGTGCTCGGGCGTCATCTCCGCCACCGTCACGTCGGGAAACGCGACCGTGTCCGCGCTCAGCAGGCCCACCTTGGACGGCATCTTCAGCTGCCGGTTCACCTTGACCTCGGGGTCACGGTCGAGCATCTCGTGCAGCTTGTCGGAGTCGAGGGCAGGCGTGCCCACCCCCATCGCCCCGAGGATCGGCTGCGGAACCGCCGCCACCATGTAACGCCGCGGGCGGCTCTCGACCGGAGTGGGCGCCGCCCCCCTCCCGCGGCCGGACGACCTGGGCGGCCTGGGATTGCTGTTGTCGCTCATTGCCTCATGACTCTCTTCAAAGATCACACTGATGCGCTAGTAGAGCTGGACGGGGGAATCCGGCTCGATCGTCACCTGGGGGCCGAATTTCGCCTTGAGCTCGTCGGCATGCGCAGGCGTCATCTCCACCGTGACCAGGGTCGGCCCCTCCGGCGGGCCCAGCTTGCGCTGGACCGTCACCTCGGGGTCGCGGTCGAGCTCACTCGCCACCGTCGCCAGCACGGACGGGTCCGCGCTGCCGACGATGAACGGCGCGCGCCCGGGTCGGCCGTTGGCCGACCCGGGCTCGTCCGATGGCTTGCTCACGGCGACGGGCGGTTCTGCTGGCCGAGGCGGCCGATCTGGGCGACCACCGTCTGGATCTGGGCCAGACACGCCTCGAACTGCCCGGCCCTGTACAGGCGCACGGCCTGCGCGGTCAGCGGCACGGCCTCCGCCAGCTGCGGCGACCGCGGGACCACCGTCTGCAGCCAGCCGTGCAGCTGCTGCAGCGCCATCGCGCACTGCACCTGCAGCTGGCTCGCCTGCGCGCTGCCCACACCGGGCGCGAGGCCCACTCCCCCAGCGGTCATGCCCCAGCGCTCCTGTCCGTCCATCGGAACCATCCGCCCCTCTCAGGCCCCAGCGCCGACGGGCATCTGCTGCTGCTGTGGCATCCCCTGCTGGCCCGCCATCTGCGGCGTCGCCTGGTCGATGATCTGGTTCAGGATCTGGCGTACGGCGGGCAGGCCGTACTGCATGCCCAGGTGGGCCACCTGGGTCCAGAAGCCCACCGGGTTCGCCGCCGCCGCCTGCTGCGCCTGGAAGGGCGAGAGGAGCCCACCGAGCGCCCCGCCGATCACCCCGCCGATCGACTCACCCACGTCGCCGCCGATCCATCCGCCCAGCTCCCGCCCGGCGAAGCTGCCGCCGATGCCGCCGACGACGCCCATCGGCGCCACACCCTGCTGCTGGCCGTACTGACCCTGCTGGCCCTGCTGGCCGTACTGCCCCTGCTGGCCGTACTGACCGTACTGGCCCTGCGGACGCTGCTGGCCCTGCTGGCCCTGCTGCGCCGCGAGCTGCTGCATGTACTGCTGGCGAAGGTGCGGCGGGATCTGCTGCGGCGTCTGCGCCTGGAACGGCCACAGGCTCTCCGCGATGTCGCCCACCACTCCACCGAGCTGGGAGCCGATCTGCGCACCCTGCTGTCCACCGATCCAGTCGCCCAGCTGGCCGCCCGCCCAGCCACCGACCGAGCTGCCCACTCCCATGGGCGCGACGCCCTGCTGCTGACCGTACTGACCCTGCTGGCCCTGCTGGCCCTGCTGGCCGTACTGGCCCTGCTGGCCGTACTGACCCTGCTGGCCCTGCTGGCCCTGCTGGCCCTGCTGCGCCGCGAGCTGCTGCATGTACTGCTGGCGAAGGTGCGGCGGGATCTGCTGCGGCGTCTGCGCCTGGAACGGCCACAGGCTCTCCGCGATGCCACCCACCATTCCACCGAGCTGGGAGCCGATCTGCGCACCCTGCTGCCCACCGATCCAGTCACCCAGCGCGCCGCCCGCCCAGCCACCGGCCGTGCTGCCCAGACCCATCGGTGCCACACCCTGCTGCTGGCCCTGCATGCCCTGCTGGCCCTGCTGGCCGTACTGGCCCTGCTGGCCGTACTGGCCCTGCTGGCCGTACTGGCCCTGCTGGCCCTGCTGCGCCGCGAGCTGCTGCATGTACTGCTGGCGAAGGTGCGGCGGGATCTGCTGCGGCGTCTGCGCCTGGAACGGCCACAGGCTCTCCGCGATGCCACCGAGCGTCCCACCTAGCTGGGAGCCGATCTGCGCACCCTGCTGCCCGCCGATCCAGTCGCCCAGCTGGCCGCCCGCCCAGCCACCGGCTGCGCTGCCCAGCCCCATGGGCGAGACGCCCTGCTGGCCTGGCTGCATGGGTCTGGGCGCGTTCGGCTGAATGTATGTCATGGTCTTTCCCCCGAGACTGACAGCCAGCTCCGCTGCTGGCTCACCACGGCTGACTACATACCGCCGTTGTCTGATTACTAAATGCGACAGAGGCAACAGTCTCGCCAAGACGAGGAGCGAACATTTTGCTCCTGATCAGGCAACCGAGCGCGACCGGCCTATAGTGCGTGCAACCATCGTTCGGTAGGAGGCGATCGCCGTGACCGAGCAAGAGCCGCCCCAGCTCGACACCAGGACGCCACACTCGGCCCGGGTGTGGAACTACTGGATCGGCGGCAAGGACAACTACCCGGTCGACCGGCAGGTCGGCGACCAGGTCATGGCCGCCTATCCCGACATCGTGGAGATCGCCCGCGAGTCGCGCCACTTCCTGGCGCGCGCCGTCCGGTTCCTGACCGGCGAGGCCGGCGTCGACCAGTTCCTGGACCTGGGCACGGGGCTGCCGACGGTGGACAACACCCACGAGGTGGCCCAGCGGGCCGTCCCGCATGCCCGGATCGTCTACGTCGACAACGACCCGCTGGTCCTGGTGCACGCCCGCGCCCTGCTCACCTCGACGCCCGAGGGCAGGACCGACTACATCGACGCGGACGTCCGCGACGTGGACAGGATCCTGCGGGCCGCCTCGGCCACCCTGGACTTCTCCCGTCCGGTCGCGGTGATGATGCTGGGCATCCTGGGCAACGTCGCCGACTACCAGGAGGCCCGCGACATCGTGCGGCGCCTGATGGCGGCGGTGCCGTCCGGGTCGTACCTGGTGGTCAACGACGGCACCAAGGACGCCAAGGCCGCGGAGGCCGAGGCCGCCGCCGCGATGCGCGCCGAGGCCGGCGACCCGTACCGGCTCAGCACGCCCGACGAGATCGCGGCCTACTTCGAGGGGCTGGAGCTGGTCGAGCCCGGCGTCGCGCGGACCGCGGCGTGGCGGCCGGAGCTGCACCAGCTGAAGGCCGACCTGCTCGACGTGCACTGCGGCGTGGCCAGGAAGCCCTGACCCCGCCCTCAGCGCACGTTCTCTCCCTCCACGTAGGTGGCGAGCACGGCGGTGCCGCCGGCCGGTGCTTTTACTGACGCGATTAGACGTCGCTGGTCAGGGCAGTGGGAGTGGGCCGCGCGACCGCGTGGCGACATGCTCGGCTCCAAGGGGGCATCATGATCATCCTTGGCGTGATTCTGCTGGTGCTGGGATGGCTCACCGGCCTCTCGATCCTCTACACCATCGGAGCCATCGTCCTGATCGTCGGACTCGTGTTCCTCGTGATGGGCTCGGTCGGGCGTCCGATGTTCGGGCGGCGATATTGGTTCTGAGGCCCAGGGCCCCCGGGGCAGGCTTCCGGGGGCCGCGGGTACGGGCGAGCTAGCCGACGATCCTGGCCGTCGCGGTCTCGTGGCCGCGGACGGGCACGACCGCGACCGAGTAGCGGACGCCGTCGATGTCGCGGGCCATGCCGGGCACGCGGTGGCCGTTGACCTCGAGCCACCGGTGCTCGCCCAGGAAGCGCGCCTCCCAGAAGCGCAGGCCGTCCGCGCCGTTGGTGAACGTGGTGGCGGTCTGCCCGTCGTGCCGTACGGTGACCGTGCCGTCGCCCACCGGGACGTCCGCCACCTGGAGCCAGCCGATGTCGGCGGGCAGGCGCGACTGGGTGGCGATGGTACGGCGGGGCGCGTCGGGCTGGATGCCCATCAGCCCCTCGACCGTCTGGCTGACCAGCGTGAACGGCACCTCGGGGTAGTCGCCGTTGAGGCCTTGGCGGTTGCTGACGTGCTTGACCTCGCGCTGGTCGTAGACGTACCGCATCCACTTCCACGCCGTGTCGGCGCGGTTGTGGCGGAAGAACGTGTCGGGCAGGTAGGTGATCGCCTCGATGTTGCTCGGCTTGCCGGAGCCTGAGGCTTGGGTGTCGATGAAGTCGAGGTAGGCGTCGTTGCGCGGGCCGGCGTCGATGATGCCCTTCATCGGCATGAACCAGCTGTTCTCCTTGCCGAAGCCGGTCAGCGGGGTGCCGTCGACGGTGTAGGCGCGCACGAAGTCGGTGGTTCCCGACTTAACACTCCATTCCTGGTTGAAGTACCGCTTGAGGTCGCGGGCCTTCTCGGCGATGTCGCGCGACAGCCGTACCTCGTGCTTGTCCAGCGCCATGTCGGCGAGCGCGCGGTAGGCCTGGTACTGGGCGCCGATCCCGTCGCCCGCCTCGGCCAGCGGTTCCCCGCTGACCTCGTTGTAGCTGGCCACGCCCTGGAAGATGCCCTTGCCCGTGCCCTCGGCGACCCCGTTGGGCTTGGCGCCGTCGTGCAGGCTGATGAAGTCGCCGGTCGCGTGCGTGTAGTAGTCCCAGAAGGCCGGGTCATCGACATAGGTACGGTCGCCCGTCCAGCGGAAGGCCTCGTCGGACTTCTCCACCAGCTCGAAAGTGGCGGGGACCTCGCGGACGAAGTTCGTGGGCGACTTGTAGTCGATGGTGTGCCAGGTCTTGGCGTCGAAGTTGATCGCCCAGACCGGGTAGTACTTGTGCTCCTGGGTCGCCGAGGCGGCGAAGGAGCGGAGCATGTTCCTGTTCTCCTCGTCGAAGCCCAGCAGGTGGGCGCCCGCGAGCTGGTGGGCGAAGTCGCGCGAGTAGTACGCGGTGCGGTGGGCGTATCCGGCCCAGTAGGTGGGGGTGTAGGGAGCCTCGCCGGGGTTGACGGGTGGGTTTTCGCTGATGTTGATCGGGCCGACGGCGCCGTCCTGGTGCACCCAGCTCCCCGCCTTGGCCTTGGCCCAGTCGAACAGCTCGACCACCTTGGCGTTGGAGGAGGTGACGACCGGGTTGGCGCGCGCTCCCGGCGAGATCATCACGTCGTCGGCGTTGACCCAGCCGGAGCCCGACCCGAAGGCGATCTCGAGGGTGTCGCCCTGGGTGAGGCTGAGGTTGGAGACGGTGTAGCGGCTGTAGATGTCGCGGGCGGGCAACGTCACCGTGCCCACGTCGGCGCCGTTGCGCCGGAGGCCGAACGTGCCGCCCGCGCCGCCGGTGGCGATCCACGCCGAGATCGAGTAGCTCCCGGTCGTGGGGACCGTGATCGTCTGGCTGACGCTCTTGCCCGGGCCGTCGTCGAGGTAGATGAGCTTGGCACCGCCGTGCGGGTAGTTGGTGGCCACGCCGGTGCCGGAGGTGAACGTCCAGCTGTCGGCGCCCTTCTCGAAGCCGGGGTTGACGACCACGAGCGGGCCACCGGTGGCGGCCTGGGCGGGGGTGAGGGCCGCGGCGGCCAGGAGGGAGGAGCCGAGCAGGGCAGCTAACACTTTCATGTGAAATCTCCCGATGATCGGATGAATTTCCAGCGAAGCCGCAGAGGGGTCCGCGGCTTCGGCGAGTGTCTAGCGGGGTGAGGCGGTGGAGGCGCGGACCACGAGCTCGGGGCTGAACAGGAGCTCGCCCTTGGGCACGTCCTGGTTGCCGACCAGGGCGACGATGGTGCGCGCGACCGCCTTGGCCAGGCGGTCGACGGGCTGACGGACGGTGGTCAGCGGCGGGTCGACGAACTCCATGATCATCGACCCGTCGTGGCCGACGATCGAGACGTCCTCGGGCACCGACAGGCCCTGGCGGCGCACCGCCCTGATCGCCCCGAGCGCCATGTAGTCGCTGGCCGCCACGACCGCGGTCGCGCCCTGGGCGAGCAGCTCGGAGGTCGCCGTCTGGCCGCCCTCGATCGTGTAGTACTGCCGCACGACCAGCGCGTCCGCCACGTCGCGCCGCCGCAGCGCCGTACGGAAGCCCTCGACCCTGCGGTCGGCGACCTTGTTGCCCGAGGGCCCTGAGGCCAGCCCGATGCGGCGATGACCCAGCGCCCACAGGTGGTCGACGGCCAGCTCGGCCGCCAGGTGGTCGTCGGTGGACAGCACCGGCGCGTCATGCCCCTCGAAGCCGCCGTTGACCCCGACGAAGGGGATCCGCCGGGCGGCCAGCACGTTGTAGGTCTCGGGGTCGGCGCTGTCCAGCGTGTTGCTTGCCGACAGGAACACCACCCCGGCGACGCCGTGGTCGGCCAGCGCGGTGACGAACTCCCGCTCCTGTATCCCGCCGGGCAGCGCGGGGCAGAGCACGCCTTTCAGCCCGTGCGGCGCGAGCGCGCCCTCGATCAGCTCGGCGACGTCGGCGAAGAACGGGTTCGACAGCTGGGGCGTGATCACCGCGACGATGTGGCCCCTGGTGGAGCGCTCGTAGCCGAGCTCGGCCATGGCGCGCTCGACGGCCTCGCGGGTCTTGGCCGACACACCGGTGCGCCGGTTGATGACCCGGCTGACGGTCGCCTCGCTCACCTCGGCCCTCGCGGCCACCTCAGTGATGCCGATCTTCACGGGTTACCCTCCAGAACAGCCATCCCGGAAGCCGGTACGTTCAGGATGCCCAAGCCTGCCGGAATCTGCGTGGCCGACGGATCGATCCTAGAGCCCTCGGCGTCGTGGACCCGCCTCACCGCGAACCCCTCCCCCGCGACCTCCACGACGAGCCTGCCCGAGGCCGTGCCGTTGACGACCGTGATCTTCCTGAAGCGCCCGTCGAGGGGAACCACGCGGTCCGCGGTCACCGTGATCACGCACTCGTCGCCGCGCTCGGCCCGCACGACCGGGTACAGCTCGTCGGGGCGCCCCGGCTCGAGCTCGCCGTCCAGCAGCAGCGGCCGCAGCTCGCGCCAGCGCTCCAGCCAGAACGCCACCATCCGCCGGTGTGCCTGCGGCAGCTCGCCGATCCTGGCGGAGATCTGGGGTACGGCGTGCAGCGTGCCGATCAGCTGGCGCGCGGCGCTCCGCGTGGACCCGGCGGGGTCCCACATGAGCATGTCCCCGTGCACGGCCCCGCCGGCGGCACGCAGCGCGATGTCCACAGTCCGCACCCGGTTGGCGACGGCGTCCGCCGGGCAGTCGTCGGCGCGCAGCATGTTCCCCAGAGGCGTGCCCGGTGCCACGTACGGCTGGCGGAACTCGATCAGCGCTTCCGGCCCGAGTTCGGCGGCCAGCTCGGTGAGCAGGTCGTGCATCGCGGCGCCCGCGCCGTCGCCGTAGAGCGTGGCCTGGTCCAGGAAGTCCAGCTTCAGCCCGTCCGGCCCGTAGTCGCGCACCAGCCGGACGCACAGGTCCACCACATGCCTGCGCACCTCGGGCAGCCGCGGGTCCAGCACCCGGGCGCCCGGCACGCCGCTCGGCAGCGGAGCCAGCGGCGACAGCGCCTCGAAGCACTCGGCCTGCGGCCCGAGCAGCAGCGGCGCCACCCAGATCAGGTACTTCAGCCCCATCCCTTGCACCCGGGCCACATGCCCCGCCAGGTCCGGAAATTTCGCCAGATCGGGCCGCCAGTCCCCCACACCCGCGTATCCGCGGCCGTTGCCGAGCTCCTGCCACCCGTCGTCCAGGATGAGCGCCCCGCAACCCAGCTCGGCGGCCAGCCTCGCCTCCGCCTCGACGGGCTCGTGCGCCACGTCCTGCGAGAAGCCGTACCAGGTCGAATAGACCGGCACCCGCGCGCCCTCGGGCACGGGCCGCTCCTCAGGCGCCCGCCGCAGCGCGCGCATCGCCGCGGCGACGCTCGGCGCCTGCGGCGCGAGAGCGATCCGGTACGGCGAGCGCCTCGCGGGGACGTGCAGGTGGACCACGAAGGTCTTGCTCTCCTCGGAGACCCCGTAGCGCATCGTGACCTCAGGCACCGGATCCAGCGCCGCGAAGGCCAGCATCGAGGCGCCCGAGCTGTCGTACAGGCAACCGGCCGCCGCGCCGCGCACCAGCGAGACGTGCGCCAGCCCGGCCCAGTCGGCCACGATCGTGCGGTTCCACCACGCGTCCGGGTGCCAGAACCCGACGGCGTCGCCCAGCGGCACCGACAGCCGGATCTCGGCGGCCTCCGCACAGTGGATCTCCAGCACGCCGTCGCGCAGCTCCCAGGTCGCCGACTCCGGCAGTACGGCCAGCCGTACGGAATCCAGCAGCGGCTCGGTCGGCGCGGGCACCAGCCCGGCGGTCGTCACGCTCACTCTTTCACCGCTCCCGCGAGAAGTCCGGACACGAAGTGTCGTTGCAGAAGGAGGAACAGGATGGCCATGGGGATCGCGGCGACGGCGGTCCCGGCGAGAATCTGGCCGTAGTCGGTCTCGTTGGCGCCCTGGAGCGAGGCGATGGCCAGCGGGATCGTGTACGCCTCGCGGGTGCGCAGCGCGATGAGCGGCCAGACGAAGTCGTTCCACTGGTAGAGGAACAGGTAGATGCCCAGGGCCGCCAGCGCGGGCCGCATCGGGGGCAGCACCACGCGCACGAACAGCCGCAGCTCGCCGCAGCCGTCGACGCGCCCCGCCGACAGCAGCTCGTCGGGCAGCGCCGACATCGACTGCCGCATCAGGAAGATGCCGAACGGCAGGGCCAGGTTGGGCAGGATGATCGCCTGGTAGGTGTTGAGCCAGTCCAGCGACAGCATCATCTTGAACAGCGGCACCAGCGTGACCTGGCCGGGGATGACCAGGCCGAGCATGATCAGGCCGAACAGCGCCTCCTTGCCGCGGAAGGTGTACTTGGCGAAGCCGTACCCGGCCATCGTGCACACCAGCCCGGCCAGCAGCGTGTAGATCGTGGCGATCAGCGCGGAGTTGAGCACGACCCGGCTGAAGCCGATGCTCGACTCCAGGTGGGCCAGGTTGTCCAGCAGGTGGGCGCCGGGCAGCAGCGGCGGCGGGCTGCCGAAGACCTCCTCCGTGCTGCGGGTGGCGCCGACGATCAGCCAGTAGAACGGCACGAGCACGACCGTCACCGTGACCAGCAGGAACGAGGTGAGCATGATCCGCCGCGTCATCGCTTTTCCCCCAGGAAGCGGAACTGGACGATGCCGAGGATCCCGATGATCACGGCGAGGGCGTAGGCGATCGCGGAGGCGTAGCCGAAGTCGAAGAACCTGAAGCCGTTGTTGTAGAGGTACAGGCCGACGGTGACGGTGCTGTTGTCGGGGCCGCCGTTGGTCATGACGTACGGCTCGTCGAAGAGCTGCAGCGTGCCGATCGTGGACATGACGAGCGTGAGCAGGATGACCGGCCGCAGGCCGGGAATCGTCACGTGCCTGAAGCGGCTCCACGCTCCGGCGCCGTCCACGGCCGCGGCGTCGTAGTGGTCCTGCGGCAGGGCCTGCAGCCTGGACAGGTAGATCACGGCGTTGTAGCCGGTGTAGTGCCAGGTCAGTGCCAGGCCGATGGCGACCCTGGCCCACAGCGTGTGGCTCAGCCACGGGATCGGGCCGGCGCCGAAGAGCCCGAGGACCCAGTTGACCAGGCCCGACTGCGGGTTGAGCAGGACGGCGAACAGCATGCCGTACGCCACCAGCCCGGTGATCATCGGCAGGAAGAAGCCCAGGCGGATGAAGCCCCTGAAGCGCAGTACCGCCGAGTTGAGCGCCACCGCCAGGCCGATCGCCAGGGCCAGCATGATGGGCACCTGGACGACCAGGATGATCGCGGTGTTGCCCAGCGCCTTCCAGAACAGCGGGTCGGTGACCAGGCGCCGGTAGTTGGCGGCTCCCGCGAAGGTCTGCAGCGCGCCGTCGGTCCTGAACAGGCTGAGCCAGAACGACCAGGCGATCGGGTACAGCTTGAAGATCGCGAACAGCGCCACCGCGGGCAGCACCCACAAGTAGGGCGCCGCCTTCATCCCGCTCAGCCGCGCCACCCGCGGCATCGTGGTGGGCTTGGCGGCGGTCACCGTGGCCATGCCGTACTCCTGGGCGTTCGGGCGCAGGTCATCGCTGGACCTTCCGGCCCGTCTGCTGGGCCAGCAGGTCGGCGGCCTCCTTGAGTGCGGCGGCCGGGTCGGCGCCCTTGAGCAGGACCTTGCTCTGGGCGTCGTCGACGACCTTGAGCGCGCGCGGGTAGTCGGCGGAGTAGTTGGTCACGTAGGAGGGCTGCTTGAGGGCGTTGAGGAAGATCTCGCCCTTCTTCTGCCCGCTGAAGAAGGCCGACGACTCGTGGAAGATCGGGTCGTCGTAGGCGGACATGAGGGCGGGCGCGATGCCCTTCCCCTTGTAGATCTTGACCTGGTTCTCGGGCCGGGTGAGCACGAACTCGGCGAAGGCGTAGGCGGCCTCCCGGTACTTGCTGGTCCCCGCCACGGCCAGGTGGGTGGAGTTGACCGTCGCCGAGACCTTGCCGCCCTGGGTCACGGCCGGCGGCAGCCGTACCTTCCACTTGCCCTTCTCGGCGGGGACGGTCTCCTCGATGATGCCGCCGAACCAGGTGGGCATCGGCTGGACGGCCACGGAGCCCTTCTTCATCGCGCTGATCATCGTGTTCCAGCCGCCGCCCAGGTCGGCGACCAGGCCGGCGTCGTTCAGCTTCTTGATGATCGTGAGGGCGGTGACCGCCTGCGGCGTGTCGAGCGTGATGTTGCCCTGGATGTCGAAGTAGAAGCTGTCCTGCAGCTGGAGCAGCATCTGGAAGAGGCCCGCGGAGTCGGCCTGGGTGGCGGCCTTGTCGACACCGAGCAGCTGGACGCCGGTCTTCTTGAGTTCGGTCCCGGCCTCGATCAGCTGGTCCCAGGTCTGCAGCGCCTCGACGTCGATCCCGGCCTTGTCGAACAGGTCGGCGCGGTAGTAGAAGCCGGCCGAGTTGGCCTCCCAGGGCAGCGCGTAGACCTTGCCGTCGCGGCTGACGGTCTCCCACATGCCCAGGGCGAACTCGCCCTTGTGCCGGTCGGCGCCGAGGGGCACCAGGTCGGCCAGCCCGCCGGGGAACTTCTCGATGTAGGCGGGCAGGTAGTCGACGCCGATGTGCAGCACGTCGCCCAGGCCCTGGCCGCCCGCGGCCATCCCTGCGGTGATCTTGTCCCAGATGGCGGGGTTGCCGATGTCCTGGACGTCGACGGTGATGCCTGGGTACTGCTTCTGGAAGTCGGGGACCAGCTCCTTCATCATCGCGGCCGGCCCCTGCCAGCTCCAGACGGTGATGCTCCCCTTGGCCGCGGTGCCGGTCGGCCCCACCTTGGCGGGCGCGGCGCCTCCCCCGCCGCCGCACGCGGAGAGTGCGGCGCCTCCCGCGGCCAGGGCACTGAGCTGGAGAAAGCGTCGACGGTCGAGGTTGGCCATGGTCGGTCTCCCGGGGGGTGCAGAGATGGTGGCCTGACGCGCCGAGACGTTACCTCGCCGATTCGCCGACTTGCAAGCATTGAACGAAAACTTTCAGGCAGTCATTGACAGGCTGCCGACAGCGCGCTGAAATAGCACCAATCCCACAAAACTCCACATCTATCGGGAGAGTTCATGTGCGAACCCGTTCGGATCGGTACAGCAGAAAAGGCGCGAGCCCGCAGGCCACGCGCCTTTCCGCCGCTGATCAAGGGCTACGAGGAGTGGGTGCTCCAGTAGTCGTCCGCGGCCTTCTGGATCGTCTCCAGCACCTGCTGGAGGCTGTCCGGCTCGCCGACGAACCTGCCGAAGCCGTCGAGGGCTGCCGTCAGCACCGGCGGCGGCGTGGCCTCGAAGTAGCGGTTGACCAGGCGGTACTTGCCGCCGCCCGCGTCCTTGGTGACCTGACCGAGCGCCTCGTCCTTGATCTCGACCTTGGGGTTGGCGCTCACGTCACCGCGGCTGCTTGACCACTTCTCCTGAGCCGGGGCGGTGGTCCACCACTTCAGGTACTTCGCGCTCGCCTCGGGGTCGGGGGCCTTGGCCAGCGAGCAGAGCGGGCCGCTCTCGAAGATGATCGAGGGCTTCGGCAGTGCGGGGTTGACGTTGGGGATGACGAAGAAGCCGTAGTCCGTGCCCGCCTTGAGGTCGCGCTGGGTCATGCTGGTGTTGAACCAGGTGCCCGAGGAGACCATCGCGGTCTTGCCGCTCTTGAGCAGGTCGGCCGGGTCGGTCTTGTCGCCGGGGTTGACGAAGTAGCCGGCGTCGATGAGCTGCTTCCACTTCTGCATGACCGCGACCACGCCCGGGTCGGTGTACTTGGCCTTGCCGGTGGACAGCTTGTCGTACAGATCCGGATCGGTGCCGGCCATCAGCTGCTCGAACCAGACGAAGGAGAACAGCACGCTGGTGTGGTAGAAGGGCGTGACCTTGTTCTTCTTCAGCGTGTCGGCGATCTTGACCAGGTCGTCCCACGTGGCCGGGGGCTGCAGGCCGTACTTGTCGAAGACCTTCTTGTTGTAGAACATGCCCCAGTAGGCGACGTTCAGCGGCACGCAGTACTGCTTGCCGTCGATCGTGTAGTACGGCTGGAGATCCGGCGAGAGGTCGCCCGCCTTGATGGCCTCCTGCCAGACGGCGGAGGTGTCGGCCACCTGCTTCTGTTTGACGATCTCCTGGAGCTGGCCGCCCGTGGTCCAGGTGAACAGGTCAGGCTTGACGTTCGTGCGGAACGAGGCCTTGATGAAGGCCTGGTAGGTCGGCTCGTCGGTGTAGCCGACCGGCTTCATGTTCAGGCCGATCTGCTGCTTGGACAGGGTGCCCATCTGCTCGAAGTACTTACTCCAGGCGCCCTTGTCGTTGTAGAGCTTCAGCTCCGTCTTGCCGGCTTGTTTCGGGGCGGTGCCGGCGGAGGAGCATCCGGCGAGGACTAGGCAGGCGACGATGGCGGCGAGTGACCGGATCACGCGCGGCCTCCTGTTCGGTTGGGGGCCCGATGGTGAGTGATCTAATCACTTGATGTCTCGGGTGTCCATAGCCGAGGGAACCACGGCTCGCCGCGCGGCTTCCCGGTGGTCGCGGGGCGTCATGCCGTACCTGTCCTTGAACAGGCGGGCGAAGTACGACTGGCCGGAGAAGCCGCAGCGCTGGGCGATCTGCCCGATCCCCTCGGTCGTCGTGGTCAGCAGCAGGGCGGCGTGCTCGAGCCGCCGCTCGACGACGAAGGTGATGGGGCTGCAGCCGTAGTGCCTGCGCATCGAGCGGGCCAGGTGCCCGGGGCTGACCGCGGCCAGCGCCAGCAGGCGGGGCAGCCCCTCGCGCAGGTTCTCCTCGCGGCTCATCGCGACGCGGGCCGACACCAGCCAGCCCGGCCGCTGGTCCACCGCACTGCCGTCGGCCCCCTCCAGCAGCGGGACGACCGCCGACCAGAGCCTGACCAGGTCCAGCATCCGCGGCAGGCCGGCGCCCAGCGCCCTGGCGAACTCCGCGCCGACCTGCCCGCCGGGGTCGGTGCGCACGGAGAGCGGCAGGTCGCGCCGGTCCCACTCGGGCAGCCCGACGAGGTCGGCGAAGACCCGCCAGCGCTCGCTCGGGAAGGCGATGTTGATGAAGCGCATCCCCTCGGCCGTGGCCGAGAACTCGTGGCGGTCGTGCGGCCTGACCAGCACCACGTCGCCCGCGCGCAGCGGCTGCTCGCTCTCGCCCACCCGCTGGGCGCCCGCCCCCGTGGTGACGAAGACCAGCTCGTGGAAGTCGGCGTGGCTGTGCGGCTCGGGCCGGTCGCGGCGACTGCCGCTCACCGGCACCAAGGCCGCGTGGTACGGCAGGCCGGCCGCGAACTCCACCCACCGCAGCACGGTCGACATATCAGGAAATTAATACTTATGGAGCGGCGAGTTCTAGTAACTCCCGGCCGTAAGGCCGAAGAATCCGGATCGACACCGATCCGCAGAGGAGCACATGGTGAACGCCGACTACGACCGTGACGGCTACTTGATCTTCCGCAACGTCATCGACCGGCACCTGATCGCCGAGGCGAGCGCCCATGTCGAGTGGCTGCAGGCCAAGTACCCCGACCGCCTCGGCGAGGACCTGGCCACCGAGCTCGTCGCCGACGACCCGTTCTGGGTGCGGCTGGTCAGCGACGAGCGGCTGCTCGACCTGGCCGAGCTGTTCGTCGGCCCGGACATCGCGCTGTTCGCCTCGCACTACATCAGCAAGCCGCCCTTCTCCGGCAAGCCGGTCCTGTGGCACCAGGACGGCGCGTTCTGGCCGCTGGACCCGATGCGCGTGGTCACGCTCTGGCTGGCCGTCGACGAGGCCACCCCGGAGAACGGCTGCCTGCGGGTGGTCCCGGGCTCGCACAGGCAGGATCTGCACGAGCTGCGGCAGCGCGACGACATCGACAACGTGCTCGGTTCGGAGAGCGCGGTCACGGTCGACGAGTCACAGGCCGTGGACCTGGTGCTGGCGCCCGGCGACGTCGAGGTCCACCATCCGAACATCCTGCACAGCTCCAGCGCCAACACCTCGCCCAGGCGCCGCTGCGGGCTGACCATCCGCTACATCCCGACCTCTACCCGGATCACCAGCGAGCAGCAGCCGTTCGTCTCGGCGCTCCTGCTGCGCGGCGATCCGGGGGTGAACGTCTACCAGCCCTTCCCCGTCTACCGGGAAGGTGAGCACATGTCTTTCAAGGGATTGACTGTCAAATGATTTGATAATTAAATGGCTTGAGTGAATCTCAAAGTCTTCTCCAACGTCGCCGATGAGGCGCGAGCCGTGACGCTGGTCGCGATCGCGCTGTCCTGGCTCGGGCTGGTGATCCACAACTTCGCGGACCTGCCGGGCCAGACCCTGCTCAGCCCCGAGACCGCCGTCCCGACCGTCGGCTATCTGGTGGCCGTGCCGCTGTGGTGGCGCTTCAGGCGGGTCATGTCCTGGGTGCTGCTCGGCTGGGGATGGCTGCAGCTGGTCGGCGGCGGGATCATCAGCGTGCTGCCGCTGCCGTTCCTGCCGTTCGAGCCGGAGCAGACGCTCTACCACTACGCCTTCCATGTCCTGTACGGCGCGCTGCAGGTGCCGCTGCTGATCGTGCTCACCCGGTACCTGCGCGGCCGGTGATAGCCTGGCCGAAATCATGGACAACCTCGCGCGGTCGCTCACCAACGAACTGCTCGATCTGAGCAGCGCCATCGACCTCATCGGCAGTGCGGCGGCCGCGCGGCTGGGTATCAACCAGACCGACCTGATCTGTCTCAACCTCCTGGTGCGCAACGGGCCGATGAGCCCCGGGCAGCTCGCCGCCGCGCTCGGCCTGACGACCGCGGCGATCAGCGCCATGGCCACCAGGCTCGAAGCGGGCGGCTACGCCCGCAGGGAGATCGACCCGAAGGACCGGCGGCGGGTGCTGATGCATGCCTCCCCCGCCGGGGCGCGTCAGGCCTTCGGCTTGTTCGACGACTTCTACGAGGCGACCACCGAGCTCTACGCCTCCTCGAGCGAGCAGGAGCTGCGCGCGCTCGTGGACCTCGTCGCCCGCTTCCGCCAGGTCATCACGGACCACGCCGCCAGGATCCGCTCGGGCGCATAGGAGAGGGCGGGTACGGTGACCCGCCCTCTACCCGTCAGACGCGGGTGAAGTGGAACGGGCAGTGGGTCCGCGGTCAAGAGCGACGACCAGTACGGTCGCCACGGCCAGGCAGGCGCCGATCCACGTGACCGAGGTGACCCCGGCGCCGGCGTTGAGGGCGATCCCGGCCAGCCCGGGGACGAGGCTGATGCCGAGCTGGAAGGCGGAGACGGTGCCGGCCCCGGCCAGGGTCGGCGCGTCCTTCGCGATGGTGAACACCCGCCCGTAGATGGCCGGGTTCAGGATGAATCCGGCGATCCCCAGCAGCAGGACTCCCGGGACGACGGCCACCGCGTGCCCGGCGAAGATCCCGAGCAGCGCCGCGCTGACCGCGATCCCGGCCGCCCCGGTCAGGAGCGCGCGCGTGGGCCACCTGTCGGCGATCCGACCCCCGATCGAGAGCCCGGCGAACGCGCCCACCCCGAACAGCGTGAGGATCGCGGGCACCCACACGCCAGCAATGCCGGTGATACCGGTCAGGAACGCCGCGAGGTAGTTGAACACGATCATGTAAGCGGCGGTGCTCAGGATCGTGACCGCGTAGACGACCCACAGGCGCGGCCGCCTCATGGTCCGCAGCTCGTTCCGCACGCTGAGCTCTCCCTGTGCACGGGTCACCGGGAGCGCGGTCGCGATCAGGATCGCTCCGAGCAGGGTGAGCGCGACCACGCCCCAGAATCCACCCCGCCATCCCGTGAAATAGCTGAACAACGCCCCCGCCGGGCCACCGGCGATCATCGCCAGGCTCAGCCCGCTGACCACCACCCCCGAGGCGCGCGCGGTGCGGTCGGGCGTGACGAGCCCGATCGCGGTGACCGCGGCCACCGCCCAGTAACCCGCATACGCCAGCCCGCACACGAACCGGGTCACCAGCAAGATCGCATAGTTGTCGACCAGCAGCCCGAGCGCCACGCAGGCGGCGAACACCACCTGGGTCCCCACCAGCGTGGCCCGCCGCGGCCAGCGCAAGGTCAGCACGGCCAGCGGCGGCCCGCCGACCATGACCCCCACAGCGAACGCCGAGATCAGCGCTCCCGCGGAGGACAGCGAGATCGCCAGGTCGTCCGCTATCGCCGGCAGCACTCCGGCGAGCAGGAACTCCGCACTCCCCATCGCGAACAGGCTGAACGCGATCAGGTACACCCCCAGCGGCAACCTGGTGCTTCTTGTCGCCTCGATCATGGCGATCACCTCCGGCGCGCCATGCTGGGCTTCCTCTCTTCCCCTCGACAACTTCCGTTGCCATTTCCGGGACAGCCGAGGCTCAGACGGCGGTGGGGACGTCCGTGGGGCGGCGGAGGGATTCGGCGGCGCTGGCGAGCATGGTGGTCGCGTGGCCGAGCAGGGGGTTCGGGTCGGCGGCGCGGCACACGGTGAAGACCCTGCGGACATGGGAGGGGTTGCCGAGCCGGAACACGCACACGTCGTGCGACTCGATCATCGCGAGTTCCGGCACGATCGCCACGCCGAGCCCCTTGCGCACGAGTTCGAAGGGCAGGTTGTAGTCGTTGGTGCGGAACAGCACGTCAGGGTCGAAGCCGCTGGCCGCGCAGATGTGCGACAGGTTGAGCGAGGCGTCCATCCCCTCGGTGTAGGAGATCCACCGCTCGGCGGACAGCTCGCCGAACTGGATGCGCTTCCTGGCGGCCAGCCGATGACCGGTCGGGACGAGCACGTAGAGCGGCTCCTCCATGATCAACGTCATGGTCAGGTCGTTGGGCCAGTTGTGCGGCACCATGCCGTACTCGAAGACCACAGCCAGATCGAGCCGCCCCTCGTTCACGGCAGGAATGGTCCTGTGCGGATCCCCCTCCTCATAGCGAATGTCCACGTTCGGGCGGTCGCGCAGGAACTCGGCCAGTACGGCGGGCACCAGCCGGAACCCGGCGGACCAGAAGCTGCCGAGCCGCAGCCTGCCACGGTGCGCGCTGGCGAACGAGCGCATCTCCTCCTCCGCCGCCTCGAGATCGGCCAGCAGCCTGGCGGCCTTGCGGGCCAGCTCGGCCCCGGCCGCGGTGGGCCGGATGCTGCGCGGCATGCGCTCGAACAGCTGGACGCCCAGGCTCCGCTCCAGCGAGGAGATCTGCTGCGAGATGGCCGAGGGGGTGAATCCGAGGCGCTTGGCCGCGGTCCTGAGCGAGCCGGTGGCGACCACCTCGCGGATGGCCCTCAGCTGGATCGGAGTGAGCATCGACCCAACTTAACAGTCCGGCGGTTTGCATCACCACAGTGCGATCGCCGCGGAACGGCGAAGCGGGCCGCACATGCCTTCCAACTGGTGAAGATCAAGGATAAGGATAAGGAGAACTGAACAGCATGTGCGCGAACGCGCGTGCTCGCCCACCTTGCCGTATCGGAACGGACCCCCATTATTGGTCCTTAAGGAACCAGCACTAAACCCGAGAGGGGGTGTCCTGCGCGATGCGGTTCACCCAAGCAGCCGCCGCATTCGGCCTGGCGGGACTCCTGTCCGTGACAGCCTGTTCGGGAGGCGGCCCGTCCCAGGCGGCCGCCCCGGCACAGCAGAAGAGCCAGGAGCTGCACGACCTCCTGCCCGACAAGATCAAGAAGAGCGGCACGCTGAACATCGCGGCGGGCCACAACTATCCGCCCCTGGTCTTCCTCGACACGGACAACAAGACGGTCGTCGGGCTCGAGCCCGAGCTGATGACGGCCATCGGCCAGGTGCTCGGCGTCGAGGTGACCTACAGCCAGGCCAGCTTCGACAGCCTCATCGCCGGCGTCCAGGCACGCCGCTACGACCTGGCCATCCAGGCGATGCTCGACAAGCCAGAACGCCGCGAGAAGGTCACGTTCGTCGACTACTTCAAGACCAGCAGCTCCCTCCTGGTCCAGGACAAGGACGCGCAGACGATCCGGTCGCTGGAGGATCTCTGCGGCAGGACCACGGCCGTCGAGCAGGGCACCGCCCAGGCCGACGACGCCGAGCAGCAGAACAAGAAGTGCACGGCGGCGGGCAAGCCGGCGGTCCAGGTGCTGGTGTTCCCCGACACGGTCGGCTGCCTGCAGGCCGTCTCCACCGGCCGGGCCAACGCCTTCATCGGCGGCACCCCCACCATCACCTACCAGGCCGCCCAGTCCGGCGGGCGGATGAAGCAGGTGGGTCAGCCCTACCGCTTCCTGCCGTACGGAATCCTGGTCAACAAGGAGGACCAGGCTCTGGCCGGCGCCGTGCGGCAGGCGCTGCAGAAGCTGATGGACAACGGCTCCTACGCCAAGATCCTGACCAAGTGGCAGATGTCGTCGGGCTCTCTCGACAAGGCCGTGATCAACGGCGGCGAGTCTTGACCATGACGCAGCAGACCACGCGCCAGGATTCGCGGACGGAGATCCAGGCGGTACCGCTTCGCCGGCCAGGGCGGTGGGTGGGCGCGGGAGTCCTCGGCTTCCTGGCGATCTTCCTGCTCCAGGGCTGGCTGGCCAACCCGCGCATGCAGTGGGATGTGGTGCTCGAGTACCTCTTCTCGGCCTCGGTCCTGCGTGGGCTGGCCACCACGCTGATGCTCACGGTGCTCGCCATGATCGTCGGTATCGCCGGCGGCGCCGTACTGGCGGTCCTGCGCATGTCGCCCAACCCGCTGCTTGCCGGGCTGAGCGCGTTCTACATCTGGATCTTCCGCGGCACGCCGTTGCTGGTGCAACTGCTGTTCTGGTACTTCCTGTCGGCGGTGGTGCCGAAGATCGGGCTCGGTGTGCCCTGGGGGCCAACGTTCCTGGAGTTCGACACCAACCAGATCATCACCCAGCTCACCGCGGCGATACTCGGCCTCGGGCTGCACGAGGCGGCCTACATGGGCGAGATCGTGCGCGCGGGGATCGCCTCGGTCGACCCCGGCCAGACGGAGGCGGCCCAGGCCCTGGGCCTGACCCGCTTCCAGACCCTGCGCAAGATCATCCTCCCGCAGGCCATGCGGGTCATCATCCCGCCGACGGGCAACCAGGTGGTCTCGATGCTCAAGACCACCTCCCTGGTGTTCGCCATCGCCGTGCCGGAGCTGCTCACCTCGGTCCAGGGCATCTACTCCAGGAACTTCCAGCAGGTCCCGCTGCTCACGGTGGCGTGCTTCTGGTACCTGGTGGCCACGACCGTACTGAACGCCGGGCAGCACTACATCGAACGCAGGTTCAGCAGATGAAGACCGTCATCCGCGCGGAGGGCGTGCACAAGCGCTACGGGACGCTCGACGTGCTGAAAGGCGTCGACCTTGAGGTCACGCAGGGCGAGGTCCTGGCCCTGATAGGCCCGTCGGGGTCCGGCAAGTCCACCTTCCTGCGCTGCGTCAACCACCTGGAACGCATCGACGGCGGTCGTCTCTACTTCCGCGACCGCCTGGTCGGCTACGAGGAGCGCGAGGGGAAGATCCACGAACTGCCGGACACGGCGATCGCCGCGCAGCGGGGCGAGATCGGGATGGTCTTCCAGCGCTTCAACCTCTTCCCGCACATGACCGCGCTCGAGAACATCATGATGGCGCCGATCCTGGTCAAGAAGGAGCCGAAGGCCGAGGTGCGCGAGCGCGCCCACGACCTGCTGGCCAGAGTCGGACTGGCCGACAAGGCCGGCAGCCGCCCCGACCAGCTGTCCGGCGGCCAGCAGCAGCGCGTCGCCATCGCCCGCGCGCTGGCGATGCGGCCCGATCTCATGCTCTTCGACGAGCCGACCTCCGCCCTCGACCCCGAGCTCGTCGGCGAGGTCCTGGACGTCATGCGCGACCTGGTGCGGGTGGACGGCATGACGATGATCATCGTCACCCACGAGATGGGATTCGCCCGCGAGGTGTGCGACACCGTCGCCTTCATGGACGGCGGGGCCGTCGTCGAATCCGGGCCACCCGCCGCCGTCCTCGGCGAGCCCCGGCACGAGCGCACCCGGACGTTCCTCAGCAAGGTTCTCTGATCCTCCGAACGAAAGATCTCCACGTGTCCCGCGTCATCGTTCTCGGCGCCGGAGTCCTCGGTGCCTCCGTCGCCTACCACCTGGCCACCGCCGGGGTTCAGGTCGTCGTCATCGAAGCCGGCGGCCCTGCCGCAGGCACCTCCAGCGCGACCTTCGCCATGGACGTCACCCACCTGAAGACCCCGCGCTCCTACTACGAGCTGAACCGTGGCAGCGCGGCGCTGCACGCCACGCTGGCCGAGGAGCTCGGCGGCCCGTCCTGGCGGCACCCGATGCCCGCCATCCAGTGGGGCGACAGCGACGAAAGCCAGCAGGGGCTCAGGGAACGCGCCGTCCGCCTCAAATCCTGGGGACATCCCTGCCGCATCGCCGACCCGTCCGAACTGCGCGAACTCGCCCCCGCCGTCGACCCCGCCGCGTGCACGGCCGGCGACATCGTGATCCACGACCAGAGCGCCTGGTACGACGCGCCGCTCTTCGTCCAGCGCCTGCTCGACCGTGCCGCCACGCTCGGCGCCGACATCAGGTACGGCCTGCGCGCGAACGCTCTGATCCGCCGCGGCGACACCGTCGCCGGCGTCGAGACCGGCACCCGGCGCTGGGAGGCCGACTGGGTGATCAACTGTACGGGGCCGGACGCCGACCGTGTCGCCGCCCTCGCCGGGACCGGCCTCCCCATGACCCGGATCCCCGGTCTGGTGGGCGAGAGCACGCCCATCCCCGGTCTCCGGCTCGGCGCCATCCTGGCCACGCCCGAGGTGGACCTGCGTCCCGCCCCCGGAGACCGGATCTGCTCCATCTCCTGGCCCGTCGACGCGCTGCTGTCAGGTCAGAGCGACGACGCCCTGGCGGACCGGTTGCACGCCGGCGGCCAGCGCGTCCTTCCCGCGCTGCGCACCGCCCGGCTGGCGGGCGCCCGCCTCGGTGTCCGGCCTGTGCCGGCGGACGGCCTGCCGCTGGTGGGCGCTCACCCCGCCGCCCCCGGCCTGTACCACCTCGTCACCCACAGCGGCGTCAACCTGGCCCCCGAACTCGGCCGCCTCGCCGCCCGGGAGATCACCGAGGGCAGGAGCCAGGAACTCACCGAATACCGCGTGACCCGCCCCATCCCGGCCTCGGTACGTGACGAGAGCCTGACCCTCATGACCACCCGCTAGCCGAGCCGGACCATCACGCGGTACGGCGGGCGGCGAAGGCGCCGTTGAGCAGGCGTACGGCGCGGCCGTCCGCACCCATGACGAAGGCCAGGTCCCACATGTGGTTGCCGGTGAAGCCGTCGTCGGCGGGCAGGAATCGGTGATCGCCCAGGGGGAGCAGGTCCGTCCCCGAGGAGGAGAGCCGGACGTGCAGCCGCCCGTCGGCGCAGGTCACCTCGTAGCGTGAGTCGTGGGTGGCGTAGGTGCCGACGTAGCGCTCGGGTGCGAAGGGCGTGGCGGGATCGGGGGTGGGCAGCGGCGGCTTGGCGATGCCGAGCTCTGACCGCATCACCTCCCGGATCACCGCGTCGGCGAAGGGGTAGCCGCGGTCGGCCACGTTGACCACCGTCGCCACGGCCAGGTCGTGTTCGGGGAGCCACAGCAGCGTCGAGGACCCGCTGGGCGTCGTGCCGCTGTGGCCGTAGACGCGCACGCCGTCCCAGATCTTCAGGTAGGGGCCCAGGCACCAGTGGTCGGCGAAGCAGCGCGTGGGCACGTCCACCTGCGGCGTCTGCATCTGCTCGACCGTGTCGGGCGACAGGACTCCCCCGCCGGCGCGCAGGAACAGGCGGGCGAAGGCGACCAGGTCGGTGGCGCTCGCGCAGAGCGTGGATCCGGCCGGCCCGAGGCCGCGGGAGAAGAAGAACGGCCGGACCAGCTCGCCGCCGGCGTGGCCGACCGCCACCCGGTGGTAGAGCAGCTCGTCGGCCACGCTGGCGGTGTGGGTGAGCCCGGCGGGGACGAGCAGCAGGTCGCGCAGGGCTTCGTCCCAGCTCTGTCCGGTGAGCCGCTCGACCAGCAGGCCGGAGACGACGGTCGAGGCGTTGGTGTAGCCGAATCCGGCGCCCGGCTGGTGGATGGGCGGTATGTCGGACAGCAGCTCGACGTAGTCGGCCACGGTCGGCACGTCGACGTAGGGACCGTTGTCCAGTCCGCTGGTCATCGACAGGAGCTGCCGGGGAGTGACCGCGCCGAGAACGGGCGCGTCGAGGTCCACCAGCCCCTTCTCGGCCAGCAGCATGACCAGCGCGGCCGTGTACACCTTGGTCGTGGAGCCGATCTGGAAGAGCGTGTCGCCGGTCACCGGGGTGCCGAGTTCGGCGTTGGCCAGCCCGGTCGCGTAGGAGCGCACGGATTCGCCGCCGGCGACGGCGACCTGGGCGCCGACGACGCCCAGCGACGCCGCGATCTCCTCGATCATGTGGTCCATGAGGTCTCCTAACCGAACAGGGTCGAAGGGTCGAAGGGGATCGGCGCGAGCCGATATCCGGCGGGCGGCGTGACGCCCAGCAGGTGGCGGACCAGGTAGTCCCAGCGCCGCCGGATCACGTAGTGCTCGAAGCCGATGAAGGCGTGCTCGGCCCCGGGCACGATCAGCAGGTCGAAGTCCCTGTCGGTGGCGATCAGCCGCTCGACCAGCCGCATCGTCAGGTGAGGCGTGACGTTGTCGTCCAGCTCGCCGTGGACGAGCAGCAGCCTGCCGCGCAGCCGGTCGGCGAACTCGGGGTTGGCGGCGCGGGCGTAGGCCTCGGCGTCGTAGGGGCCCTGGTAGCTCTCGCCCCACAGCGCGTGGTAGAGCCGCTGGTCGTGGTTGCCGCATTCGGCGACGCCGACCTTGAAGACGTCCGGGTGGTCGAGCATGGCCCTGACGGTGGCGAAGCCGCCGCCCGAACGGCCGAAGACGCCGACGCGTTCCAGGTCCAGCCACGGTCTGGTGGCGGCCAGCTGGCGCAGGGCCGCCACGTGGTCCTCGAGGTGGCCGGCGGATTCCAGCGCGCCGTAGGAGGCGTCGTGGAAGTCCTTGCTCCTGCCCGGGGTGCCGCGCCCGTCCAGGGCGAGTACGGCGAAGCCGAGCGCGGCCACGGCCTCGGCGTCGTAGCCGTACATGCCGGGGTCGAAGGTGGGCTGGACCCGGTTCATCTGGGGTCCCGGGTAGGGGTGGTCGATGACCGGGTAGGAGGCGGCCGGGTCGAAGTCGTGCGGGAGGTACAGCACGCCGTACAGGTCGGTCTTGCCGTCGGCGGCCTTGACCCGCACGCGCTCGGGCGGCCGCCAGCCCGTCTCGAGCAGGCCGGCGATGTCGGCGCGTTCCAGCTCTACCAGCACCTCGCCGTCCCAGCCGCGTACGGTGACCACCGGCGGGACGCCGACCGCCGAGGCGGAGTCGACGAAGCAGGAGCCGTCGTCGGCGACGCTCACCGCATGGTCCAGGTCGTCGTCGGTGATGCGGGTGAAGCCGGTGCCGTCCAGCGCCACCCGGCACACCTGCCGCAGGTAGGGGTCGTGGGGCACCAGGCCGGCGGCCGTGAAGTAGACGCCTGACGCGTCGGCGTGGAGCAGGTCGGTCACCGACCACTCCCCCGCGGTCAGCCGCACGAGCCGCTCGCCGTACAGGTAGAGGTGGCCCCAGCCGTCGCGCTGCGAGTACCACAGCACGCCCTCGGGGATCACCTTCACGATCGGGCGGTGCGCGAACTGCTGAGTGGCCTCGACCCTGGTCGTCCCGCTCTCCACGACCAGCGTGCGCACCTCGCCGGTGTCCGGGTCCAGACGGCGCAGGCGCAGCGTGCGCAGGTCGCGCGACTGCTCCAGGTAGTGGACGGCGCCGTCCCACCACAGCCGGCCGAGCGAGATCGGCGACAGGTACGGGATCAGGATCGGCTCGGCCTTGGCCCGCACCGCGGTGCGCGTCGCCACGTCGAAGACGACCAGCTCGCCGCGCGGCAGGACCTCGTCGCCGGGCAGCGGGTAGCGGTAGGTGTGCAGCACCGGCCGCCCGCCGCCGGCAGGCGCGCTCTCGATCAGGTGCATGGGCAGCACGCCGCGCTGGTCGAGCCGGTGGGTGACCAGCCTGCGCGAGTCCGGCGACCACAGCATCACGGGCGGCAGGTACGGCAGGCCGAGCCGGCGGGCCAGCGTCCGCATCGCGGCGGAGTCGGGGTTGACGCCGTAGCCACGCTCCTCGGTGCCGTCGGTGGTGAGCGGGTGTTCGAGGCCCGTCTCCAGCTCGCGCAGCCACAGGTCGTGCCCCTTGCGGAAGGCGGCGTAGCGGCCGTCGGGCGAGACCACGTCGAGCGGGCCGCGCGGGGGGAGCTCGGTGAGGGTGTAGGTGTCGAGCTCGCAGCGCCGGCGCTTGCCGTCGGCGTCGAGGTCCACCGCGCCGTCCACGAGGGAGATCGACGTTGGCAGGCCGCCGAGGGCCGCGGCCAGCCGATCGTGGTCGAAGGCCGGGACCTTCGTGCGCGCGGCCGGGTCGACGAGGTGGAAGCGCCCGCCGGAGCGGTACCAGAACCGGCCCTGGTCCCAGACCGGCCTGACCTTCCCGCCGCGGACGAGCGTGTCCCTGTTGTGGCCGAGCAGCAGTTCGGCGGTGCGGTACCTGTCGCTCATATCGGTCATGCCATGAAACGTACATGTACAGTATGCGTGACGCATGGTCGCCGATCACGAAGATGCGGCGCGTGGATTGGAGAACCGGACATGCCCAGAGCGCCGCGGGGAAGCCTCAGTCACCGGTTGATCGTGGAGCGGGCGATCCGGCTGATGGACGACGAGGGGCTCGAGGCGGTGACCGTCCGGCGGCTGGCCCAGGATCTCGGGGTGCGGCCGATGGCGCTCTACACCTACTTCCGCGGCAAGGACGAGATCCTCGCCGCGCTCTACGACCACCTGCTCGCGAGCCTGGAGCTGCCTGACTCGCCCGACGCCGGGCTCGACGGCGTCAGGCGGATCATGACCGACTACTTCCGGCTGCTGACCGAGCACAAGGCGCTGATCAAGGCGGGCTCGGGCGGCGAGGCCGACCTTCGGCTGAGCGAGGTGATCTACATGCTGCTGCTGGGCACCGGGCTGGACCGCAGGACCGCGGTGGGCGTGGCGGCGAGCCTGGTCAGGTTCACCGTGGGCAGCGTCGCGCTGTACCAGGAACGCAGCGCCTGGGACGCGGACTCCGACCACTGGAGCAAGGTCCGCTCGTCCCTGCGCGACCTGCCCGCCGACCGCTACCCGATCATGCGCTCCTTCGGCGACGACCTCCCGGAGTTCACCCAGCAGCAGGCCTTCGAGTTCGGCGTCGACCTCATCCTCCGCGCCGCCCGCTAGCTAGCCGGGGGTGCCTCGACCGCCGCTTCTGCGTGCTCCTCTAGCTGGAGGCCTGGCGGGCCCGGTAGCCGGCCACCTTGGCCTGGTTGCCGCAGCGGTCCATGGAGCACCAGCGGCGGCGCCGGGCCTGGGAGTCGTCGAGGAACAGCAGCGAGCAGTCCGGGTTCTCGCACTTCTTGACCCGGTCCAGCAGGGACCCGCCGACCAGCAGGATCCCGTCGCGCGCGACGGCCGACAGGACGGCCCGCACGCCCCCGCCCTGCCAGCGCACGTCCCCCTCTCCCAGCTGGGGCGTCACGTCGGGCAGCCGGGCGGCCGCGTTGACCGTCTCGACATCGCCCAGGTCCGGCCGCTGCCCGCGCATGGCGGCGGTCAGGACGCGGTGCAGCGCCTCGCGCAGGGTGCGGGCCTCCGTCAGGTCCGCCGCGGAGATCTCGTACGGCTCGGCCGGCCCGTAGGCCTGGCTGATCCACTGCCGCAGCGCCTGCGTATCGGCCAGCCGTTCGACGGGAACGGCGTGCCGCATGCCCAGCGTGGCGACGAAGTTCAGGCACGGCCGCCCGCCGATGAAGGGGAACATGCCCGAGATCATACCCCGTTGACACCGGCTCAACAGGTGTCGCACTATGTAACCTCTTCAACCAGTGACAGGAGCGGGCATGCGCGTGGTGCGGATCGAGAAGTTCGGCGGACCTGAGGTCCTGGTGCCGGGACAGGCGCCGGATCCGGTGGCGGGGCCGGGCCAGGTGCTGGTACGGCTGGCCGCGGCGAGCGTGAACCGGGCGGACGTCCTCATCAGGTCGGGCGCCTATCACCGGGCCGGACGGCCGCCCCTGATCCCCGGCCTGGACGGTGCGGGAACCGTGGTGTCGGTCGGCGAAGGCGTGACCGACGTACATCCGGGACAGCGGGTGATGGGCCTGGGCCATGGCATGTACGCCGAACTCGCCACCATCCCCGCGCACGACCTGGCGGTCCTGCCCGGCGATGCCGACCTGACGGTGGCCGCGGCGGTCCCGTCAGTCTGGATCACCGCCTGGTACTGCCTGCACCGCCTGGCCGGGGTCGCCAAGGACGAGACCGTGGTGGTCCACGCCGCCGCCAGCGGGGTCGGGACCGCGGCCGTGCAGGTCGCCGCGGAGGCGGGCGCCCGTGTCATCGCCGTGGCCGGCACTCCGGAGAAGGCCGCCTGGGCCGCCGCGTTCGGCGCGCTTCCCGCGTCCGGCGAAGAGGAGGTCGCCCGGCTGACGGACGGCCGCGGCGCCGACGTCGTGCTCGACACGGTCGGCGGGCCCGTGTTCGCCCAGAGCCTGCGCCAGGTCGCCTACGGCGGGCGCGTCGTGGCCCTGGCCAACGTCGCCCTCGAGCCGAGCCTGGTCAACACGCGCGACTTCTATCCCAAGAACGCCACGATCCGCGGCTTCCAGCTCACCAACCTGATGGACCACGGCTACGAGCCGCGCGAGGACCTCCAGGAGATCGCCACCCGCATCGCCTCCGGCGCCTAACGGGTGCCGATCGAGGCCCGCTTCCCCCTGGAGCAGGCCGCCGAGGCCCACCGCCGGCTGGAGCAGCGCACCACCCGGGGCAAGCTCGTCCTCACCATGGACTAGCTTGCGTTCTGTACCTACTAGTATGTACGGTGACCGCTGATCTGAAAGGACGGAACCCATGCCCTTCGTTCGCATCGACGCCCTCCGCGCAGACGAGAAGCGGTTGGAGGCCCTCGGCCGAGCCGTGCACGACGCCCTGGTCGAGGCCATCGGCATCCCGCCGGACGATCTGTTCCAGGTGCTCAACGGCCACGACGACGGCCGCCGCCTCATCCGCTACGACGACGGCTATCTGGGCATCCACCGCGACGACGACCTCGTCTTCTTCGCCATCACCATGCGCTCCGGCCGCACGGCGGCCCAGAAGCAGGCCCTCTACCGGAGGATCGCCGACCTGGCCCACGAGTACGCGGGCACCGAACCCCGCAACGTCTTCGTCACCATCACCGAGAACGAGCCTCTCGACTGGTCCTTCGGTGACGGCGTCGCCCAGTACGCCCTGTAGAGGAGCGTGTGCCCGGAGAATTTCTCCGGGAGGGCTGTCCGGATAGGCGGACGCCGTTCGTCACCATGGTGACAAGACAGAGCGAGGAGGACAGCGATGAAGTACATGATGTTCGTCTGCACGGACACCGAGCCCGACACCGACACCGCGCCCGAGCCGGACATCGACGTGTGGGTGGCCGAGAACGACGCCGCCGGGCGGCGGTTGCAGGGCAGCGTGCTGGCGCCGAAGGCGGCGGCCACCACCGTGCGGGTGCGCGATGGGCAGTTGCTGGTCGCCGATGGGCCGTTCGCGGAGACCAAGGAGGTGATCGTGGGCTTCGATCTGCTCGAGTGCGCGGATCTGGACGAGGCGATCGAGGTCGCGCGGACCCACCCGATGGCGCGCGGCGGGCGGCTGGAGATCCGGCCGCTGGCCGACTTCGAGCAGTGACCGATCCCGCGCGGGCGGCCGCCGACGCGGCCGCGCACGCCCATCCACCGGCCGCCCATGCCTCTCCACCGGCCGCCGACGCCTATCCGCGGGCGGCGGATGCGGCCGCTGAGGCCTATCCGCGGATCGTGGCCACGCTCATCCGGATCACGGGTAACTGGAGTCTGGCCGAGGACTGCGCGCAGGAGGCGCTGGCCTCGGCTCTCGAGCGGTGGCCACGTGACGGGGTGCCCGCCAACCCGGGCGGGTGGCTGATGACGGTGGCCCGCAACCGGGCCCTGGACGTGCTGCGCCGTACCTCTGTCGAGCGGCGCAAGCTCCGGGAACTGGCGGTGCTGGCGGTGACCGCGGCGACCGGGGAGCCCGAACCTGAGGAGGAGGTCGTGGACGATCGGTTGCGGCTGATCTTCACCTGTTGCCACCCGGCGCTGGCGATGGAGGCGCGGGTGGCGCTGACCCTGAGGACGATCTGCGCCGTGCCGACCGCGGACATCGCGCGGGCGTTCCTGGTCAGCGAGTCCACCATGGCGCGGCGGCTGACCAGGGCCAAGACCAAGATCTCCGACGCGCGGATCCCCTACCGGGTGCCCGGCGGGGCGGCCCTGGGTGAGCGGCTGCCGGGCGTGCTGGCGGTGCTCTACCTGCTGTTCACCCACGGCTACAACGCCGACGGCGAACCGGCCTTCGCCGAGGAGGCGGTCCGGCTGGCCCGGCTGCTGTCGCGGCTCATGCCCGCTCAGCCCGAGGTCGGGGCGCTGCTCGCGCTCTTCCTGCTGCAGCACTCCCGGCGCGACGCCCGCCGCGACGCCGCCGGCGACCTGGTGCCGCTCGCCGACCAGGATCGTTCCCGCTGGGACCACGCCGCGATCACCGAGGCCGTGACCATCCTCACCGCCCTGCAACACGAACACGAACACGAACACGACATGGGGTACGGCGGGCCGTACGAGCTGCAGGCGCGGATCGCCGCGTGCCACGCCACCGCCGCGACCGCGGACGACACGGACTGGGGCCGGATCGCCGCATGCTACGACCGGCTCGCCGAGATGCAGCCGAGCCCGGTGATCGAGCTGAACCGGGCCGTGGCCCACGGTTACGCCCACGGGCCGGCGGCCGGGCTCGAGTTGCTCGAGCGAGCCAGGAGGGACGGCGCCCTCGACAACTACCCGCTGGCCCTGGCCGCCGAGGCGGACCTCACGGCCCGCAAGGGCGACCGGGAGCGCGCTTCCACGCTCTTCCTCCAGGCGGCCGAGCAGACGCACAGCGAGTCGGAACGCCGCGCCCTCGTCACCCGCGCAGCGGAACTGCTCGCGCCCTGACACGATTCCCCAGGAGCACCAGCAGGAAGACCATCACCACCCCGAGCCCGGCGAGCCCGAGCCGGTCGGCCGCGGTGTCGGCGTTGGCGATCAGGCCGAAGGCGGTGTGCGCGACCAGCGCCCCGCCGGCCAGCGCGAGGAGCTCCAGGTCGCCGAGACTCCAGCGACGCAGCAGCCAGACAGCGCAGACGCCCAGCACCGCGGCCGCCACCATCGGCACCCACACCCACCCGCCCCGGGTGAACGCCGGATGGGTCGCCCCGCCGAAGGGGAACAGCAGCGCCAGATACGCGAACGCCGCCAAAGCGCCGACGACCCCGGCACCCCAGGCACGAACCGGCATGGAGCCACCCGGCCGCGACGCTCCTACGAGGCCGGCCGCCACCAGGACCGCGACGGCCGCCAGACACCCCACCACGACCACGGCGGGCGCCTGGTATCCGGGGTCCATGGCCGGCGGGACGCTCAGCCGTACCAGCAGAGCGCCCAGCACGAAGACCACCCCGGTCACGATCATCCCCAACCGGCCCAGGTAGGGGCGATCCCGCAGGGCAGGGAAGATCAGGTCGACCAGCAGGATCGGTATGGCGGCGCTGAAGACCGCGTGGTACGGGATCATGAGCTCGGCATAGGCGCTGTTCAGACCGAGGATCCTGGGCGCCCAGCCCGCCGCGCCGTACAGCGTGGGGCTGGAGAGCGCCTGCAGGGCAAGGCCTTCCTCGACGATGCCGTAGGCGGCGCCGAGCAGCAGGACGCCGCGCCAGCCCGTCCCGGCCCGCCGTACCAGCTCGCGGATGAGGACGGTGCCCGCGCCGTAGAGCGGTATCCAGAGCGGCAGGAGCCAGATCTGGCGGATCGGCGGGTTGCCGAGCGTGAACTCGGCCACGAGCGGGGTGATGGCCGCCAGCAGCAGCGCGGCCCAACGGGGATTCATGGTCCCACGGTGGCCGCCGGAGAGGGGCCCGCGCTGCTGACCAAAGTCCGGACCGTGGCAACCCAGGTGACAATCAGGAGATGCTTCCAGATGTACGGCCGGGCCCCCTGCGCACCCGGCGGGACCGAGCGGTGGCGGTGGGCGGCTTCGGCTGCGCGGTGGCCGGAGCCGCGGCGGTCCTGTGGGGTGACCAAGGCGCGTACCTGTTCGTGGATGTGGTGGGCGGCGGGCTGGCGTGCGCGCTGCTGTGGTGGTCGCGCAGGTGGCCGGCCGTGGTGGCGCTGGCCGTGGTGGCGCTGTCGGTGCCCGCGGCGGCCGCTTCGGTGGCGGCGGGCATAGCAACGCTGGTCGCCGCGCTCTATCGCAGGCCCGCCGTGGCGATGGCGGTGGGCGCGGCGGGGGTGGCGGCCACGCTGGCCAGGTTCTGGCTGCGCCCGCCGGGGATGGCGCCGTATCCGGTGTGGGCGCTGGTCGCGGTGCTGTTCGGCTGCGCGCTGACCGGGTGGGGCATGCTGGCGCGGGCCCGCCGCGAGCTGATGCTGTCGCTGCTGGAGCGCGCCCGCAGGGCGGAGGCGGAGCAGGAGCTGGCCCGCCAGGTGGAGCGGCTGGCGATCGCCCGCGAGATGCACGACGTGCTGGCGCACCGGCTGTCGCTGCTGGCGCTGCACGCGGGCGCGCTGGAGTTCAACGCGCAAGCCGATCCGGGCGAGGTGACCGAGGCGGCCAAGGTCGTCCGTTCCAACGCCCACCAGGCCCTTCAGGAGCTGCGCGCCATCGTCTCGGTCCTGCGCGAGACGCCGGACGATCTGGGTTCCCTGGTCGAGGAGTCGCGCACGGCCGGCATGCGCGTCGACTTCGCCGACGGCGGGATCCGCCTGCCCGCCGCCACGGCGCGGACCGCGTACCGCATCGTCCAGGAGGGCCTCACCAACGCCCGCAAGCACGCGCCCGGCCGCCCCGTCACCATCAGGCTGGACGGTACGGCGGGCCAGGGCGTGACCATCGAGGTGCGCAACCCGCTGGCCGGCGCGCGAGCGGACGGCGCGGGATCCGGGCTGGCCGGGCTGAGCGAGCGGGCCGCGCTGGCTGGCGGCAGGGTGGAGCGGGCGGATGCGCTCGATGGCGAGTTCCGGCTGATCGTCTGGCTACCATGGCCGCTGTGAGCCCCATTCGCGTGCTGATCGTGGACGACGACCCGCTGGTCAGGTCAGGGCTCGGGCTGATGCTCAGGGGCGCGGACGACCTGCTGGTGGTCGGCGGCGTGGGCGACGGCGCGGACGTGCCCGCCGCGGTCGAGGCCCACGCCCCGGACGTGGTGCTCATGGACCTCCGGATGCCCGGGCTGAACGGCATCGACGCCACCCGGCTGCTGCGCGGGCGCCCCGAGCCGCCGCACGTGCTCGTCCTGACCACCTTCGACGCCGACGAGCTGGTGTTCGGCGCGTTGCAGGCGGGCGCGAGCGGGTTCCTGCTGAAGGACACCCCGCCGGAGGGCATCGTGGACGCCGTCCGGCGGGTGGTCTCGGGCGAGCCGATCCTGTCCCCCTCGGTCACCCGGCGCCTGATCGCCCACCTCGTGCCCGAGGAGCAGGCCCGGCGGCGCGCCGACGCCGAGCGCATGCTGGCCCGGCTCAGCGACCGCGAGCGCGAGGTCGCCGTGGCGGTCGGCCAGGGCAGGGCCAACGCGGACATCGCCGCCGAGCTGCACATGAGCGTCGGCACCGTCAAGGGCTACATCTCCCGGATCCTCACCAAGACCGGCCTGGACAACCGGGTCCAGCTGGCCCTGGTCGTGCACGGGATCAGCACCCGAGCGGGGTGAGCTGGTCGTCCGTCAGCTGTTCGCAGGGGTGCGGTCGCCCGCCGGGGGCCAGACGAACAGGTCGCTGAGGGCGTGCAGGAGATCGGGGTCGCCGCAGGCGCGGGCGGTGCCGTCGGCGAGGGCCTCGGCGAAGGTGATGCGGCGGGCGGCGATGCCTGCCAGGACGCTCTCGCCGGTCTCGATGACGACGTCCGGGCGCTGGGCGGGGCCGTGCAGGGTGTCGATGCGGCCGTCGTCGACGTCGACGTGGAAGAGCTCGTCGCCCACGCGGAACTCGTAGACGGCGCGCAGGCCCGCCGCCGCCTCGGGCACGAAGCAGGCACGCAGCCCCAGGACGGCCCAGCCCGGGTGGAACGACTCCTCCTCATGCCGCTCCCCCATCGCCCACTTCATGCCCCACCGGGCCAGTGCCAGCACGGCGGGCTCCAGCTCGCGGCCCGCCTCGGTGAGCTCGTAGGCCGGGGTGCGGGCCGGGGGCGGGAGCGTGACGCGGCGGGCCAGGCCCTCGCGTTCGAGGTGTTTCAGCCGGGCAGACAGCAGCCCTGTGCCCAGGCCGCGCAGGCTCTTCTGCAGGTCGCCGAACCGTTTGGGGCCGGTCAGCAGCTCGCGGACCAGCAGCAGCGTCCACCGCTCGCCGATGACGTCCAGGGTGCGGGCGGTGGCGCAGAACTGGTTGTACGATCGCTGGTCCACTTCATTACTGTAATGCGCGCGCTTCCTGATCCCGAACCCCGAGCAGGATGTCCGCGAGAAGCGCAGGATCGGTGATCATGACGTCGTGCGGGCCGGCGATCGGTACCGGCCGGTAGCCGATCGCCTGCGTGAAGTCGGCGAACGGCAGGCGTGTCTCGGCCCCGTAGACGCCTGTGCCGGGGATCCCGTCCACCGCGCCGGTCAGGCGGGTGGCGTCGGTGAAGGTCCGCAGCGGGTGCGGGCGCATCTGCTGCTCGGCCCACCGCGCGTCGTCAGGGTCGGTGATGCCCACCCATACGGCCGGCGGGGGCGGCATCTCCCCGCCTGCCGCGCTCGCCTCGAGAGCCTCGCTGAACCACGCGGGCGCCAGGGAGAAGAGGCTGGCGCCGTCGGGGCCCGCCCAACCCTCCACGAGCACGACGTGCGCGACCTGGCCGGGCCGGGTGTCGGCGGCCTGCCGTACCACCAGGCCGCCGTAACTGTGGCCGACGAGCACCACACGCTCGCCCACGGCGTCGAGGGCCGCGACCACCTCCGCCACGTGGTCGTCCAGCCCCACGTCGGGGCCCGCCGACAGCTCGGGGACGAAGGTCCTGCCCAGCAGCGGGACGACGCGGTCCCACGCCCAGGCGCCGTGCCAGGCCCCGTGGACGAGCACGAAGGCGGTCACCGGGCCTCCCCCTCGCGCAGCAGCGGCATGACCCGCTCGGCGAACTCGGCCAATCCCTTGTCGTGATCCTCGACGGCCAGGCGGATCACGAGGTGCCGCGCGCCGGAGGCGACGTAACGGCCGAGCCAGGACGCCGCGCCGGCGGGCGTGCCCGCGTACATGGCCTGGATGGCGCCGATCGCCTCCAGCGGGGCGTCGTAGTAGCGCTCGATGCTGGCCCGCATCCGCAGCCTGGCGCGGTCGGGGCTGTCGTCCAGGCACACGGTCGCGTACAGCGCGGGCGTGGCGGTGTCGCCGCCGGCGTTCCGGATCACGGCCAGCTCTTTGGCGTAGGTCTGCCAGGCGGGCGGGTAGGGCAGCCAGCCGTCCGCGAGCCTGGCCACCCGCCGCAGCGCCGCCTCGCCGCCAGCGGCCAGCCAGATGGGCGGCCCCTCCGGCCGCACGGTGCGCGGTGCCACCCGCACGTCGTGGAAGGCGAAGTGCCGGCCGTCGAAGGACACCTCCTCCCCCGACCACAGCAGGCGCATCGCGGTGATCGTCTCCTCCAGCCTGCTGACCCGGGTCTTGTAGTCGACCCCGATCGCGGTGAACTGCGCCTCGGTGTTCGGGGTCGGGAACCCGGCGCCCAGTCCCGCGACCAGCCGGCCGCCGGAGATCCTGTCCACGGTGGCGAGCTGGTGGGCGAGCGGGATCGGATGCCGCAGCGCCGCGAGCAGCACGGCCGTCCCCAGCGTGACCCGCTCGGTCCCGGCCGCCACGGCGGCCAGCAGCGTTATCGCGTCGGCGCGCTGCCTGGTCACCGGGCTGTCACCCGCCCACACGGAGTCGAAGCCGAGCTCCTCGGCCAG
The DNA here is from genome assembly GCF_044457685.1 of Nonomuraea sp. NPDC050536. NCBI lineage: Bacteria > Bacillati > Actinomycetota > Actinomycetes > Streptosporangiales > Streptosporangiaceae > Nonomuraea > Nonomuraea sp. NPDC050536. The sequence goes on from NZ_JBITHD010000019.1 coordinate 101,143, forward strand.
GCGCGCGAGCCGTACGAGCGATCCGATGTCGTGGTCGCCGAGCACGATCCGGTCGCGCGTGGGCAGCAGAAAGCCGATCTCAGTCATGTGCCCCAGACTAGGGCAGTACTTCCTGTTTTTGAAGTAGCACCTTTCAAATCAGGTAGTTACGGCGTCGCTAGGGAGCCTCCTGGCGGTGGAGGTCGGAGTGGCGATAGCTGTAGGTGAAGTAGATGATCATGCCGATGATGAACCAGACGATGAAGCGCACCCACGTCACCGGGCTCAGGAAGGTGATCAGCCACAGCGAGAAGACGACGCCGATGGCCGGGGTGAACGGCATGAGGGGCGTGCGGAACGTCCGTGGCAGGTCGGGACGCCGGTAGTGCAGGACGATGATCGCGATGCAGACCACGACGAAGGCGAGCAGGATGCCGATGTTGGTCAGCTCCGCCGCCTCCCTGATCGGCAGGAACCCGGCGATGAGCCCGGAGACGACGCCGACGATCCAGGTGATGCGCACCGGCACCCGGCGCTCCGGATGGAGGTAGGCGAACCAGCGCGGCAGCAGCCCGTCACGGCTCATCGCGAACCACACGCGGGTGACGCCCAGCATGAAGGTGAACATGACGGTGAGGATGCCGATGATGGCTCCGACCGCGATGACCCCCGCCAGCTTGGTCAGCCCGACCGAGGCGAATGCCGAGGCGAAGCCGCTCTCGGGGTCGATGTCCTTGTAGTTCTGCATGCCGGTGAGCACGAGGCAGGCCAGCACGTACAGCACCATCGAGATGGCCAGCGAGTAGATGATCGCCTTGGGCATGTGGCGCGTGGAGTCCTTGGACTCCTCGGCGGCCGTGCTCATCGCGTCGTACCCGAACACGGCGAAGAACACCGTGGCCGCGCCGGTGATGGCGCCGCTCACGCCGAACGGGAAGAACGGGTGGTAGTTGGCCGGGTTGATGAAGAAGAAGCCGACGGTGATCACGACCAGGACCACCAGCACCTTCAGCGCGACGACGATCGTCTCGAACCGCGCGGCGGTCTTGATGCCCCGGTTGAGCAGAAACGCGATGAGCAGGCACAGCAACACCGCGAACAGGTCCACCCTGTGCCCCGGCCCGGTGCCGGGCGCGCCCAGCATCCACGCGGGCAGCTGGATGCCCAGCTCGCCGACCAGGAAGCCGAAGTAGCCGGAGATGCCGATGGCCACGACCGCGACGATCGCGGTGTACTCCAGCAGCAGGTCCCAGCCGATGAACCAGCCGACCACCTCGCCCAGTACGGCGTAGCCGTAGGTGTAGGCGGATCCGGCCTTCGGGATGAGCCCGGCGAACTCCGCGTAGGAGAACGCCGCGGCGGCGCTGGCCACGCCGGCGATGAGGAAGGAGACGACCACGGCGGGGCCGGCCGTCTGGTTGGCGACCGCGCCGGCCAGCGCGAAGATGCCGGCGCCGATGATGCCGCCGATGCCGATCGCGGTGAGCTGCCACAGGCCGAGCGTCCGTTTCAGCTCGCCCTCGTGTTCGCTGGCGATCTGTTCCACCGGCTTTCGGCGGAACACGCCCGAGCCGCCTCCGAACGTATGCATCCGTCTCGCCTCCCTGGTCACGACGCTGTCACCTGCGAGGGGATTGATGCGAAAGTACCCATTTGGCGGAGATCCAGGCGTCCGGGCGCCGACCGGCCCGCTATGGCTCGTGCGGGGCCTGGCCGTAGGGGCGGCGGGTGAGGGTGGCGTGGACCATGGTGGTGAGCGTCACGATGTCGAAGACGGGCAGCCCGATCGCGGCCTGGATGGCGTGGGCGAACGGCACCAGGTCGGTGCACTCGATGAGCAGCGCCCCCATGTCCGGGTTGTCCTTGGCGAGCTGCTCCACCTGCCCGAGTACCTCGCCTTCCAGGCGGGCCACGTCGAGGGTGTCGCGGCGCCCTTCGAGCATGACCTCGCGGAACTCCGGACAGCCGGACATCCCGGTCATGCAGACGGGCACCTGCTCGCCGCCGATCGCGGCCAGGTGGCGCCCGGTCAGCGCGGGCTCCTTGGCCACCAGCAGGCCGACCCGCTGCGACGGGCGGAGCATGCGGTGGATCATGGGCAGCTGGATCAGGCTGGAGGCGAACACCGGGATGTCCACCGCGTCGGCCAGCCGTTCCTGGAAGAGCACCAGAAAGCCGCAGCCGCTGGTGATCGCCGCAGCCCCGCGGGCCTGCAGGTCCCTGGCCGCGGCGATGAACGGGTCGAGCAGCCGCGGGTCGGCCTGGGTGACCACCCGCTCGGGCGTCGCCCCCTCGACCACCTGGTAGATCACCGGAAAGCCGAAGGTCGCGGGATTGCGGATGTGTCCGGGGATCTTGGTGAAGGTGGTCTCCAGGCACAGCACGCCGATCGGATTCACACAGGTCTCCTGCGGTAAGAGAAGGGCTCCGGATCGAGGTCGGGGGCGGCTCCGGTCAGGAGCTGGGCGAGCAGCCTGCCGCCGGCGGGCGCCAGCCCCAGCCCGATGTGCCCGTGCCCGCAGGCCAGCGACACGTTCCCGGAGGCTCTGCCGATGTACGGCAGGCTGTCGGGAGTGCAGGGACGCAGGCCGCTCCACGTCTCCATGGTCGCGGCGGGCGACAGGGCGGGCAGGTGGGCGCGCACGGTGCGCAGGATGCCCTCCACCCTGCGCGGCGAGATCGTGGTGGACATACCGGACAGCTCCAGCGTCCCGCCGAGGCGCAGCCGGTCGCCGAGCGGCGTGATGGCGACCTTGCCCTCGCTCAGCAGCACCGGCCGCCGGGGCGCGCCGCCCGGATTCTTCAGCGTGATGGTGTACCCCTTGGCGGGCTGGAGCATGAGCCGCAGCCCGAGCCGCCGGGCAATGGCGGCCGACCAGGCGCCCGCGGCGACGACGATCTCCCCGGCCCGCAGGTCGCCGCGGCTGGTCCGCACCCGCCTGACCTGACGCCCGGCCGTCTCGAAGCCCAGGACCTCGGTGGATTCGAGCAGCTCGACCCCCATCCCGGCGAGCCTGTCCGCCAGCTCCCCGAGGAACTCGGGAACCCGCAGGTAGGCGCCCTCCTCGTTGTAGAGCGCGCCGCTGATGTCGAACTCGACGCCGGGTTCGAGCTCGCTCAGCTCGCCGGGCGACAGCTCGCGCAGCGGCACGCCGTACGAGCTGAGCTGGGGGACCGTACGGCGGGCCCGGTCGAAGCCCTCAGGGGTGCGGTAGGCGATCACCATGCCGTCGGCGGTGAGCGTGCCGGGGCCGCACAGGTCGCGCAGGATGGCCAGGCTGCGCTGCTTCATGTCGAGCAGGACGCGGGAGGTGGCGGCGGCCGCCGGGGCGGTGCACAGGCGGCGGAACCGCCACAACCACGCGATCAGGGCGGGGTCCGGGCGAAGCTTGACGAAGAAGGGGCTCGATGGGTTCAGCAGCCACCGCAGCCCCATGGCGGGCACGCCCGGCTCGGCCAGCGGAGCCGAGCCCTGCGTGCCCACGAAGCCGGTGTTGCCGTGCGAGCAGGACTGCGGGCCGCCGATCGGCCCCCGCTCGACCACGGTGACGGTGGCGCCGGCCGTACGCAGGTAGTAGGCGCAGAACAGGCCGGCGACACCGCCGCCGATGACCAGCACGTCGGGCATCTACAGGCTCACGACGAAGAAGTTGGTCGGCAGGTTGATCACGATGCGTTCGTAGATCTCCGCCATCAGCGTGATGCCGGGCTCGGCGAACGTGCCGGGCGGGGGTTCGGCGAAGCGGATCACCGAGCGGCCGGCGTCGAACAGCAGCGCGCCGTGCCCGAAGTCGCCGACGATGGCCGTGCCCGGCTCGACCAGGCGGGTCCGGACGATGAAGACGCCGTTCTGCTCGACGTCGTCCATCAGGCGGCCCTCGCCCAGGTAGGTGTAGTAGTCGACGGGGTTGATGATGAGGCCGTCGGCGGTGCCCCCCATCTGCTCCACCTCGTTGCAGGCGGCCAGGATCGTCGAGACGAACGGCCCCTTCGACGTCATGCGGCCGATCCCCGGCAGGTTCAGCAGGCCCTCGGGACCTCGGATGATCGTGTTGTTCTCGGCGGTGGCCAGGCGGACGATCAGCCGGTAGTTGATGAACGACTCGAACGTGTCGATGTCCTCCCACAGATCGGGCGGCACCTGCACCCAGGCCGTGGTCGGCAGCAGGCCGGGCACCGGCGACTTGTGGAAGCGGCTGGCCGCCTCGCGGCGCACGTCGGCCTCGAACACCTCGGGGTCGCCCGCGCCGGGCGGGCTCTCGTGCCAGTAGAAGCGCCGCGGGTCCCGGGACAGGTCCACGACCTTGAGCATGTTGCGGGCCGGGTAGCGCGGCTTGCGCCGCGAGCTGGTCAGCGAGTCGGTGATGGTCACGTCGAACTCGACGTCGGCTTCCAGTCCCTTGTCGGCGCAGGCCTCGGCGAACCTGCGCCCGGGCGACATCTCCTGCTTACGCTGGGCCACGACCTCGGCCATGGTGCGCTTGATCTCCGATTTCACTGCGGCCTCCTGGCGACGAAGACTCCCCAGCCGAACTCGCCTTGGTCGATCGCGATCTGGATCTCGCCGCACGACTCCGCGAAGGCGAGGATCCAGTCCCTGGCGGCCGGGTCCTGCGTGGATTCCGCGCGCTCACGGGCCATGGCGCCCAGCACGCGGTAGGTCTGTCTGATGTGGCTCTCCAGGTTGCGCGCCAGCAGGATCTCGAACCCGGCCCGCTCCAGTGCCGCCTGGTAGCCGACCAGCGAGTAGCCGCTGCTCCACTTCACGCGGTCGTAGACGTGCCTGCGGGCCCGCTCCCCGATCTCCTTGGCGGGCTGCAGGAAGTCGGAGAAGGCGAAGATCCCGCCGGGCCTGAGCACGCGGAGGATCTCGGCGTGGCTGCGCGCCTTGTCCGGCACCAGGAACAGCGCGTCCTGGCTGACCACATGGCTGAAGGTTTCGTCCGGGTACGGCATGGCCGTGGCGGAGCCGTGGCTGAACTCGATCCCGAGCCGCGGATCGGCCAGCTGCCTGGCGAACTTGATCCGCTCCAGGCTCAGGTCCAGCCCCTCACCCTTGCACCCGTGCCTGGTGGCCAGGTGGATGAGGAAGTTGCCGCACCCGCATCCCACGTCCAGCACGTGCGAGGAGGCGTCGATGCCCGCCTCGGCCGCCATGATCTGCGAGGTGCGCTCGGCCGCCGCCCGGTAGTCCCGGTCGTCCTCGCCGGCGAAGTAGCCGGTGTGCAGGACGCCCTCGCTGTCCCAGAAGCTGAGGTAGGTCTGTGTGGTCTGGTCGAAGAAGTCGCCGACGTCCTTTTCCGTGTACGTACTCGACATCGCTGGCTCCCTTAGGTGTAGGTGTCCTTGCGCGCGCCGGTCAGGTGGGGCAGGTCGGGGCCGGCGATCGAGGCCCCGCCGTCTACGGCGTGCACCGCGCCGGTCACGAACGAGGCTCGCTCGCTCGCCAGGAAGGCGGCCACGGCGGCGATCTCCTCGGGAGCGGCCAGGCGGCCGATCGCGCTGTGGTGGCCCATCCGCGCGAGCTGCTCCTCGATGTCGCCGCCGAGTCTGGCCGCGGCCCGCTCCATGGGCGGGGTGCGGGTGTGGCCGGGGGCCAGCACGTTGACGGTGATCCCGTCGTGGCCGACGTCCGCGGCCAGCGCCTGGGCGAAGCGCACCAGCGCCGCCCTGGTCACGCCCGACAGCGCCAGCGGCGGGATCGGCACGCTGGCCGTCTCGGAGGCGATGTAGAGCAGCCGCCCCCAGCCCGCGGCCCGCAGGTACGGCAGGGCCGCCAGGGTCAGGTTCACCGCGGGCATCAGCACGGTGTCCACGGCCGCCTGGTAGTCCTCCACCTCGAACCCGGAGGCGGGCCCGATGGGCGGGCTGCCGCCGCTGACCAGCACGATGTGCAACGCCCCGAGCTCGGCGGCGACCTGCTCGACCCAGCGGCGGGCGGCCTGCCTGTCGGTGACGTCCACGCTGGTCGCGTGGACGCGGCCACGCGACACCCGCTCCAGCTCGTGCCCGGCCGTCTCGAGCCGTTCCTTGTCGCGTGCGCCGATCGCGACGTGCGCTCCCTCCTTGGCCAGCTCGAGGGCGGTGGCCAGGCCGAGGCCGCTGGAGCCGCCGGCGACGAGGGCGACCCTGCCGTCAAGCCCGAGATCCATGGCTCTCCTTCTGCCGCGGGCCGCCCGCGAGGGTGCCGCCGTAGCGGTAGCCGTACCGGTGGAAGAGCGGGGTGGACAGGGTGACCGCGGCGAGCTTGGCGGGCAGCGAGAGCGTGTCCTTCCAGGTGTCGTCGCGGTCGCGGATGACGGTGGTGCCGGTGCGGAAGCGGTCGGGGTTGCCGGTGACGGTGTGGTTGGTGTGCAGCTCGACCGTGCGGTCGCGGATGGGGTTGGCGGCGGGGTCGGCGCCGCACAGCCGTACGAGCTTGTCGATCGTCGCCTCCGGGTCGGCGGTGAAGTCCTCGTAGCGCAGGAAGAGCGACTGCCGCGGGAAGCGGCGGGTGATGGCGTGCGAGGCCAGGTTGAAGCCGTGCCAGTAGAGGGTGCTCATCCAGGACGACATGGCGTAGACGTACTGCTTGGGCTGCCGCCAGGAGTGGGCGACCGCGCGCGGGTCGCGCACGAGGTGCACGAAGTAGGGGGTGACGCCCTCGAGGTAGGGCAGGAGCGCCGCCTCTCCGGGGATCTTGGTGGTGTCGACGATCACGCGGGAGCCGGTGCGCTCGGCGGCGGCGTGGTAGGTGCGGGTCATCAGGTCGGCGTGCGCCCTGATGTCGTCGCCGTCGAGGCCGCGGCCGAGCACGCGCCAGGTGTGCCGGGTGCGCACGCAGGCGCGCTGGCGGCGGATGACGGTGGCGGCGAAGTCGGGCAGCGAGACGCCGTCCGGCTTGCCGAGCGGGAGGATCTCCGACCAGACGGGGCAGTCGGTGAGCGCCGTCCCGCAGCCGCACAGGTTGTTCACTCCCCTGCCGGTGCCGTTCTTCCACAGGAAGTGCAGCTCGCCGACGTGGAAGAAGCCGGGGATCTCGTTCAGTACGTTGCCGATTATGGTGCTGCCGTTGCGGCACCATCCGGTGATGCAGAGGACCTTGATCTCGTCCACGTTCTCTCCCTCAGCTCGCCGCGGCCGGCTGTGCGGGTGACTGGGCGGCCGGCTGGCGGACGCACAGGGCCACGCCGACGGCCGCCACCGCGCAGGCGGCGCCGACCAGGAACACGGCCGGGTAGCCGAAGCCGCCGGCGACCAGCCCGATCAGCGGACCCCAGACGGCCAGGCCCAGGTCCCAGAAGGACGTGTACGCGCCGATCGCCGCGCCCTGCTTGGTCTTGTCGGCGAGGTTCATGACCATCAGCGCGAGCGATGGGTGCAGCAGCGAGAAGCCCACGCCCATCACCACCCCGCCGAGCACGGCCACCGGCAGGTTCGGCGCCAGCGCGATGATCAGCAGTCCGGCCGCCTCGCCCGCGCCGCACCAGATCACCATCCGGCGTGGCCCGACCTTGTCCGGCAGGTGGCCGATGATCAGCCGGGTGCCGGCGTAGACCAGGCTGAAGGCGCTGAGCACGGCCACGCCCGAGCCGATGCCGCGGGCCTGCAGGTGCAGCACCACGAACGCGGCCAGGCCCGCGTACCCGGCGGCGGCCAGGGCCAGGGCGGTGCCGGGCAGCAGCGCGGGACGCAGCAGCAGGCCGCCGCCGCCGGCCTGCTCGGGCTTGGCGGGGGCGGGTGCCAGGCTGACCAGGACGAATCCGATCAGCGCCAGGGCGATGCTGAACGCCCACACCGCCCCGTAGCCGTAGCGCTGCAGCGTGGCGCCGAGGAAGGTGCCGGCCGAGATGCCGCCCCACATGCTCACGCCGTACAGGCCGATGAGCTGGGCACGCCGCTCGTGCGGCGCGAGCGACACGGTCCAGACGGCGCCCGCGGTGAACAGCGCCGCCTCGCCGACGCCGAGCAGCAGGCGGTCGGCGACCAGTCCGGCCACGCCGATCGGGGCGAAGTAGAGCGCGCCGCCCGCGGCCACGATCAGCGCGCCGGTCCGCATCACGTTGCGGTGCCCGTGTCTGTCCGCCAGGTACCCGGCCACCGGCCTGACCAGCAGCGCCGTCAGGGCGGTCGCCATGACCACCAGGCCCACGGTGAAGTCCGCCGCGCCGTACCTCTCGGTGACGAAGCCGGGCAGCACCGGGATGGCGGCCGTGAGGCCCACATAGCCGGTGAACAGGCCGCCGAAGACGCCGATGAGGGCGCGACGGTTCATGTGGCCGCCACCTTGCGAACCGCCTCGATGAGGTGGTCGCAGTCCTCCACCGACAGGCACGACGACAGCGGGACGTCCACGGCCTGCCGCAGGTAGCGGGTGGTGCGGGGCAGCAGCGCCTGGATGGCGGCCCTGTCCATGGCGCCGAACAGGAAGCGCCAGTTCCAGAAGACGCGCACGTTGGTGTCCTCGTCGGAGCCCAGGTTGCGGGCGTCGATGCCCTCGCCGCACAACGCCTTGGCGAACCACTTGGCATCGCCGTACGGCACGCGGAAGATGAACGCCTCGCCCAGGAACGCGCCGGGGGCGACCGGCTGGCGGATGGCGATCTGCGGCACGTCCTTCAGCGCCTCGGAGACGTAGGTGTAGTTGTCGTGGAAGCACTTCAGCCGCAGCGGCAGCCGGTCCAGCTCGGCCCGCAGCAGCGCCGCGCGGATCTCGTCCATGCGGAAGCTGAGCAGCGGCAGGTCGAGATCGGTGTCGATGGGCGGGGCGCCGTCGGGGAAGTGCCGTTTCAGCCGCCCCTCGTAGGCGCCGGACAGGACGACGGCACGGGCGAACAGCACGCTGTCGTCGGTGACCAGGAAGCCGCCCTCACCGCAGTTGAGCGACTTGTCCGACTGGGTGCTGAAGCCGCTGGCCAGGCCGAACGTGCCGAGCTTGCGGCCGTTCAGCTCGGCGCCGAGCGCGGGGACCGCGTCCTCGAACAGCGGCACGCCCATCTCCTGCGCGAACGCGGTCAGCGCCGCCAGGTCGGCGGCGAAGCCGCGCATGTGCACCACGAGGATCGCCTTGATCTCCGGGGTCCAGCGGCGGCGCAGGTCGTCGACGTCCATGTGCAGGTTCTCGTCCACCTCGACCAGGTACGGCGTGCAGCCGGCCAGCACGATGGCGCTCGGGGTGGCGACGAAGGTGAAACCCGGGCAGGCGATCAGGGAGCCCGGCGGGATGCCGGCCGCCATGATGGCCAGCGCGATCGCGGTGGTGCCGCTGGAGACGGCCAGCGCGTGCCTGGAGCCGAAGTAGTCGCACAGCTCGGCCTCGAACCGGCCGCACTCGGTCTCCTGCGGGGATCGGTGGTCGTAGCGGAAGTACAGGTGGCTGCGGATGGCGCGGAGCGCGGCCTCCTCGTCGTCCTGGTGGACGAAGACGGCGCCTTTGTCGTACGTCGGCCAGGGAGTGTGCCGGACCGGCTGCCCGCCGTTTATGGCAAGACGCGCCGGAACCTCCCTCTCGCTGTTCACCGTCTGGCTCCTCGAAATTTGGCTGGTGGAATTTCGCGTGCAGGTGAACGTGACCGCCTTTTGATGGGTGGTGGCGGCTTTGTGGGAATGCTTCTGAGGGGGAGCGCGAGAATGCCCGATCAGCTGCTCTGACCTGCGGCTAGAAAACACGGCTGCTCCCTACGCCGCGCCCGGCCGGAAAATGCTGGTGATCGTCCGGGAAAGCCGAGGGGTGAGACAACTAACCCGAGGCGCCGGTGGCCGGGTGGGGCGCCTTTTGATCAAGCTTGGTGCGAATTACCTCCTGGATATTCTCCGAGCGCCGTGATCATGTCAATCGTCAGAATTGATCTGATCACTTTGGATGGTTTTGGCAAGTTTTGTCCTGGATGCCGGGGCACTTGATCTTCCTGGCGCGCTGATTTGGGGGTTTGCCACCAATCTCGGGCGACTCGTCTGGTTTGGAAGATCTGACCGATACGGTGACTTCATGTCCACCGTCCGCGTTGAAGATCAGAACGTCGCCCGGCAGGCATCGGCACGGCTGGCCTGGCTGGACGCCCTGCGCGGGCTGGGCGCGCTCGCCGTCGTGGGCGAGCACCTGCTGACCTGGGCCATGCCGTGGCTGCGGCCCACCTGGTTCAACCTGGGCATGTACGGCGTGCTGGTGTTCTTCCTGGTCAGCGGCTACATCATCCCGGTCTCGCTGGAGCGGCACGGCGACGTGCGGGCCTTCTGGATCGGCCGGATCTTCCGCCTCTACCCGCTGTACCTCGCGGTCATCGGCGTGGTGCTCGGTCTGTCGTGGTGGATTCCGGTGCGCGCGGAGGTGCCGCGGGATCCCTCGTCGGTGGCCTCGCACGCGACGATGCTGATCGACGTGGTCGGCAGCGGCGGCGTGGTGAACACCATGTGGACCCTGTCGTACGAGATGGTCTTCTACCTGCTCGTCACCGCGCTGTTCGTCACCGGCGTGCGCGTCGGACGCGGGCTGCTGGCGGTCGGGTTCGGGCTCGCCGCCCTGGCCGCGGGACTGGGGCTGGCCCGGACACCGCTGGTGGGCGGCTGGGTGGCCTGGGTGTCCCTGGCGGTGTTCACCATCGGCCTGATCTGCGTGATCTCCGGCCGGTACCGCAAGGCGGCGGCCTGCGTGCTGGGCGTCATGGCGCTGGCGCTGCTGCTGCTGACCAGCCGCGTACCGTGGTTCGGGGTGGCGATGCTCGCCGTCATGTTCACCGGAACCGCCATCCGGCGGTGGGAGCAGGGCGCCGGGCCGCTCTGGCCGGTGGCGCTGTCGGGCCTGCTGGTGCTGCTGAGCCCGATGTGGGCGGTCAACGCGGGCTGGTGGTGGGTCCAGCCGGACGTGTGGACCGCCACGATCCTCCTGGTCGGCGCCACGTTCGCGGGCGGCATGGCGCTGCGTCGGCGTCGCGTGCCGTACGTGCTGACCTGGCTCGGGGTCATCAGCTACTCCCTGTACCTGATGCACCTGCCGATCCTCACGATCATCATCCGGCTTGCCGGAGACCTGCGCTGGTCCCCCATGCCCCTGCAGATCGGGATCAGCCTGCTCGGCCTGTGCGTGGTGCTCCCCGTCAGCTGGCTCACCTACCGCTTCGTCGAACGCCCCGCCCAGCGACTCGGCCGCAGCCTCCTCCCGTCCAGGTCCTGAGCGCTCTCGCGCGCGTCACCGGTTGCCGAGTAGCGGCAGGTGCGCGGCGAGTTGCTCCCATTGGCGCAGGGGCGGCTCATCGGGTGTGGCGGTGAGCACGTGCAGGCTGACGTGATCCGCGCCGGCGTCGAGGTGCTCGGCGACCCGCCGGGCGACGTCCTCGGGGCCGCCGGTCGCCACCAGCGCCTCGACCAGGCGGTCGTCGAGGGCCTCGGGATCGTCGAATCCGAGGTCACGCAGCAACGTGAGCCGGTTGGGCAGGGCGGCGGCCGCGTGGACGCGCGCCAGCTCGGCCGCCCGTGGCCGGGAAGGGTCGAGGACGGCGAGCTGGGTGACGGCGAGCAGCGGCCTAGGCCCGAGGAGGCTTCTGGCGTGGCGGGTGTGCGTGACCGGCATGCCCAGAGGGTGGGCGCCCGAAGCCCGTTCGGCGGCGAGCTGGAGCATCCTCGGACCCAGCGCGGCCAGGACCCGAGGCGGTGCGGGGATCGGCGGGCCGAAGGGGGCGGCGTCCATCGCGTCCAGGTAGGCGCGCATCGTCGCCACCGGGGGGCCGAAGCGGTGCCCGCGCACGTCGGTGACCAGGGCGGGATGGCTCACTCCGAGGCCGAGCAGGAACCTGCCGGGGAACGCCTCCGCCAGAGTGCGCTGCGCGGCGGCGGTGGTGACGGCGTCGCGGGCGTAGATGCCGGCCGTACCGGTGGCGACGACCATCCGGCGGGTGGCCGACAGCAGGAGGGCGGCCTGCGCCATGACCTCGCGGCCGGTCGTCTCTGAAAGCCACAGGGCCGGGTACCCGAGATCCTCGACGGCCGCGGCCACCCGGCGCGGGACCGGGGCGGGATAGCGGTCCATCTCGCCCGCCCAGATGCCGACCCGGCCGAGCTCAGGTGTGGTCTTCACGATGCGTCTCCAGACGGTAGGCATGCGGACGGGGCCGAGGCGTCCCTGGAGGAGATCGCCCGGCGGGCGGGCGTCGGCTCGGCCACGCTGCATCGGCACTTCCCGTCACGGCAACGCCTGCTCGAGGCGGTCTTCCGGGGCAAGGTCGAGGCCCTGTGCGCCACCGCGGGCGACCTGGCGGACGACCCCGATCCCGGACAGGCGCTGGTGACCTGGCTTCGCGCCGTCGCCGGGCACGCCGTGTCCAACCGGGGCCTGGCCGCGTCGCTGATGCGGGGCGGCCAGGACGGCGATCCCACGCTGGGAGCCACCTGCCACACGATGATCGTGGACGCGGGAGAGGACCTACTGACCCGCGCCCGCTGGGCGGAGGCCGTACGGCCCGGCGTCTCGATCAGGGACCTGCTCACCCTCGCCAACGCCATCTCGCTGGCCGTCGAGCAGGAACCCGACGGCGTGGCGCAGGCCGACCGGCTGCTCGGCCTCGCCCTTGACGGAGTGCGCCCAGCGGCGAAGGGGAAGAGCTAGTCGGCGGCTCGTTTGAGCAGGAGGTCGGCGGCGCGGGCGCGGACCTCGGCGCGGGTGCGCTCGCCGTGGTCGGCGGCGAGGAAGTGCTCGCCGATCCGCAGGCAGAAGGCGAGCAGGCTACGGGCCTCGACCTCGTCGGGGTCTGAGCAGAAGGCGGCGAACAGTTCGCGGGCGTATTCCATGCGCCGGTTGTCGACGCGTCGTAGGCGCGCGGCCACCGCCTCGTCGCGCCGGGCCCAGTCGCGCACGGCGAGGTCGATCGGCAGCAGGTGGTCGCCGGAGAAGGTGAGCTGGCCCGCCCGCTGGATCTTGGTGCGGGCGTCGCCGCCCTCGTGCTCCACCCGCTCCCGCACGTCCTGGGTGCTCTCGCGCTCCCAGCTGTCGAGCATCGCCTCCAGCAACTCGTTCCGGTCTGCGAAGTACCCGTAGAAGCCGCCCTTGGTGACGCCCAGCGCCCTGGCCAGGGTCTCGATCCGCACGGCGTCCGGCCCTCCTGCGGCCAGCGCCAGAAGGCCCTGCTCGATCCACTTGTCACGAGGCGTACGAATCGTGCCCACGATGTGTCTCCTCTCACACTTCCCAAAGATGTATACGCAACCGTATATACGGGGGTGTATATATACGGTACGCCGGGGCAACAGTGCCCCGCACACTGACGAGAGGAGGTGGCGGCGGAATGACAGTCGGCTTCGTCGCCTTCCACTATCCGACGCCCGAGCATTTCGAGGAGTTCGTCGGCCGCACGCACCAGGTGGCCGACTTCCTGCAGTCGAAGCCGGGATGCCTGTCCGCAGAATGCTGGGCCACGACCGACGGCGGCGCCGTCGTGACGACCGGCCGGTTCGAGTCACAGGACACCTTCCAGGCGGCTTTCGCCGCCGCCGTCGAACTGGGCCCGGTCGTCGGCTTCGACGAACGCGAACACCGGCCCCGCGAGGTCTACACCCTCCTTTCCCGATGATCCCGCACTGACGACGGCCGGCGGGCCGGACGCGGAAAGGCCCTCCCCGTCCTGGCTGCCGCGGAAGCGGCAGGAGGCGACACTTGGGTCATGGTTGATGACTTACCGGCACAGTTGCGGCGGCTGGGTGTCGCCCGGAGCGCGGCTGCGGCCTACGCCCACATGCTGAAGGTCCAGCCGGCCACCACCGCGCAGCTGGCCTCCGCGCTGGGCTGGAGGCTCGAGGACACCGAGGCCGCGGTCGGCGAGCTGACCAGGCTGGGTCTGGTGACGGGCGCGCTGGCCGGCGACGGCCTGCTCAAGCCGGCCGAGCCGTCGATCGCGCTGGAATGCCTGGCGCACGCGCGCTCGGCCGAGCTGCTCGGCGCCAGGATCGCGGCCGCGAACGCCTACGGCGCCTACCGCAGGACCGTGCACCCCCAGCCCACGGAGGACCTGGTGGAGGTGCTGACCGGCGCCGACATCGTGGAACGCATCCACCAGGTCGAGGGCTCGGTGGAGTCGGAGGTGCTGCGTTTCGACTCCCCGCCCTACCACACCAACGGGCAGCCGAACGAGGAGGAGGTCAGGAGCCTGGCGGGCGGCGTGGTCTACCGGGTGGTGTACTCCAGGTCGGCGGTGCAGAACGCCGACTACTACGCCTGCAACATCAAGCCCTGCATCGCCGCGGGCGAGCAGGCGCGGGTGCAGCCGACGGTGCCGGTGAAGCTGACCGTGTTCGACCGGCGGGTCGCGTTCGTGTCGATGTCGTTCGTGGAGGCCGAGATCAACGACTCGATGCTCGTGGTCTACCCGTCGAGCCTGCTGTCGGCGCTGATCGGGCTGTTCGAGACGTCCTGGCGGGCGGCGTTCCCGATGCATCTGGGCACGCGGGAGCCGCCCGCGGTGAGCCCGCTGCGCCGCCGCATCCTGGAGCTGCTGGCCACCGGCCTGACCGACGACAGCATCGCGCAGCTGCTCGGCATCAGCAGGCGCACGCTCTCGCGCCACGTGGAGCAGCTCAGCTACAGCGCGGGCGCGGTCACCCGCTTCCAGCTGGCGCTGCACGCCTCACGTGAGGGCTGGATCTGACGCGCGCAGCGACGCCGGCGAGGAAGCCCCGGCCAGCAGCAGCGCCGGCCGTCCCGAGCCGTCGGCCGGCACCTGCCACACATCCGACTCCTCCCGCCCGCGCGGCAGCGCGTAGGCCACGGTCCGGTCGTCGAGCCAGGCCGCCTGGTCGTCGACGCTGCGGGTCTCGGCCAGCGGGGTCTCACGCATGGTGGCGAGATCCAGTACGGCGAGCCGCCAGCCGCGGCGGGGGTCGCCCGCCACGGCCGACTTGAACGCCACCCGGGTGCCGTCCGGCGACAGCGACGGGCACTCCACGTTGTCGCGCAGCGCCTCGACGCTTCCCGCCGCCAGGTCGCCGCGGACCAGGTAGCGGTGCCCGGCGGTCGACATGGTGGCGTAGAAGCGCCGGTCGTCGGCGGCGAAGGTGACGCCCCAGAAGTTGACGTCGGCCGCCCGGTAGGGCCTGCCGCCGACGCTGACCTTCCAGTCCTCCAGGGTGGGCACTAGGCGCTGGGTGCGGGTGTCGAGCAGGCCTACCCGGGTGGAGAAGCGTCCGCCGTTGTAGGAGTCACCGGTCACGAACACCGTCCAGGCAACCCACCGCCCGCTCGGTGACACGCGCGCCCGGTTGGGGACGCCGACCAGCGGGATCGTCCGCCGCTCGCGCAGGTGCGCGTCGAGCACGGCGAGCTGGTAGGTGGGCAGGTCGCCGTCGGGACGCAGGCACAGCCCGGTCCCGCCGGCGGCGTAGAACCTGGTGCAGGTCAGCACCCCTATCCGGGGAGGGCCACCCGCGGCCGCGGACAGGACGCGGCCGCGGGTGGCCTGGTCGGCGCTGACGGCGACGAGGCGCGGCCCCGGTTCGAGGCTGATCGCCGCCGCGCCGGTGACCGCCCGGTGGGAGTGCTGCCGGGCGGCGTGTACGGCCCAGCCGCCGACCCCGGTGAGCAGGCAGAGCGCGACCACGGCCGGCGCCGCCCGCCGGCACGCCCGCCGTACCGTGGTCATCGCGGCCTACGCAGGACGGTGAGGGTGACCAGGATCGCGCCGCCGGTCACGGCGGCGGCCAGCCAGATGGCCGGGCGGGGGCCGAGCGTGCCCCAGGCCAGCCCGAACCCGATGGAGGAGGCCAGGTAGGCCAGCGCCTGCGCGCTCTGCACGAGCGCCAGCCCGGTGGTGCGCAGCGCGGCGGGCAGCACCGGCCCGGCCAGCGCCATGAGCACCCCGTCGGTCGCGGCGTAGAACCCGCCATACCCGGCCAGCGCCGCCACGACCGCGACGGGGCCAGTGAGCAGCCCACTGAGCAGCCCGCCGAGGACAAGGTAGACCGCGAGCAACGCGCCGTACCCGCCGAGCACGACGGGCAGGCGGCCGCGGCGGTCGGCGAGCGCCCCGAGCGGTGCGGCGAGCAGCAAGTAGACCAGGTTGGTGGCGACGGCCATGAGCGGGAACCAGCCGGTGGCGATGTCGTTGGCCCTGGTCAGCAGCAGGTAGACGAAGCCGTCGCCGATCGTGGCCAGGCCGAGTACCCCGGCGGCCAGCACCAGCCGCCGGACAGCCGGCTCGCGCAGCAGCCCGAGAGCGGCGGCGACGGACACCCGCGCCGTCGCGGGAGCGGGTTCACGGTGGTCGCGCACGGCAGCCCAGAGGATCACCAGCCCGGCGGCGGCCACGCAGAAGCTGACGGTGAACAGCGCGTCGAAACCGTCGGCGGTCGCCCCGCCCGCCAGTCCCAGCACGGCGAGCGCGACGAGCGGCCCGGCGAACGCACCGAGGCTGTCCATCGTCCGGTGGACGCCGAAGGCGCGGCCCAGCAGCGGCTCCGGCGTGGACAGGGTGATCAGCGCGTCGCGTGGCGCGGTGCGCAGCCCCTTCCCCGCCCGATCAGCGACCAGGACCGCGGCGACGGCCGGCACCGCGCCGCCGGCGGCGAGCAGACCGAGCTTGGCCACGGCGGAGATGCCGTAGCCGGCGGCGGCGACGGCCTTGCGTCCGCGCGTGCGGTCGGCCAGGTAGCCGCCGGCAACCCGCAGCAGCGCGGTCGCGCCGGTGTAGAGGCCGTCGAGCACGCCGTACACGGCCGGGCCCAACTGCAGGGTGAGCACGAAGTACACCGGGAGGACGGCGGTGACCATCTCGGCGGAGACGTCGGTGGCGAGGCTGACCGCGCCCAGGGCGAAGACGTTGGCGGCCAGCCCGCGCCCGGTCAACCGCCCCGGGCGCAGGCCGATGGTGGACAGGTACACGGCTATCCCACGGTGATCGTCAGGTCGTCGAGCTGGGCCTCGAGAAGGCTGGCTGTGCCGTTGTCGGCGGCCTCCACGCGCAGCCTGATGGTCTTGCCGGCGTAGGCGGACAGGTCGGCACCGCCCTGCTGCCAGGCTCCCGGCTGTTCGACCCCCGACCCTGCCTTGTCGAACAGGGTCGATCCGCCGACCACGCTGACGCGCAGGTGGTCGTCGGAGCCCGAGTTGTCGCCCGCCGCGAAGCTGTAGGTGAACGTCAGCCTGGCTCCCGCGGGCACAGTGATCTCCGGCGAGTCGATCGTGGTCGCGCCGCCGTCCACATCGTCGGCGCCTGATGAGCTGCCCGCCGCCGCGCCCGTGACCAGGCAGGTGGTGGAGCAGGCCAGCTGCATCGGCTTGTTCGACGACGCCGAGACGGTCTGCTCCGCCCCGCCCCGCTCCCAGCCGCCGGTGGAGGCGCCGCCGCCCACGGTCCAGCCCTTGTCGGACTCGAAGTCGTCGGCGAACACCGTCGTGCCCGTCGCCGAGATCCGCCACGAGAACGTGGCTGAGGCGGTGGCGCCGGAGGCGTCCCTGGCGGTCGCCGTGACGGAGGAGGTGCCGGTCGCCGTCGGCGTGCCGGAGATCAGGCCGGAGCCGCTGATCGACAGGCCGGCCGGGAGCCCGGTGGCCGACCAGGTGTAGGGGGTGGCGCCGCCGGTGGCGCCCAGCTGGAGTGACACGACCTTGCCCGTGGTGCCGCTCTGGTCGCCCGGCAGGGTGACGGCGAACGCCGATCCTGTCGTCCAGACGTCGGTGATGGGCGACTTGTCCTTGGCGTTGCCGAGGGCGGACAGGCCGTACATCTCCTCGATCGTGCGCAGCACGGTGTAGTGGTTGATCTGCGTGCCCGACTCGTAGCCCGGCTTGACGTGCTCGCCGACGAAGGTGGTGAAGATCTTGTTGACCGAGGTGAAGTTGTCCTCGTCGAAGGTCTGGACGAGCAGGCTGTTGTGGGTCTTGGCCCACTGCGCGTAGGCGTCCAGGTGGTTCTTCAGCCACGTGTCGCCGGTCTTGGTGGAGCAGTCGTGCATGTCGTCGCACATGTCGGGGATCACGAACGAGACCGTGGGCAGCTTGCTGAAGTCGGTGGGGAACTGGCTGTAGGGGACGTGGTATCCGGAGCCCTTCACGGTGGGGAAGTCCACCCAGGGGGCGTGCTTGCGTACGTACCTGCCGCTGGAGCAGCCGGTGTAGCCGGCGCTCGGCAGGCCCTCCGAGTAGGCCTTGAACGTCAGGCCCGCCTCCAGCAGCTGCTGCCCGAGGTTGGCGACGGTGAAGTCCTTGGGGCAGGAGTCGTTGGTGACGCCCTGCTGGGAGCCGGAGAACAGGGCGAGGTAGTTGGGCTGGCTCGGGTGGGTGACGCCGAAGGAGTTGGTGAACAGCGCGCCCTGGGAGGCCAGCTGGTTCAGGTACGGCGCGTTCGAGCTGCCCTTGACGGTGGAGTAGTTGGTGTTCTCGAAGATCACCACCACCACGTGGTCGTAGCGGGGTATCGCCGGGGCCGCGGCGGCGGTGCCGGCGGTGGGGGTCACGAGGAGCAGCGCGCCCGCTGCGGCGGCGAGGGTGAGGCGCATGGGGGTCAACCTCCTGTCGTAGTGGCGGGGTCGATGTACAGCAGCCGGTTGGGCGTGCCCGATCCGGGGTTGGCGATCTTGCCGGGGGTCGCGGACGTGACCAGCGCGTCCTGCACCGCGGCGGGGCTCGCGCCGGGGTGTGCGGCCAGGTATATCGCCGCCGCCCCCGTCACGTGCGGCGCCGCCATGGAGGTGCCGCCGATGGTTCTGGTGGCGGTGTCGCCGCTGTTCCAGGCCGAGGTGATGGCGACCCCCGGCGCGAACAGGTCGGTGCAGGAACCGTAGTTGGAATCCGAGGCCCGCCGGTCGCGGGAGTCGGCGTTGTCGACCACGATGGCCTCGCCGATCCGTCCTGGCGAGTTACGGCAGGCGTCGGTGTTGCCGTTGCCGGAGGAGACCACGTAGGTGACGCCGGAGGCGATCGACTTCCTGATCGCGGTGTCCTCCGTCTTGCTGGCGCCGCCGTTGAGGCTCATGTTGACCACGGCCGGCTTGGCCGCGTGCGCGGTGACCCAGTCGACGCCGGCGATGATCTGCGAGGCGGTGCCGTGCCCCGAGCAGTCGAGCACCCGGACGGCGACCAGCTTGACCTGCTTGGCGATGCCGTAGTCGGCCCCCCCGACGGTGCCGGCCACGTGCGTGCCGTGCCCCGCGCAGTCCTGGCCGTCGCGCCCGTCGCCGACCTCGTCGGCTCCGATCGAGGCGCGCCCGCCGAACTGGACGTGCGTGGGCCTGATGCCGGTGTCGAGCGTGTAGACGGTCACGCCCGCGCCGGCCGAGGGATAGCTGTAGGAGTGGTCGAGCGGCAGGTCGCGCTGGTCGACGCGGTCCAGGCCCCAGGAGGGCGGGTTGGGCTGGGTGTCGCTGGCGGTCACCACGCTGTCCTGCTCGACGAGCACGACCCGGGGGTCGGCGGCGAGTTCGGCGGCCTGCGCCGCCGACATCCTCGCGGCGTAGCCCTTGACTGCGCTTGTGTAGACGTGGTCGACGTGGCCGCCGTGCCTGGCCGTGAGGTCGGCGGGGCTGCCGTCCTTCAGCGTGACGAGGTAGCTGCCGGGGACCGGGTAGGCGGCCTCGATCACCGTGCCGTGCGGCGGTGGTGGCGTGGGAGTGAGGGCGAGCGCCGCGAGCGCGGCGCATAACAGGTGCGGCATGGCCTTCTCCTGACAGGCGGGTTGACAAACCCGACCTAAACCCAAGATCTCCGGCAGTGGTGTCACAACCACGCCACTGGCGCGTCTGCGCCACCCGCCTCAGTCGATGGGGGTGATGGGGAGGTCGTGGCTGATCCGCATGGAGCAGAACTTCGGGCCGCACATCGAGCAGAAGTGGGCCGTCTTGGCGGGCGCCGCGGGCAGGGTCTCGTCGTGGTAGGCACGGGCGGTGTCCGGGTCGAGCGCGAGGTTGAACTGGTCCTCCCAGCGGAACTCGAAGCGCGCGCCGGACAGCGCGTCGTCCCACGTCTGCGCCAGCGGGTGTCCCTTGGCCAGGTCGGCGGCGTGGGCGGCGATCTTGTAGGTGATCACGCCGGTCTTGACGTCGTCCTTGCCCGGCAGGCCCAGGTGTTCCTTGGGAGTGACGTAGCAGAGCATGGCCGTGCCGTACCAGCCGATCATGGCGGCGCCGATGCCGGAGGTGATGTGGTCGTAGCCGGGGGCGATGTCGGTCACGAGGGGGCCGAGGGTGTAGAAGGGGGCGTCGTCGCAGAGCTCGCGCTGCAGGTCGACGTTCTCCTTGATCTTGTGCATGGGTACGTGGCCGGGGCCCTCGATCATGACCTGGACGTCGTGGGCGCGCGCGAGCCCGCTGAGCTCGCCGAGAGTGCGCAGCTCGGCGAACTGGGCCTCGTCGTTGGCGTCGGCGATCGAGCCGGGGCGCAGCCCGTCACCCAGGGAGAAGGCCACGTCGTAGGAGGCGAGCAGCTCGCACATCTCCTCGAAATGCTCGTACAGGAAGCTCTCCCGGTGGTGCGCCAGGCACCAGGCGGCCATGATCGCGCCGCCGCGCGAGACGATGCCGGTCTTGCGCCCGGCGGTGAGGGGCACGTGGGCCAGCCGTACCCCCGCGTGCACGGTGACGTAGTCGACGCCCTGCTCGCACTGCTCGACGAGGGTGTCGCGGTAGATCTCCCACGACAGCTCCTCCGGGCGCCCGTCGACCTTCTCCAGCGCCTGGTAGATCGGGACGGTGCCGATCGGCACCGGTGAGTTGCGGATGATCCACTCGCGGGTGGTGTGGATGTCGCGGCCGGTGGACAGGTCCATGACGGTGTCGGCGCCCCAGCGGGTGGCCCAGGTCATCTTCTCCACCTCCTCCTGGATGGAGGAGGTGACCGCGGAGTTGCCGATGTTGGCGTTGATCTTCACGAGGAAGTTGCGGCCGATGATCATGGGCTCGGATTCGGGGTGGTTGACGTTGGCCGGGATGATCGCCCTGCCCGCCGCCACCTCGGTGCGGACGAACTCGGGCGTGACGCCCTCGCGGACCGCGACGAACTCCATCTCCTTGGTGATCTGGCCGCGCCTGGCGTAGGCGAGCTGGGTCACCGGCGCCCCGGTGGCGCGCAGCGGGTGCCGCCGCTCGCCCTGGAGCCCGGCCGGCACGGGCCTTCCTCCGTAGCGCGCGACGTCGCTCCGGTCGAGGATCCACCCCTCGCGCAGCGGCGCCAGGCCCCGGGCGACGTCGACCTGCACGTCCGGGTCGGTGTAGGGCCCGGACGTGTCGTAGAGCGTGACGCTCGTGCCGTCGGACAGGTGCACCAGC
The DNA here is from genome assembly GCF_044457685.1 of Nonomuraea sp. NPDC050536. NCBI lineage: Bacteria > Bacillati > Actinomycetota > Actinomycetes > Streptosporangiales > Streptosporangiaceae > Nonomuraea > Nonomuraea sp. NPDC050536. The sequence goes on from NZ_JBITHD010000019.1 coordinate 122,338, forward strand.
CGCATCGGCACGCGAAGATCACCAGAGTAGATCTTGGAAAAGCACGCGTCGCTCATCGCGGAAACTCCCTTCGCCGGCATTACCCGGAGCAGGTTCTGGCGGTCGGCGGCTGATGTAGCCGTCCTCTCAGCCCGGTCACACCGGGCTCCCGCGTTCGGTCGGCGCCCACCGTAACCCGGAACACCCGGGTCCGCGCAAGGGGCGGCGCGTATGCCGTCCGGCAGATTTCAGCGGAGCCACGGACTGGTCACCTGGTCCGACCTGCCATGACCGGAGCTAGGAGGGGGAGGTGCTGACGCGGCAGGCCAGGTGGAGGGCGAGGCGGGTGTCCGCGTCGGCGAGGTCGACGCCGAGGAGGCTCTCGATCCTGGCGACCCGCCGGGCGATGGTGTTGCGGTGGACGCCCAGCACGGCCGCGGCCTCGATCAGGGAGGACTCGGCGTCCAGGTAGACCGTGAGCGTTTCGACCAGTTCGGGCGAGAGGGTGGCCAGGAGCGATCTGGCCGCGGGCACGAAGGTGTCGGTGCGGGTCCAGGCGAGCAGGAGCTGGGCCAGCCCGAGCCGGTCCACGTGCAGGAACCTGCCCGTCTCCGCCCGGGACCCGGCCAGGCGGGCGGCGTCGCGGGCCTCCGACAGGGTGCGGGCGATGCCGCCGGGGCCCGGGTGCGGCCTGGCCATGCCGACGAGCAGGTCCAGGTCGGCCAGGTGGCGCTGCGCCTGCCGTACCCCGGCGGCGAGCCGATCGACGGCGTCGGTGCCGGGCTCGGCGGTGGTGGTCACCCACGCCACCCAGCCGCCGTCCTCGGCGACCACGACCGCCTCGATCCCCTCCGCGGCCAGGGCGGAGACGATGTCGCTCGTGGAGGTCACCACGTCGACGGGCCGGCTGGCGCCGAAGCGGATGCCGGTGTGCCAGCCGTCCAGCGCCCAGCCCGCCTCGGCCGCGCGCCTGCGCAGCGACGGGCCCGCGTCGTCGCCCGACTGGAGCAGCTCGCCGAGCAGGCCGGAACGGCGGCGGGCGTCGCGCTCCAGCTCGACCCTGCGCAGCGCGAGCGAGCGTTGCGCGGCTCCCGCGGCCACGGCCAGGACCTCCTCGTCGCCCGCCGTACCGGGGCTGACCAGCCAGAGCTCGGCGCTGCGGCCGTCGGGGGCGAGCACGGGCACGGCCACGCCGCCGCCCGCCAGCCGCTGGCGCACCGGCAGCGCGACCCTGACCTGCGCCGTCACCGCGGGGCCGAGCAGCGCGGCGCCGTCCCTGGCCAGCACGGTGACCTCGGCGTGCAACACCTCGCTGGCCCTGTCGCGTAGCTCGGCCAGGGTGAGCCCGCCCGCGTCGAGCACCTGGTGCGCGGCCAGCACGCGCCGGGCCACGTCCACCTCCGGTGCCGCGAGCAGGACGGCCAGCCGTACCGCCGTCTCCAGCGGATCGCCCAGGCAGCCGAGCACGGGCGTGCGCAGGCGGTCGGCCAGCAGCAGCGTGCCACGCAGCAGCGGCTCGTCGCCCGGCACGACGAGCGCGGCGGCTCCTGCCTCGGCCGCGCGGTTCAGGTCGGCGTCCAGCCGCCACCCGGTCCGCTCCCCGTCGAGACGTACGGCCAGCGCTCCGAGGAAGGGCTCGGTCACGGACACGCCGGTGACCTGGCGCCCGCTGTCGAGGGGCCCGCCCAGTACCACGAGGTCGGCCCGGTCGAGCAGGTCGGCGACGTTCATGCCGGACCCTCCATCAGCCGTGGTGGCACGTCGATGCCGAAGGCGGCGGGCGAGACCTGGGCCAGCTTGTCCGTGCGGCGCCAGAAGGCCGGGCAGGGCAGCTGCAGCACCTCGACGCGCGGCCCGCGCACCACCTCGTCGCAGCCGAGCGGCCGGCCGGTCCTGGCCTCGAGCAGGCAGATGACGTCAGGCGTGGTCGCGACGGGGACGCCGTCGGCGAAGACGGCCTGGAACTCGTTCTCCATCTCCACCCGCAGCACCGGACCTCCGTCGCCGAGCACGCTGACCACGCCGCGGCCGCCCGGCTGCCTGATCACCTCCACGACGCGGCCCGTCCCGAGCGACCGCCCGCCCAGCGCGGGCGCGCGCGGCGCCCGCTCCGGCAGTGCGAGCATGGTCCTGCCCAGCTCGAGCGCGCGGGCCAGGCCACCGACGATGGCCAGCGCGGGCAGGTCGGCCACGCGGATCGGCCAGTGCGCGAACGCCGCCCAGCCGCCCGCCGCCTGCACCGCGCCGTGCATGAGCTTCTCCCCGGCCTCCGGGTCGTAGCTGTCCATGATCGTGGTACGGCCGGCCGAGTCGACCAGCGCGTACGGCCCGGCCTGGACGCCCTTGCGCGAGGTGGATGCCTGCCCGAGCCGGGGGAAGGCCCGGCCCATCAGGTCGGCGTCGACCACGGGCAGGCCGCAGGTGAGCACCGCGAGGCCGTTGCTGCCGCCCGCCTCGATCGACATGATCGCGTCCACCCGGCTGCCGCTCCACCGGGCGACGGCCGCCACGGCCGCGGCCATCTCCTCGCCGGTGGGCGGCTTCTCCTCCAGCATCCCGGTGGCTCCGGCCAGCCCGACCGGGACGAGCAGCGCATCAGGCGGCAGCTCGGCGGCGGCCATGAGCTCGACGGGCCCCCGGCGCAGCCTGGCCCGCAGCAGCCGCATCAAGGTCACCGTGGCGCCGCCACCGCCGGAGCCGAGCAGGACGCAGCCACGTTCGAGCGCGGGCAGGTCCTGCTCCCGGATCTGGCTCATCTCTGGACGATAAGGCACCTTTCGCAGGCGTCAGATGAGGGGTACCGGGTCCAGGTCGTAGCCGAAGTACCTGGGGCCGACCAGCATCAGCCCCTCGGGGGTGCGCCAGCGCGGGTCGCACGGCGCGGCCAGGACGGTGACGCGCTGGCCGTACCGCAGGGTCTCCGTCGTGATCGGGTCGCCGGTCTGGGTGTCGAGTACGCAGATGAGGTCGGGCGTGCTGGCCACGGGGGTGCCGTCCAGTTCGGCGAGCAGGTGCTCGTTCTGGAACGACAGCCGCAGCTCGCCGTCCCCGGACAGCCGGGCGATGCCGCGGGCGAACCCGCCGACGGTGCGCCGCTCCACGTCCAGCACCTTGCCGCCGAACAGGACCCGGCCGCCCAGCCTGGCGGCGACCGCCTGCGGGGCGTCGCCGATGGCGCGGTGCTCGGCGACCAGCTCGCCGAGCTCGGCGCTGAGCGAGATCGTGGCGGGGACCATCGCCTCGCGGGCCTTGGCGCCGTCCATGGCGTACAGGACGGTGGTGGCCGAGCCGCCCATCTCCACGGTGGCCGCCCTGGCCAGGCGCTCGGTCCAGTGGTTGCTGACGGTGTCGATGACCGACCGGTTGCCCTTGTCGTCGGCCATGGCCATGGGCGAGGCGGCCACGCCGTACATGGCGGGGATGAACATCTGCAGCTCGGGGAAGGCGCGGCCCATGCCGTCGGCGTCGATGAGCGGCAGCCCGAGCCGGGCCGCGGCGGCGACGGGGATCAGCGAGTTGACGCCGCCCACCTCGGCGCAGGCGATGTGGGTCGGGCGGCGGCCGAGGTACCCGCAGATGGCCTCGACCGCGGCCGAGATCTCCTCGATCGAGGGCGGCTTCTCCACCATCACCGTGGGCGCGCCCATGCCCGCCACCGGCAGCACCATCGCCTCGTCCGGCACCTCGTCCAGCGGGACCAGCTCGACCGGGCCGTGCTCGCGCAGCGCGGCGCGGGCCATGAGCCGGCCGATGTACGGGTCGCCCCCTCCCCCGGTGCCGAGGATGGCCGCGCCGCGGGCGATGGCGGGCAGGTGCTCGAGTCCGATCTCACGCATGCAGCTCTCCTACGGCCTTGACCTTGATGCGGGTGGCGTCGCCGGGCAGGTAGGGCAGCGGGATCTCGTCGAACTCGACGATGCGCACGCTGCCCGGCCGGGCGCCGCCCGCCACGGCCCGGTCCACGGCCTCCTGTTTGGCCTCGTCCACCACCGCCTCGCGGCGGCCGGGCGGGACCGTGTAGATGCGGTCCACCTCGCCGCCGATCTGGGCGATGGCCGCGCCGATGGCGTTGGCCACCGCGTAGTTGCCCGGCCGATGCACCTCGCCGCAGCCGGGCAGCGCGTCGGGCAGCAGGATCGACCCGCCGCCCACGCCGACCACGGGCAGCGGCTCCGGGCTGGTCCGCATGCGCTCCACGGCCTCGGCCACGTCGTCGGCGATGCGCTTCAGCACCCCGGCGACCATCTCCCGGTCCAGGTGCGCGACGAGGGCGGGGTCGCCCAGCTCGGCCAGCCCGGCGGCGACCGCGATGTCGGTGGCGGTGAGCGTCGAGCCGCCGAACACCAGCGCCCGGCTGGTCAGCTCGTAGCCCACCGAGTCCGGCCCGACCGTGCGCCCGTCGTGGATCCGGCTGCCGCCGCCGATTCCGATGGACAGCACGTCGGGCATGCGGAAGTTCGTCCTGATCCCTGCGACGGTGACCTCGGTGGTGGCCTCGCGGGGGAACGCGCCGTTGAGCACGCCGATGTCGCTGGTGGTGCCGCCGATGTCGACGACCGCGCAGGTCTCCAGCCCGGACAGGACGGCGGCGCCGCGCATGGAGTTCGTCGGCCCTGAGGCGAACGTGGCCACCGGGTAGCGCCTGGCGAACTCCAGGTCCATCAGCGTGCCGTCGTTCTGGCTGAGGTACAGCGGGGCGCTGATGCCCAGCCCCGCCATGGCCTGGGCCAGGCCGTCCACGATCTCGTCGGCCAGCTCGCGCAGCGCGGCGTTGACGATGGTGGCGTTCTCCCGCTCCAGCAGCCCGATCCTGCCGATCTCGTGCGACAGCGAGATCGGCACGCCGGGCAGCTCCTCGGCCAGGATCTCCGCCGCCCGCTCCTCGAACTCCTGGTTGACGGGCGAGAAGATCGAGGAGATCGCCACCGAGCGGATGCCGCGGGCGCGGATGTCCTCGGCGGTACGGCGCAGCTCGCCGGGATCCAGCTCGGAGATGACCCGGCCGTCGAACTCGTGGCCGCCGTGGCACAGGTAGCCGCGCCCGGACACCGCCTCGACCAGCCTGTCGGGCCAGTCCACGAAGGGGGGCAGGGACGTGGTCGCTGGCAGGCCGAGCCGTACCGATGCCGTGGGAGCCAGCCGGTCGGCCTCCACCAGCGCGTTGATGAAGTGCGTCGTGCCGATCATCACGGCGCGCACGTCGCCGTGGACGTTCAGCCCCTCGATGGCGCTGACGATGCCGCCGGTGACGTCCTTGCTGGTGGTGCGCTTGACCGCGGAGACCACCCGGTCGCCGTCCATCAGGACGGCGTCGGTGTTGGTGCCGCCGACGTCGATGCCGATCCTCACGCCGCGACCTCCTCAGCGATCTCGGTCCTGCTGACGCCGACGGGCCGCACCAGACCGAGCCGCCCGCAGGCGACGTACAGCACGAACGCGGTGACCAGCGAGTTGACGCTGCCCAGGCCCGCGGTGACGAAGTGGCCGACCAGCGTCGCGACAAGCCATATCACCAGGGTGACCGGCACCCACATGGGCGCGCTCGGCGGTGCCGCGCCGGTGTCGCGGCCCTCGGCCAGCTCGCCCCGCCAGCGGCGGACGACGAAGTACTCGGCGATCATGATGCCCGCGATGGGCGGGAAGATCACACCGAGCAGGATGAGGAATTCGGTGAACAGGTCGAGGATGCCCAGCGCGCCGAGCAGGGTCCCGGCCACGCCGACGATCGCGGTGATCACGGCCCGGCTGGGGCGGCGGCCGGTGAGCACGCCGATGAAGGTGACCAGGCCGAGGCCGGAGGAGTAGAGGTTCCAGTCGTTGATCTTCAACGTGCCGGCGATGATCACCAGGGTGCCGACCAGGCCGACGGAGGAGGTGACGATCGCGATGACGTCGGAGCTGCCGACGGCGTGCGCGAGCAGCACCCCGGCCAGGCCGATGACGTACTCGCCGAGGGTGACGCCGAGGACCGTCTGCTTGACCACGTCGGCGGCGCTGCGGTTGAACCTGGTCATGTCCGAGGTGATGACCGCGCCGACCATCAGGCTGCCGGCGACCAGCGCGATGCCCTGCAGCAGCGTCATGGGCGGCCCGGGCGGCGCCTGGCTCATGAGGGTGCCGACGGAGTGCTTGCTCAGCTCGCTGACGATCGACCAGGCGACCAGCGCCAGGAACAGCGGCACCGTAAGGTAGGCGGTCCAGGCCATCGAGTGGAAGCCGGCGATCACGATCGCGGTCACGGCCAGGCCGAAGACGATCGCCCACACCCATTCGGCCGGGCCGCCGATGAGGGCGTGCAGGCCGCGGGCGGACACGCCCGACTGGATGCCGAACCAGCCGATCAGGCTGACGCCGATGGCCAGTCCGATCACCGCGGAGCCACCCCGGCCGAAGCCGGTCCAGCGGGCGAGCATCGAGGTGGACAGGCCCTCGCGCATGCCGATGATCCCGACCAGGATCATGGCCGCTTCCAGGATGACCGCGCCGAGGGTCAGCGCCCAGAAGGACTGCCAGAAGGTCATGCTGAAGCCAAGCGTGGCGCCGAGCATGAACTGCGTCAGCGCGGAGACCTGGCCGAAGCGTTGCACCGCCACCGACAACCAGGGGTAGCGTGCGCGCTCGGGCACGCGGTTGAGCGAGTAGTCGTCGGCCACCGTTGACCTCCCAGGGGGTTAGCTTGAGAGAACGGTAGGTAAGCGACTAAATACTGCAAAGGTGCGCATCGCACACTATGCCGCGATCTTTGGTGCCTTTCGCACAAATCGCAGCCGGTCAGGCCGGCAGGAGGCCCAGCTGATCGAGGAGGTCAGCCTCGTCCCAGTACTGGCGAAATGCGGCGATCTGACCGCCCCGGAGCTCGGCGAACATCGCGCCGCGCACGTCCAGGGTCTTCCCGGACGGCGGCACGACCACGTCCTCGCCCAGGTTCAGCTCGCCCGTGTGGCGGGCGGTCAGCCGCCACTCGGCCACGACCGTGCCGTTGGGCAGTTCCATCGGCGAGGCCTCCACTGTGATGTCGGACAGGCCGGTGGCGCGGTCACCCGCGCCGACCAGCAGTTCCTCGCGCGAGGGGATCTCCCTACCCGCCGACCAGCCACGGCAGTCGGGGGCGTAGAGCGCGGCGATCCGCTCCGCGTCACCCGCGGCGACGGCGCGTAGCGCCTCCAGCACGGTCTCGGTCGACGTCATCTGTTCAGCCTCCGATCAGGCGGGACTTCATGGCGGTGAACTCGGCCTCGGTCAGCGCGCCCGAGTCGCGCAGCCGAGCGAGCCGTTCGAGCTCGGCCAGCGGGTCGGCGGGCTGCTGATACGCCTGCTGAGGTGGCGGTGGCGGCTGGTAGGCCTGCTGAGGAGGCGGCTGCTGGTAGGCCTGTTGCGGCGGCGGCTGCTGCGTGGCCTGGTAGGCCGCCTGCGCCTGCTCGTTGTACTGGTCCTGCTCTGACTTGTTCTTGCCGGCGCGGTAGGCGACGGCCGCGGTGGTCGCCCCGGCCGCCACCCGAAGCAGCGGCCGACGTGGGCGCATGAAGAGTCCCATAGGAGTGCCCTCCCCCAGATTCCGTCTGGCCAGAGTCAAGCCTGCGGCTTGTTTGTGCCGTGTCACGCGGAGAAGGGCACCCCGGGGCGGGTCGTCAGGCGGTGGCGATCTCGTAGACGGCGAAGTTGCCCCACTTGAGGTTGGCGTTGCGGACCACCAGGCGGAGCTTGCGCGTGGTGACCCGCTGGGGCAGCGTGATCGTGCGGTTCTCGACGGTCGCGGTGTTGCCCGACCACGTCAGCTTCTGGCCGGCCACCTGGGTCACCCAGGCCGAGCCGTTCCAGGTCTGCACGTCGAGCTCGGTGATGGCCTGGCCGGTGGCCCAGGCGGTGTGGATGGTGACCGAGCCGATGCTCCTGTCCTGGCCGTAGCCGACGTCGATGGTGCCGGGGAAGGTGATGCCACTGGCGACGCTGCTCCACGAGGTGTTGACGTCGCCGTCGACCATGCGGAAGGGGTGCAGGACGCCGAGGGTGGCGTAGGAGGTGGTGGCCACCGTCACCGGGCCCGGGTACTGGTGGAAGCCGCGGTCGGGCTGGGTGGCGGAAACGGTGCCGCCGAAGTAGTCCGCGATGCCGGGCGCCAGGCTCACGCCCCTGCCCCTGGCGGGCGAGTCGGACTGGAGCTGGTAGTCCTCGGCGGCGGTGGAGCCGGGGTTGACCAGCTTGGGGTCGGACTTCAGCGCGTTGGTGTCGGAGGGCGCCGGGCCGCCGGAGTAGAGGTTGGCGTCGTAGAGCGTGCCGTTCTGCGCGTCGTAGCCGGCGGTGGTCTTGTTGACGACGACGTTGTTGCGGATCTTGATGCCGGTCGCGTTGTTGTAGATGTGCACGATCTTGCCGAGCGGGTAGCTGCCTGCGCCGTTGTAGGGCGGCTTCACCACGACCACGCGGCCCCCGGCGTACAGCGTGTTGTTGTAGATCTCGGTGCCCGACGTCTCGGTGGACAGGCTGAACAGCTCGTAGCCGTCGTCCCTGCTCAGGTTGTAGCGGACGGTGTTGGTCCTGGTGGGGGCGCCGGTGAAGGAGACGGTGATGAAGAAGCCGCCGTCGTTCTCGTGGCTGTAGTTGTACTGCACCACGCTGCGGTTGTTGTCGGCGTCGGAGTCGAAGCCGTGCCCGTCGGTGCCGGGGCCGTTGAAGCCGGTGCGCGAGACCTCGTTGTGCTGGACGACGATGTCGTCGTTGCCCTGCCACCAGATCCCGACGTTGCCGCCGTTGTTGACCAGCCGGCCGCTGGCCGCCCTGTCGACCCGGTTGCCGTCGATCAGGGCGCCCTTGGTGTGCATGGGCGTGATGCCGCCCGCGGTCACGTCGTGGACGTAGTTGCCGCGGATCACCACGCGAGTGCTCGGCGTCCAGGTGACGACCTCTGAGTCCGGAATTCCGGTCTCGACGGGATACAGGCTGGTCATCCCGTTGCGCCGCGACCAGGTGGACCAGGTGATGATCCCGTAGGAGCGGATGTCGGCCACCTCGTTGTTCTCGATGACCAGGTTGTCGTAGTAGGTGGGGACGCTGTTGCCGCGGATGGACACCAGCAGCCCGGCCGCGCTGACGTAGCTGCCGCCGGGGCCGTCCACGTCGTGGATGAACAGGTTGCGCAGGGTGACGTTGGCGAGCACGCCGGCGTCCTTGGCGAACAGGTTGACACCGGTGCGCGGGGTGGTGCCGTTGCTCCAGTTCGTCACCTCGAGCCCGTCGACGGTCAGGTCGTGCACGTTGCTCACCTTGACCGCGGCGTCGACCGTGCCCTCCCCCGCGATGATCGGTTTGGCGCCGGTCCCGTAGGCGCCCACGAACGCGGGGCTGCCCGCCGTACCGGCTCCTTGGACGGTCAGCCGGCCGCTCCAGCGCTGCCCCGCCCTGAACAGCAGCCGATCACCGGGACCGAGAGTCAGCTGACTGGCCTTCGCGAGGGACTGCCAGGCCGAGGCCGAGCTGGTGCCGGAGTTGGCGTCGCTGCCCGACACGGCGTCGACGTAGTAGGTGGTCCCCGCCGACGCATGAGCCGGTACGGCGGGCAGTAAGGACAGCAGGCACAGAGGTAGCAGGAGTTTGCGCATCAAGATGCTCCTATTTCGAGATTCCGGCGGTCATTCCCTCGACGATGCGGCGGCCGAGCCAGAGGTAGAGCACGATCATGGGATAGACCAGGATCACGATCCCGGCGAACAGGCCGCCCCAGTCCGAGCTGTACTGCATGGAGCTGTAGAGGTTGAGCAGCGCGGCGGGCAGCATGCGCTCCCCCGGCTGCGGCGCGATCAGCAGGACGAGCAGCGTCTCGTTCCACAGGCCGATGACGTTGAGCACGAGCACGGTGACCACGCCCGGCCTGGCGACCGGCAGCACGATCCGGACGAAGGACCGCAGGGGGCCTGCGCCGTCCATCTCGGCGGCCTCCTCGATCTCGTGCGGCAGCGAGCGCAGGTAGCCGGTGAGCACGAAGACCGAGAACGGCAGCGACAGGGCCACCTGGAAGATCAGCAGCGTGATGCGGTTGTCCCACCAGCCGGTGACCCAGTCCTCCATGAACGTGTAGAGCGACAGCTTGATCACCACGATGGGGATCACCACGGTCTGCAGCGGGATGCTCAGCCCCATCGCGAAGTAGCCCGTCAGCGGTCCGGCGAGCCGACGGCTCGAGCGCGCGAGCACGTACGCGGCCGGGGCCGACAGCGCCACGATGAGCAGCGAGCCGAGCAGCGTGAGCACGGTGCTGTTCAGCGCGGCCGAGGAGAACCCGGCCGCCTGCCAGGCCGCGCCGTAGTTCTCCCAGTGCGGGTCCTCGGGCAGCGAGAACGGGGTGAGCCAGACCTCGCCGGACTCCTTGAGCGACTGCAGCCCGATCCAGGCGACGAGGGCGAGGTTGAAGGCCACCCAGGCCCACAGCGCGATCGCGGTCGCGCGCGGGAGCAGGATGTCGCCGAGCAGGCGCCTCATGCCAGCTCCACCCGCTCGCGGCGAGTGATGCGCCGGGTCAGCGCGACCAGCACCGCGGTCACCAGGAGCACGACGACCCCCATCGCGGCGGCCCTGCCCAGGTCGGGAACCCCGGAGCCGCTGATCGAGTAGTACTGCTGCACGGCCACGGTGCGCGCCTGCAGGGGCGGGCTGGCCGGGGTGCCCGCCGTGGTGAAGGCGAGCACGATCTCGAAGATCTTCAGGCTGTTGACCACCCACAGCACCGCGGAGACGGCGAAGACGTCCCAGGTCAGCGGCAGCGTGATGTGGCGGAACTGCTCCCACCTGGTGGCTCCGATCAGCCGCGCGTCCTCGTAGATGTAGGCCGGGATGCCGTCGGCCGCCGACATCATCAGCGCCACGTAGAAGCCGGTGCTCGACCAGACCAGGCCGCCCACGATGCAGCGGAAGACCAGGTCGGGCCCGAGCCAGGGCTGCGGATCGAGGCCGATCCAGCCGAGCACGGTGTTGACGGCGCCGCCGGGGTTGAGCAGGAAACCGATGGCGGCGCCCACCGCGATCACCGAGATGATCATCGGCAGGAAGATCACGGACCGGATGAAGGCCCGGCCCTTGAGCTGCCTGAGCACCACCATCGACAGGAACGTGAAGGCGAAGACCAGCCCGCCGCCGACGACGGCCAGCACGAAGGTGTTGACGAACGCCTGGCGGAAGACGTCGTCGCGCAGCAGCGCGAGATAGTTGCCCAGGCCGCGCCAGCTCATGTCCGAGCCGGGGCCCGCCCACCTGGTGAGGCTGACCCAGAGCCCGAACAGCGACGGCCCCACGAACAGCACCGTGTAGGCGAGCAGCGCCGGCAGCAGGAAGGGCCAGAAGGCGCGCCGGATGTTGGCTCCCATCGGCTCAGTTGGTGTTGGCCAGGTGCTCGGCGGTCTTGCGCCTGCCTTCCTTGACGAACCCCGCCGCGTCGATCTTGCCGGAGATCAGCTGGTCGTCCAGCGGCAGGAACAGGTCGTTCCACCAGCTCTTCGCGGCCGCCGCGTCGTCGTAGGTCCTGTGCGTGGCGGTGGCCTCGTTGACCGCCTTCTGCACGGCCAGCAGGTGCTCGGGCGCCGGCACGTCGGCGCGCGAGGGGATGTTGAGCGCGGACGTCGAGATCTGCTGGATGTACGGCTTGCGCAGCGCGAAGGCCAGGAACCTCTTCGCCGTGGCCACGTTCCTGCCCTTGGCGTTGACCGCCCAGCCGAGGGTGCCGACCTCGACCGAGTCCTTACCTCCCGCAGGGAGCTGGAAGGAGGCGACCTTGGCGCCGGCGGCCAGCTTGTCGTGGGTCTCGCTGGCCAGCCAGGTGCCGTTGATGTTCAGGTCGTGGGTGCCCTGAGCCCAGGCGTCCTGCGCGGCGGGGAACTTGGTGGCCATGAAGTCCTTCTGGAAGTAGCCGCCCTTGGCCAGCTGTTCCACCTTCTTGGCGGCGTCAAGGACCTCGGGCTTGTCCCAGGCGGCCGGGTCCTTCGACAGCGCCTTGAGGCTGCCCGCGCCGTTGGCCCGCACCAGCAGGCTGTAGAACCAGTAGACGTTGTAGAAGTTGATCGTGCCGTCCTGGGCGATCGGGGCTCGGCCCTCCTTCTTGGCCTTGTCCAGGTAGGCGATGAAGTCGTCCCAGGTCCTGGGGTCGAGGCCGGGGTGCTTGGCCGCGTCGTACCAGATCGCGGTGGAGATGACCGTGTGCGGGACGAACGCCAGGCCCTTGTCGGTGGACGAGGCCTGCCGTACGGCTTGGGGCAGGACGTCCTGGACCTTCTTGCCCTCGTCGGGGATCTCGGCGGTCAGCACGTCGTCGAGCGGGGCGACCACGTTCTGCGCGGCGAACGCGGCGATGTTGTCCGTGGCGGTGTCGAACAGGTCGGGCCCCTGCCCGGAGGCCATCTCCGTGGCCAGGTTGTCGACGCCCTTGCGGCCGGCGAACTTCACGTCGACCTTGGTGCCGGTCTCCTTGGCGAAGTCGTCGAAGATCGTCTTGATGATCTTCCCCTGGGGTTCGTCCGCGCCCCAGGCGGAGACGTAGACCAGGGACTGCTTGCCCGGCTCGGCGCTGTTCTTCTTGCCGCAGGCGGACACGCCCAGGGCCAGGGCGCCGAGCGCCACGACGGCGGTGAGCTTACGCATGGATGGCGGGGCCTTTCTGAAGGGGGGTGACGGTTCCTGTGTGCCGGGCGCGTTCGGCCGTCCAGACCACCCGGTGCGTGGCGAGGCTCTCGGTCCCGCTGGTCAGGACCAGCGTCGGGTCGCCCTGGGCGACCGCTGCCACGAAGGCGTCCAGCAGGGCGGCGTCGCCGCCGCCGTGGCCGGTCGCCGCCGAGGCGTCCTGGCCGGCCGTGGTGACGATCTCGGTGATCTCGTCGGTGACGAAGTCGTGCACCGTCAGCCGCACGCCGTCCCCCTCGATGGAGCCGCGCGTTCCGAAGACGCGCGTCTTACGGTGCTCCAGGGCGGCGAAGGCGGTGACGGTGCAGGTGGCCGAGGTGCCGTCGGCGAATTCCATGGTCACGACCTGGGTGTCGGCCACGTCGTTGGCGCAGGCGTAGACGCACCTGCCGTACGGGCCGTCACGCAGCGCGGCGAGCACGCCCGCCTCGGTGTGGTCGGAGGTGACCGCCGACAGCGGCCAGTACTCCTTGTCCGGGTCGCCGAGACAGCCCAGGTAGAGCCGCTTGGCCGAGTAGGGGCAGGCGGGCTCGATGGGGCAGTCCAGGCACCGCTTGGCCGCGCCTGGCGGTGCGCTCTCGGCGCGGAAGTGCACGAGGTTGCCGAAGGAGGAGATCCGCTCGGGCAGCGCGCCATTGATGTGCACGATCCAGTCCAGGTCGTGGCACGCTTTGGCGAGCAGCATCGACGCCGACTCGGCCTCGACGCTCCAGTTCCCGCGGACGAAGGAATGCGCCTGGTGCCACCAGCCGACCTGCTCCAGATGCTGGATGTTCATGATCTGGCCGATCCGGCCGCCGTCGATGAGTTCCTTGAGCGCCCGGGTGTAGGGCGTGTACCGCATCACGTGGCAGACGGCGAGGATCACGCCGTGCCTGCCTGCGGCCTCGGCGATCGCCGCGGCCTGTTCTTCCGTGGGGGCCATCGGCTTCTCCAGCAGGATGTGGTAGCCGAGCTCGGCGGCGCGTACGGCGGGCTCCAGGTGCATCCGGTCCTGGGTCGCCACGATGACCGCGTCGGCCAGCCTCGGTACGGCGAGCAGCTCCTGCCAGCCGGCGAAGGCGTACTCCGGCGGGATGCCGTGCTCGGCCGCCAGGCGCTCCCGTCGTCCCGGATCCGGCTCGGCCACGGCGACGACCCGGGCCCGGCCGCCGGCCAGGGCTTGCTGGGCGTAGCCGATGCCACGCAGACCCGCCCCGATGACGGCGAGTGTGACCATGAACGTCCTCTCGGGCTTGCGACTTACTAATGAAGCCTGTTTTTATTTGTCGGGAAGTTCAGCTGTCAAGGGGGCCATAAGTGATGATTCGCGGCAGCGACACCTCGCGGGTGCGCCGGATCAACCTGGCCGCGACGATCCGCGCGCTGCGCGGCCGAGGCCCTGTCGGCCTCACCGACCTGGCCAAACGCACCGCGCTGTCCCGCCCGACGATGGAGAGCCTGGTGGAGGAACTGCTCGCGGCGGGCTGGATCAAAGAACTTCCGCCGGAGAGCGGGCAGATGGGCCGCCCGGCCAGGCTGGTGACCTTCAACGCCACGGGCGGCTACGTGGTCGGCGTCGACGTCGGCTCCTACATCATCCGGGCGACGCTGGCCGACCTGGAGGGCGAGGTGATCGCGCAGCACGCCGAACGCGTCGATCCCGCCTCGGGCCGCGCGGCGCGCCTGGCCGCGGCACGGGCGGCGGCCGCGGGCGCGCTGAAGTCCGCGGACGTGCGGGCCGACCAGGTCGCCGCGCTCTGCGTGGGCACCACCGGCGTGGTGACCGCCCAGGGCGTGGTCAGGCTCTCCGTCGGGCTGCCCGAATGGACCGGCGTGGACCTGGCGGCCGAGATGCGCGGCGACTTCGCCTGCCCGATCCTGGTCGAGAACGACTGCAACCTGGCCGCGCTCGCCGAGGGCTGGATCGGCCAGGCGCAGGGCGTGACCGACCTGGTCTTCGTGCTGTCGGGCGTGCGGACGGGCGCGGGCCTGCTCATCGACGGGCGCCTGCACAGGGGCGGGCGCGGCGGCGCGGGCGAGATCGGCGCCCTGCCGCTGCTCGGCTGGTGCCGCGCCCCCTCCCATCTGACCGGCTTTCCCGGCCTGCCCGAGGGCACCGCGCCGGAGGACGCCGCCGCCTTCGTCTTCGGCCGCGCCCGCGAGGGCGACCCGGCGGCCCGCCAGGCGGTCGACGGCTTCGCCAAGGAGCTCTCCGAGGGGGTGGCGGCGCTGGTGCTGACCGTCGATCCCGACCTGGTCGTGCTGGGCGGCGGCATCTCGCGTTCGGGCGACGTTATCCTTGGACCGCTGCGCCGGCACCTCGATCCGTACTGCCTGGAACCGCCCGCGCTGTCCGTGTCCACCCTGGGCGACCAGGCGGTCGTGCTGGGGGCGGTACGGCACGCGCTGAACCAGGTCGACGCCCGGCTCTACGACATCGACTCCCCCCTTCCGAGGCCCACCACATGATCGTGAAATTTCATGACGACGGCGCTCCTGCCCGGTTCTTTCACCCGGACCTGCCCGAGCACCCCTTCCTGCTGCAGGAGGGGGACGATCGCTGGCACACCGCCGCGCACCGTTGGGGCGCCGGGTTCGCCATCACCGATCGCGGCTCGGGCCGCTGGCGGGGTCCCGGCCGGGTCACCGGCTCCCTGACGCTCGAGGTCACCAGGTCGGCCGGCGAGCGCCTGCTGGAGACCTACACCTGGACCAACGACTCGGACCGCCCGCTGACCATCGGCTCGCTGGCGATCTCCCTGCCGATCAGGGACGTCTACGACTCGGCCGCCGACTCCCTCACCCGGGCCTGCCACGCGCACGTCTGGACCGGCGGGGCCTGGTCGTGGGTGCTGGCACAGCCGATGTCGGGCCGAGGGCCGGTGCTCGGCACGATCGTCAGAAGCGGGGCGCTGTGGGCGTACTCGATCGAGTCGCGCGGCAGCCACACCAGCTCCAACGTGCGCGGGCACCTGATGGTGCACGTCACCGACCACGCCCGCAACCCGTCGGCGTTCGGCGGGCAGCTCGCGCTGGTCCTGGAGCCCGGCGGGAGCCACGTCCTGGAGCTGGAGACCGGCTTCCACGCGTCCGTAGCGGAATTCCTCGAGGCCACCAGGCCGCCTGTCGCGGTGGGCAGCCTGGTCGCCGAGGTCGGAACGCCGCTGCTCGTCGGCTCGCAGGAGATCGTCTCCGACACCCATGGCGTGAAATATGTGGATATCGCGGGCGGTAGCCGTACCGCTGTGCTCTTCCACCAGCCGCGACGCGAGCTGGTCGAGCGCAGGATCGGCAGGATCCTGGCCGACCACCGGCCGCTCGAGCGGGCCGAGCCGGACCGGCACGCCTTCCTCCCCTACGACAACGCGACGGGGCTCACCCAGACCGCCAACGGCTGGGGCGACTGGACCGACGGCGCCGAGCGGCTGGCCATGCCCACGCTGCTCCAGCAGGCCCGGCTGCGCGGCTGGGGCCCGCAGGAGGAGATCGACTCGGCGCTGCACGGCTGGGCCCGCTTCGCCCGCCACCGGCTGGTCTCCCCCGACGGCACCGTCCATCGCGGCAGCGACTTCCCCGAGCGCGTCCCCAGGCTCTACAACTTCCCGTGGATGGCGCACTTCTTCGCCGACCAGTACCGGCTGTACGGCGAGGCCGCCGATCTCGAGCTGGCGGCCCGGATTCTCGAACGCGCCTACGCGCTCGGAGCCGAGAACCATCTGCTGATCGGCCTGCCGGAAGCCGTCCGGCTGGTCACGTCGCTGCGCGGCGACACCGCCCTGACCGAGGCGCTCCAGCGGCACGCCCTGCACTTCGCCGGCCTCGGCACGGACCTGCCCAGCCACGAGGTCAACTACGAGCAGTCCATGGTGGCCCCGCTGGTCACGCTGCTCGCCTCGGCTGACCCGACGCCTTCGACGCAGGCCGCGCTTGAGCGGGCGGTGCGCTGGCTGCGCGCCTTCGGCGGACCGCAGCCGCACGTACGGCTGCGCGACATCGGCATCCGCCACTGGGACGGGTTCTGGTTCGGCCGCCACCGGCACTACGGCGATGTCTTCCCGCACTACTGGAGCGTGCTCACTGCTGTCGCCCTCACGCAGATCGGCGACGCGGGCACGGCCGAGGCGATCTTCCGCGCCAACCTCGCCAACTTCTTCGCCGACGGCACGGCCACCTGCGCCTTCCTCATGCCGAGCTGCGTCGAGGGAGAGCCCGGCCACCGCTCCGATCCCCTGGCCAACGACCAGGACTGGGCCCTGACCCTCTGGCTCAGGCACTCACCGTGAGTCGCGTGGCCGGGGGTGCATGCGTGTCAGGGATCACCAGACGTCCCCTGGCTGGAGCGAGGTTGACCACAGCTGCCTCCTGATCACGCCGGGTAGTCGTCGGCGTGGTGGTCCGCGTTCGCCAATGCCGTCCGCTGGTCATGGGCTGCCGAGCCGTCGTCGGACGAGCTGGAGGTGTCGGGTTTGCCGCGTGGTGCGTCCTCGTAGGCGGCGAACAGGTCGACCAGCGCGCGCACCGGAGTGTGGGCTTCCGTGGGATACCGGAAGCTCCGGTGCAGGTTGAGCCGGTACCGGTTACGGCGCCCGACACGATCTCTGCTGAGGTAGCCGGCGTCGTGGAGGTCGGCCACGATGCCCTGCACCGCTCGCTCGGTGATGCCGATGGTGGCGGAGATGTCGCGCAACCGGATCTCGGGATCACGGGCGATCTCCAGCAGCACCCGTGCGTGGTGGGTCAGGAACGTCCAGGACGAATGATGGTCAGAACTGTCCATCGTCTTCACGCTTTCACATGAGCCGCTGATGTTCCTCTCTCCGATCCCTGCGTGGGGAACGTATATTCACGAAAATTACTTCCGGTGTTAGGCTGGTTTGGCCAGACTCCGGCTTGCCACTGTTGTGGAGAACCCCATGCCCACCGATTTGTTTGCCATGCGTCTTGCGGCGCGGAAAGGCCGAGGCTCATCGTGACGACGCTCGCGATGACCTGTCAGCAGTTGCGTACCGGCGCGCTCATCAGCGTGACGGGCGAGGTGGACATCACCACGTCCGCCCATCTGCAATCGGCGATCAAGGAAGGCCGCCGGCCGGGCGAGCCGCTGATCCTGGACCTGGGCGGCGTGACGTTCCTGGACAGCACCGGATTGAGTGTGCTGCTGGACGCGCACACCGCCGCCGAGCGTGACGGCGGCAGCCTTCACCTGGCCGATGTGCAGAGGTTGCCCATGCGGGTCTTCCAGATCACGGGCGTCCTGCCACGCCTGCACCTCCACACCACCGTGGGGAGCGCCCTCGCGACCCTCATCGAAGCCGGCCAACGCGTCGCAGCCAATGACGAATGAAGCGTTGTCCACGGATCAAGAAGGCCCCCCTGAGCATCCCCGCTGATGAGGCCGGCGGGTGATAGAGGGGCTTCCGGCTGGGTAGTCGCCGTCGCCTGAAGGACGAAGAGGTGACCTCGTGAACGACCAGAGGAAGTCCACCGCCGAACTGATCAGCGACTTGGCCGACTTGAGAGAGGCTGCGCGACGATGAGCGAGACCGATCCCGGGTTCAGCCACGAGCAGGCGGGCGACGTCGGCGCCCGGCGCGCCACCGTGGGCGCCCCGACCGATACCGAGTCCGTCAACGTACCGCTCACCAGGCCGGGGGCCGTGGAGAACGCCCTGGAGGCAGAGCAGGAACACCGGCCGCACGAGACGTTCGTCCCAGAACCGCCGATCAGCGACGAGCCGGACGTCCCCGCGGCCCACGCCGAAATAGAGCGGACCTCGGCGCCCAGGAAGCGCCCGTTGCTGCTCATCGCGACCGCGGGAACCATCGCCGTGCTCGTCCTGCGTGCTCTGGTGAATCGCGGGAAAGCCAGGTAGGCCTCAGGAGGCCCCGTCGGGCATCACAGGAGCGGAGAACGTCGGGACGGCGCCGTCGGCCGAGTTCACGGTCCGGAGTTCGCGCTGGGCGCCGGCCTCGTTGGCGGTCCGGGGTTCGCGCTGGGCGGCGGCCTCGTACGCCGAGAACAGGTCGACCAGTGCCCGGACCGGCGCGTGGGCTTCCGTGGGGTGGCGGAACTTCTGGTCGAGGTTGAGCCCGTACCGGTTGCGGCGCCCCACCCGATCACGGGTCAGATAGCCGGCGTCGTGCAGGTCGGTCACGATGCCCTGTACGGCGCGCTCGGTGATGCCGATGGTGGCCGAGATGTCGCGCAATCGGACCTCGGGATCACGGGCGATTTCCAGGAGCACCCTGGCGTGATGGGTCAGGAACGTCCACGCCGAATGATGGTCAGAATTGCCCATCGACATCACACTTTCCCACGTCACAGGCGGCTTGCGCACGGAGCCGTTGAAGGGACCCTCCCCATCTGGAGAAGAACGAATCGCCTTTCACGAATCCAGCTTCCGGAGTTATGGTGGTTTATCAGACTCCGTCATGCTACCGACGGCGAGGGCACTCATGCTCACCACGCCAACGATCACACGCCTGCCGCATCGAGAGCCTGACACGTGACCACGCTCGAGGTGACCTGCCGGCAGCTGCCCGAAACCACGCTCCTCCACGTGACGGGCGAGGCTAATCCCGGACGCGTGAACCGCACCTACCCAGCCGTCGCCGCGCAAACCGGTGGTCATGCACGCTGACCTGCGCAAATCAGGTTTGCGATGCACAGCAGGGGCAGCGGCGAGGTATGCATGTAGTCGTCATAGGCGCCACCGGCAACGTGGGCACGTGCGTGATCCGGGCGTTGGCCGAGGACCCCGCGGTCACCTCGGTCCTCGGACTGGCTCGCCGTCTGCCCTCCTGGCGTCCACCCAAGACCACCTGGCAGGCCGCGGATGTGATCTGCGACGACCTGGTTCCGCACCTGCGTGGCGCGGATGCCGTCATTCATCTGGCCTGGCTGTTCCAGCCCACCCGCGACCCGCTGGTGACCTGGCGGGCCAACGTGCTGGGCAGTCTGCGCGTCTTCGACGCCGTGTCCGCCGCGGGGGTGGGGGCACTCGTCTACGCGTCCTCGGTGGGGGCCTACTCACCCGGCCCCAAGGACCGGCGCGTCACCGAGGACTGGCCCACCAACGGCTGGCCGACCGCCGCCTATGGACGGGAGAAGGCCTACGTCGAGCGGGCACTGGACGTCTTCGAACGCGACCATCCGGGCATCAGGGTGGTGCGGTTGCGGCCGGGCTTCATCTTCCAGCAGGCCGCCGCGACCGAGCAGCGCCGCCTGTTCGTCGGCCCGTTCCTGCCGCACCGCCTGGTGCTGCCCGGCTTGATCCCCATGGTGCCGGACACGCCGGGATTGGTCTTCCAGGCGGTCCACGGCGAGGACATCGGCCAGGCCTACCGGCTGGCGGTCACCAGACCCGTGAACGGGGCGTTCAACATCGCCGCGGAGCCGGTGATAGACCCGCGAACGCTCGCGGAGTTGCTGAAGGCGCGCCTGATCCCGGTGCCGAGGCTCCTGCTGCGCGGCGCGGCCTCGGCGGCCTGGCATCTGCGGCTGATCCCGTCGGCTCCCGAACTCGTGGACATGGTGCTACGGCTGCCGCTCATGGACACCACGCGCGCGCAGCAGGAGCTCGGCTGGAGTCCGCGGCACACTGCGGTCGAGGCCTTGCAGGCGCTGCTCGAGGGCACCCGAACGGGTGCCGACCTGGACACCCCTCCGCTCTCGGCACGAACCACCGGCCCGGCCCGAGTCCGCGAGCTGATCACCGGCATCGGCCGTCACCGCTGACCCTGCCCGAATGACCAGCGGGATCCTCACCAGCGGCTCCAGCCCACCATCTGCGTCCACGCGGTGGCTCCGGGGCTCAGCGCGCGAGGAGCGGTCCGCGGGGCGGCGTCGAGCACCCGGTCGGCGACCTCGGTCAGGTCGTGGGCCACTTCTGGGGCCTGCTCGATCTCCTCCTGGCGGGTCTGGGGAGTGGGGACCAGGATGCCGTGCGCTCCGGCGGACCTGGCCGCCTGCATGTCAGTGCCGATGTCGCCGACGACCAGGCAGTCGCGCGGGCTGACCTCCAGCACGCACGCGAGCCTGATCACCAGGCCGGGCGCCGGCTTACGGCAGGTGCAGCCCGCGGCGTCGTCGTGCACGCAGATGGCCCACGCGTCGAACGGTCCCAGCAGTTCCTCCACGCGCGCGTTGACCTGATCCATCTCGTCAGCACTGAGCAGTCCGCTGGCCACGCCCGACTGGTTGGTCACCACGCCCACCGGTACGTCCGCGTCCCTCAGCCGGCGAAGCGCCTCCACGGCGCCCGGCATCGGCTCCACCTTGTCCGGATCGCCGTTGTAGGGCACGTTCTTGATCAGCGTTCCGTCCCGGTCGAACAGCACCGCGCCGGGACGACCGCGTTCGAACACCACGCACCTCCCTTGCTGCCTGCGCTCCGGCTACCCGAGACCCAACCCCGCAAACAACCACGCAGAGCGACCCTGCCGGATGTTCGCCCGGGTGGAGGACGGGTCGCGAGGCCCGGCACCGCGCTGTCCGCCGGGCGGCTCGGCCGGCGGCCGCGGGTCTCCGCCGAGGAGGGGCTGCGCCGTACCATCGGCCAAGGACCGCTGATCGCTGATGCGGTCTCAAACCTTGTGGTGGCCATGACCGCGACCGTCGCCGTGACCGCGGGCATGACCATGACCATCGCCGTGGCCGTGTGGTTCCTCGGTGGCGTCGCCGTGGTGCTTGCGGGTTTCGCCCGGGGGCGGATCTTCGGTCGCATGCGGGACGAGGGGCGTGGCGCGTTGCTCGGCGGAGACACGTAACACGTGCAGCGGCTCCGCCATCTGGATCCGGGCGGGCTGCAGGGGCGGCGGCTCCACCTCGACTGACGTGCCCGTCGGGGGCCACGACGCCGTCGCGATCGCGGCGACCACCAGGGACCCGATCGCCGCGACCTGCCGCCAATGGACGGCGAGCTCGTCGCGAATCCGCGTGCGGTGCCGGGCATGCCGTGCCGTGGGACGACCGGCCCGTGCCGTGGAATGACGGGTCATCGGGCCCGTCTCGACGACTTCGGTGTTCCCGGGGATGCCCATGGCGTCGTGCGGATCCTCGTCGTGGTGCAGGGCGGCCAGCCGTATCAGCTGGTCGTGGACCTCGGCGGCGTCGGGGCGCAGGGCCGGGTCCTTGGCCAGGAGCCCGGAGATGACCGGCGCCAGCGGGCCGGCGTGGCTGAACGGCTCCGGCGCGGCGTTCACGACGGCCGACAGGGTGGCTTGCTGCGTGCTGCCACCGAACGGCGCGCGGCCCTCCACCGCGGCGTACAGGGTGGCGCCCAGCGACCACAGGTCCGATCCTTCGTCGGACGGGCCGCCGGCGGCACGTTCGGGGGACAGGTAGGCGGGGGTTCCCATCACCATCCCCGGCCCGATCACGTCGTCCTCGCCGGGTGTGATGGCCAGCCCGAAGTCGGTGAGGATCGCCCGGCCGTCGCCGGTCAGCAGGATGTTGGCCGGTTTGATGTCGCGATGCAGCACGCCGGCCGCGTGCGCCGTGCGCAGCGCCGCCAGCACCTCCAGTCCGAGCCGGATCACCTCGATCGCCGGCAACGGTCCCCGCTCGCCGATCTCACTGGCCAGGGTGCGGGAGCTGACGAGCTCGAGCACTATCCACGGCCTGCCGTCGGCCACGACCATGTCGTGCACCGTGACGATGTGCGGGTGGGCCAGCCGGGCGGCGAGGCGGGCCTCGCGCACCGTCTGCCGCATCAGTGCCTGGCGGTCCGGCTCGGGCAGGCCGTCGGAGATGGCGACCTCCTTGACGGCGACCTCGCGATCGAGCAGCTCGTCCCGGGCGCGCCAGACCCTGCCCATGCCGCCCCGCCCCAGCTCCGCGAGCAGGCGGTAGCGTCCGCCCAGCAATCGCGCGTCGACCATGCCAGCTGGGCTACCCGATCAGTTCCGCCTCACGCGTCCTCACCCCGATCTCCTGACGTTTCGCAGGTCGGCCATTGGGTGGGCGTTCATGGGGCGGTCAGCGCGACGGCTGCCAGCGCCGAGGCGGCCAGGCCACCGGCCGTCACCAGGGAGGCGGCGATCAGCGGCAGGCGTCCGATCCACGCCCGTAGCCGCGCCGATCTCGCCACGTTCGTCAGCGCGTTCCTGCCTCGCAGTACGGCGATGCCGACTCCGGAGAGCGTTGCCGCCATGCCCACGCCGAAGGCCGCCACCATGGCGAGGGCGAACCCGGCCCGGCCGGTGAGCAGGCCGGTGAGCAGCAGCAGGAAGGCCGAGGGCGAGGGAAGCAGCCCACCCGAGGCGCCCATCGTGACGATGCCCCGCCACGTAAGCAACGAGGCCTCGTGACCGTGGCCATGCCCATGCCCGTGCCCATGCCCGTGCCCATGCCCGTGACCGTGGACTTGCCGGGGGCGGAGGTGGCGGAAGAGGAGACCGATGCCGACTCCCAGCACGACGAGCGCCCCGCCGAGCTGCAACCACCGAGTCACCACCCCGAGGGAGGGCGCGCTGTCCATGGCGAGCCACCAGCCGACGGCCAGCACGGCCACCGACACGGTGTGCATGACCGCCACCACCACCCCGAGCAGCACCGCGTCCCGGGTCCGGCCGTTGCCGCCGACCAGGTAACCGGCCGTCAGCGTCTTGCCGTGACCCGGCGCGCAGGCGTGCACCGCGCCGGCCACCAGGGCGACCAGCAGCGCGAGCGGCAGCACCACGTCGCTGTCCACCAGGGAGGACAGCTCGGCCGTCCACGCCGCGGCGAACCCGAGCGACGGGCCCGGCGTGCTCGCCGTACCGTCGAAGCGCAGCACGTGCGCGGGAGCGGTCGCCGTGTGCAGCGCGCCCCCACCACCCGGCGTCGTGGACACCGTCCGGTACGCCTGGTCCACATCGGTGAGCGCGGTGATGGTGACGGTGACGGCGCGGACCTCGGCCCGGCACCGGAAGCGCAGGACCGCGCCGGAGGCGGCGAGGGCCTCGGCCCGCACCGCCTCCGGCTGACACGCCGTCCCGTCCTGCGACACCTTGATGTGCTCACGCAGATAGTCGCCGACCTGCTGACCCCGGCCGGCGGCCACCTTGTCGAGCCGCGCCAGGTCATCGGCGGCGGCCGACCAGGTCACCTCGACCGTGTCGCCGTGAGCGGTCACCTTCGCCGCGAGCGGCGGGCCGAAGGGGTGTGCCCACCCCGGACCCGCCGCTCCCAGCAGGATCAGTGCCGCCAGGCCCACTGCCGCGAGCAGGCGAACGAGACCCCGTGTCATGGCCTTCATCACTCGCCGTAACCGCCACGGATCTTCGTGGCCTCGAGCGCGTGGATCGAGCCGTCGTCGGTCAGCGCGTAGAGCATGTTTCCACTCACCGACAGCGCCGACGCCACGCCCGCGCCCAGGTTGTACTCGGCCAGCTTGCGGCCGCTCGCCCGGTCGAGCGCCACCACGCGCCCGTCCCAGGTCGTCGCGTAGACCACGGTCTCGGTCGCCAGCGTGTGCATCGCCGGAGAGCCGGGACCCGCCGCGGTGCATCCGGCCGCGACCCGCCACTTGTCATCCATCGGGCTCTCACCCGGCAGGTAACCCAGCGGCGTCTCCCAGACCGGCTTGGCGGGAGTCGCCGAGGCCGTGTCGTAGGCCCTGACGACGCCGTCGACGCTGGCCACGTACGCCATCGCGCCCCTGGTCGCCGGGCTGGTCACCGGAGGCGGCCCAGGTTCGCAGGTGCTCGCCGTACCGAGCTTGGCCTGCCAGAGCACCTTCGCGCCCGCCTGCAGGTCGTGGCCGCGCACACCGGATGAGGTGGCGGTCACCAGCCCCGTGTCGGTGAAGGCGGGCGAGGACTGGGTGAACAGGTCGCCCCCGGTGTCCACCGATGCCTGCTGCTTGCAGGTGGTCAGGTCCATCGCGATCAGCGTCTGGCTGGACCCCGACTGCAGGTAGGCGGTGGTGGCGCCGGGCCGCCGTACGGCGACGCTGTGGAACTCGCCCCAGCCGGTCGGCGCGCCGAACCCGCCTGGCAGCTTGGCGCCGGTCTTGGCGTCGCGGCACAGCACGGTGTCCCACGCCTGATAGACCGCCACGGAGCGGTCCGGCAGGTCGAAGACGCTCACCGGTCCGCCGTCCCGGCCGTAGCGGCGCACGGTGGAGCCGGTGACGTGCTCGTCGTCGATCGTCTCCCAGGCCACCTTGCCGGTACGGGTGTCGAGCGCGTACACGCGGCCGACACCTGTGGTCAGGTAGACCTTGCCGTCGTGGACGGTCGGGAAGGACTCGGCGTCGCCGTCCAGGTAGGTCCGCCACACCTCAGCGCCGGTCAGCGCGTCGTAGGCGAGCATCATGCTGTACGGCGAGTCGAACGCCTGCGAGGCGACGATCACCTTGCCGTCCGACACGGCCGCGCCGTTGAGGTGGAACTGCTCGCCGGTGTTGGCCGCCCAGCGCAGGTCGAGCTTGGCGCCCGGGTCGTCCTTGGCCGACGAACGGGACTCCTCGTCGCCGCCCTGCCTGGTCCAGTCCTGGCCCAGCTTGGGCTGGTCGAGCCGGTCGTCGGCCAGCACCTGGAAGGTGGTCCTGACCGTCGGCCAGGCCTTACCCGCGGTGTCGACCGCGACCATCTCGGCCGTGTAGGTGCCCGGGTGCAGGCCGGCGATCCGGGAGCTGACCCTGGTCCACGAGACGTGCGCCGTGGGGCAGGGCTCCGCCTTACCGCCTGGCGGGGTGTAGCAGTTGACCTGGCCGGTGGGCTTGGTCTCTCGGCCGAACTCCAGGTGGCGGTCCTGCCAGACCACCTTGTCGTTCTTGAAGCGGATGGTCAGCGCGGCGGTGGCCGGGGTGCGGCCGTCGTCCTCGGCGTACAGCTCGACGGGGACGCCGGCCTTCGCGCCGTGGACGCTGCCCTCCGCGGGGCTGACCAGCGCGACGTCGTCGTCGACCTCGAACTGGCGGTGGGTGCCCGTGAGGTAGCCGGTGTCCTCGTTCTCCTTGGTGTTCGGGTCGTCGGTGATGTCGCTGAAGTCGAGGATCTTGTAGTCGGGCCTGGCGGAGTCGATGCCGTACACGCCCATGTTGTTGATCTCGACCGACCTGGCGAACGCGCCACGACGGTACTCGGCCTGCTGGTTGTGGCCGGCCGCGAACATGCGCACGTCGTACTTGGCCAGCTCGTCCACGGTCGGCTGCATGCCGGCGCCGGGACCCCACTTGGTGAACAGCGAGCGGTGCGCGAAGACCAGCACCTGCTTGCCGACGGCGTGCCTGCGCAGGTCCTCCTTCAGCCACGCCAGCTGCGGGGCCAGCCCACTGGAGTCGTAGTTGTCCTCCAGGACCACGACGTGACGGCCGTCGCGGTCGAAGCTGTACCACTCGGGGCCCATGTTCCTGCGCCAGTACTCCAGGCTGCCGCCGTAGCCGACGGAGGTCGCGGTGCCGCCGATGTCGTGGTTGCCGACGACCGGGTAGTACGGGTGGCCGAGCTTGCCCTTACGCAGGCCGTTGCGCAGGATGTCGTAGCCACCCTGGCGGCGCGGCTCGGCCGCGTAGTCGCTCACCGTGAGGTCGCCGGTGGTCATGGTCAGCGTGGCGCCCTGCACCTCGGACATCGCGTCGACCTGACCCTGCCAGCGCGGCAGAGTGTTCCTGGCCGCGTCGTCGGTGGTGTTGCTCACCTCGACGTCGGAGACCATCAGCCACTTCTCTTTGGGGTTCTTCGCGTTGGCGTCGGGCCGCAGCGCGAAGTCGAGACCCTTCAGCGGTCCCTGCCCACCCGGCACCTCGCGGAAGAAGGCCGGCACGTAGTCGTCGCGCAGCATCGGCGTGTAGCCGTTCGGCGAGACGATGCTGACCAGGTCCGTCTCCCTGCGGTTGCGGTCGACGGTGATCGAGTAGCCGCCGTCGGCGCCGGTGGTCGCCCACACCGCGCCGTCGGTGACGGACACCCCCGGCATGCCCTTCTCACCGGCGTCCTTGACGCCGTCGCCGTCCTCGTCGGCGAAGACTGTGCCCTCGACGGCCACGTTGTCGGAGCCGCGGCCTGCGAGGGTGAACGTGACCGGCTGGCTCAGCGGGTCATAGCCGTCGTTGGCCAGGAAGTGCGCCTTCCAGGTGCCTTCCCCGAGGGCGCCGCTGTTCAGCGTGACGGTGCCCGCTGCGTTCGGCGCGTACACCCAGGTCCTGGACGAGACCGAGCCGGGCTTTTCGTCAGCGCCGTAGAGGCCGATCCAGTTGAGAGCGCCCGGCTTGTCGGTGGTGTAGCGGAAAGTGAGCGGCTCGCCAAGCTTGGGGTTGGCGGTGGTGAGCTCGAGAGTGCTGCCGGCAGCGGCAGCCTTGGGCGAAGCACTCGGCGAGGTGCTGGCTTCAGGGCTTGCTTCGGTGCTTGCCTGAGTGCTCGCTTCGGTGCTCGGCGACGCGCTCGTCTCAGTGCTGGGCGCGACGCTCGGCTCGGGGGTCGGCCCGTCCACGGCGGCCTGCGCCGTGCTCGGGGCGATCACCGCGATCGCGAGCCCGGCGGCCACGACACTCAGCCATCCGGTACGGCGGCGCAGCCAGAGCACCGCCGTGACCGCCAGTACGGAGCCAAGCAGGATCGCCACCAGCGACAGCGGCGGCCACGGCGAGCGCGGCGCATGCGAGCCGGTGGCGTCGACGATCGGAAGCGCGTCGGTCACGTTCGACGTGACGCCGTCGAACTCGGTGACGATCTGCGACAGCCCGCCCGCGCGCAGCAGCGCGCCCAGGTCCAGGCTGTCCACCGCGCACGACCAGGCGAGCTCGATGACGACGCCGCCGGGGATGCCGCCGGCGTCGCCGGACACCCCGTGCGCGCTGACCGGGCACCCACCTCCCAGCAGCCCGCTCGCCCAGGCTCCTGCGCGTTCCGGGGTGACGACATCGCGGTGCACAACCAAGCGACCGCTTGTTATTCCGGTCGTGGCGCTGACGACCAGCTCGGCGTGGCTACGGGTCAAGTGGGCGGACGCGGGACCAGCGGAGATGCCGAGCGTGACGGCCAACGCCACGGCGAATGCTCCGAGGGCCTGCACAGTACGTAACAGGTGATGCTTTGCTGAAGACACGCGACAAAACTAGACAAGTCGCAATCCAGAAGCCGAGACACCAACGGCGATGTTCATCCCATTCGTCCCAAGAGTTCACCCGCGTCCCCAAGCCGGTGTACGCACGGCTGGGCGGGCGTGAACGTTCGCCCACGAGTCCGTCCCCGCCGGTAAGCCGCGTCGTACTGGACTGGCCGGAGATCCATCCGGGATCCTGGCCACGTCCTACACGAGGGAGATCGACCATGAACGCACAGGTGGACGTGCTGACCGCCGGTTACGCCGAGGATCGGGTCGCGAGCACGGTGACGCTGATCAGGGACCAGGACGCCGTGATCGTGGTGGATCCCGGCATGGTGGCCGGGCGGCACCTGATCCTGGACCCGCTACGCGACCTCGGCGTCGCCGTCGAGGAGGTCACCGACGTGGTCTTCAGCCATCATCATCCCGACCACACGCTCAACGCGGCGCTGTTCCCCCGTGCCCGGTTCCACGACCACTGGGCGATCTACCAGGACGACCGGTGGGACAGCCGGCCGGCCGAGGGGTTCGCCCTGTCGCCCTCGGTCCGGCTGCTGGCCACGCCCGGCCACACCAGACAGGACATCTCCACCGTGGCCGACACCGACGAGGGCACGGTCGTGCTGACCCACCTGTGGTGGCACGCCGACGGCCCCGACCCCGACCCGCTCGCCGAGGACCTCGAGCAATGGCGCGCGGGCCGGCAGCGGGTCCTCGACCTCAACCCGATCCTGATCATCCCCGGGCACGGCGCCGCATTCACCCCCGCGGGATAGAAGCGCCGTCAGCGGGCGGCGATGAGGTCGCGGTAGCGACGGAAGAGGCGGATGTCCTCGCCGCCCGTGGCCAGGAGCGAGAAGCACTCCGCGACCAGCGCGCGGGCCCGCGTGCCCGGCCAGGGCCGCGGGAGCAGTTCGGGCGGCAGGAGCGGATCGGGCTCCATGGCGCGGGCGAACTCGGCGGCCACCTCGATCGCGATCGTCAGGCGCTGCGCCTCGGACAGGTCGGCGTGGCCGCGCAGGTGCTCCAGGCGGGGCCCGGCGACCTCGGCCAGCCGGTGGTGGCGTTCGGCGATCTCGGGCAACGGCCACAGCCCGGCGGCGAGCACCACGGGGTCGGCCTGGCCGCCCTGCCGCAGGTCCCGGCTGGTCAGGAGCGTGAGGTGCTCGCCGACGCCCAGCCGGCGGGCATGATCTTCGACGTAGGGTTCCCACGGGTTGGCGCTGACGTACAGGCCGCCCTGGATGGCGGCGCCGCCCAGGCGGGTGAGCTCGGCGCGCAGCGCGTCGCGCCCGGTGCGGGCGCTCTCGGGTACGGCGAAGGCCACCAGGTGCCAGACGCCGTCCCAGCCGGCGAGCCCGGCGTCCTGCCGGAAGGCGTGGTTGACGAACTCGACGTCCAGGCCGAGCTCGTGCTCGGCGGGGCCGGTGGCCCGCAGGATCGCCTTGCGCCCCCTGCCTTCCTGGACGAATCGCCCCTCGGCGGCCAGCCGCTTGATGCACAGCCGTACCTGCTGGTCGCTCATCCCCAGCAGGTTGCCGGTGGCGTAGAGCTCGGCGCCGTCGACGGTCATGTCGGGCCGCACCAGCGCCTCGACCAGCATCCGCGTGGGCACCTGCACGTCGGCGGTCATGTACGGCGAGCCTCCCCATCGATCGTCGCAAGCACGATAGCTCAGGAAACGATAGTAGCGACCCCGGGAATGTCCCCGGCGCAACCGCTGTTATGTGACCCGTGGCCGGTGTGCCCAGTGTCCCCGGGCCTCACCTATTGCCTTCGCGGACTACCGTTCGGCTGGAGCCGCGTTGAGCCTTTCGCCGAGAGGCGACCTGCACACCGGTACGCACTCGTGACAGTGCCCGTCCTCCCCCGGAGGGCGGGCACTGCGCATTCCAGCCCGCCGCTTCCAGACCACGACACTAGGCTCGCGCCTATGAATCGGACAGATCGGTTGTATGCCGTGGTGGAGGAGTTGCGCGCCGTCGCCCCCAGGCCGCGCAGCTCCCGCTGGCTCGCCGGCCGCTTCGAGGTCAGCCCGCGCACCATCGAGCGCGACGTCAGCGCCCTGCAGCAGGCCGGCACCCCGATCTACGTCAAGCCCGGCCGCAGCGGCGGCTACGTCCTCGACCCGCGCCACACCCTGCCGCCGCTGAACATCACCCCGCAGGAGGCGGTCGCCGTCGCCGCGGGACTCCAGGCGCTGGCCGCCACCCCGTTCGCGGAGACGGCCCGCTCGGCCCTGCACAAGCTGCTGGCCGTCATGCCCGAGCGCGAGATCGCCGCCACCCACGACCTGGGCGGCCGGATCGGCTTCATCAAGGCCGACGTCGCGCCCGTTCCCCGTGGCATCCAACAGGCCCTGACCGTGCGGCGGGTGCTGCGGATCTCCTACGCAGACCGCAACGGGGAGGCGTCCGAACGCCTGGTCGAGCCGCTCGCCTTCCTCGGAGGCAGCCACTGGTACCTGCTGGGCTGGTGCCGCCTTCGGGAGGCCGTCCGAGGCTTCCGGCTCGACCGCGTCGAGCGCGTCACGGTCACCGACGAGAGCGTGCCCCGGCGCGAGATCGACCTCTCCGAGTTCGACGCCCTCGGCCACGATGTGATCCCAATCACGCACCTGACGCTGTCGGGCGCGGGGCCGAAGCTCGGGGCATGAAACAGCTCTGGAACGACTGGACCAACCTCTGGAACGGCGATCTCTCCCTGGCGGAGCGCATCATCGCCGACAGGCTCACCGTCCACTCCCACGCCGCCGCCCCCGTGGGCGACCCCGACTCCGTCACCGACAGGCACGGCCTGGTGGAGTGGATCGGGCAGGTCCGCGCCTCGCTCGGCCCCGACCTCACCTACCACACCAGTGTCGGCCCCTTCCTCGACGACGGGCACCTCTCCTGCCGCTGGCTGGCCACCTTCACCGGGGAGGACGGCGCCCAGCTCACCAAGGGCGGCATCGACGTCCTGCGCCTCGAGGGCGACCTCATCACCGAGGTCTGGACCGTCACCGGAACCCGCCTCCTCTAGCCGCTCCGCTCCCTCCGGGTGAGAACGGGCGGGCTCTGGGCAGGGTGATCTGGGAGAACACACGGGAGGCCGATGCCTGCCGTACCGAAAGGACAGAGGCCATGCCACGGGGATCGAGCCCGAAACGGGAGCGACAGTACGAGCACATCAAGGACAGCGCCCGCAAGCGGGGGACGAGCGAGAAGCGGGCCAAGGAGATCGCCGCGCGGACGGTGAACAAGGAGCGCGCCAGGGCCGGCGAGTCCAAGACCGCCAGCCGTACCTCGACGCAGGACATGTCCTCGAGCCGTCGGGGCGGGCAGCGCTCGCACTCCGGCGCCCAGGGCCGCACCAAGGACCAGCTGTACGCCGAGGCCAAGAAGCGCAACATCGAAGGCCGGTCCAAGATGACGAAGGCGCAGCTGGAGAAGGCCCTCAGCTAGCTTGGACGCCCTCTGGCGCGCGCCAGGGGGCGCCGAGGCGGCTCAGCGTCCCGTCTCGGTGGACCGGGTGCGCGAAGGAGTCGTACCGCTTTCCTAAGATGACCGGCGTGAGCCAGAGCGACATCCAGTTCCGCAGTGACATGACCGTCGAGTTGATCAAGCACGCGGCCTCCGACGCCGACGTGCTGTGGGCGGCCCGGGTCTCGACCAAGGGAGAGAGCTCCCTGGACGAGGTCCAGGCCGACCCCGACGGCTCCCGCGGCCTGATCAACTTCCTCATGCGGGACCGGCACGGCACGCCGTTCGAGCACTCCTCGATGACCTTCTACGTGCGGGCGCCCATCTTCGTGTTCAGGGAGTTCATGCGGCACCGCACGTTCAGCTACAACGAGGAGAGCGGCCGCTACCGCAAGCTGGACCCGGTGTTCTACGTGCCCGCGCCCGACCGCAAGCTGGTCCAGGTCGGCAAGCCGGGCAAGTACGACTTCGTGGACGGCTCCGCCGAGCAGCACAAGCTCGTCACCGACATCACCAAGGACAGCTACCGCCGCTCCTACCAGGCCTACCTGGAGATGCTGGAGGCCGGCATCGCCCGCGAGGTGGCCCGCACGGTCCTCCCCGTCGGCCTGTACTCCTCGATGTACGCCACGTGCAACGCCCGCGCCCTGATGAACTTCCTGTCGCTGCGCACCAAGCACGAGGACTCGGCCTTCCCGTCCTTCCCGCAGCGCGAGATCGAGATGGTCGCCGAGCAGATGGAGACGATCTGGGCCGAGCTCATGCCCCTCACCCACGCCGCCTTCCAGTCCTGCGGCCGCGTCTGCCCCTAGTCACCAGGCTCCGGGCAGGTCCTGGAGGGGGCCGAGTACGATGGCCACCACGGCGGCTTCATCGGCGAGCAGTTCGGCATGAAGGGCGACCCGGACGGCTTCGCCCGCACGCTCCGCCAGGTCCTGTCCGCGTAGAGCCGGTTCCGGTCACGCCGTCGACGGCGTGACCGGACCTGCCCGCTACCAGTCCTCGAACGGCAGCGCGATGCGCGCAAGCGCGTCGAACAGGACCGCCCCGTCGTCCATGCGCACCACTCTGATCTGCAGCGCCTGCCCGCCGGCCAGGCCCTCCACCGCCGCGTAGGCGAACTCGGCGAAGTGGTAACGATCTACCGCGGTGTAGTCAGGCGGCGGAAGGGTTATCTGTACCTCGTACCGGTCCGGCGGCCACCGCCAGGGCTCCAATTGATCACTTCCATCTCTCAGGGAGGGGTCCCCGAGTGAACTCCCCCACGATCGTCCGTGCGGCCACAATCCGGCCAACTGTGACCACGTCGATGACCGATCGTAACTGTCCGGTAAGCGATCATTGCCAAAGGTGAGCGAACCTCGCACCGATGCGTGTTACCCCTGGAAACAGGGCGGGGAGGCGGCGCAGGGCGATCAGGCCGCACCCGAGAAGCAGGAAGGAGACGGCCGGCGCCACCGCGATGAGCGACACCCCGCCGTAACCGAGGGTGTCCACATCGAGGAAGGGATAGGGGTAGCGCTTGCGAGCATCAGGTTGCTCTGTCCTCGAAGGAGTGGATGGCCCGGGCGAGCTCCGCGGGGTGCGTCAGCTGGAGGTGGTGGCCCGCATCGGGGATGACCGTCACGGTGACGTCCGGGAGCGTGCGCACCGCCGAGGTGAGCGGATCCCGGCCTCCCACGATGATGTGCACGGGGCCCGGATGGCGCGCCAGCTTGGCCAGCAGGTCGTCGCGCCAGGCCTGGCCGCGGGTGGCGGCGAGCAGGCGGCCGACCTCGGCGGCGACGCGGCGCAGGTCGTCGGCGCTCGACCGCAGGGCCTGGGCGTGCGAAGCGTCCCCGGTGAGCCGACGTGCCAGCGTCTCGGGACCGACGTGGCGCAGAATCCAGCGGGCGAAGGGCACGCGTCCACCTCGCGGCTGCAGGAAGAACGGTGACACGAGCGTAAGGACCTGGTCGGTCGCGGCCTCCACGGCGGCGGCCGCGCCGATCGAGTGGCCCACCAGATGCCGGGCGCCGAGCGCGGCCACCCACGCGGTCCAGTCCTCACGGCCTCCCCCGCTCATTCCGAGCCCGGGAAGGTCCACGGCGCGAGCCCGGCCCAGCGACTCGACGACGGGCGCCCAGGTGTCGGCGTTCACCGGCAGCCCCGGCAGCACCACGGTGGGCGCGTCGGGCGAGCCGAGCTCAAAGGTCCTGACACCGGCCACGGTGGTGAACCTTCGCTCGCCTTGCGGGGCGTCCCCGAAGCGGCGCGCCGCCAGCTGATCCGCCCATCGGAGGATCGCCCCGGTGACCTCCGGCATCGCCAGCCCATGGCGTGCGGCGAAGGCGTCGGCGCTCTCCGTGGGATAGCGGTCGCCGGACAGGAAGGAAAGAGTCTCAGGATCGGCTCTGGTGACCCACCGGGGCAGCCGCCTGATGACGGACACAGGAACGCGCAGGCGCGGAACCCTCACCTGGTAGTGCTTCGCGACGAGCGCGAGCAGGTCCGGCAGCGCGGGCGTGGCGTCGTCGAGCACCCAGTACGCGGCCCGCTCGGTCGACGCGTCGAGGGGAAGGAAGGTCATGAAGCGCGCGAGGTGGTCGGCCGAGACCACGGGAACGAACGTGCTCGCATTCCCCGGCACCGCGGCCAGCGTGCCCCGCCAGACCTCCTTCACCGTGGCCGCCAGCCCCAGCTGCTGGTCGGGCCGGTCCTCGATCACGCTCGCCGGATTGACGATGGTCCACGGGATGTCGAACCCCTGGAGCACCGCGTCGGCCTCCACCTTGGACGCCTCGTAAGGTCCCAGGCCCCGGTCGGCGCCGGGATCCTTGCCTCCCACCCGATACCCGGACACGTGCACCAGCCGCCGCAGCCGGGGCAGCCGCCCGGCGAACGAGGCGATGGCGCGCACGCTGTCGACGTTCGCCCGGCGGGCCTCCTCCATCGACATCCCGAACCGGTAGGCGCCCGCACAGTTGTAGATCTCGGTGACGTCGTCCACGTCCCCCTCGATCAGGTACGGCGAGCCGAAGTCGACCCGGAGGTCGGCCGGAGCCGGATCCCCGAGCCACCGGGCGAGCCGCCGGTAGGACTCGGAGCTCCGGTTGGCCGTGCTCACCCGCACACCGGCCTGCCGGAGCGCGAGGACCAGGTGCCGCCCGATCAAGCCGCTGGCTCCGAAGACCAGCGCATGCCTGCTCATCATGAAGCGAAATAATAGACCGGTCTACCTATTTTCGCCAGACGCTGGGGGCGTAAGTCCCACAAATCGGTCTTGACATCTCCCCGTCTCGCCCCCAGGCTGTTGCGTATAGCGCTAAACGTTTCTCTTTACGAAACCGGGGTGTGAGGATGATCCCAGCGTGCCCACTGGCGTCACTCCCTCGAGGCGAAGCCCTTCGCGTCGAGGCCGACCCGCCGATCGCGGTGTTCCACACCGAGGACGGCGAGATCTTCGCCATCGATGACACCTGTACCCACCAGGACGCGTCGCTCGCCGACGGCTGGCTGGAAGGGTGCGAGATCGAGTGCCCGCTGCACGCCTCGCGTTTCGATCTGCGCACCGGCAAGGTGGACGCGCCGCCGGCCAAGCGTCCCGTGCGCACGCACGAGGTGGTGGTCGACGACGGCGTCATCTACGTCAAGCAGTCCGAGGCGCCACCCAACCTGCCGCCGGGCGTCACCGTCAAGGGGCAGGCGTGAACACGATCTGCGTCGTCGGCGCCTCCCTGGCCGGGCTGCTGACCGCCAGGGCGCTGCGCGCCCAGGGATACCAGGGCAGGCTGGTGCTGGTCGGCGACGAGCACCACCGCCCCTACGACCGCCCGCCGCTGTCGAAGGACTTCCTGCGCGGCGACCTGGCCGAGGCCGACCTGGCCCTGGAGGGCGAGGGCGAGGAGCTGGACGCGGAGTGGCGGCTCGGTGTGGCCGCCGTCGCCTTGGATCCCAAGGAGCGCCGCGTCGAGCTGAGCGACGGCACCTCGGTGCAGGCCGACGGCATCGTCATCGCCACCGGCGCCACCGCCCGCAGGCTTCCCTGCGCCGGCCGGCTGGCCGGCGTCCACACGCTGCGCACGCTCGACGACGCCCGCGCCCTGCGCGCCGACCTGGAGCCGGGCAGGCGACTGGTGGTGATCGGCGGCGGCTTCGTCGGCGCCGAGGTCGCCGCCACCGCCTGCGACCTCGGCCTGGACGTGACGCTGGTCGAATCCGGCCCCGCGCCGCTGGCCCGCGTCGTCGGCGTGCCGATGGCCGAGGCGCTGGCCGCGCTGCACGTGCAGCGCGGCGTGCGGCTGCTGTCCGGCTCGGTCGTGTCCGACCTCACCGGCGACGACCGGGTGGACGGGGTACGGCTGGCCGACGGCACCCAGCTGCCCGCGGACGTCGTGGTCGTCGGGATCGGCGCCGTGCCCACGATCGACTGGCTCCAGGGCAGCGGCCTCGAACTGGGCGACGGCGTGCTGTGCGACGAAGCGGGCGGCACCTCGGTCCCCGGCATCGTGGCCGTGGGCGACTGCGCCGCCTGGCTCGACCCCGACCAGGGCAGGCACCGCAGGATCGAGCACTGGACGGGAGCCCGGCAGCGGGCCTCGGTGGCGGCGGCCACGCTGCTGTCCGGCGGCACGGCCCGCACGGAGGCACGGCGGCCCAGCTACATCTGGTCCGACCAGTTCGATGTGAAGATCCAGTTCATCGGGCACGCCGCGGACGCGGATACGGTCAGTGTGGAGGAGGGCGATCCGGCCGGGCACAGCTTCCTCGCGGTCTACCGGCAGGGCGACCGCCCGGTCGCGGTCCTCGGGGTCAATCAGGTACGGCTGTTCACCCGCTGGCGGCGGCAGCTCGAGACGGCGCCGGTTCAGGTCGGCTGAGACAGGAGTGAATCATGGCTCATGAAGTACGTGGGGTCGTCGCGACCGGCAAGGGTAAGCCGGTCAGCCTGGAGACCATCCTGGTGCCGGACCCGGGACCCGGCGAGGCGCTGGTCCAGGTGCAGGCCTGCGGGGTCTGTCATACGGACCTGCACTACCGGGAGGGCGGCATCAGCGACGACTTCCCGTTCCTGCTCGGCCACGAGGCGGCCGGCGTGGTGGAGTCCGTCGGCGACGGCGTCACCGACGTCGCGCCCGGCGACTTCGTGATCCTGAACTGGCGGGCCGTGTGCGGCTCGTGCCGGGCGTGCCTGCGCGGCCGCCCGCAGTACTGCTTCGCCACGCACAACGCCACCCAGAAGATGACGCTGGCCGACGGCACGCCGCTCAGCCCCGCGCTGGGCATCGGCGCGTTCGCCGAGAAGACGCTGGTGGCCGCCGGCCAGTGCACGAAGGTCGACCCGGCCGCCTCCCCTGCCGCGGCGGGCCTGCTCGGCTGCGGTGTGATGGCCGGTCTTGGCGCCGCGGTGAACACCGGCGGGGTCAGCAGGGGCGACTCGGTGGCGGTCATCGGCTGCGGCGGCGTCGGCAACGCGGCCATCGCGGGCGCGCGGCTGGTCGGCGCGACCACGATCATCGCGGTCGACGTGGACGACAGGAAGCTGGAGTGGGCCCGCGGCCTGGGCGCGACCCACACGGTCAACGCCAAGGACGGCGACCCTGTCGAGGCGATCAGGGAGCTGACCGGCGGCCACGGTGCCGACGTCGTGATCGACGCGGTCGGCCGGCCGGAGACCTACAAGCAGGCCTTCTACGCCCGCGACCTGGCGGGGACCGTGGTCCTCGTCGGCGTGCCCACGCCGGAGATGACGCTCGAGCTGCCGCTGCTCGACGTGTTCGGCCGCGGCGGCGCGCTGAAGTCCAGCTGGTACGGCGACTGCCTGCCGAACCGCGACTTCCCCATGCTGATCTCCCTCTACCTGCAGGGACGGTTCGACCTCGACGCGTTCGTCAGCGAGACCATCGGGCTGGACGACGTCGAGGACGCCTTCGCCAAGATGCACCGCGGCGAGGTGCTGCGGTCGGTGGTGGTGCTGTGATGCGCGTCGAGCACCTGGTCACCTCGGGCACGTTCAGCCTGGACGGCGGGACGTGGGAGGTCGACAACAACGTGTGGCTGGTGGGCGACGACCAGGAGGTCCTGGTCATCGACGCCGCCCACGACGCGGCCGCCATCGCGCGGGCCGTCGGCGATCGCCGGGTGACCGCGATCGTGTGCACGCACGCGCACGACGACCACGTCAACGCCGCTCCCGAGCTGTCCGAGCTCACCGGCGCGCCCGTGCTGCTGCATCCCGACGACGAGGTGCTGTGGAAGCTGGCCCACCAGACGGCCACGCCCGGCGGGCAGCTGGCCAACGGGCAGCTCCTGCGGGTGGGCGGCTCCGCCGTACACGTGCTGCACACGCCGGGGCACGCGCCGGGCGCGGTGTGCCTGTACGTGCCGGAGCTCGGCGTGCTGTTCTCCGGGGACACGCTGTTCAACGGCGGCCCCGGCGCGACGGGCAGGTCGTACAGCGACTTCCCGACGATCATCTCATCGATCAGCCGGACGCTGCTGACGCTGCCCGGCGAGACCGTGGTGCACACCGGACACGGTGAGGACACCAGCATCGGAGCCGAGGCTCCACAGCTCGAGGACTGGATCCGCCGAGGGCACTGACCCGGCCCGTTTCAGAGGAGTACTGCCCGTGACCACCACCACCGCGTCAAGCGTGATCCCGACCCTCCCCGGTCGCTACTACGTGGACCCCGAGATCTTCGCCGCGGAGCAGAAGAACATCTTCGAGTCGATGTGGTTCTGCGTGGTGCGCTCGGCCGACCTGCCCAAGCCGGGCTCGTTCAAGACCGTCCAGGTCGGCTCCGAGAGCATCCTCATCACCAGGGCGCGCGACCAGTCGGTGCGCGCGTTCTTCAACGTGTGCCGCCACCGCGGCGCGACATTGCGCACGGAGGAGTCGGGCGAGGTGAAGCGGGCCTTCCAGTGCCCGTACCACGCCTGGACCTACGACCTTGACGGCAAGCTGGTCGCCGCTCCCAACCTGACCAAGATGGCCGACCTGGACCGGGTGGAGTACGGCCTGGTGAAGGTGCACGTGCGCGAGTGGCTCGGCTACGTGTGGGTGTGCCTGGCCGACGAACCGCCCTCCTTCGAGGAGGACGTGCTCGACGCGGTGACCGAGCGGCTCGGCTCGCTGGAGCTGATCGACAACTACGATGTGGCCAGCCTGGAGGTGGGCCGCAGGATCGTCTACGACGTGAAGGCGAACTGGAAGCTCATCATCGAGAACTTCATGGAGTGCTACCACTGCGCCACGATCCACCCTGAGCTGACCGAGGTGCTGCCGGAGTTCGCCGACGGCTACGCGGCCCAGTACTTCGTGGGCCACGGCGCCGAGTTCGGCGACGAGATCCAGGGCTTCACCGTCGACGGCTCCGAAGGGCTCGACCGCATCCCCGGCGTGAGCGAGGACCAGGACCGCCGCTACTACGCGATCACCATCAAGCCGCAGGTGTTCATCAACCTGGTGCCCGACCACGTGATCGTGCACCGGATGTTCCCGCTGGCGGTGGACCGCACGGTGGTCGAGTGCGACTGGCTCTACCTGCCCGACGTCGTGGCGAGCGGCAAGGACCTGGACAAGTCGGTGGAGCTGTTCCACCGGGTCAACGAGCAGGACTTCGAGGCGTGCGAGCGGTGCCAGCCGCAGATGGGCTCGCGCACGTACGCCAAGGGCGGCGTGCTGGTGCCCAGCGAGCACCACATCGGCGCCTTCCACGAGTGGGTCCAGGACCGCGTCGGGTGAGCGGCGGCGACGACGAAGAGGGGCTGAGGGTCGGCCCGCCCAAGGACTGGGCGGGCGGCCTGCCCGCGGTGGGCCACGCGATGCGCATCGCCTACCGGCAGATGGGGGCCGGCCGTACCGCGCTGACGCTGCTGCGCGTCAACCAGAAGAACGGCTTCGACTGCCCGGGCTGCGCCTGGCCGGAGGGCGAGCACCGCAGCCCGGCCGAGTTCTGCGAGAACGGCGCCAAGGCGGTGGCCGAGGAGGCCACCACCCGGCGCGTCACCCGAGAGTTCTTCGCCGCCCATCCGGTGAGCGAGCTGGCCGGGATGAGCGACTACTGGCTGGGGCAGCAGGGCCGGCTGACCGAGCCGATGTACCTGCCGGCGGGCGCCGACCACTACGAGCCCATCGGCTGGGCGGAGGCGTTCGGCATCATCGCCGCCGAGCTGCGCGCCCTGGACAGCCCCGACGAGGCGGTGTTCTACACCTCGGGCCGCACCTCCAACGAGGCGGCCTTCGCCTACCAGCTGCTGGTGCGCCGGTTCGGCACCAACAACCTGCCCGACTGCTCCAACATGTGCCACGAGTCCAGCGGCGCCGCGCTCACCGAGACGGTCGGCATCGGCAAGGGCACCGTGTCGCTCGACGACCTGCACCAGGCCGACCTGATCTTCGTGGTGGGCCAGAACCCGGGCACCAACCATCCGCGCATGCTCTCGGCCCTGGAGAAGGCCAAGCGCGGCGGCGCC
This sequence comes from Nonomuraea sp. NPDC050536, assembly GCF_044457685.1. NCBI lineage: Bacteria > Bacillati > Actinomycetota > Actinomycetes > Streptosporangiales > Streptosporangiaceae > Nonomuraea > Nonomuraea sp. NPDC050536. The sequence continues at coordinate 161,910 of NZ_JBITHD010000019.1, forward strand.
CGGATCGTCGCGGTCAATCCGCTGCCCGAGGCCGGGCTGCTGCGGTTCAAGAACCCGCAGAAGCCCTCCGGGCTCGGGAAGGGCACCGGGCTGGCCGACCGGTTCCTGCAGATCCGGCTCAACGGCGACATGGCGCTGTTCCAGGCGCTTTCGCTGCTGCTGCTCGACACCGCCGACAAGGCGTTCATCGCCGAGCACACCAGCGGCTTCGATGACTGGAAGGCGCACCTGACCGGCCTGGACTGGGCGGACGTGCTGGAGGCGACCGGCCTGACCCGGCAGGAGCTGGAGGAGACGGCGCACGACGTCAGGACCGCGAAGTCCGTCGTCGTGTGCTGGGCCATGGGGCTCACGCAGCACCGCAACTCCGTGGCCACCATCCGCGAGGTGGTCAACTTCCAGCTGCTGCGCGGCAACGTGGGCCTGTGCCCGGTGCGCGGCCACTCCAACGTCCAGGGCGACCGGACCATGGGCATCTACGAGAAGCCCTCTCAGGCCTTCCTGGACGCGCTGGCGGCGGAGTTCGGCTTCGAGCCGCCCCGGCGCCACGGGCTGGACACCGTCGAGGCCATCCGGGCCATGCGCGACGGTGAGGCGAAGGTCTTCGTCGGCATGGGCGGCAACTTCGTCCGCGCCACCCCCGACAGCCACGTCACCGAGGCGGCGCTGCGCCGTACCAGGCTGACCGTGCAGGTCTCCACCAAGCTCAACCGCTCGCACGCGGTATGCGGCGAGCGGGCGCTCATCCTGCCCACGCTGGGCCGCACCGAGCGCGACCCGGCCGGGTTCGTCACCGTCGAGGATTCGATGGGGCTGGTGCACGCCTCGCGCGGCAGGCTCGCGCCCGCCTCGCAGGACCTGCTGTCGGAGGTGGCGATCGTCGCCAGGCTGGGCCGCGAGCTGTTCGGCGAGGAGCCGTGGGCTGAGTTCGAGCAGGACTACGCCACGATCCGCGACCGCATCGCGCGGGTGATCCCCGGCTTCGAGGACTTCAACGACCGTGCCGAGGCCGGCTTCGCGCTGCCCAACGCGCCCAGGGATGAGCGCCGCTTCCCCACCGCCACCGGCAGGGCCAACTTCACCGTCAACCGGCTGGAGGTGCTGCGGGTGCCGCCAGGGCGGCTGCTGCTGCAGACCGTGCGCAGCCACGACCAGTACAACACCACCATCTATGGCCTCGACGACCGCTACCGCGGCGTCAAGAACGGCCGCAGGGTGGTCTTCGTCCACCCCGACGACCTCGCGGAGCGCGATCTGGCCGACGGCGACCTGGTCGACCTGGTCAGCGAGTGGCCCGACGGCGAGCGCACCGCCGAGGGCTTCAGAGTCATCGCCTATCCGACCGCCCGCGGCTGCTGCGCCGCCTACTTCCCGGAGACCAACGTGCTGGTACCGCTCGACTCGGTGGCCGAGACCTCCAACACCCCGACCTCCAAGAGCGTCGTGGTACGGCTCAGCCCGCGTACCCGAGTCGACGGCTGATCTCGTCGGCTCCGCCCATCAGGACGGGAGCGAGCTCGTGCATGCGCTCGGCGGTGAAGCGGTAGGCAGGGCCGGAGACGCTCACCGCGGCGACGACGTCGCCGTGGTAGGAGCGGACGGGCGCCGCCATGGCGTTCAGCCCCTCTTCCAGCTCCTCGAGGCAGTAGCCGTATCCGTTCCGCTTGATCACGATCAGCTGCTGCTCCAGCTGGGCGACGGCGGTGACGGTGCGGGGCGTGAAGGACTCCAGCTGCCCGTCGGACAGCACCCGCTCGCGCTGGCGCTCGTCCAGATGGGCGAGCAGCACCTTCCCACTGGAGGTGGCGTGCAACGGCGTGATCTGGCCGACCCAGTTGTAGGCGGTGACCGCCGAAGGGCCGCGCACCTGGTCCAGGTTGACCACGTAGCTGGAGCGGAGCACGGCGATGTTGACCGTCTCGCCGATCTCCTCCGCCAGACGCTGGCAGACAGGGCGCCCCCGCTGGGTGACGTCGAGCTGCGTGTTGACCCCGCCGGCCAGGCGGATGATGCCGAAGCCGAGCCGGTACTTGCCGCGCTCCTCAGCCTGCTCGACCAGACCGCGCGCCTCGAGCGCGCCGAGCAGCCGGAACGCGGTCGACTTGTGCACGTCGATCTCCGCGGCGACCTCGCTGACTCCTGCCTCGCCCCGCCGGGAGAGGATCTCCAGCACGCTGATCGCCCGATCGACGGACTGCACGCCCCCACTGCCCGAATCGTTGCCCATAGCGAAACTGTAAGTGCTAGAGGGAACGAGGGCGAACATAACACTCAAAAGATCTCCTGTTGCGAGTAGTGAAACGCAATGCGTATAGCGCTACGATTTGGCGAAACGCGCGAGCGAGACGAGGCACCATGACGTCACATCAATACGACTTCGTCATCGTGGGAGGCGGCTCGGCCGGCAGCGCGCTGGCGAACCGGCTCTCCGCGGACCCTGCCACGCGGGTGCTCGTCCTGGAGGCGGGCCGGTCGGACTACCCGTGGGACGTGTTCATCCACATGCCCGCGGCCCTGCCGTTCCCGATCGGCAACCGCTTCTACGACTGGCGGTACGAGTCAGAGCCCGAGCCCCACATGCACGGCAGGCGGATCTATCACGCTCGCGGCAAGGTTCTCGGCGGCTCGAGCAGCATCAACGGCATGATCTTCCAGCGTGGCAACCCGCTTGACTACGAGCGGTGGGGGGCCGATCCCGGGATGAAGAACTGGGACTACGCCCACTGCCTGCCGTACTTCAAGCGGATGGAGAACTGCCTGGCCGATCCCGACACCCCGTGGCGGGGCCACGGCGGGCCGCTGGTGCTGGAGCGCGGGGCGGCCGGGACGCCGCTGTTCGACGCCTTCTTCGAGGGGGTGCAGCAGGCGGGCTATCCCCTGACCGACGACGTGAACGGTTACCGGCAGGAGGGCTTCGCCCGCTTCGACCGCAACATCCGGCGCGGGCGCCGGCTCAGCGCCGCCAGGGCGTACCTGCACCCGGCGATGAAGCGGCCCAACCTGACCGTCAAGACGCGCGCGCTGGTGACGAAGATCCTCTTCGAGGGGACCAAGGCCGTCGGCGTGGAGTTCGACGGCGGCCGGGTCCGGGCGGGCGAGGTCATCCTGTGCGGCGGCGCGATCAACTCGCCGCAGCTGCTGCAGCTGTCCGGGATCGGCAACGCCGGCGAGCTGAGCGCGCTCGGCGTCGACGTCGTGCACGACCTGCCTGGCGTGGGCGAGAACCTGCAGGACCACCTCGAGGTCTACATCCAGCACGGCTGCAGCAAGCCGGTCACGATGCAGCCGAACCTGCAGAAGTGGCGCCACCCCCTGATCGGCGCGCAGTGGTTGTTCCTGCGCAGCGGGCCTGGGGCCACCAACCACTTCGAGGCGGGCGGCTTCGTCCGCAGCAACGACGAGGTCGACTACCCGAACCTGATGTTCCACTTCCTGCCGCTGGCCGTGCGGTACGACGGCTCGGCGCCGGCGGGCGGGCACGGCTACCAGGTGCACGTCGGACCCATGTACTCCGACGCCCGCGGCTCGGTGAAGATCAAGAGCACGGATCCGCGGCAGCATCCCGCGCTGCGCTTCAACTACCTGTCCACCGAGCAGGACAAGCGCGAGTGGGTGGAGGCCATCCGGGTGGCCCGCAAGATCCTCGACTCGCCGGCGATGGCCGAGTTCAGTACGGGTGAGGTGTCGCCCGGGCCTTCCGTCGAGACCGACGAGGAGATCCTGAACTGGGTGGCCGAGGACGGCGAGACCGCCCTGCACCCCTCGTGCACGGCCAGGATGGGCGTGGACGAGATGTCGGTGCTCGACCCGGACACCATGCGGGTGCACGGCGTCGACGGGCTGCGCGTGGTGGACGCCTCTTCCATGCCGTACGTGACGAACGGCAACATCTACGCGCCGGTCATGATGCTGGCGGAGAAGGCGGCCGACCTCATCCTGGGCAACACGCCGCTGCCGCCGCAGACCACCGAGTTCTACCGGCACCGGGCCTGACAGAAGGGCGGCGGGGAAACCTCCCCGCCGCCCTCGAAGCCGCGAACCCAAAACCAAGAGATCGGTGTTTGGTCCCAAACACCGATCTCTTCGGGGTTTGATCCCCAACGTCGATTGTGGTCTTTCAAACCTGGACCCATGGGTGAACCCCGAACCCCGATCTCTCGGGGTTCGGGGTTCGGGGTCAGCGGAAGACGACGGTGCGGTTGCCGTTGAGCAGGACGCGCTGCTCGCTGTGCCACTTCACGGCCCTGGCAAGCACCTGCGCCTCCACATCCCGGCCCACCGCGACCAGGTCCTCGGGGTCGAGCTCGTGGTCCACCCTGGCCACGTCCTGCTCGATGATGGGCCCCTCGTCGAGGTCGGCCGTGACGTAGTGCGCGGTCGCCCCGATGAGCTTCACGCCACGCTCGTGCGCCTGGTGGTACGGCTTGGCGCCCTTGAAGCCCGGCAGGAAGGAGTGGTGGATGTTGATGGCCCTCCCCTCCAACTGCTTGCACAGGTCGTCGGAGAGGATCTGCATGTAGCGCGCCAGGACCACAAGGTCCGCGTCGTACTCCTCGACCAGCTCCAGGATCCTCGCCTCAGCCGCGTCCTTGGTGGCGGCCGTGACGGGCACGTGGTGGTACGGCACGCCGTACGAGACCGCGAGAGCCTCGAGGTCGGGATGGTTGGAGACGATCGCGGGGATCTCGATGTTGAGCGCGCCCACCTGGCGCCGGAACAGCAGGTCGTTCATGCAGTGGCCGAACTTGGACACCATGACCAGCGTGCGGGTGGGCGTGGCCGCGTCCTTCAGCTGCCAGTTCATCTGGAAGGACTCGGCGACGTAGGTGAAACCCTCGCGCAACCGCTCGATCTCGTCCTGCGCGGCGAAGTGCACGCGCATGAAGAACCCGCCGCCCTTGCGGTCGTTGAACTGCTGGCTCTGCAGCATGTTCCCGCTGTGCTGGACGAGGAAGCTACTGACCGCGTACACGATGCCCGGCTTGTCGGTGCAGGACACCGTGAGGATGAACTCACGGCCAGGGTCGGGACGTGGAGACATCGCACCCTCCCGGTGTTGCGTATGACGCAAAGATGAGATTTATACGCAACAGACTGAGGGCACAGGCCGACCACGTCAAGGGGCAAGAAGGTCAAACCTCATCACAACGTATGTATTTGTCTAGTGATTCCAGCAAACCCTTGACGAACGCTGCGAGACGAGTCAATCCTGTTCCTCATTGAGCAGCGCCTTGCGCGATACGCAACGATCAAAGGTGTGTCGATGACCGAGCTCTATATCGGAGGCGTGTGGGCCAGACCACTCGCCGGTGGTCAGCGCCGCATCCACTCGCCCGCCGACGGAAGCCTCGTGGCCACCGTGGCCGAAGGGACCGCGGCGGACACCGAGGCGGCGATCGCCGCGGCCAGGCACGCCTTCGACAGCGGCCCCTGGCCCGCGACGCCGGCCCGCGAACGCGGTGACCTGCTATTCAAGGTAGCCGACCTGCTGGAGCGCGACCGCCAGGCCTTCGCCCGCGCCGAGTCGGGCGACACCGGCAAGCGCCTGGTGGAGAGCGAGTACGACATCGACGACTGCGTGGCCAGCCTGCGCTACTTCGCCGGCGTCGCAGGGACCGACGCGGGCCGGGTCGTCGACACCGGCCGCGACGACGCGATCAGCCGCATCGTCCACGAGCCGATCGGCGTCTGCGGCCTCATCACGCCGTGGAACTACCCCCTGCTCCAGACCACGTGGAAGGTCGCCCCGGCGCTCGCCGCGGGCAACACCTTCGTGCTCAAGCCGAGCGAGCTGACCCCCAGCACCGCCATCCTGCTGATGCGCGCGCTGGCCGAGGCCGGCCTGCCGGACGGGGTGGCCAACCTCGTGCTCGGCACCGGCCCCGAGGTCGGCGCCCCGCTGGCCGAGCACCCGGACGTGGACATGGTGTCCTTCACCGGCGGCCTGGCCACCGGGCGGCGCGTCATGGCCGCCGCCGCGTCCACCGTGAAGCGGGTGGCGCTGGAGCTGGGCGGCAAGAACCCCAACATCGTCTTCGCCGACGCCGACTTCGACACGGCCGTCGACTTCGCGCTCACCGCGGTCTTCCTGCACTCCGGCCAGGTCTGCTCGGCCGGCGCGCGCCTGCTGGTGGAGGACTCCCTGCACGACGCGTTCGTCGAGGAGGTCGTACGGCGGGCCGAGCGGATCCGTCTGGGCGGCCCCTTCGACCCGCAGGCCGACACAGGCCCGCTCATCTCCGCCGCGCACCTGGCCAAGGTCGAGGAGTACGTGGCGGCGGGCCTGGCCGAGGGGGCCGTGCTGCGCTGCGGCGGCCGCCGCCTCGACGGGCCCGGAAACTTCTACCCGCCGACCGTCCTGGACGAGTGCAAGCAGGGCATGCGCGTGGTGCGCGAGGAGTCCTTCGGCCCCGTCCTGACGGTCGAGCGCTTCACCACCGAGGACGAGGCGATCCGCCTCGCCAACGACACCGAGTACGGCCTGGCCGGCGCGGTCTGGACCCAGGACGCCGGCAAGGCGCAGCGGGTCGCGGGCCGGCTGCGGCACGGCACGGTGTGGATCAACGACTACCACCCCTACGTGCCGCAGGCCGAGTGGGGTGGTTTCAAACAGTCCGGCAACGGCCGCGAGCTCGGCCCGACCGGACTGGACGAGTACCGCGAGATCAAGCATGTCTGGCAGAACATCCGCCCGCGCCCACAGCGGTGGTTCCCAGAGAACTGATCGCTCCGACGACGAAGAGGTGGTCATGACCGTCCCGTCACTGACCGAAAGCACGCCAGTGAACACCGAGGCACCCCCCATCCTCGACGTCCGAGGGCTGTGGAAGGTGTTCGGCCCCAAGGCCGACAGCGTGGTCGGCAGCACGCTCAGCCGCAAGGAGCTCAAGGAGCAGACCGGCTGCGTCGCCGCGGTCCGTGATGTCTCCTTCTCGGTACGGCGGGGCGAGGTGTTCGTCGTCATGGGCCTGTCGGGCTCGGGCAAGTCCACCCTGGTGCGCTGCCTGACCCGGCTGATCGAGCCCACGACGGGCGAGATCGTGCTCGACGGCGAGGACATCCGCACGGCCGACGCCCGCAAGCTCCGCGAGCTGCGCAGGCACCGGATGGCGATGGTCTTCCAGCACTTCGGCCTGCTGCCGCACCGATGCGTGCTGGACAACGTGGCCTTCGGACTGGAGATCCGGGGCGCAGGCAAGAAGGAGCGCTACGCCCGGGCCCGCGAGGTGCTCGGGCTGGTCGGGCTGACCGGCTTCGAGAACTCCTACCCCGACCAGCTGTCCGGCGGCATGCAGCAGCGTGTGGGTCTGGCCCGCGCGCTCGCGGCCGACCCCGAGGTGCTGCTGTTCGACGAGCCGTTCTCCGCCCTAGACCCGCTGATCAGGCGTGAGATGCAGAACGAGGTCATCCGCCTGCACCACGAGGTGGGCAAGACGATGATCTTCATCACCCACGACCTGAGCGAGGCGCTCAAGCTGGGCGACCGGATCCTCATCATGCGCGACGGCGAGCTGGTCCAGGTCGGCACGCCCGACCAGGTGGTGGGCGCGCCCGCCGACGAGTACGTGGCCAACTTCGTCAGCGACGTGCCGCGCTCGCACGTGCTGACGCTGTCGTGGATCATGCGCCCGCCGCAGGTCGACGAGCCGCTCGACGGGCCCGAGCTCGGGCCCGACGTGGTCATCCGCGACGCCGTGCACGCCGTGCTGTCGGCGGACCGTCCGGTGCGCGTGGTCAGGGACGGCGAGCTGCTCGGCGTGGTCACCAGCGCGGAGATCCTCGAAGTGATCGCCGGAGGGCAGGACTGATGGCAGCCGTCACGGCGGTCACCGCCAAGCTGCAGAAGCTGCCCGACCGAAGACTGTTGCTGGCCCTGGTCATCACGGTCTGGGTGGTGGGCTGGGCGGTGCTGGGCGGGCGCGACACCCAGCAGCTGGGCGGCGCCGAGCTGACCCCGCTGCACCGCGACCTCAACCAGGTCATGGACGTCATCGACGACAGCCGCGACAGCAACCCGTTCTTCCTCTACTTCATCAACTACATCCGGCTGTTCCTGAACGACGCGGTGACCTTCGTCCAGGCGCTGATCAGCCAGCCGTCCTTCGGCCGTCCCCTGCCGGTGCTGGGCTGGCTCGGCGTGGTGGCGATCGCCACTGCCGTCGCCTTCCTGTACGGCAACAAGAAGGTGGCGCTGCTGACGGCTGCCGGCTTCCTGTCCTTCGGGCTGCTCGGCCTGTGGCAGGAGAGCATGGACACGCTCGCTCTCACGCTGACGTCGGTCGCGCTGTCGCTGGCCGTGGGCATCCCGCTCGGGATCTGGGCGGGGCTGAGCGACCGCTTCCTGCGGCTGGTCACTCCGGTGCTGGACTTCATGCAGACGATGCCGACATTCGTCTACCTGGCGCCGCTGACGCTGTTCTTCCTCATCGGCCCCGCCAGCGCGACCGTGGCCACGATGATCTACGCCGTCCCGCCGGCCATCCGCATCACCTCGCACGGCATCCGGCAGGTCTCGTCGGAGACGATGGAGGCGGGCACCTCGCTCGGTGCCACGCCCGCGCAGGCGCTCAGGCACGTGCAGCTGCCGATGGCCAAGCAGACGATCATCGTGGGGGTCAACCAGACCATCATGGCCGCGCTGTCCATGGCCACCATCGCGGCGCTGATCGACGCGCCCGGCCTGGGCAAGACCGTGCTCAAGGCGCTGCAGACGCTGGACGTCGGTACCGCCTTCGCCGCCGGCCTGGCGATCGTGATCATGGCCGTGGTGCTCGACCGGGTGACCTCGGCCGCCAGCCGCCGGGTGGAGGCCGAGCGCCGCGCGGGCCGGACGCGTTCCACGCGGGGGCGCCGCATCGAGGTGACGGGCGTGCTCGGGCTCGCGGCCGTGCTGGCGTACCTGTCCTACACCTACGTCTGGGCCGCGGACTTCCCCATCGAGGCCAACATCGGCTCCTACGTGCGCAGCGCCGCGGACACCGCCAGCACCTGGGTGCAGGACAGCCTGGTGACCTACACCAACGCGCTCAAGAACGCGCTCACCAACGGGCTGCTCAACCCGTTCGAGACTCTGCTGACCGGCTCGCCCTGGTGGCTGGTCTGCCTGGTGATCGTCGCCGTGGCCCTGCTGGTGAGCAGCGCGCGCGCCGCGCTGGTCACCGCCCTCGGGCTGCTGGTGGTGCTGCTGCTCGGACTCTGGCAGGACAGCATGGTGACGCTGGCCTCCACGCTGGTCGCGACCATCCTGGTGATGGTGCTCGGGGTGATCCTCGGCGTGTGGATGGGCCGAAGTGACCGGGCCGACACCATGCTGCGTCCCGTGCTCGACGCGGGGCAGACCATGCCCGCCTTCGTGTACCTCGTGCCCATCCTCGGACTGTTCGGCCCGACGCGGTTCACCGCGATCATCGCCGCCGTGGTCTTCGCCGCGCCGGTGGCGATCAAGCTGGTGGCCGAGGGCATCAGGCGGGTCTCGCCCACCACGGTGGAGGCGGCGACCTCGGCCGGGGCGGGCACCTGGCAGCTGATCTCCAAGGTGCAGCTGCCGATGGCGCGCAGCGGCGTGACGCTGGCCGCGAGCCAGGGACTCATTTACGTGCTCTCGATGGTCGTCGTGGGCGGCCTGGTGGGCGCGGGGGCGCTCGGCTACGACGTGGTGGCCGGGTTCTCCCAGCACGAGCTCCGAGGGAAGGGGCTGGCCGCCGGGATCGCGATCGTCGTGCTCGGCATCGTGCTCGACCGTGTCATGCGCGCCGCTACGCAGCGGGCTGACGCCGCCGCCCACGGAGGGCTTCGGCACAAGTAATCGACAGGAAACTCAGGAGGACCAGGTGGCGTTTTCGAGAAGCGGCAGGATCAGGGCGCTCGCGCTCGTGACCGGCGGCGGCCTCCTGCTCAGCGCGTGCAGCGGAGCGAAGGTCGGCGAAAGCCAGCAGCCGGCCGCGGGAGGCGGCAAGGCGTGCGGCACGTTCAACCTCGCGGTCAACCCGTGGGTGGGCTACGAGGCCAACGCCGCGGTGATCGCGCAGGTCGCGCAGAAGAACCTCGGCTGCAAGGTGGTGAAGAAGGACCTGAAGGAGGAGGTGTCCTGGCAGGGCTTCGCGACCGGAGAGGTCGACGCGGTCGTGGAGAACTGGGCACACGACGACCTGAAGAAGAAGTACATCGACGACCAGAAGGTGGCCGTCTCGGCGGGTGCGACCGGCAACAAGGGCGTCATCGGCTGGTACGTGGCCCCGTGGATGGCCAAGAAGTACCCCGACATCACCGATTGGAAGAACCTCAACAAGTACGCCTCGCTGTTCAAGACCTCCGAGTCCGAAGGCAAGGGCCAGCTGCTCGACGGCGACCCGTCCTTCGTCACCAACGACGCGGCACTGGTCAAGAACCTCAATCTGAACTACAAGGTCGTCTACGCGGGCAGCGAGACCGCGCTCATCCAGGCCTTCCGGCAGTCGGAGAAGCAACAGACGCCGATCATCGGCTACTTCTACGAGCCGCAGTGGTTCATGTCCGAGGTGAAGCTGGTCAAGGTCAACCTGCCTGCGTACACCAAGGGGTGCGACGCGGACGCGGCCAAGGTGGCCTGCGACTACCCGCCGTACGAGCTGGACAAGATCGTGAGCAAGAAGTTCGCCGACTCGGGTAGCCCTGCCTACACGCTGGTCAAGAACTTCACCTGGACCAACGACGACCAGAACCTGGTGGCCAAGTACATCTCCGAGGACAAGATGACTGCTGACGAGGCGGCCGCCAAGTGGGTCGCCGCCAACCCCGACAAGGTCAAGGCCTGGCTCCCCTCGAGCTGACCTGCCCTGCGCCGCGCCCGGCCCGATCGTCCTGCCGCGATCGGGCCGGGCGCACGTGTGCTCAGCCACGGAAACATCCCATGAAAGCCGTACGCCGGATAAATCCTGCGCAAGCCGTACGGAATAAGACAGAACACCCCTTGACACCCGGAATGCGGCGGGCGACGCTTGTTGCGGTAAGCGCGTTTGGTTGCACATGTCGCAACAACGGAGGTGGCTATGACGGGCCCCAGCGTGGTCATCATCGGCGCGGGCGTGGTCGGCGCGGCCTTGGCCGACGAGCTGTCCGCCCGAGGCTGGACTGACGTAACTGTCGTCGACCAAGGAGACGTGCCCGCCACCGGCGGTTCCTCATCGCACGCTCCTGGCCTGGTGTTCCAGGTCAACGGGTCGAAGACGATGACCGAGATGGCCCGCTACACCGCGGAGAAGTTCGTCGAACTCGACAGCTTCCTGCAGGTCGGCGGGCTCGAGGTGGCCACCAGCCCGCAGCGGCTGGCCGAGATCCACCGCAGGCACGGCTGGGCGGTCGCGTGGGGCCTCGAGGCCCACCTGCTCACGCCGGAGGAGTGCGTCGCCAAGCACTCGCTGCTGGACGAGGCCAAGGTGCTCGGCGGGCTGTACGTCCCGACGGACGGGCTGGCCAAGGCGGTCAAGGCGGTCGACGCCCAGCTGGCCAGGGCCCAGGAGCGCGGCGTGCGGGTGCTGCCCAGGCACGAGGTGCTCGACATCAGGACCCAGGACGGCAGGGTGCGCGCGGTGGTGACCGACCACGGCGACATCCCCGCCGAGGTGGTCGTGTGCTGCGCCGGGATCTGGGGCCCACGGGTGGCCAGGATGGTCGGCATGGAGCTGCCGCTCACGCCGGTGGCCCACCAGCTCGCCTGGACCGGGCAGGTGCCGGGGCTGGCCGGCCAGACCGAGGAGGCGACCCGGCCGATCCTCCGCCACCAGGACGGCGACCTGTACTACCGCGAGCGCTACGACACGCTCGGCATCGGCTACTACGGCCACCGGCCGATGCCGATCAGCGCCGACGAGATCCTGTCGGTCGACGAGGCCGAGGTGATGCCGTCGGTGCTCACCTTCACCCCCGAGGACTTCGCCGAGGCCTGGGACGACACCCAGGCGCTGCTGCCCGACACGCAGAAGGCGGAGATCGAGTCCGGCATCAACGGGCTGTTCTCCTTCACCACCGACCACCAGCCGCTGATGGGCCAGTCTCCGGACGTCGAGGGCTTCTGGGTGGCCGAGGCGGTCTGGGTCACCCACTCCGCGGGCGTCGGCCGGGCGATGGCCGAGTGGCTGGTCGACGGCCACTGCTCCTCCTTCGACCTGCACGAGTGCGACGTCAACCGGTTCGAGCCGCACCAGCTGGCGCCCGACTACGTGCGCGACCGCGGCTGCCAGAACTACGTCGAGGTCTACGACATCCTCCACCCGCTGCAGCCGATGGAGCACCCGCGCCCGCTGCGGCTGAGCCCCTTCCACCCGCGCCAGCAGGACCTGGGCGCCATCTTCCTGGAGGCCTCGGGCTGGGAGCGCCCGCAGTGGTACGGCGCCAACGCGCCGCTGCTGAACGGGCGCGACATCCACACGCCCGGCCCGTGGGCCTCGCAGTACTGGTCGCCGATCGTCGGCGCCGAGGCACAGGCGACCCGCGAGACGGTCGCGCTGTACGACATGAGCGCGCTCAAGCGGCTGGAGATCAGCGGCCCCGGCGCGCTGGCGTTCCTGCAGCGGGTCACCACCGGCGACGTCTACAAGTCGGTCGGCTCGGTGACGTACTGCCTGCTGCTCGACACCGACGGCGGCATCCGCAGCGACGTCACCGTGGCCCGGATCGGCCCCGACCGCTTCCAGGTCGGCGCCAACGGCAACCTGGACCTGGACTGGCTCGAGCGGCACCGTCCCGACGACGTGTTCATCCGCGACATCACCGCGGGCACCTGCTGCCTGGGCGTGTGGGGCCCCAAGGCCCGCGACCTGGTCCAGCCGCTGACCGGCATCGACCTGACCGCGCTGAAGTACTTCCGCGGCGCCCGTGGCTACATCGGCAACGTGCCCGTCAACGTGCTGCGCCTGTCCTACGTCGGCGAGCTCGGCTGGGAGATCTACACCACCTCCGACATGGGCCTCAAGCTCTGGGACACGCTCTGGTCCGCGGGCCAGGAGTACGGCGTGCTGGCCGGCGGCCGTGGCGCCTTCACCAGCCTGCGCCTGGAGAAGGGTTACCGCTCCTTCGGCGTCGACATGACCTTCGAGCACGACCCCTACGAGGCCGGCCTCGGCTTCGCCGTCAAGCTGGACAAGGGCGACTTCATCGGCCGCCGAGCGCTGCTCGAGCGCAAGGAGTCGGTGAACAGGAAGCTCACCTGCCTGCTGACCGACGACGTGGTCATGGGCAAGGAGCCGGTCTACGACGGCGACCGGGTCGTCGGCTACGTCACCAGCGCCGCCTACGGCTACACCATCGGCCGCGGCATCGCCTACGCCTGGCTGCCCGCCTCGCTCTCGAGCCCGGGCCAGGCCCTGCACATCGGCTACTTCGACCAGCGCGTCCCGGCCGTCGTGGCGGAGGAGCCGCTCTTCGACCCGGCGATGACGCGGCTGCGCGGTTAGGAAAGGACCTCACATGATCGACACCCCGCTGGACGTGGTGGACCCCGAGGTCCACGCCCTGATCGGCGCCGAGCTGACCAGGCAGCGCTCGACGCTGGAGATGATCGCCTCGGAGAACTTCGCGCCCGCCGCCGTGATGGCGGCCCAGGGCTCGGTGCTCACCAACAAGTACGCCGAGGGGTACCCCGGCCGTCGCTACTACGGCGGCTGCGAGCACGTCGACGTGATCGAGCAGATCGCCATCGACCGGATCAAGGCGCTGTTCGGCGCCGAAGCGGCCAACGTGCAGCCGCACTCCGGCGCCCAGGCCAACGCCGCGGCGATGGCGGCGCTGCTCGAGCCCGGCGACACCATCCTCGGCCTCGACCTGGCCCACGGCGGCCACCTGACGCACGGGATGCGCATCAACTTCTCCGGCCGCCTGTACAACGTGGTCGCCTACCACGTGCGCGAGAGCGACAACCTGGTGGACATGGACGAGGTCGAGCGCCTGGCCCGTGAGCACCGCCCCAGGCTCATCATCGCCGGCTGGTCGGCCTACCCGCGGCACCTGGACTTCGCGGCCTTCCGCCGGATCGCCGACGAGGTGGGCGCCTACCTGATGGTGGACATGGCGCACTTCGCCGGCCTGGTGGCCGCCGGGCTGCACCCCTCCCCCGTGCCGCACGCGCACATCACGACCACGACCACGCACAAGACGCTCGGCGGCCCGCGCGGCGGAGTGATCCTGTCCACCGAGGAGCTCGCCAAGAAGATCAACTCCTCGGTCTTCCCTGGCCAGCAGGGCGGCCCGCTCGAGCACGTGATCGCGGCCAAGGCGGTCTCCTTCAAGATCGCCGCCGAGGAGCAGTTCAGGGAGCGGCAGCGCCGCACCCTGGAGGGCGCGCGCATCCTGGCCGACCGGCTGCTGGCGGCCGACGCGGCGGCCGCGGGCGTGAAGGTGCTGACCGGAGGCACCGACGTGCACCTGGTCCTGGTCGACCTGCGCGAGTCCGAGCTGGACGGCAAGCAGGCCGAGGACCGGCTGCACACGGCCGGGATCACGGTCAACCGCAACGCCGTGCCGTTCGACCCGCGACCGCCCATGGTCACCTCGGGCCTGCGGATCGGCACCCCGGCGCTGGCCACGCGCGGCTTCGAGGCGGCCGACTTCGCGGAGGTCTCCGACATCATCGCCACCGCGCTGACGCCGGACGCCGACCTGTCGTTCCTGCGCGACAGGGTCGAGGTCCTGGCCGGCAAGCACCCGCTGTACGGAGAGGCACGATGAGCCTGCCCGAGCACCCGAAGTGGTTGTGGAACGCCGCCGAACCCAAGCGCTCGTACGACGTGGTGATCGTCGGAGCCGGCGGGCACGGCCTGGCCACCGCCTACTACCTGGCCAAGAACCACGGCATCACCAACGTCGCGGTCCTGGAGCGGGGGTGGCTGGCCGGCGGGAACATGGCGCGCAACACCACGATCATCCGTTCCAACTACCTGTGGGACGAGAGCGCGGGCATCTACGAGCACGCGCTCAAGCTGTGGGAGGGCCTGGAGGAGGAGCTCGACTACGACGTGCTGTTCAGCCAGCGCGGCGTGCTCAACCTGGCGCACAGCCTGCAGGACGTGCGCGACAGCGTGCGGCGCGTCGAGGCCAACCGGCTCAACGGCGTGGACGCCGAGTGGCTGGACCCCGAGCAGGTCCGCGAGGTGTGCCCGATCGTCAACATCTCGCCCGACGTGCGCTACCCGGTGCTCGGCGCCACCTTCCAGCCCCGCGCGGGCATCGCCAAGCACGACCACGTCGCCTGGGGGTACGCGCGCGCCGCGGCCGCCCTCGGCGTGGACTTCATCGAGCACTGCGAGGTCACCGGGCTGCAGGTGACCGACGGCCGGGTCACGGGCGTGGAGACCAGCCAGGGCACGATCGCGGCCGGCCGGGTCGCGCTCTGCGCGGCAGGCCACAGCTCGGTCGTGGCCAAGACCGCCGGGATCGACCTGCCGCTGCAGAGCCACCCGCTCCAGGCACTGGTGTCCGAGCTGCTCGAGCCCGTGCACCCGACGGTCGTCATGTCCAACGCCGTGCACGTCTACGTCAGCCAGGCACACAAGGGCGAGCTGGTCATGGGCGCCGGCATCGACGCGGCCAACTCCTACCGGCAGCGTGGTGCCTTCCACATCATCGAGCGGCAGATGGCCGCCGCACTGGAGCTGTTCCCGATCTTCGCCCGCGCGCACGTGCTGCGCACCTGGGGCGGCGTGGTGGACGTCTCGCCCGACGCCTCGCCGATCGTCGGCCTGACCCCGGTCGAGAACCTCTATCTCAACTGTGGCTGGGGCACCGGCGGCTTCAAGGCGACGCCCGGCGTCGGCTGGTGCTTCGCGCACACGGTGGCCAACGACGAGCCGCACCCGCTCAACGCCCCTTTCTCCCTTGACCGATTCACCACCGGGGCGCTCGTGGACGAGCACGGCGCCGCCGCGGTGGCGCACTGAGGAGCCGCAGATGATGCAGATCCCATGCCCCTGGTGCGGCCCTCGCGACGAGGCCGAGTTCCACTACGGCGGGCAGGCCCACGTCGCCTACCCGGCCGATCCGGCCGCGCTGTCGGATGAGGAGTGGGCGCGCTACCTGTTCTTCCGCGACAACCCCAAGGGGCCCTTCGCCGAGCGGTGGAGCCACTCGGCGGGCTGCCGCCGCTGGTTCAACCTGGTCCGCGACACCGCCACCAACGAGATCCTGGAGGCCCGATGAGGCTGTCCACCGGCGGGCTGATCGACCGCGGCGTCACGCTGCGCTTCCGCTTCGACGGCCGCGAGCTGACCGGTCACCCCGGCGACACCCTGGCCTCCGCGCTGCTGGCCAACGGCGTACGGCAGGCCGCGACCAGCGTCAAGCTGGGCCGCCCGCGCGGCATCTTCGCCGCGGGCAGCGAGGAGCCCAACGCGGTCGTCCAGATCGAGGAGCCCTTCCCCGATCCGATGCAGCCGGCCACCACGGTCGAGCTGTTCGACGGGCTCGTGGCGAGCAGCCTGCCCGGCCGGGGCCGCCTGGCCACCGAGCCCGACCTGACCCGTAACGACGCCGTGCACGCCCACTGCGACGTGCTGGTGGTCGGCGCCGGCCCGGCCGGGCTGGCCGCCGCCAGGGCCGCGGCCAAGGACGGCGCCCGGGTGATCCTGGCCGACGAGCAGCCCGAGCCGGGCGGCAGCCTGCTGGGCACCACCGAGCGGCTGGCCACCGGGGACGTGCTGAACAGCCCTTCCTGGCTCAGCGGCCACGAGTGGGCGGCGACGGTGGCGGCCGACCTGGAGCGTCTGCCGGACGTCACGGTGCTCCGCCGTACCACGGTCTTCGGCTACTACGACGACAACTACCTGATGGCCGTCGAGCGCCGCACCAACCACCTGGGCGCGTCCGCCCCGGCGCACGTGGCCAGGGAGCGGATCTGGCGCATCCGGGCGGGCCGGGTCGTGCTGGCGACGGGCGCGCACGAGCGGCCGATCGCCTTCGCCGGCAACGACCTGCCCGGCGTGATGCTGGCCGGCGCCGCGCGCACCTACGCCGTCAGGTACGGCGTGCTGCCCGGACGCCGGGCCGTGGTCTTCACCACCAACGACAGCGCCTACCGGGCCGCCTTCGACCTGGCGGACGCGGGCCTGGAGGTGGCCGCGATCGTGGACGTGCGCCCCTCCTCCGAGCTGATGCCCGAAGCCCGGCGGCGCGGCATCGAGGTGCTGGCCGGGCACACGATCGAGGCCGCCAGGGGCGAGGGCGAGGTCTCCTCCGTCCTGGCCGGCGGGACCGAGATCGAGGCCGACCTGGTGCTGGTGTCCGGCGGGTGGAACCCGGTGGTGCACCTGTTCAGCCAGTCGGGCGGGAACCTGCGCTACGACGAGGACCTGGCCGCGCTGGTGCCCGGGGTCTCGCGGCAGAACGTCCGCGTGGCCGGGGCCGCCAGGGGTGTGTTCACGCTTGAGGGCTGCCTGGCCGACGGCGCCGGGGACGGCGAGCCGGTGCCCGCGGGGCCCGGCGGCCTGCCGTACTGGCTGGTGCCGGCCGACGACCTCGGCGGGCACTTCGTGGACCTGCAGCGGGACGTCACGGCGGCCGACGTGCTGCGCGCCACCGGCGCGGGGCTGCGCTCGGTGGAGCACGTCAAGCGGTACACCACCGCGGGGACCGCGCACGACCAGGGCAAGACCTCCGGGCTGCTGACCTCGGCCGTGGTGGCCCACGCGCTGGGCGTGCCGGTGGGCGAGGTCGGGATCACCTCCTACCGCGCGCCGTACACGCCGGTGAGCTTCGCGGCGCTGGCCGGGCGCGACCGCGGGGAGCTGCACGACCCCGTCAGGGTGACGGCGCTGCACGAGTGGCACGTCGAGCACGGGGCGCTGTTCGAGAACGTCGGGCAGTGGAAGCGGCCGTGGTACTACCCGCGCGCGGGCGAGGACGGCTTGGAGGACATCGAGGCGGCCGTGCTGCGCGAGTGCCGGGCCGCCCGCGAGGGCGTGGCGGCGATGGACGCCTCCACACTCGGCAAGATCGACGTGATCGGACCTGACGCGGGCGAGTTCCTCGACAGGATCTACACCAACCTGATGAGCTCGCTGGCCGTCGGATCGATCAGGTACGGCGTGATGTGCAGGCCCGACGGCATGGTCTTCGACGACGGCACCGTCATCCGCCTGGCCGATGACCACTTCCTGGTCACCACCACGACCGGCAACGCCGCCACGGTGCTGGACTGGATGGAGGAGTGGCTGCAGACCGAGTGGCCCTCGCTGCGCGTGCACTTCACCTCGGTGACCGAGCAGTGGGCGACGGTCGCGCTGGTCGGGCCGCGCTCGCGCGAGGTGCTCGCGTCGCTGGCGCCCGAGCTGGCGGTCTCGACCGCCGACTTCCCGTTCATGACCTGGCGCGATGCCGAGGTCGCCGGGATCCCGGCCCGGGTGTGCCGCATCAGCTTCTCCGGCGAGCTGGCCTACGAGATCAACGTGACCTCGTGGGACGGGCTCCGCCTGTGGAC
This sequence comes from Nonomuraea sp. NPDC050536, assembly GCF_044457685.1. NCBI lineage: Bacteria > Bacillati > Actinomycetota > Actinomycetes > Streptosporangiales > Streptosporangiaceae > Nonomuraea > Nonomuraea sp. NPDC050536. Next base: position 180,352 of record NZ_JBITHD010000019.1, read on the forward strand.
CGCGATCATGGACACCGGCCTGGTCACGCCGTACGGCACGGAGACCATGCACGTGCTGCGGGCCGAGAAGGGCTACCCGATCGTCGGCCAGGACACCGACGGCACCATCACGCCGCAGGATCTGGGCATGTCGTGGGTGGTGTCGAAGAAGAAGCCCGACTTCGTGGGCAAGCGGTCCTACGCCAGGGCCGACACCTCGCGTCCCGACCGCAAGCAGCTCGTCGGGCTGCTGCCGGACGACCACGGCTTCCTGCTGCCGGAGGGCACCCACCTGGTCGCCTCCTCCGAGCTGCCCGAGCCGCCGGTGCCCATGCTGGGCCACGTCACCTCCAGCTACCGCAGCGCGGCGCTCGGCCGCACCTTCGCGCTGGCCCTGCTCAAGGGCGGGCAGTCGCGGTACGGCGAGCGGCTCTACGCGCCCGTCGGTGATGCCATGGTGCCGGTGACCGTCACGTCACACGTCCTGTACGACCCGGAAGGAGCCCGTCGCGATGGTTGAGCGCAGGAGTCCGGCCTCGGCGTTCGCCGGCCGTTTCGAGGCGGCTTCGCAGGCCGGGGTGTTGACGCTGCGGGAGATCCCCTTCCTCACCCACGTCAACGTGCGGGTGGACGCCGGGGCGGATCTCGGTGTCCCGCTGCCGGTCGAGCCGAACACCGCGGTGACCTCTGACGATGTCACCGTGGCGTGGCTGGGGCCCGACGAGTGGCTGGTGATCGCCCCGCCTGAGTACCGTCCCGAGTTGCTGCGCAAGGCGCTCGGCGAGCGGCACGGCTCGATCGTGGACGTCTCGGCGCAGCGCACCACCCTGTTCGTGGGCGGGCCCAGGGCGCGCGACCTGCTCGCCCACGGCTGCGCGCTCGACCTGCATCCGCGCGTGTTCGGGCCGGGGCGGTGCGCGCAGACCATGCTGGCGCGGGCGCAGGTCGTACTCGTGCCGCGCGAGGACGGTTTCCTGGTGCTGGTGCGCTCGTCCTTCGCCGCCTACCTGGCGGAGTGGCTGCTGGACGCGGCGACGGAGTACGTGACATGAGCATCGGGGTCTTCGACCTGTTCAAGGTCGGAATCGGCCCGTCGAGCTCGCACACGGGCGGGCCGATGGCCGCCGCGCACAAGTTCGCCCGCGGGTTGCACGATGACGGCCTGCTCGACTCG